>NZ_JACOFV010000040.1 GCF_014284255.1 Cognatundibacterium jejuense
TAGTACTGAGACCACAAAGTTGTAAACTTCTGTAAACGTCTTTGATTAAATCACCTCTGCTCTGGCACACTGCCAGACATGAACTTTGCTACCGCCATCGACGATTACACCAAAGAACAACTGATTCAGTTGCTGATTCATCAGCAGGCGATGAACGCCAAACTGACTCATGAATTAGCTATTCTTAAACGCCAGAAATTTGCAGCGACCAGCGAAGCTTATACCGGCGAACAGCAGCGTGAACTGTTCGAAACGCTCGACACCGACTTAGCGGCCGTCACTGCCGAAATGGAGCAACTGGCACTGACAAATCCCCTGCAAGCAGAACCAGCCAAACAGCAACCCAAACGCGTCCGACTCCCGGCAGAACTGCCGCGCACTGACATTCACCATGAACCGGATTCAACGTTGTGTCAGTGCGGTTGCCAAATGAAACGGATCGGTGAGGACGTAGCCGAGAAACTCGATTACCAACCCGGCGTATTCACGGTAGAGCGCCATGTTCGTGGCAAGTGGGTCTGCCATCAATGCGAAACATTGGTACAAGCGCCGGTACCTGCACAAATCATCGATAAGGGCATCCCGACCTCCGGATTGCTGGCTCAGGTACTTGTCGCTAAATATGCCGATCACCTTCCTCTGTACCGCCAAAGCGGCATCTTTGAACGGTCTGGATTAGCCATTCCCGATTCCACGCTATCCGAATGGGTAGGCCGTTGCGGTGTTGCGCTACAACCGTTGGTGGATGCGTTGAAACAAGAATTATTGACTCAACCGGTGTTGCATGCTGATGAAACGCCACTTCCGATGCTCAAGCCTGGACATGGGAAGACGCACCGGGCCTACTTGTGGAGTTATTGCAGTACACCGTTAAGTAGCATGAGATCGGTGGTATTTGACTTTGCAGAGAGCCGTGGCGGCAAGCATGCAGAACAATTCCTGGGGCGATGGCGAGGCACCCTCGTCTGCGATGACTTTCCAGGTTATAAGGCGCTGTTCAAATCCGGAATCACGGAGGCCGGATGTATGGCGCACGCCCGACGCAAATTCCATGAGCTATGGGCAAATCACAGTAGTCAGATAGCTGGAGAGGTACTGGATTTATATGCGCGACTCTACGACGTGGAACGCGAAGCAAGTTTGCTCGATCCAGCGCAACGATTAGCCATTCGTCAAACACAAGCCAAGCCAGTTGTAGACGCCTTGCATCAATGGTTACTGGTTCAACGTCAGCGAGTCCCTGGTGGTGGTGCTACCTTCAAGGCAATCGAATACAGTTTGAATCGCTGGTCGGCGTTGACACATTACCTTAACGATCC
>NZ_JACOFV010000041.1 GCF_014284255.1 Cognatundibacterium jejuense
TGAGCTTCCCCCGAAATTTAGTTCCCCAAAGGTGACGTAAAATAAACGTAACTTTGGAAAGACAAATGATGAACAGGATACCAAAAAAAGCTTACACCACCGAGTTTAAAGAACTGGCCGTTAAACGTGTTTCAGATGGTGAAGCCATCTCTGTCGTCGTCAGAGAGCTGGGGTTAAGTGACCAAACCCTGCGCAATTGGATCAAGGCCTCATCTGAAGGAAAACTTAAAGGCGCAGGCACGAAAGTCGTCACACCAGAAGCCATGGAGCTATCCCGATTAAGAGCAGAAGTTGCCAGACTTAAGCGGGAGAACGAAATCATAAAAAAGGCGGTGGCATACTTCGCGAAAGATGTTCTGTGAAGTATGCATGGATCGCTGCCAACAGCAAAACCTATTCTTTAACAGAAATGTGTACCGTTTTTGAAGTCAGTGTGAGTGGCTATCGCGCCTGGCAACGCGGAGGAATTCCTTGCAGAAAGCGCTTAACAGACGTACAGATGCTGGCAATCATTCGTGCCATTCATGCTGAACTCAAGGGCGCGTATGGTAGCCCTCGCATGATCAGAGAATTGCGATTGCGCGGCTTTACAGCTAGCAAAGAACGTGTCGAACGATTGATGCGAGAACATGGCATACACGCACGCCATAAGCGCCGCTACAAGGTAACGACAGATTCGAAACATGCGTTACCCGTCGCAGATAACCTGCTTGATAGAAACTTTATGCCGACTGCGCCGAATCAAGCGTGGACTTCTGACATCACCTATTTGTGGACGGATGAAGGCTGGCTCTATCTGGCAATCGTGCTTGATTTATTCAATCGAGAAGTGATCGGTTGGTCGCTAAAACCACGCATGACTAGCGACATTGTGACGGATGCGCTGACGATGGCATGGTTCCGTCGCCGACCGACAGCTGGGGTCATGCATCATTCAGATCGTGGCAGTCAATATGCCAGTAAGGCGTTTCAGAGCAAGCTCAAGGAGTTTGGCATGGTTTGCTCCATGAGTCGTAAGGGAAATTGTTGGGATAATGCGCCTACCGAGAGCTGGTTTAACAGCTTCAAGAATGAGCGTTATCATGGAATTCGATATGCGACCCATGATGCAATGAAAGCTGCGAGCTTTGAATATATTGAGGTGTTTTATAATCGAACACGGCAGCATTCGACATTAGGTTACCGCTCTCCCGTTCAATATCTGGAAGACTGGATGAAGAAACAAAATCAAGAGAATCTCGCTGCATGACATTCACCTGATGGTGAACTAATTATCGAGGGAAGCTCA
>NZ_JACOFV010000042.1 GCF_014284255.1 Cognatundibacterium jejuense
TTCCGCGGTTTGGATAATGCAGTGCGCTCACAGTTGATGTCGGGTTCATGCAAAAACAAACCAGGTACCGTGGACGGCAAACCGCAACAGACTTGGACTAAGGTTCAGTACGTGTGGAAGCTTGACTAATAAAATGCTTGCGTAGCAGCGCTGCGCAAACTAAAGAAAAATAGCTCGATGCAAATCGACAATATTTAAATCTAATTAACTGAGTAAGGAAGTAAGTTTATGAAATCTCGTTTCTCCGCATTCCTGGCGACTGCCCTCTTGGCATTGAGCGCTACTGTTGTTGCTCCAGTTTTCGCTGACGAAGCAGCTTCTGCTCCTGCAGCGCCAGCAGCTTCTGCTACTGCACCAGCAGCACCAGTTGACGCCGCAGCACCAGCAGCCGCTCCAGCGGATGCAGCAGCACCAACTAAAGAAGTTATCGAAAATCCATACGGTTTAGATGCATTGTGGAAAACTGGTGACTTTATTGCTAAAGGCACATTGATTATCATGGCAATCATGTCCATGGGTTCTTGGTACATTCTGATCACTAAGATCATCGATCAAGTGAAATTGTCTGGTCAGGCAACTGATGCACGTACAAAGTTCTGGAAAGCAGCATCTGTTCAGGCTGGTTCTGCAACATTGAAAGAAGGCAGCCCATTCCGTTTCATCGCTGACTCTGGTATCAAAGCAACTGAACACCACGAAGGCGCATTGTTAGAGCAAATCGACCTGAACACTTGGGTTTCTATGTCTATCCAACGTGCTGTTGATAAAGTTCAAAGCCGTTTGCAAGATGGCCTGGCATTTTTGGCGACGGTTGGTTCTACAGCACCGTTCGTTGGTTTGTTCGGTACAGTATGGGGTATCTACCACGCGTTGACAGCGATCGGTATGTCCGGTCAAGCTTCCATCGATAAAGTTGCTGGTCCAGTTGGTGAAGCGCTGATCATGACGGCGATTGGTTTGGCAGTAGCGGTTCCAGCAGTGTTGGGTTACAACTTCCTGGTACGTCGCAACAAGAGCTCTATGGAAGAAGTTCGCGCATTTGCCGCTGACCTGCACTCTGTTGTGTTGTCTGGCAGCATGAGCAAAGTAGCAAAAAAAGCAGCTTAAGCTTCGCTTTGAAATAAAAACCTCTCACCACAGAGGCACAGAAGCACAGCAAAAACCGTAGAGCAACACAGTATTTATTTGCTCTACGGTTTTTAAAAGTGATGATGAGTTAGTGGTTTTGAACGTTAAAGTAATCTGAAAG
>NZ_JACOFV010000043.1 GCF_014284255.1 Cognatundibacterium jejuense
ACCATTTCTTTGTCTTTTGGCAACTCGATCGAACCAGTTACGTCCGTTGTACGGAAGTAGAACTGTGGACGGTAGTTGTTAAAGAATGGTGTATGACGACCACCTTCATCTTTAGACAATACATAGATCTCACCAGTGAAATGGCTATGCGGCTTGATTGAACCTGGCTTTGCCAACACTTGACCACGCTGGATATCTTCACGCTTAGTACCGCGCAACAATACACCAACGTTATCACCAGCTTGACCTTGATCCAGCAATTTGCGGAACATTTCAACGCCAGTACATGTTGTTTTTACTGTATCTTTAATACCAACGATTTCGATCTCTTCGCCGACTTTAACGATACCGCGTTCGATACGGCCTGTTACAACTGTACCGCGACCAGAGATGGAGAACACGTCTTCTACTGGCAACAAGAAGGCGCCGTCAACTGCGCGTTCTGGTGTTGGGATGTAGCTATCGAGTGCATCAGCCAATTTCATGATAGCCTCTTCGCCCAATGGACCTTTGTCGCCTTCGAGCGCCAATTTTGCGGAACCTTGGATGATTGGCAAGTCGTCGCCTGGGAATTCGTATTTGGACAGTAATTCGCGTACTTCCATTTCGACCAATTCCAACAATTCAGCGTCATCAACCATGTCGCATTTGTTCAGGAACACGATGATGTATGGAACACCAACTTGGCGAGCCAACAGGATGTGTTCACGTGTTTGTGGCATTGGGCCGTCTGCTGCGGAGCAAACCAGGATCGCGCCGTCCATCTGAGCAGCACCAGTAATCATGTTTTTAACATAATCAGCATGGCCTGGGCAGTCAACGTGAGCGTAGTGGCGACCGGCTGTTTCGTATTCTACGTGAGCAGTGTTAATTGTAATACCACGTGCTTTTTCTTCTGGCGCCGCGTCAATTTGATCGTAGGCTTTTGCTTCGCCACCAAATTTTTTGGACAATACTGTCGCAATCGCTGCTGTCAGTGTAGTTTTACCGTGATCAACGTGACCAATTGTACCGACGTTGACGTGCGGCTTGGTGCGTTCGAACTTACCTTTTGCCATTTT
>NZ_JACOFV010000044.1 GCF_014284255.1 Cognatundibacterium jejuense
TGTGTCGCCGACGCCGTCTAGGCGTATTGATTCCATCTTCCATCATGTACAAGTGTCCACTTAATAAGTGGACACGATCATCTACGCTTACGCTCTTAACTTCAAGATGACTTCACCGGGTGCTTACCTAACTGGCTTGGCATCCCCCTTTTCACTAATCGGAATAAATGGTGCAAGGTGCGTCATCAAATCTTCATCATTAAAGTCCACTTTAACCATCAAGTTGAACTCTAAATTCGGAGTCCCCAAGCTTTCAAACTTTGTTGCATTATTCTCGTCAAACGCTTTCTTGTAGTCTTCGAATAATTCATTTAAGTATGAGAGATTGAAGTCTGATGCTGATGGCTGCTCGTTACCACATAGCAATTTCAATGCATTGACAACGGTCGTTTTACCGGAATTATTCTTGCCAATAATTAAAGTAGTGGATCGAGAAATTGCTGTCTTTGCCTGCTTTTCATCAGGACTTCTTGCAATAGCTTCAGGCTTGACGAAGCATACGGTATTATCCGTAGAACGAAATTTTCGATAATTTTTTACGGTTAGACTTTCTAAATGCACGGGATTTACTTTCTAAAGATGGTTAAAGCTTCCTGAAATCTAACACTGAACGAAACAATTAATTTTCTTAGCAATTGTCGGTTAGTAGGCGATACACAAGCTTTTTTAATGTTCGATTTAATTTAAAAATGCAAGCTATAACCACCAACCAATTTACATGTTTTTCCTGATCCTACTGTACTTAATGCCATAGTTATAAATGGAGTCGCTCTCTTGAGCATTTTGCAAGCATGGATGCAAAAAAGTAAGATGTCAATATTTCATCTAAAACATCAGAAACCCTAAAAAAAAACCCGCATACTCACTGGGAGACATGCGGGTTTTTGGTGTTTCTTGGTACTGCTTGAAACTTAATATTGGCGGAGGGGGGAAGACGAATAATGTCTTGAAACCCGCATGAATAAAGGACTTTTCATTTTTAAAAATCAAAGATACCGTCATAGATACCGTCAAAAAGTTTTTCTTATCTCTTTGTTGTTATTAATGCACTAT
>NZ_JACOFV010000045.1 GCF_014284255.1 Cognatundibacterium jejuense
CGCGAGTTCAATTTTGAAGTGCAAGCGTATTTTTGAAGAATACCTGATTGGGTGTAAGGTATCCTAACCTTTTTCTTGGTCGATTATTCAGTCTATTCATGGCGTGATCAATCTCCTGTTGTGTAATCGTGGTGAAATCTCTGTTCTTCGGAAAGTATTGCCTAATCAATCCATTCGTGTTTTCGTTCGTTCCTCGCTCCCAAGATGCATAGGGATGCGCGAAATAAAAGTCAGCTTTTAAGGCAGAGGCGATTGTTTCATGTTGGGCAAATTCTCGTCCGTTGTCTGAGGTGATGGTGCGTACTTTTTTACGATAAGGTTCAAGCAATTCAATCATCGCCTGACCTACTGCGTGCGCTGTCTTACGTTCCACTTTTCGAATCAACGTTAATCCTGTCTTGCGTTCTACGATACTCACAATAGCTTGCCGATGGTTTTTGCCAATGATCGTATCTGCTTCCCAATCGCCTATTCGACTGCGCTGCTCTACAATTGCTGGCCTGTCTTCGATAAATTGTCTATTCGGTATACTGCCTCTTCGCTCTAACTTACCATATCGTTTTTTTCGTTTCTTCTGACAACGTAGATTTTTCCAAAGTGCTCCGCCTGATCGTTTATCCGCATAGACACGTTGATAAACTGTTTCCGGACTTATCGCCGCATGACCGCTAATTTGCTCTGGGCTCCATTGCTCCAATAGTCGTTCTTGCGCAAACTCCCAGACATCCTCGTCAATGCGCCGCGCGTTAATTGCACGTCGCTCCTCTGACTTTTTATGAGCTTGCTTTGGACGATAACCACGACTTCCAGTATTACGACGCAATTCTCTGCTGATGGTCGATTCACTTCGTTTTAGTAAGCTAGCAATCTGTCTTTGTGTTTGTCCTGCTTTTCTTAATGCGTAAATCTGGTATCGTTCTATTTGGGTGAGATGTGTGTAGTTCATTATGCAATTTCGACTGGCCGGTCAAAAAGGCACAAATGCTATCGCATCTTGCCCTCATTAACCGATACCGTTCATAAATTGCACTTCATCCTAGAATTCGCC
>NZ_JACOFV010000046.1 GCF_014284255.1 Cognatundibacterium jejuense
GAGGATAGAGATAACTGGAAAGCATTGTGGCCCGATCGCATGAAAAAAGCCCATGAATGGCGTGCTAAAGATGAAGCCGAAGCACGCGCCAAAGGCTACCAGATCGACACCGACTACCAAGACCCGCCAATCAAAGCCCTCATCAAACCAGAGCTGAAGGTCAAGGTTGGTGACATGTGCCCCAAAGATGGCATCTGGGAAGCCAGCAGAACCGACAGCATGGCAGAAACATTAGCGACCTATCACGGTCGTTGGCGACAGTTTACACAAGGGCAAACGGTCACCGGTTTTGGTCAAGGCTTACCGGGATTTGACGAAGATAATAAGCTCATTACGTGGACATGGCGTAAGCCTTTGCCGTAAGTATGGACGCGGCATTTTACAGTTATGTTGAGGAAGTTCATCACCGTATGGCAGGGGATAGCGAAATCAACATGTTGACGGATGATGCCCGTGAAGCGGCGCAATTACGTCAGTGGGTATGGGAGCAGCATTCGGGGGGATTCGGCGGATGTAATGGTGGTGATGGAAGTCAAAAGGCGGTGGCTATTGCATTTCATGATTGGAAGCAGTTGATGAAATTTAATGAAGACAATGTAACGGCGAAGGCTCCTATCATTGGCTTTCTCATTCCCTTCCGAGAAACACGCGAAGTCACCTTCCGTCATGGATAAGGAGAATGTATGCACCGTTTAAACCACCTCCTCATTTGTATTTTACTTGCCACTTTTACTTTGACTGCCTGCTCGATGAAACCGACACTACCTCGCAATATGGAATTAAAAGCCTTTGATCCTCATCGCAAAGAATTTAGCTGCATGTATGAAGTCGACCACGTCCCGCCGGTTGATCCGGAGGCGGAAGCCTGGTTTCAGGAAGGCATGCGTGT
>NZ_JACOFV010000047.1 GCF_014284255.1 Cognatundibacterium jejuense
TAATGTCCTTGGCAAGCTCTTTTGCCAACGCTTTAAGTTTCTCTCTATCCATTACAATGTCCATCGGTAAATTCCTCTTCAGAGGTTAATAGACCGTGGACATTTACACAAATTTATTTACAGGCTCGTCGAGTTCCCACTGTTAGTCAGCTCCTCGCATCTTTAGGCCCACAATCGTCATCCCTTGTTCATTGTAAGTGTCCTCTGGAATTGAATATGTTTAGTCACTTCACATTTGGTACTTCTGATCTTCGGCGCGCAATTGCTTTTTACGATCCGGTGGTGCTACCGTTGAGACTTAAACGTCGCAACCTTACTCCTGATGGTGGACCACCATCCGCATAATGGGTTTTACCTGATCGAACTCTGTCACGGTTTTATGTTTGCGTGCCGTTTAATGGCGAGCTCGCCTCGGCAGGAAATGGAGGCATGGTTGCATTTCTCGCTCCCAGCGCCTCCTGCGTCAAGGTCGTATTTCATGCTGGTTTGGCTGCCGGTGGCGTGAGTGAAGGTGCGCCTGGCGAGCGTCTTCGCTATGGTCAGGGCTACTACGGTGCGTATTCCCGTGACCCGGATGAAAACAAGATCCACATCATTTACCGTGGCGATTTACCATCTGATGCGATTCTAATTTTCCAATTGTGATCATTCAATTTTAATTGCACTTCACATTCGAACATGCTTTGAATAACTCATCTTAAGAAAGGCGAATTCTAGGATGAAGTGCAATTTATGAACGGTATCGGTTAATGAGGGCAAGATGCGATAGCATTTGTGCCTTTTTGACCGGCCAGTCGAAATTGCATAATGAACTACACACATCTCACCCAA
>NZ_JACOFV010000048.1 GCF_014284255.1 Cognatundibacterium jejuense
ACCATCAGCCCAGCCAGTGACTCCGGCAGCAGTCGCCAATTCACCACCAACTGCGACCAAAGAAAAGAACTCTGATACTCGTTTGACTTGCCCATGTGCATTAGTGGGGCAAAGCTTATTATTCGTGTCATCAATTGCTGTTCTTAACATTTCAGGCAAAGACTTAACACTGTCCACCAGCCATTCTACAAACGCTAATCCAGCGGTTCCATGGTATTGCTGAACCATGCTGACTAAATGCCGAGATAGTGCAGAGCCATCACTAAAAGAATGCAATGTATCGAACACGCCTAAGCCTTTACCTGCATCAGCGCGAATATGTGACATCCTTATTTCCTGTCCAGCTTTTGGCTTTTTACCCGCTTCCGCCATTTTTGCTTCTAGTGTTATCTCACCATCAGTAATGAATATTTCTCTCCATGTCGTTATTTTCCTATTTCCCTTGTCCGGCGTATTGCGTGCCTTCCCTTTCTCATTCGCTAGCATATAGACAATATCGCCAACGACTTTTCCATCTACTTGACCAAGCTCATCAAGTACCAATAATGCATCAGAGTATTTTTGTGCAGTAGGCTCTATTGAGCTATGGGTCGCTAACCAGCTTTGAGCATAATCCGAACCACCAAACACTGATGCTGCGACTTTCATAGCCGTACTTTTTCCAGTGGAACTACTGCCTACCATATGTAACCCAAAGCTCTGTACTTTGGAATGGTTCAACAGCAAGGAAGCGAAAGCGGCTGACACAAAAAACAGCAACCGAGAGTTACCACGGCAGTAAGCCGCGACCTGTTGATTCCATT
>NZ_JACOFV010000049.1 GCF_014284255.1 Cognatundibacterium jejuense
TTGGAAAGGCTACCATTGCAACCATTCAGCCGCATCAGCGAACTACTTCCGCACAACTGGAAGCCTGCTCAATAAATCCGATCATCAATCTAAGGATCGGTCAACCTGTGTTGACCGGGTGCTTACTTTAAACTGTCTTTAATATTCGCTATAAAATCCTCCCATACCATACCATTACGCAGCAAAGTGTAGGACCGTGCACACTTCTCTATTTCATCGCTGATGTATTTTGCCCCTTTGCCACTACTAATCACCGCTGGTTCGCTTGCCACTCGATAATCTATTCCAAGCCTTGGACTACTCGCACAACAACTTATGGTTAAAATCATCCAGTACATTTTTAGGCCGCAATAACTGCGGATATCACTGAGGTGGTCATGGATAAAATCAATTCGCGATAAGCTATATATTGACTCATTCCGCACATTCTGTGCATTGTTTTAGCTAACATCAATTGAACTTGAGCGATCATAATTCTTACACCGTGCAAAGCCCAATTTCTTTGTCGGCCTTATTTTTATCTTTTCTTATCAATATAAAGGATCGCGAGTTCAATTTTGAAGTGCAAGCGTATTTTTGAAGAATACCTGATTGGGTGTAAGGTATCCTAACCTTTTTCTTGGTCGATTATTCAGTCTATTCATGGCGTGATCAATCTCCTGTTGTGTAA
>NZ_JACOFV010000005.1 GCF_014284255.1 Cognatundibacterium jejuense
TTTGGGTGAGATGTGTGTAGTTCATTATGCAATTTCGACTGGCCGGTCAAAAAGGCACAAATGCTATCGCATCTTGCCCTCATTAACCGATACCGTTCATAAATTGCACTTCATCCTAGAATTCGCCGATCTTATATGCGCCCCTCTATTAATTTATTTCTTTCATCGCTGACGTTAGCTGTTAGTGGCCTCTCATTCATCATGCCTGCTGCTGCAGAATCAGTCTCCAAGACCTTCACTTTGAATAGCCCCGATCTGAAAGACGGTAAATTTGGAATGGATTTTGTTTTTAACAGTTTTGGCTGCAACGGAAAAAATCTTTCACCAGCTCTGGAGTGGAGCAACCCTCCCGCTGGCACAAAATCTTTTGCGCTAATGATGCACGACAAAGACGCACCTACTGGAAGTGGTTTTTGGCATTGGACAATCTACAATATTCCAGTCAGCGCCACAAGCCTCGAGCAAAGTAATGGTAACAGCATAGACAAGCTTCCCAAGCCAGCTATTGCTGGCTTGAACGACATGGCAGGAACTAATCCTGAAGTTCAACAAAGCTATGTTGGCCCTTGCCCACCGGAGGGGCATGGTTCACACCGATACACCATCACACTTTTTGCACTTGATGTGGCCGACATGCATGCTGCATCAGGTATTCCGGCCACAGCAACCCCTTCTCTGCATGGCTTTGCTCTAAACTACGCAATGGGTAAACATGTACTTGGCAAAGCGCAACTAACTGCAACATTTGAGCGTAGATAAAGTTTAGGTTCAAGCCATCTTCAAATTTGAAGATGGCAACTCGAATTTTAAATATCATAAAAAAGGATCAATATGAGCTCGTCTCTTCATTTACCTTCGTCGTCACAATCTAAGGCCGTTGGCAAAGTACTTAATTTGGCGGAGTCATCCTTCAAGGTCTTTACTTTGATCAGTCCAGATCTGAATGGCGGTAACTTTGAAATGGACCATGTGTTTAATAGTTTTGGTTGCACTGGCACCAATTTGTCGCCTGCACTAGATTGGAGTAACGCTCCCACCAATACAAAGTCATTTGCACTGATGATGCACGATGCTGACGCACCGACTGGAAGTGGCTTTTGGCACTGGGCGATCTACAATATCCCAGCTGGTACGACCAACCTTGCCCGAGGTGTGGGTAATAGCATAGATAGGCTTCCCAAGCCAGCTATTGCTGGCTTGAATGACATGGCAGGAACTAATCCGGAAGTTCAACAAAGTTATGTTGGCCCTTGCCCACCGCAGGGGCATGGGCCACATCGATATACAATCACACTTTTTGCACTGGCAGTGGAAGACATGCATGAGACATCAGGAATTCCAGTTACGGCAACCCCTGCACTGCATAGTTTTGCCTTGAACTTCGCAATGACCAGTTATGTACTTGGGAAAGCACAATATACTGCCGTTTTTGAGCGAAAATAAGTAATCCGACTCAAGCTATCCGAAAATCAGAGGGTGGTAATCCAAAACGTGTTTTGAACGCAGCACTAAAGCGGCTATGCGAACCATAGCCGCAGCGTTGTGCTATTTCATTCACCGGTAGGTTTGATCCTTGAAGCATCTCCAATGCAGTTCCCAAACGCACTTCGCGTACCAAATGCGCTACACTAACGTTCTCTGCAGCCAAACGCCTTTGTAAACTGCTGGCACTCATATGAAAGGTTTGCGCCAACTCAGGTACAGTCCATTCTTTATTGAGCTGCTGTGCGACGCGGCGGCGCAAACGATCAGACCAGTCGGTGGCAATATCTGGAAGACCAAACATCCAACCAGACTCAGCCAGTAGCAACAGTAGCTCCTCTGCACGATGATTTAATACCGAAACCGAAATCGTCGAATCTTGCTTTTGTTCCTGTGTTTTATTCAGCAATACTGGATATGAATTTCCCAGTACCTCAACTGCGTGAGTCTGCAAAATATACGCCATTTGTTCCACTGCTGATTGCAAACTTTTTTTCACAGAAGAGCGTGGTAATACCTCAGCACTACGCATGGAAGTCTGCTGAACAAATTGTGGAAAACGAGTGTGAAACTGCTCGACACATGTTTTTGTAAAACAAAACATCTGTGCCTGGTAGAAGCCATTTTTGCCAGGGATATTCACCAAATCCCAATAAGTATCAGCAGCGATCAGCAACCAGTGTGGAGCTGCTACTTTCCAGGTACGACCATAAGCGTGAATGTGCTTCTCTCCCTCTAATACCCTTACTAAAGCATGTTGGCACATCGTTACTGTGCGCATGTGGTGAACTTTGCTGACATTTACCTGGTGCAATCTAATAGCAATTTCTTGCGTAGCAATGTTAACGTGCAATTTGGCACTCTTAGACTCAATCATTTCTATAAAGCCTTTTGATTTTTTTATACACTGGAACAGCGGAATGGTACTAGCACAACAACCTCACCTCGCGTTTCTAGGAGAGTTGCATTTCTCGATAATGCCTATAAGAGTTGCTCAGAGATCTCAATTAAATTTCTATCTGGATCTCGTATGTACACTAATAACATTGAACAGTTAGCACCAATTTGTTGAATTGAACTTTCTTCGATGAATATACCAAATGCCGTTAATCTTGCTATGACTTTTGTTAGTGTAGTGGCTTGTTCCAATTTTACGCAATCTTATATAGCTAATTGCGTAATGCCAAACGCGGTTTTTGCGTTTCCATTAGTTCACGATGAGGCACTGAAGTCATGGTTCGCTTAATCGGTGCATGTCCGGTACTTCCCGGTGCCACCAGTTTAAATGAGTTCACCAGCTCAGTCAGCATAAATGCCTCATTCTTCAAACTTTCAGCAGCTGCCGCTGCTTCTTCTACCAATCCTGCATTTTGCTGCGTCATATCATCCATTAGGACAATAGCTTGATTGATCTGATCAATACCCGCACTTTGCTCCTGGCTCGCAGCAGTGATGTCAGACATGATCCCAGCGGCACGTTTCACTCCACTAACGATCTCTCCCATTGTTCTACCAGCTTCGTCTACCATTTTTGCCCCTGCATCTACCTGGGCGACCGAATCATTGATTAACACCTTAATTTCTTTTGCGGCATTCGCACTACGTTGTGCCAAGTTTCGAACTTCACTGGCAACAACAGCAAAACCTCTACCTTGTTCACCAGCACGTGCGGCCTCAACCGCAGCATTCAATGCAAGAATATTGGTTTGAAAAGCAATCCCATCAATCACTCCTATGATGTCTGAAATTTTAGTGGAGCTCGATTTAATCGCTCCCATTGTGTTGATGACGTTCGCTACTACTACACCACCTCTTTCGGCAACTTGGGCTGCCGAAACTACCAACTGACTCGCTTCTCTGGAATTATCTGCATTTTGTTTTACTGTAGAAGTTAATTCCTCCATAGAGGATGCAGTCTCTTCTAATGAACTGGCTTGCGATTCTGTACGTGATGATAAATCAGCATTGCCCTCTGCAATTTCACTTGCGCCATTAGTTACATGACCTGTACTTTGTTTAATCTGACCAACGAGCAATTTTATGTTGGTTTGTAAAACTCGCAATGATTGTGTGACGTCCATCAACTCATCATCATTACCTCGTGTAGTAATCGTAGCGGACAAGTCGCCTGAACTCATCGTTTCTATACTACTAGCAATATCACGCAATGGGGCAATGATCGTTTTATACAAATTCACACCAAAAAAAGTAGTAAATAGAACGCCAAAAAAACAGAATGTAGAAAAAATTACACAGTACTCATTCGATTTTCCAGTGAAAGAGAATATGGCAAGCACCATCATCATCAATGCGACAACGACGACAAATAAACAAATTTTTGTCGCGATACGCATTGCTAAAAGCTGATTTAAATTTCTTGCAATTGAAGTGCTATTGGCAACGCCCTCGTGGATGCGCATGGAGGACTCCCCATTTTTTATAGCGCGATACGCGGCTTCAGTTACACCCACTTTATCGCGTGTAGGCTTTACACGGATTGACGTAAATCCGATCATCTGTCCATTATTAATGATTGGTGCCGCTGTTGCCTCTACCCAATAATGATCGCCATTTTTACAACGATTCTTTACCAGTCCCGTCCATGCTTTACCGTTTTTTATAGTACTCCAAAAGTCAGCAAAAGCCTCCACTGGCATATCAGGATGACGAACGATGTTTTGTGGAGATCCGATCAATTCCTCTTCGGAAAAACCACTAATACGCACAAAGTCATCATTAATATAAGTAATATTTCCTTGTAAATCAGTTTTGGAAACAATAGTTTCGTTATCTCTCAATACATATTCACGATTGCTCAATGGCAAATTTGTACGCATACGCTTTCTCCTTGATATGGAAAAAAACTTCGTCAGACTACCAACAATGGGATTAGTTTAACCTAATCACCGTGGTCACTTTTACCTGTACGATCAATGTGCTACCTAGAGTTGATCATGATATTAAAACTATTTCCGATATTACGGAATGTCGTTTCTTATGAGTGTTGGCTGTGTCGTGACCATCTTAATTTTAGATTATCTAGCTAGCATCCCAATATGTCTGTTCGTTTTTTGCAAAGGCAATCTGAATAAAATACGAATATCAAAGATTTGTATTTTGAAGGAGTATCTTGATTGGTCGCAAATTTATATCCTCCGATTCCATAAAAATTGGAACTTCATAAAGTTTCATAAATAGCTTTTTGTTAAATTATTGAACTCAATTAATATTTTTGCACCTTACGCTTCAAACTACGACTTAAAAAAGCAAATTTCAAACATTTGGTTTTTCTTTAAAGGTGACACAATGTATAAATTATCTTTAGTACTATTTTCAATAACGTTTTCTGGTCTAACTGTTTTATTATCTGGATGTGGTGGAGGTAATGTATATGCCGAGGCACCTAAATTTACCTCATCAAGTAATGATTTGAGCTCTGGGTCATTTGATGCGAAATATATCGCCAATGGATTTGGATGTGCAGGTAAAAATATCTCGCCTGAAATACATTGGAATAATGCTCCGGTTGGGACGAAGTCGTTTTCAGTAACCGTCTATGACCCTGATGCACCAACAGGGACAGGTTTTTATCATTGGGCCGTGTATAACATACCTGCTAGCGCCAACGGGTTACCTCAAGGTGCTGGTAATGCACCAGAGCGCTTACCAACCCCCGCTTATGGTGGCGCGAATGACTTTCAAGACACCGGAGTGACTGGAGTAAACGGTAACTATGGCGGTCCATGTCCTCCTATTGGAGATAAACCACACACGTATCTAATGACGGTTTGGGCACTAGATGTGACAGATATTGTCGCTACAGGTGGTATTCCTAAGACTGGAACGTCAGCCCTTTATGGCTTTGTACTTAATCGTGGATTAGGGGTACATGTTTTGGGGAAGGCTGTATTTACGGCAACTTACGGTAGGTAAGTTTCGGCCAAAAATGTAAATGAGCTCAGATAGGTTTTTTTGCTTATCTGCGGTTTTATATAAAACCAAATCGTTTTGTTTTATATGGCGTAGGTATTTGCCATAACGCAATAAATATATTTATGTATGAGCAAAACATGTTAAATCTAATTTGGTCAAAACTTAATGAAATGTAAAACTCACCTATCGCAATCAACGAGATTTTTTTGCACGTATCTTCTATGTGTATTTAGTATGATGTCATATGCTGAGGATGGTGTTTTTGAAAATAAAATTGTTATTGGGCAGACAATTGGTATAAGCGGAGATGTAGCTGGACCTGTAAAAGAAATGCTTGAAGGATCACAAGCTTATTTTGATTTTATCAATAAGTCTGGCGGTATCCATGGACGAAAAATTGAATTAAAAATTTTAGACGATGAATTTAACCCATTAAAAACGTTAGCAAATACGGAAATTTTGGTAAAAAAAGAGCATGTGTTCGCATTATTTCAATCGCGGGGAACCCCACATACTGAAAGTATATTGCCAATATTAACGTCTTTTCAGATACCTTTGATAGCTCCTATTACTGGATCATCGGTTTTTTATGAAAAAAAATATCGCTACTTATTTAATACTAGAGCAAAATACCAAGATGAGATCCGTAAAGGCGTTGAGCATTTTTTTACAATGGGTATCAAGGAAGTATCCTTGATATACGTAAATGATGCTTTTGGGATTGATGGGCTTACTGGCTTCAACAAAGCAATGTCGCGATACAAACTAAATCCTATCGCTATTTATCACATTGATCGGGTCACTCCAAATATTGACACTACTGTCAACACGTTAGTAAAAACAACGTCGAAAGCTGTCATCGTTGTCAGCTCGTCGTCATCCGCAGTGGAAATTATAAAAAATCTGCGTGTAAAAAATAGTGCAATCCAAATAATGACGTTATCCAACAATTCATCACAATCATTTGTCAATTCTCTGGGATCGCTCGGCTATGGAATAATTGTTTCACAAATTATGCCCGCCCCTCATTTAATGACATCGATGCTAGGACAAGAATTTAAGAAAATTGCGCAAGCAAATGGTGTTGCTCCAACGTATGCGGCCATGGAGGGGTTTGTAACTGCTAAGGTTTTGGTTGAAGGACTTAAACGTAGCGGTTCAAATCCAACTCGGAGTAGTTTAATTAGAGGCCTCGAAACAATGAGGCAGTTTGATCTTGGCGGTTTAGTAATTAATTATGACGAGCAGAATCATGATGGTAGTGAGTTCATAGAATTAACTATTATAAGTAAAACTGGTCAATTTCTACGTTAAATATTTCTTCATTCTTCAATGCTGAAGTTAATAGTTGATAGGGAATAATTTGAGTTTAAATTGACGGATTATTTTGCGTACGCCCCTCGCCCTCAAAGTAGAGACGCAAACGAATTTTATGAACATATCAATATAGTCTACTTTTTTATTTAAGAGGTGAAGTTCCGCTTAAGGACTTCATTAATTAATTTATTAATTAGCTGCCCGGCGAACAAGAAGGTTCTGGGCAGTTGTTGATTGCGGATTGCCGTACAAGGTTGCCAGTACATCCCAAAAAGCTGTAGAATTAGAATCACCGATACCAAATCCCTTGAAGTGATTAGCAAGACCCAGTGCGTGTCCAAACTCATGAACCACAATCGCTTGCGTTACGTCGCAGTGACCATTTCCCAGATTGACGTAGACAGGATTAGATTTGATTCCATTTTGACAATCAGGTTGAATTAAATTTCCCATATTGAGACCTTCCGACACATTATGCCAACCTACCTACATGACACGGACAAGTCAGACACCCAGACAGATTTGAAAGGAATTTATTCTCATGCACCATGCATGTCTGTGTGTCTGGGTTGTCCGACCTGTTTCTGCTTTTGTGTATGAAATCGTTAGCACATATTTCAATGCCAACGACTGTACTGATTAGCTCTTCAAAGCAATGCCACCCATTGCTGCCAGTTTTGGTTGAGCACCTAAGATATGGCGAAGATCATCTCTGAGCAGAAGTGCGTAAATCAGTCCTATTCCCCACAAAGGAATCAACACTGCGCAAATGAATACGACAGTTTTGCTTCGTCTCCAGTAATACAATTTACTATCGGGTAGCTTGACACCAATAATCCGGTTGCCGATCAAATACAAAGTAACTTCTTTTCCGAGACCTCGCTCAATGAAATCGCTCAGACTTCGTGCGGTTCTCAGTTTTTGCAAAATCTGATCACCAATTTCTATAGTGTCGTAGTGTGTAAACGATTTGCCGATTTGATTGACACTTGCTGAGCCACTACCCAACATGGTTAGAACGCCTGTTACTTCACGCATGGTTTTATCCCTTTCATTATTTATAGCCGCACAGAATTGATTGATCTATGCGGGACTATCGGTAAGACTGATTAAATTAAGGCATGACACCGAACGAGAAATAAGCAGGACCGTTAGCAAAATTGTTGCCAGTATTATTGCCAGTCACTAGCAGACCTGCTGGAGAAGAAATAAGGTAGTTGATCGTACCGTCCGACACAGTAGCTGTAGCAATACCTGTTATCGGCGTATTGGGTGTTAATGCGATGTTTTGGGTTTTGACAATCAGATTTTGTATGGATGCTGTGATTGGATTCTGAATGTCATCACTCGTGTTTAGGACGTAACTTCCCGCCACAGGGTTCCACGCGGATTGGGGCACACCTAACCAAATACCCGTCACAATCCCACCACCACCTGTATCGTTTTCTGTCACCACCAGTGTGCTATTCGTACCAGCACCAACCATAAATGCAGTCGCCCGTACTAACCCCCCAGATGAAAGATCAAAGGCATAACTACTACCAGAATGTGCGGCGAAAGTACCGGTTGCTGTTGCAGTGGAACAGGTAGAAGTATTTTTGCACATACTCCAATTGCCAAGGCTATCAATCGTGATGGTGGCATAGGACATGCGGGTCTGAGCAGGAGTGCTTCCAGTGTCATGCTGATAGCGAAGCACAGTATAAGTGCCTTGCAAAGCTCCAAGATTGGTATTAGAAGCTAATGCTCTGCTATCCATCAGGAAGACAGGCTGATCATTTCCATTGACGAGCGTATGCGATATGCCTAAACTCCCATTGCTTTGCATGACCGTGCGCATGGTGCTGGAATTCCCTGAGCTATCCATACAAGCTTTATTCAATGGTGCTGGAGCATTAGCATCCTGAACCAGATTCAATGTGCCAGACAAGTTACCCGAATACGTTAACGTTGTGCCGCCACTTGAAAATTGCGCTGTACCTGCTCCCCCAGTCAAAGCTACTGCAACCAGTGGATGGGTATTGGCAATGGTGCAGGTAGTCGCCCCAGTGCCGTTACTATTACCACCCGAACTATTGCCAGAATTTGTGCTTGCAGTATTGCTCCCATTTCCGCCACATGCCGAAAGGGTTAATGCAAATAAACTCGCGACCACGATATGTAATTTCATGTTGCTTGCCTTTTATAAAGAAGATAAAAAAAGAAACTTCCAAAAACGGAAGTGCATAGTTATTGCTTCGTGCTGCTTTTGATTAGGTACTTCTTCCTGTAATCACTTCAGAAATTCCACCAAGTCGGAATAGACCTAAAAAATCAATTAATAATGATTTATTATGTCATTTTATATTAACGCATTGAGTCATTCCAAGGTTGACGTAAAAAGATCACACTTCATGCTCTACTATGACGGGGTGTGTCATGCCACAAGAGGAAATTAGTCCAGAAAAGCAATTGGCCCGTGAAGTTGGCGGGATCATTGCAATTCGCAGGAAAGCTAAGGGATGGACTCAGGCACAACTTGCCGAGCACATGGATATTGAAAAAGAAACCGTCAGCAGGATTGAGACCGCTCATATCACGCCGACATTGGCACGTTTGGATCAGATAGCCAAGTTACTGGATTGTGAGATTAGCGACTTACTCAAAATCAGCACACCTGATGTGAGTGACCAGGCATTGGCACTAATGAATCGCATGGAGGATTTGAGCCAGAGTCAGCAAACTATCTTGCTGGATTTATTCGGTAAGGTTGCAATGGCTATGGGAAATCTGAATGCCAAGGATAGGAAAGTCGTTGAGAAATTTCTTGGTGATATTCTGTAGGAAGTTATGCCAATCTAAAGGTGAGAACTACATCGGATACGTCTATTTAAATGAAAATGGAATTTGGGTTTTATATTAATGGAGCGGTCATGCACGAATGTAAGTTATGTTTAAGCAGTGTTCAAAAATTAAAAGACCCTCACATAATCCCAAGATCAACTCACAAATTCGTCAAAGACCAAAGTGGTCGCAATATTCGTTTTGTTTTGCCAGACATTAAACTTCAATTAGATAATCAGTCTGACTTGAAAGAATATATGTTGTGTGAAGCTTGTGAGCTGAAATTTTCTAAATTTGAAAATATTGGTATTACATCGCTGAAAAAAGTTTGGAATAATTATTCTGTAAAAAAAGGCTATGCATTTTCCTCGAATGAGGTCATTGATATTTCTTGTCTTATACATTCAATTTTTTGGCGAGCCTCAGTATCACAGCTGTTATCTAATTTTAAGCTGCCAATCGAACAAGAAAATTTATTGCAGACCAGTCTCAATAATGGCGATGCTATCCAATTGCCAAATTTGGCCATCAAGATTAGCCTGTTGAGCAACTTAAAGCTGGATGGATACAATAATCAGTTAATTATTTCTCCGTGGAGGGAAAAATATGTAGCTAATATTTATGCTTCATATTTTTCATTTTATGGGTTATTAATTACTATGTTTGATCCTGGTTGCTTGTCGCCAAATCACGAGGTAGGAGTGTATTTAGATACTACACAGCAATCAGGGAAAGTTAATCTAGCAGATAATTATGAGATAGAAATTATGGCTGGAATCTTAGCGAGAATGAAAAAGCAAGCCCAATAAAAATAAATCAGTAATGTAATGTTTGTAGCGATTCTGCGCAGCTCTGCACTGAAAAATATGCGAGCAGAACCTTGTAAGCCTTATCCAGCATAGCGTTCCCAATAGGTTCTGCGGTTCTACTCTAAATTATTTACATAAAGAAGAAAGAGCAGAAAAGGCTATAGCGCTTTTTGCCTGTACTGAACTTCAGTCATTCGCGCAGAACCCGTTTTTTAGCTGAAAACCGTTGATATATAAGGCTTTCTTGGTTCTACTCGGCTGAAAGTCAATATCAGTAAAGGTTTTTCAAAGAAAGTGTTACTGATATTGACTTTCGCGGTTCTGCTCTTTTTGTTTTGCTACTTAAATTAGGCTGCGTGTTCATTAAAAGCTAGCGTATGCTTTGAGGACGCTTTGCCCAAGAATTCTCGCAGTTGCTAAATATAAAAACTGTTTAGGTTGAGTGCTTAAAAACTCACTTACTAGCCATTGTTCTTTATCAGAAAATATTTTATCAAACATATACGGGTGATAACGAGTAATCGATCCTAGATAAAACATTACCATGTAAATGATTGATTCTTGATTGTATCTGCCAACCGAAGAATTTGATAAATATAATGTATATCCACTATTTCCAACGAAGTACCAAATTCCCTTTGACTGGATAGCTGCACTCAAAGATGCATAATCATTACGCGTTGGTGAGTAAGTTAACATTGTTATTTTTTCTATGTAATAAATTTTGTCTTCTTCCTGTGTTATTACATAGTTTCTCGCCGTAAGAGATGGTATATCGGATATCTCGCAACTCATTTCAGCTTTAAATATTAGCTCCTTACCATTTTTGTAGAGGTTGTAATTTTTAACGCGGTAAAAAACCTCTTTTTGATTATAAATTTCAGAGTATGCGCGATGCACCCCCACGCAGTGATTTAAAAGCTCCCGTACATTTATATTGATATCTGCGGTTGAAATGTTTGGATCAAATACGGAGATCAATTCATGAGCCACCTGCACGACATTTTGCTTTTGTTGCTCCTTTGCAATTATTGAGTGAGAGAATTTATTGTTGTGTTTTTCTTTCATCCCGTGATAATACGATTTTCTTGTTCCGTGTTTTGTGGGAAGATTGATAATTATTTTTGAGAAATTGAGAAATTGAGAAAAGAGTAATAGTAGAGTAAGGGTTGGCTTTTTACTGGACTCGCTTCAGCAGTTTTATAAAAATGTTTCGCCTGTTCTAAAAGAGACCCTAAAAAGTCCTCTTCTTTTCTATCCTTACTGGCTTTCTTTACCACATAGTCCCAAAAAGCCCAGATGTCTGAAATCACTATTTTTTCATTTTTC
Source organism: Cognatundibacterium jejuense (assembly GCF_014284255.1). Taxonomy (GTDB): domain Bacteria; phylum Pseudomonadota; class Gammaproteobacteria; order Burkholderiales; family Burkholderiaceae_D; genus Undibacterium; species Undibacterium jejuense. Next base: position 11,694 of record NZ_JACOFV010000005.1, read on the forward strand.
CCAAGACTTACTAAGGGCGTTGCCCTTGTGAAAAGTGGAAATCCATACTTCATTTCAATTTCAGTCAAGTCAACTCCCCCATTGTTTTAGACATATTCATTGTTTGTATGAAAACACTCCGAATATACTCGAACTTTAGTTTCTTGAATACCATTGTTAGCAGTCTGGGTATTCAGTGTTCAATTCATCAATCCAAATAAAGAATTCGCAGTAACACCCTCACAAGCTAACTCCACGGTATCTCTGTTTTTACCCGTCAATCTATCTGCGCCACTTTTTCCCGTCTCGCTAAAAACGCCAAGATTTGCACGTCTGCGAATCAACACAAGCATTCCCCTTCGGGATTTTCTGCAATCGGTTCTCTCTTCGTTGCGACTGCGATTTTGACAAATTGCTTGCATTGCTTCTTGTCCAGCCATGCCATTCGTGGCTTAGGCGAAACGACTCAAAAATGATGCAGATAAACGAGTTGTGAAGTCTGCAAAAACAGAGCAAGTCTTCAATCAACTTCAGGCTCAACCAGCCTAAAAACGATACGAAAGCAGAGAACACCATGAGCACATTTTTCGCACAGCCTTATAGCTTGGACGCAGTTGGTTTTTACTTTGATACCTTGGAGGCATACACCGAGAAATCAGAAAGCCTGCTGGACGCCTTTGGTAGCCCTGTAGAAGAGTTTGAAATTCAATTCATAGATGGTGACGACTGCGAGTTGTTTTCAGCGTGTGGTATCAATCAAGCCAATTTAAGCCTATGGTTTGAAACTATTGCCGATTTAGCCGAACATGAAAAAACAGCTTTGTACTATTTGCGCAGTGTTTCAAGTTATAGCCTAGAAAATGCTCTTGATAAGCTGGATGACGTAAATTTGTCGGAAGGTAATTTGAAAGACGTAGCCGAAACCTTGTTTGATGAATTTTACCTAAACGACGTGCCAGAATCAGTCCGTGCTTATATTGATTATGAAAAGTATGCGCGAGACTGCGAAATGGGTGGCGACTTATATGAGTTTGATTTTGAAGGCGCAACTTGGACATGCACAAATGCTTCAAGCATTTAGTCAAAATAACGTGGACAGGGTGGGCAGGTTGGACTTGCCCACGCATCTTATTTACGCTCAAGTGATGCCCACAATTTCGCCCCAACTTTATGCGGACGTAAGTTTGCATATCGTTTAAGCGTATCCAGCTCAATATGCCCCGTGATTTTCGAGATTTCAATGTCGGATAAGGTGCTATTTTCAAAGAACCACGAACAAGCTTCATGCCGCAAGTCATGCAAGGTTAAGTTCACCGATTTTGCATTTTTGCAGATGATGCGGAAACGGGTATAAAAATAGTGCGGTCCAGCCCAGAACGGAAAAATCAAATCGTCGTCGGATTTTTTCCATTTCATCATTTGATTTTTGATGAGGTGAAATAATTCTGGGCGCATTGAAGCATAACGATCTTCAGCCCCTTTCTTGCGGGCAATTTTTTGATGTGCCTTTGGGATGAAAATATATGACTCTTCGGGCTTCTTCTCGTTCAGCTTGATATCTTTCCAGCGGATAAGCATCGTTTCGCCAATCCTGAATGCGGAAAACGTCAGAAATTGGATCAGGCATTTTGATGCTTCTACATTCACATAGAGTTGTTCGCACGCTTGAATCAATCTGTCTAGCTCACCATCTTCCAGTCGCCTAGTTCGTGGATTTTCCCAGCTTGGTGGTGGGTCTACGTCGTCAAATGGCTTAGAGTCAAAATGGTAGTCATTGATTTTGCTATGCCATTTGAGTGCGGTTCTAATGTCGTAGTAGAACTTACGAATGGTGGATGACTTATAGGTTTTCTTCACGACTTCGCCCTTTGCGTTCGTCGTGCGATTTCCGTCGAAACCTTTGTACTCTTTTTTCTTGGTTTTCTGGTCGGGGATTTCTTGAGCTAGTTTGAAATTGATGTAGTCCTGAAAGCCTTTGGTTTTGAAATTGGCTAATGGGACATTGCCAATTTCTTCGGTGATTTTTGCCAACCGCTGTTTCTTGATTAAAGGCATTGATGGTTCGCCTTCAATGAAGTCCTGAAAAATTTCTCCCAAGGTGATTTTCTTCGCTTTCAGTGCGGAAACACTTTCACCTTTGAGTATTTTGGAGTCGGTGAGGGTGATGAATTCTTTTGCTTCTTTCAAGGATGCAAATGTTTGCGAAACATTGACCCCATTTTTGCGAACTTTGGCTTGGAAGGAGAAGCTTCCATTTTTCTTGGCTCGCTTAACGACCGTGCCTGAGCCGACCTTCATACTTGCTTCTAATGGTTTTGTTTGCAGTCCCATGCTGTCCCTTGCTGTCGCTAAATTTTATTTGTCCCAAATTTGTCCCATTTTAGCGTTTTATTTATTTTTGTGTCTATAAATAATTGATTAATAACACAAAATATAATATATGACATTTCCCTCCTAAGCGTAAGATGTGGGTTCGATTCCCGCCGGCGGGACCAGTGACATTACTACAATCACTGACGCCTTGTTAATTTCTTTGATCTTCTCCAAGTCTCATTCAAGCTTCCTCCTCTCCTTTGGTTTGCTAATTCATCTGCTGATCGTCGTACGATTCCAAGGATTGGTATCGCTGATAGATTAAACGATTTTAATTCAGTCGTTTTCACCTTCTTCTTTCGTTGAAATTGAATTTCACAATTACAGATATGGGCACATCAGCGTTTTGGTGCCTGGCAATTTTTTGCCGAAAGAAAAGTAGTTCAATGTAGAAATTTTTATCTCGCAAAAACAACAGTTAAACGATAAATCAATATTTTTATTTTTTAATAGATTTTTTTTACGTAACTGTTGATAGTGTTTTTGAGTAAGCAATTTAAATTTGAAATGTGGCGATGTCGATGCTCGTATTTAGTTTAATTTATCAGCTGTCATAGTGGGCAATAGTGCAGAAATTCTTACCTCTCAGAAATATTTTCTTGTTGTCGCTTATGTGCAAAATTTGCATATAGAAATATGTTCTTTAAACTCATATCTATTTTTAGAATTTATAAAATATATGAGGTTTTTTGAGTCTTGTTTTTCATTGATTTAATTTTTCTTGCGATCTAAGATCGTTTGCGCAATTCAAAAAATTGCTGAGAAAGTTGAATAAGAAAATCAACCAAAAGGAGACTCACTTGAAATTCCGTTATAAGTCCATCTTGTTATCTTCGGTCGTAAGTGCATTGATTCCTCTCACTGGCATTGCTGCCAATATCCCGCAAGACATGGGAGCCACCGCTCCCGCCCAGACGCAAACAGTATCCATTGTGATGAAGCTGCACAATGTGCCGCATTTGGAAAAATTCATTGCTGGTACGGTGAATCCAAATAGTTGGAATTATCAGAACTTTTTATCGGTTGAAGAGTTTGTTGAGCGCTACGCACCGAGCGAAAGAGATATAAAGAAAGTCGTGCGAGAGTTAAATAAGCTTGGCATTACAGTCGATGAAGTTTATCGAAATCATATGGTCATCCGGGCGACTGGAACAACGGCTCAATTGAATCAATTTTTCAGCACAGAATTACACCATTACCAGGAATCAAATCAACGCTATATCAAGCCTAACCGCAACATCACTGTGCCTGATAGCGTATCGGATGTGGTACTTACCGTTACCGGTATGAATACCAAGAAATTCGCGTCCCCACATTCACGCATACTTTCCGATGCTTTGCCAGGCAAAGCCAGTGGTGATCTGGTAAAGTCAACGTCGTTGAACGCTGCCAGCACCGGCAATCCTTTGGGGAAACTGACCGTTGCAGATGTCGCCAATTTGTATAACATCAACCCGCTGTATGCGAAAAAAATCAATGGTCGTGGTCAAACCATCGGTATTGCAACCTTAGCGACCTTTAATCCTGCCGATGCTTATGCATACTGGAAATCAGTCGGTTTGAATGTATCCCAAAACCGAATTAAACAACGTCATCTGGACGGTGGTGCCGGAACTGATGGCGCTGATGAAACCACGCTGGATGTGGAACAATCTGGTGGCTTGGCGCCCGGAGCAGACATTATTGTGTACGACGCACCAAATACTGATTCCGGTTTTATGGATGTGTTCTTCAAGGCTGCTGCGGACAACCGTGTAGACACATTGTCTGTCAGTTGGGGATCACCTGAAATAGCTCAGACACCTGCAGTGATGGAAGGGCAGCATCAGGCGTTTCTGGAATTAGCTGCGCAAGGTATCAGCGTATTTGCCTCAGCTGGTGACGCTGGCGCATATGATATCAATAATAACCAGAGTAGTTATGCGTATCCGGCCTGTACCAAGACTCTCACCGTTGACTCGCCTGCAAGTGATCCGTATGTGGTTGCTGCTGGTGGCACGACACTGCCTAGTGTACAGGTTCACAAATATGGTTCGATTACTGTTCCAGCAGAGCGTCCGTGGGGTTGGGACTATCTGCAAAATTACTTTGTGACGTATTATGGTCAAGCCTATTACGATACCAATCTGTTCCCTGTCGGGAATGGCGGTGGTGTCAGCGTGAATTTTCCGGTTCCGTATTACCAGGCTAATACTTCGGGAGTAAAAACGAGCGCGGCGGGTCAATCATTGATTTGCCAGACAAGTAGCGGCCCCCAGGACTTGATTGATTTACCAGCAGGCTACGCCGGCCGGAATTTGCCGGACGTATCACTGAATGCGGATCCGCAAACTGGCTACAGTGTATATTTTGGCGGAGCGTGGATTTACGGTTACGGTGGTACGAGTTTTGTCGCACCGCAATTGAACGGCATCGCTGCATTGATTTCACAAGTCAACGGTGGTCGTCTCGGTCATTTGAACCCGCAACTTTACGCACGTCTGAATCAATATGGCTATGGTAGTAATTCGCCATTCAATGCGATTACGACTGGCGACAATTTATATTGGCAGGCCGCACCAAACTACAATCCAGGTTCTGGTATTGGTACTTTGAATGTGCATAACCTGGCTAAGAGTTTCCGTCGTTGGTGATAGACGTGTTCGTTGAATGACAAAACGCCCTGAGTATGTTTCAGGGCGTTTTTTTAAAGGCCTTATCCAGAAATGATGAGTTGATTAATCTGACAAGACGAGAAATCCATAATACATATTTTTCTGATGTCCGATCAAGGACGAGCTGACGATGACGCGATTTCAATTCTGTTGCGACCAGTTTCTTTTGCGCGATACATGGCTTTATCGGCTCGCTTCAGTAAACTATCGAAGCTCTCGTTGACGTCATTTTGTGTCGCTACGCCGATGCTACACGTATATTCAGGTAGCTCATTATTTTTGTCGTTACTCAAGGCCTGCTGAATGCGTTGCGCAACACTATTCGCGTCTTCAATTGGTGTTGCCGGTAAGATTAAAATAAACTCCTCACCGCCTGATCTGGCGAGGTAGTCAATCTCTCTGCATAACTCACGTACTATGCCTGAGAAATGCACCAACACTTTGTCTCCTACGTCGTGTCCGAATTGATCATTGATTTGTTTAAAAAGATCAAGATCTATCATGAGCATAGAGATTGTTTGCTCTGAGCGTTTTGCTTTGGCAATTTCCAGGTTTGTATGGGTAGATAGTGCGCGACGATTGAGTAAGCCTGTAAGTGGGTCGGTATTCGAAAGTTCTTGCAATCGTATTCTCAACTCATGTGTCGCCATCAGGAAGAACGCCATCGGTCCCAACATATCCAATAATGCCATGCCGACAATATATACAGTCTGGATAGGACTATGGGAGAAGTACGCGTTATTCCCTTCTTGGGGAAGTGCGATGAGTGTGTAAAAAGCGGCACAGAAGCGTATTGCTAAAAGTAGGCAAACTGCACTCAATGAGGCAATGAAGAATAGTGTCGGGAAATCACGTGAGCCGTATTTCCATGCATAAAAAATCGAGAGCGAAATGTATAAACCAGACGCTGAAGTAAATAGGAGAGTACGTACCGTAATCGATGAGTATCCATACGTGAAAACCAGCATTAACAACTGAACTGCAACAAAAGATACCAACCAGATTTTGTGAATTGAAGATAGTTTATAGAACCGACGCGTCCCTTCCATGAAGAGTAGACTGCTTGCGTAAAAGAACAAGTTCCCTAAAATAATAGAAACCAGATCAGGGGCAATGCCGCGTAGCCCGACGAGCAAACTTCCCGTGCTAATCGCTAAGCTTCCCGCCGCCCATTCGCGTAATCCACCAATATAAGATGGGTAATTGCGGCTTGCCGAATACAAAATGACACTCATCAACAAACAAACGAGTGTGAACATTAGTACAACGGTGCGCAAATCAAAATTGGGCATTTGGTGCCAACTCCATCAAGTTAAATTTGCACGAAATATAACTTAGTTTGATTTCGTTGTGGTTACATTGAAGGATAAATAGCTGCGGTTATCTGATCAATCTCATATCTTATAAGCGGCGTGGATGTTGCAAAAATAGGTTTATGTCTCGTGATGATTGATTTTGCGCTAATTTCTCTGAGACGTGTGAGCACGTACAAGCATTTGAGGCGAAAAGTAAACATTAACGAGCATTGCTTTTAGAAAAATTCCTGATTTACTGTTGAAACTATCAAATTGAATAACATCTAAAATTAATAATTGTTATTTGTATAATTTTATAATTTTATGAAATCGTAGACTTGTTCATGCTTTTGCTGGTCACTATTTTAGAAATTTATTGAAGGTCACTGACATCAGTATTGGTATTATCAGTCTCCTTTGCCGATTGTCATGTCGTTTAACAAAGAACTCACCTTGTCCGCTACGATGAATCTTGATTTTACTCAAATCCAGTTGAACACTCCACGCCTGCGATTGCGCCCTTTGCGCGCATCCGATGTTGAAGACATGTTTGATGTTTATTCGGATCCTAAAGTGATGCAATACGGCAGCACACCGCCCTGGACATCATTGGAAGACGCGCGTACGTCCTTGTCACGAACCGATGTTGGTATGAAAGAGGGGCAATTTTTACGTTTAGCTTTAACCATTGGCGACAGCGATCACTTCATCGGTGATTGCTGCTTGTTTAAATTTGATCAGCAATGCCGTCATGCTGAAGTTGGCTATAGCATGGGTGCTGCATATTGGGGGCAAGGCTATATGCATGAGGCACTCATTGCGTTATTGAATTATGGTTTTCAAACACTGAATTTGAATCGCATTGAAGCTGATATCGATCCACATAATCTCGCCTCTGCAAGATGCCTGGAAAAATTGGGATTTGTTAAAGAAGGCTATTTGCGCGAGCGCTGGATCGTTGATGGCGTCATGTCGGACTCTGCCTTATATGGCTTATTGCGTCGCGAGTGGGCGCATGGCTCAGAGGGCTAAAAATTAAAAATTAAAAATTAAAAATTAAAAAATGAATTTTGGATGTTGACCTTATCTATCAGTAGTGCATAAAAACTTGGCGGTGACACTGTTTTTATAATTTCATTTTAATAGTCCATGAGGCCAATGCGAGCTTCCAAAATGCGTCGATGCTTGATACGGAATCACCGATTGCTAATTCCAAAAAAGAGGCAGCAGGTAGTAAGGCATCTTTCAGCAAGTCATTATCCCCACGATCAAATGCCATTGCACCGGTTTGCTTGGAAAGTTTTTCACCTGCTTCGTTATTGACGACAGGTACGTGCAGGTAACTGATGGCGGGTAAATCTAATACCTGTTGCAGATAGATTTGCCGTGCAGTGGAGTCAAGCAAGTCAGCACCGCGCACAATATGGGTGATTCCTTGTGCTGCATCGTCAACGACGACCGCGAGTTGATAGGCCCAAAAGCCATCGGCGCGTTTCAATACAAAATCACCGACTTCTGTTGTGATGTCTTGGATTTGCTGTCCGTAATAGCGATCATCAAAGGTGATATTGCAGTGTGGCTGCGGCAGACGTAGGCGCCAGGCGCGCGGCGTTTTTCCGGCCGCTAAGCCAGCCCGACAAGTGCCCGGATAAATCTGGCTTGCGACTTCCCCCATGCGTAAGCGTGAATCGGCAATTTCTTTGCGTGAACAAGCACAGGGATAAACGTGTTGATCCAGCGTTTGCATTGCATCTTGATACAGGTGTTGACGTTGGCTTTGCCAGGTGACATCGCCATCCCAATGCATGCCACAGCGTTGTAGTGAGTTAAGAATGTGTTGATCTATCCCTTTGACGTTGCGATCGAAATCCAGATCTTCAATACGCACCAACCATTGTCCATGATGCGCTTTGGCGTCGAGGTAGCTGGCCATGGCGGCGACCAACGATCCCATGTGTAAGGGGCCGGTAGGAGAGGGGGCGAAACGTCCTTTGTAATTGCTTTGTTGCATATGTTTAATCTCTAATTTCCGAGCAGCTTGCTTTGTATGTCGGGATCTTTGAGTTTTTGTAAAAACCAGTGCAACGCCTTGCCTTTATTGGTGTTGCGCCATAAATAACAGCTTGTTTCTGTGGGGCGTTGATTGTTGGTCTTCTTTTCGATGAGCGCACCAGATTGTAAATGAGGTGCGGCAATATTGAGCGGTAGATGACCGCAGCCTAGCGCAGCTAATTGTGCGGCCAGCTTTGCCGGCATCGTTGGTACCGTCAAGGTATCCTGACCGCTTAACAGGCCAGCGGTCATGGAAGGTAAGTTGAGTCCGGTGTCGCCGATGGCGACGGCGCGATAAGTTTGAATTAATTCGGCGCTTAATGGTTCAGGTGCCTGGGCTAAAGGATGTTCGGGCGCGACGGCAAATACCCACTCGATGCTGCCTAAGACGCGGGTTTGCATATCGCCTTGCATGCGGATTGCATTGGGGCCGTCATACGCAGCCCCAATTGCCAGATCCGCACGACCGCTGATCATTGCTTCCCAGACGCCAGACAAAACTTCCTGCGAAAAGCGCAAACGGGTACCGCAGGCTTGTTGTTCAAACTCCTTGATTAAGGGTAGCAAACAATCAAAGTGAATCACGCCATCCAGCACAATTCTGAGTTCCGATTCCCAGCCTGTGGCGGTACGTTTGACGCGGTTTTCTAATTCTTGTGCGGCATTGAGCAAATGCCTGCCTTGCATGAGCAATTCTGCTCCCGCGATCGTCAGTTTAGCTCTGTGGCCGCGGCGATCGTACAGCAACACGTCCAGATCTTCTTCCAGTTTGCGTATGCTATAGGTAATTGCTGAAGGGACTTTGTCCAGCGCCATCGCAGCCGCTGCAAAGCTGCCTTTACGGTCTATCGCATCAAGGATTTGCAGCGCTTCTAAGGTGATATTCATGCTTGTTCAAATTATTTGAATGACTTGTATGAAATTTTACTCTTATATTATCGGATGTCATTATATATACTCTCTTCAAATCATCAAATAAATTGAATTGGAGCTCATATGATTACCGTAAGATTATCTCAAGAACGTGGCGCTGCTGAACATGGCTGGCTGAAGTCTTTCCATAGTTTTTCTTTCGCTGAGTATTATGATCCTCAACACATGGGTTTTGGTCCTTTGCGCGTGATTAACGATGACTGGATCGCCCCTGCGATGGGTTTTGGTACGCACCCACACAAAGACATGGAAATCATTACCTACGTGTTAGAAGGTGCGATAGCGCACAAGGACAGCATGGATAACGGCAGTACCATACGTCCGGGCAATGTCCAATACATGAGTGCCGGAACGGGTGTGCGTCACTCTGAATTTAATCCTTCGAGCAAAGAACATACTCGATTGTTGCAAATTTGGATACAGCCTAGCATGTTAGGCGGTGAGCCGTTGTACGAGGAAAAAGAATTTGATCGTATTGAGAAAGACGGAAAATTACGCGTTGTAGTATCCGGCGATGGAGCCAACGGTTCGATTAAAATCCGTCAGGATGCGCGTTTGTTGATTGGTTTGTTCGACGGCGATCAGAAACAAGAGTTGAGTCTGCAAGCGGATCGCCTGACCTACGTGCATCTTGCACGCGGTGAGTTGACCGTCAATGGTGTGGTATTGAAAGAGGGCGACGCCATGAAGTTGCAAAATGAACAGTTGTTGCAGTTAAGTGCAGGAAAACAGGCAGAAGTGTTAGTGTTTGATCTGCCGCATTGATCGTTGTTATTTTTTTTGGCTTTTAACAATAATATCCCGGTCACTTAGCAGGCTTCACCGGGATGTTATTGTGCTGTGCCGTAGTTCATTAATTATTTGAATTCATTTGACTCATTTTCTCAGGAGCAAAACATGACAAAAGTAGCGATTGTGTACCATTCAGGTTATGGCCATACTACCAAGGCTGCAGAAGCCGTTCAGGCTGGTGCTGTAGCAGCGGGTGCAGAGGTTGACCTGATTTTGATCGACAAAGAAGGCAATATTACAGACGCACAATGGGCCAGCCTCGCAGCTGCGCAGGCGATCATTTTTGGCTCACCAACCTACATGGGAACGGTTTCCTGGCAATTTAAAAAATTCGCAGATGCAACTTCCAAGCCTTGGTACACCCAAGTCTGGAAAGATAAAATCGCTGCTGGTTTTACTAATTCTGCGAGTATGAATGGCGATAAACTGTCGACGCTGCATTATCTGTTTACCCTGTCTCAGCAGCATTCGATGATTTGGGTGGGCACGGGTATGATGCCATCCAACAGCAAAGCTGCGCAAAGAAACGACATCAACTATTTGGCAAGTTTTAGCGGTTTGATGACACAATCTCCATCCGATGCTTCTCCTGAAGAAGGCCCATTGCCAGGCGATCTGGAAACAGCAAAATTGTTTGGTCAACGTATTGCGACGGTCGCAAAAAAACTCGCTTAATTCTTCGTTGAAGAAATAGATGGATTTGGCATCTTTTGCTTAACGGTGAAAGATGCCATTTACTTTTTTTAAGGATGCTGGATATTTTTCTGTTTCGCATCCAGTTCTATCGTTTTCGATAGAATTTGTTCGATAGTCCAATGTCGGGTAATCCAGATCACCATCGCGCTGCCAGATAGTTGTTGCCAGCTTGCTCCATCGCGTAACTGATGCTCACGTTGATAAGCCGCAGCAATGCGCCAGGCAAAAATAGTTGCTGGTGGTGGTGCCTCTAACGTACCAGCTGAAAAGAAATAAGATACGGGATCCAATTCAACTAATGTGGGAGTGCCTTCACATCCGGCTTTTTCCCATAAAGCTTGCTGTTGTTGGACGTTAGCGATGACCGATGGAAGAGCTGGTTTTCCGCTCATACCTTCAAGACCCCAAAAATATAAAATCCACGGCCCACCGTAGATCAACGCAATGACGGTGATAAGCACGCCTGCGACTATTGCCTTGAGTTTCGTTGATTTCGACATAAAAACTTGCATGAGATAAAAGAGGAATTGCTCTCATTATCGACTGGTTTTCTGGCTTATTGGCATGAGTTTTGGAGAAATTCAATTCATACTTAATCAATGTCAATATTATCTGCTGACATTCTGTATTTATGTCGACGGAAACATTATTGATGACAATTAAATGCTTTCTTTGTCGTCCAGGTGGTAAGTAGCGCAAGCTATAATTCCAGAACTCTTTTTTACTTGATCAATAATTTATTTGCCTCTTCCCATGATAAAAAAAGCTGTTGGACTTTTCATTGCACTGAGTGTGTGCTCTCCATTCACCTCAGCACAGCAAGCTCGCATTAGTGAGCCAGTGATGCGTGCGCATTTGTCTTTTCTTGCCGATGATTTATTAGAGGGGCGTGGTACGGGGCAGCGTGGTGGCGATCTGGCGGTTCGCTATCTGGAAACCCAATTAAGTATCATGGGCTTGCAGTCGCTGCCATCGGATAATGTGTCTGGTTATCGCCAATCAGTGCGTATCGTCGGTAGCAAAACCTTACCTGAGAGCAGCGTCAGTTTTGAAATCAACGGGCAAACTTACACCCCGCAATTGGGTAGCGACATTGTTTTCGGATCTTCAGGTGGCGAAGCGGATGTGGCGTTCGATGCCCCCGTTGTATTTGTTGGTTATGGTGTGCGCGCACCAGAAGAGCGTTGGGATGATTTCAAAGGCGTTGATCTTAAGGGTAAATTGTTGGTGATGTTGGTCAATGATCCACAACCAACGGCCGAAGAACCACATCGTTTCGCCGGTAAAGCGCTGACTTATTATGGCCGCTGGACATACAAATTTGAAGAAGCCGTTCGTCAGGGGGCGGCTGGTGTGCTATTGATCCACACCACGCCATCAGCAACGTATGCGTGGAATGTGCCACAAACCAGTTTCAGCCATGAGCGTTTTAGTCTGGCCAATAATGGCAATGCGATGGAAGGGTGGATGCAGGACAGTGTTGCTCAGCAATTGTTTAGCCGTGCTGGTGCAAACCTCGATCAGTTGCGTACCCGTGCTGAAACGCGCGACTTTGCTCCGGTCGTTTTAAATGCCGTCGCGCATGTCAAACTCAAAAGCCAGATACGCCAAGTCGAGCAATTTAACGTGTTGGGAATGGTGCCCGGTACAGATGCGACATTGAAATCGCAAGCCGTGGTGTATTCGGCACATTGGGATCACCTCGGGATAGAAACGCAGCCTGATGGCAGTACACATATCTGGAATGGTGCGGTAGATAATGCATCAGGCGCAGCGTCTTTATTGGCGATGGCGCAGTTTGCTGTAGCGCATCCTGCCAAACGCACGCAAATATTTTTATGGCCGGCAGCAGAAGAGCAATATTTATTAGGCAGCGCTGCCTACGTTAATAATCCTCCTTGGCCACTCGCAAAAACGGCAGCCGATTTGAATTTGGATAGTATGAACTTTGTTGGAAAAACACGCGACATCGGTATCGAAGGCAGTGAACACAGTAGCTTGCATGCGAGTGCAGTCAAAGTCGCAAAGCAAATGGGTTTGCAAATTGCCACTGCGGCTCCGGATTTGGGTGGCGCATTTTTCCGCGCCGATCATTTTAATTTTGCGCGTTTTGGTGTTCCGGCTTTCAACGTTGGTTCAGCGGTATTTTCTGGCGATGGGCATTTTGACTTTATTGAACAAGATCATAGCAATGCCGGTGCTAAAATGTTGGGATTTAAAAACGACTATCACACTGAGCGCGATAAATATCACCCAGAATGGGATCTGAGCGGTATGCAACAGCAAGCACAATTTACACTCAATTTAGGTTACGAGATCGCCAATGCCAAAACCATGCCGGTGTGGAATAACGATGAAGCATTTGGAAAAAATCGCCACTAAGCGGCATCATTAAATATCTTGCCGTTTAACGTATATTTATTCTTTGAACGATAAAAAAGCCTTGCAGAAAAATTTTCTCTGCAAGGCTTTTTCTTATCAACATTTGAGTTGTCTGAGTTTTTTCAGCGTTGCGAGAACGCGAGTTTTAATGCCAGGCCTGCAAATACGAATGCTGCTGCCCGATTCATCCAACGTTGCGCACTCGCTGAGCCGCGCAGACGTTGTCCGACCGTCGCTGCAAAATAGCTGATACTACCAAAGGCGATGATGGTCGCAAGGATAAAAATCGCACCTAATTCGACAAATTGAAATGCAACTGAACCACGTTCTGCAGAGACAAATTGCGGTAAAAATGCAAGGAAAAAGAACACCACTTTAGGATTAGTCAAATTCATAATCACACCGCGCAAGTAAAGCTGCCTTGGGCGCAATGCTGTGGCGTTGATGCTGGTATCTTCACTCACAGGCGCACGGAACGCGCCCCAGGCGAGATATGCAAGATAGGCAGCACCAAGGCATTTTAAGACTAGAAAAGCCACTGCTGATGCTGCAAAAACGGCAGCGAGCCCCAGCGCAATAGCGATTGTATGAACGATGAGGCCAGTACACAGGCCAAGCACGACGAGCATGCCTGCTTTGCGCCCCTGCGTCGCGGACTGCATCAGAACAAAGACGTTGTCCGGTCCCGGGGATAATCCCAATAAGATGGAGACGCCGAAGAAAGTCAGCGCAGTTTGAAAGGTAAGCATTGCCATCCCCGAGAATAAATGGGCATTATGCAACATTTATTCTCAAGTCGCCACGAGCGCGATCAGATTGAAAAAGATAGCCCCTGTCCGCAAATGCAGGGGCGTCTGCTTCAGGCGGCTATTAGATGTGCTGTAAGTGCTGAAGCGACCTGATCAGCACCTGTTGTGTGATTTGATTTGGCACGCCTTTACCTTGCATATATTCGATTGCACAGGTGGTGCCGTAGTCTTGTTGCAGGCTCAATCCCATTTCTATGTGATTGGCCACTACCTGGTCATAGTGGTGTACTTCTTCTACGAAGTGATGAATAGTTGCTGTTGCCGTTGCCGTGTGTACCGTGGGGGTGATCATGTCAAACTCCATATTCCATTCATATTGCATTGCATCAAAATTACTGATTAAGCATTTAAAAAATGTTGTATCAGTGCGTATTTCATGCTTTTCAGTCACCGCATATTGCACTGACCACATAAGAAAAGAAGCATCCTTGAATCTGTCGCGATTATAGTCCGCTTAATAGATAAAAGTTTGTGCGAGCTCAAGAAAATTTAGCAATGTGTAAGAAAAATCATATTGAGTATGTATTTGATATGTCAGAGTGGTATGTAGTTAGTTATTTGATATCGCATTGCAGCAAAAATGGCATGGGTAACTTGAATGATTACTTGAAATTCGGGACAAGGAGCCTTGCGTGGATTTGAATATGTAGGTGAATGGCGGGTTGTACCCGCCCTTGCTTCTTGGAAATATTATCGGACTCCAGCCTTCGCTGGAGTGATATGCATGAGCTGTTTTGACTTAATTTGATAACGCAAATGTCACCGCTTACAACGCTGTGCGCAATGCAAACAGTTCTGGGAACAGCACCACATCCAGCATTTTACGTAAATAACTCACGCCTGCAGTACCACCGGTACCGGTCTTAAAGCCAATGATGCGTTCCACCGTGGTCACGTGACGGAAGCGCCAGATACGGAATGCGGTTTCCATATCCACCAGTTTCTCAGCCAGTTCGTAGAGTGACCAATATTGTTCCGGTGCTTGGTAGACTTTCAGCCATGCCGTTTTTACAGATTCGTTAGCCTGAACAGGTTGGGTCCAGTCGCGTTGCAAGCGATCCGCATCAATGTCAAAGCCCTGACGTGACATGAGCATAATCGCCTCGTCATAAATCGATGGTGTACTCAAGGCATTATTCAAAGTAGCATGAATTTCTGGTTTGCTTTCATGCACCGCTAGCATGGTGGCATTTTTATTGCCGAGCAAATATTCCAGCTCACGATATTGATGTGATTGAAATCCTGAAGACGCACCAAGATACGGGCGTATGGCAGTGTATTCACTTGGTGTCATCGTCGCTAACACGTCCCAGGCATGCACCAACTGATCCATGATACGTGCAACACGGGATAGCATTTTGAATGCGGGCGGTAAATCGTTGTTATGAATTTGTTGACGTACGCCATGCAATTCATGCAGCATTAATTTGATCCACAATTCACTGGTCTGGTGCTGAATGATGAACAGCATTTCATTGTGATTGGGCGAGCGTGGATGTTGCGCAGTCAAAATCTGATCGAGACCCAGATAGTCGCCGTAACTCATGGATTCAGAAAAGTCGAGTTGTGCGCCGTGCCAGGACATAGGGCATTTGCCGGATGATTCGTTGTTATTACTCATGATCGTTCTTTCAAAATATTTTTCGTTGTCCGGAGTGTCGCCAATCAAGTGACTGCATTGCGTTGCAAATTCGTATCGTAGTCTTGCTTGTCCAAAACATCGCGCAGTGTCTCAACCGCATCCCAGACATCGACGTAACGTACGTACAGCGGCGTAAAGCCAAAGCGCATGATCGCTGGCTCACGGTAGTCACCAATTACACCACGTGTGATCAATGCCTGAATCACGGCATACGCATGTGGATGCTTGAAACTGGCCTGACTACCACGTTGATGATGATCGCGTGGTGTAACCAATTCTAGTGGATGGGATGCGCAACGCTGCTCAACCAATTGAATAAACAAATCGGTGAGTGCAAGCGATTTTTTACGAATCGCTTGCATATCGGTTTTGCCGAATACATCCAGACCACAGCCAACCAGGGCTAATGAGACGATAGGTTGCGTACCGCACAAGGCGCGACGTATCCCCGGTGTTGGTGTAAATCCTGGTGCCATCGCAAATGGACTTTCATGTCCCCACCAGCCGGATAAAGGATGATTGAACACGGCTTGATGACGCTGTGGAACCCAGATAAATGCAGGTGCACCCGGGCCGCCATTTAAATATTTATAAGTACAACCGACTGCAAAGTCTGCGTTGGCGGCATTCAAGTGTACTGGCAAGGCACCCGCGGAATGCGCGAGATCCCACAAGGCTAATGCGCCATGCTGATGAATTAATGTAGTGACGGCGGCCATGTCATGCAAATAGCCAGTGCGGTAATTCACATGGGTGAGCATCACCAGTGCCGTTTGATCATTGATCACATCCGGTAATTCTTCTGGCGTGTCAATCAATACAATCTGATAGCCACGGTCCAGCCATTTAGTAATACCTTCCGCCATGTAGATATCGGTAGGGAAGTTACTACGTTCAGTAATAATTGTTTTGCGTTTTGCATCCTTAGCTTGAATTTGCAAACCAGCCGCAATCGCTTTAAACAAGTTGATTGACGTCGAATCAGTGACCACGACTTCATTGACTTCAGCGCCCACCAAAGGTGCTAGTTGATTACCGAGTGAAGATGGCAATTCAAACCAACCGGCCTTGTTCCAGCTGGTGATTAAGTCGGTGCCCCATTCTTGGGTAATGACTTCTTGCGCGCGCTGTAATGAAGCTTTAGGACGTGCGCCGAGTGAATTGCCATCGAGGTAAATGACGCCGTCTGGCAAAATGAAATCATCGCGTAACGATGTCAAAGCATCTTGTTGATCTAATGCCTGGCAATCAGCGCGGCTTGTAATTTGAGTCATGTTGTCTCCTGAGTATTGGCTAGTGGCTTACTTAGTTCGGAATTTAAATTTTTCTGAATATTGAAAATCACAAGGATCGCAATACTGCGCGCACCGGACTGGCATCGAGCCCTTTAAGTTTTAGGGGCAGGCAAATAAGTTCGTAATCACCAGCGGCGATGTCATCTAATACGATGCCTTCTAAAATCGCCATGTGGTGTTTTTTGACGCACAAATGGGCGTCCAGTGTTTTGGATTCTTGCGGATCCAGCGAAGGGCTATCAATGCCAATGAGTTTGACGCCGTGCGCAGCGAGCAACTCAATGGCAGCTGAACTGACATAAGGGAAATTGCTATCCCACTGCTTTTGCGGCGCTTGTTGGTAAGCGCGGAACAATACACGGGGCGGTATTTGCGCTAGATAGGGTTGGACATGTTCGGGCAGAACTTGTGCCGCACCGATGCAATGAATCACGCGGCAAGTGCCGATGTACGTTTGCAGATCCACTTCATCGATGGACTTGCCATCCACGCCGTAATGTGATGGCGCATCGCAATGCGCACCCGTGTGCGTTGACATGGTGATCTTGCTGACTTTGACCGGGCAACCATCGGCGATTTGCCAGGTGGTTTCTGCGGTATATTCACTGTCTCCCGGCCAGACCGGAATCCCTGCTTGTATTGCGGGGCTGATATCCCACAACTGAGATGGCGCAGACATAAGCTCTCCTGTTTAAAAACATGCAGAGATTTTATGCTGGAATAGCTGAATAATTGTTTCAAAGTGCAGTGAGTAATTTGGTATTTATAGAATATACTTCGAAGATATTGAATATTTTTGAAATAATTGTTGTTATTGGGCTTGTGCATCGCATCAATTGCTGTTTTTGGGTTGGTTTGTGCGAGAAAGTTCTAAAACTTCCAGCTTGGAGGGGGGGCACCCACCCGATAATTTTAAAACTGGCTGGACATTTTTATCCGGAGTTAAGGCATGCAGTTAGATCCCACTGATTTAAAAATTCTGCAGCAACTGCAAGAAGATGGACGTATCAGCAATCAAGACTTGGCTGACAAAGTTTTTTTGTCGCCGTCTTCGTGCCTGCGACGCGTCAGGATGCTGGAAGAAGCTGGGATTATTCATCACTATTGCGCGGTGATTGATCCCGCCACAGTGGGGCTGGAAGTTGATGCGTTTGTGCAAGTAACGATGCGCCGCGACGTCGAGCAATGGCATGAGAATTTTTCGCAAGCACTATTGCAATGGCCGGAAGTCATTGGTTCTTACATCATTACTGGCGATGCTAATTATTTGCTACGGGTCAGAGCGCGTAATTTGAAACACTATTCCAGCTTTGTACTGGAGCGTTTGTATAAGACCACGGGTGTCTTAGATATTCGTTCAAATATTGTATTGCAGACTTTAAAAGATACGCATCAGATTGCAACTGAATTGATGAAAGATGCACTGTGAGCTTATCCATTTTTCCTAATTTGAATTTAGAAAGTATGCATGACACCTGAATTAAAAAACAAAATCATTGCCGTCTGCGATCAAAAAATTGCACAAAAGGGCGATAACGTCGGCTTATCGTTTTACGCCTTCTTTGCCAATAAAAATGATAATCCCGTATTGTTGATGGAAGCCGCGACCTGGTGGATCGCGACGCATCAGTTCGACCATTTTGAGAAAGCGGCCAAAATCAAGGCGCTGGTACAGACAGAATAAACGCTTTTAGAGTGTGTGCAACCTGCCAAATAAGGCCGTACAGCTTCTCATTAATAGCTGTGTTTTATTTACTTACTTTGCAAAAGCGCTTTCAGCAATCCTGCCGCTGGTCCTTTGTTGGCCCAGGTTTGCGTCAAATCCAGATCGCCGTTGGTGCTGACGATGATCAAGATATTTCCAGATTGCACATCGACTAAATTTAAAATACGGATGCCTGCGATCCAGCCCTGGCGTTCGACGATCACAGTAGGATTTTTTTCATCAGCGCCATTAAATGGATAAACCCAGACTCCCAGCGCACCGCCGACGGCATTCGGTTTGATCATCTCTGAGCGTGATTTGGCGGAGATATATTTGCCTTTGATAAACGCACGGTCAAATGCTAACAAATCTTTTAAAGTACCAAACGACGAACCCGCAGCACCATAGCTGGCAAAGTTGACTTCTGGTTCTGCTTGTCCGCCCAGGCTGCCGTGGACATGCTCTGGGTTGTCTGGCATTGCAGCCGTATAAAAGCCAGAACTATTCATACTGGCAGGCGCAAAAATCCTTTTTTGCAAAAGTTGTGCGTAAGGCTGCTGGGTGATTTTTTCTAGTAAAGCACCAAGCACCATGTAATCGCAATTGTTGTAATCAAACGTTGTTCCTGGTTGGCTATTCATTTGCCCTGCGCACATGCCGGTCGCAAATTTTTGCATGTTGTCGCCGTTATTGGCGTTCAGCATATGAAAAGTAGGAACGGCATTATCGTTAAATAAGCCAGAATAATGCGTCATCAATTGACGTATCGTCACGGCACGCACAGCAGGGTTAGGATAGTCGGACCAATAGGTGCCCAGAGTCGCGTCCAATTGCAAATGTCCTGCCTCGACTTCCTGCATCAGCATAATCGCCGTCATTTCTTTGGTAATCGAGGCAAAACGGAATGTACGGTTGATATCGCCAAAATTGCCAATGCTGGCTTTGTACAGCAGCTTGTCTCCGCGGGCAGCCAGTATCGCACCTTGAAAACCAGTTTGTTGCAATGCTGTGGCAGCAGCTTCAATGTCATTGCTGGCATTTTTATTCTTACCATCGGCAGCAAGCGCTGTGTTGCCGAATGCAAACAGGCTGGATAAAACCAGAGTCGCAGGACCTACATAACGGCGGCAGAATTGGTGCAATCGGGACATGGACACTCTCCGGATGAGAAGACTAAGGTTGTTACGACGGTATCTGACACGTGCTATAGAAAACTTGCTAAAGGTCTAAGCTCGGCCGTTAGTGTAGCAAATCAACGGTTTGCCGTGGATATAGTTGAAGAAATTGAGAAAGAAATTGAGAAAAAAATTGAAAGATACGGGCTTGCTTTTGGTGCAAGAATATTGAAACCGGGGGAAGCTGTTCTGATAACAAATTTACCTTGTGTTAAAAATATCCATGAGTAGCCGATATATAATGCCGCACCATGAATTTAATCAAAACTCTCGCTTCCATTAGTGGCATGACCATGTTGTCGCGCGTTACCGGCCTGGCCCGTGATGTGCTCTTTTCAACGTATTTTGGTGCTAATGCTATGACGGATGCCTACAATATCGCATTCCGTATTCCCAATTTATTACGTCGTTTATTCGCCGAAGGCGCTTTTTCGCAAGCATTCGTGCCGATTCTGGCTGAATATAAAACGCAGCAGGGTAATGCGGCGACCAAAGAATTGGTCGATCACGTTGGAACATTATTGACCTGGGCCTTGTTGATCACTTGTATGCTAGGCATTATTGGCGCGCCAGTGATTCTTTATTTTGCTGCGAATGGCTTGCTGAAAAAGCCTGAGATATTTAGTGCCACGGTGCTGATGACGCGCATTATGTTTCCTTACATCGGATTTATGTCGATGGTGGCGCTGGCAGGTGGGATTCTGAATACCTGGCGCGAATTTAAAATACCTGCATTCACTCCGGTTATTTATAACCTGACTTCGATCGCATTTATGTTAGGTTTGTCACGCTGGATGGAGACGCCAATATATGGGCAGGCAATTGGCGTGTTTGTTGGTGGTTTGTTGCAGTTGTGGATTCAGGTTCCTGCGCTGGTCAAGATTGGCATGTTACCGCGCATAGGCTGGCGACCCGCAACCGCATGGCAAGACGAAGGCGTGCGACGCATCATACGCAATATGCTTCCGGCAATCGTTGCGGTATCAGCCTCCCAGATCAGTATTCTGATTAATACCAGCCTTGCTTCAGGAATGGTCGCTGGCAGTACGACGTGGTTGGTGAATGCTGATCGCTTAATGGAATTCCCGACCGCGCTGCTTGGCGTCGCGCTGGGAACGATTCTATTGCCGGGCTTATCTAAAGCCAACGCCGATGGCGACACGGCAGAATATTCTGCATTGCTTGATTGGGGCTTACGCCTGACCTTCTTGCTGGCGATGCCAGCAGGTGTGGCGCTGGCAACGATTCCAATTCCGCTGACGGCGACCTTGTTCCATCATGGCGCTTTCGACGCACACGCAGTGCAAATGACATCCAATGCGCTGGTTGCTTACGGTTTAGGTTTGATTGGCTTGATCGTGGTAAAAATTCTGGCACCGGGTTTCTATGCGCGTCAGGATATTCGTACACCGGTCAAAATTGCGGTCAGCGTGATGATCGCAACGCAGTTGATGAACTTGGTTTTTGTGCCGAAATTTGCGCATGCCGGACTTGCCTTGTCGGTGGGATTGGGCGCTTGTGTGAATGCCAGCTTTTTGTTTATTGGCTTGCGCCGCCGAGGAATCTTTCACCCACGAAAAGGTTGGGGGATGTTTTTGTTGAAATTACTTGCGGCATTGTTGTTGATGGCCTTTGTGTCACTTTGGATCTCTGATCAGTTTGACTGGTTGGCGATGAAGCATACCCCCTTACGTCGGATCGGAGCTTTATTTTTGCTGATACTGGCATCGGTCATCACTTATTTCTCCGCATTAGGTTTGATGGGCTTCCGTCCACGGGATTTCCGTAAAGTAGCAAAGATCTAAAATAGCAAGTAATGACGCTTTTACTTTCATGATGCGACATAGCGTTACAAGTTGATTGCTTGTCCACGTCATCCTTTTTACATCCGCTCCCGTTGATGCAGTATGTTTCAATGGATGTACAAAGGATGTGTGTAATGAAAAAAATTATCTTCGCAGCTTGCGCACTTATCGTCGCCAGTGCCTCATTTGCACAAGGGGTCGGTGTTTCTGTATCTGTTGGCGAGCCGGGTTTTTACGGTCAGATTGATATTGGACATGTCGCTCCACCCGCATTGATTTACTCAACTCCTGTCTTAGTTGCACGTCCTGCGTATGGTTACGTTGAGCAACCATTGTATTTACGCGTTCCACCTGAACATGTCAGATATTGGAGCCGCTATTGTGATGCGTATCATGCCTGTGGCCGTCATGTGTATTTTGTACAGGATCATTGGTATAACAATGTTTACGCGCCGCAATATCGCATGCATGCCCATGAGTGGTATGGCCAGCACGATCGTTATGAAGACCACGCACGTTATGAACGGTATGAAGACCACGCACGTTATGAACGGTATGAAGATCATCACGAACGAAGATACGAAGATCGCCATGATGATAGGCGTGATTGGCGTAATGAATATCGTGGTAACGAACATGGTGAATACCAATATCGTTAAGCTTGGTTGACTTTAAAAGATGATTCTCAAGTCATCAAAAAAATACGTCAAAATTAAAAAAAGGAGCGCTTCAATTAGGCGTTCCTTTTTTTTAAAAATATCACCAATTTTTTAAACGAAGTGACAAACATAATCCAGTGTTTCTAAGGTTTCGATTTCAAAACTGGAGTTCGCTGGTACATTAAATTGCTGGCCACCTTCATAGGCCGTCCACGTGTTTTCATCTTTGAGTCTGATTTTGCATTTACCTGCATTCAGTTCCATGATTTCGGCTGCCACCGTATTAAAGACCAAATTGGATGGGAAGATCACGCCTATGGTTTTCTTACTGCCATCGCTAAACAAAATGCTGTGTGAAACGCATTTTCCATCAAAATAAATATTCGCTTTTTTGATAACGCTGACTTGATCAAACTGGGTATTCATGACGTACTTTCTGTAGGTAAAAAGAGGAATCGCTAGGGGAGTCTGAGGTGCAATATAAATCAGTACCATCATGCAATGTATTCGCCCGGAGATCAACCCTGATCCGAAATTCATCTAAAAACTGTCGCGAATTTTCATGCTCAGAAAATGTTCAGCGGATTTTTTTTCCGGGATTTTTTATAACCAGAAAGCAATCCACATCCAAACAACATATTCAAAAAAATTGTAACTAAATTCTGTCGCGATTCGTTTGTTTCGTTACAAGAAACATTTTTTTGCAGTCATCTTTTTAAAAGTGCTCAACGTTAATGTGGCATAAGCAAGAACATTAATTTAGACGACATACATGTTCAGAACGGCGCGGAAATATGCTCTGAACTTGAGTCTGCATTAAGCATTTGCTTAAGGCTAAAACGTCATCCGAACACAGTCATTAGTGAGTATTTATTTATGGTGATTGATTGTCTGATGCTTCAATTTCAAAAACAGTACTAATTAAGGGGGAAGTCATGAATTGCCAATTCACAAAAATTGCGTTGATGTGTGGTTCAGTTATCGCAGCTCTTAGCTTGTCTGCGTGCGGTGGTGGCACCGTAACGGTTGGTACCGATGGCGGCGGAACTTTTGTTCCAGTTGCAATTTCCAGCAGCTACAACGATATTAATTTTTTGCAGAGCGTGAATGGGACTTCGTCTGGTATTGGCAGCATTGCTGATTATGGACCGGGTGGTCAAACTGGCTCTATTGTATTTGGTTCTAATGGTATGCAAAGTACGTCTGGATACGCCGTCAGCACGAGTGGCAATGTCTATTGGGGAAACAATATTTATGCGGCTTTGGGATTTGATACCAACGCCAATGATTCTTACACTCCCTCTCTTGCGATGATATGTAATCCTGTCGCTAATGGTGGAGTTGGTGCGAATAATGAAACTTCGACTGATGTATTGGTGAGTGTCGGTGCAATGCAGATTTTTAGCGGCTTACAATTGGCGGGTTTGACTTTTACACAGTACTACGAAAATTGTCAGGCTGGTGGCAGCATTCCTGCTCGGACTAGCGGCAACAATTTGTCCTTCAATGCGGATGGGAGCGCAACAATTATTACGGTGCATGGTGGTTCTCAGGTGGATGGCATACAGACACTGACACCAACACAGGTTAATGCGGCATTGCAGGGTCTGCCAGTTCCTACCCTTGGCCCTCTGGGGGCCTATACGACCTTCACTGCGTATCAATACAAAAATGCGGCTGGCTCTACCAATTATGCCGTGGTTGAGCATGGTAGTTATATGCCGGTGAATTTAACGAATGGTTATGTGGCGGTCTGGTATTGATAGTAGTTGTTTTGCAAAAGCCAGTATTGACCAATATTGACCAATATTAGCCAGTATTGAAAAGATAAAAACGTAAAAAAGCCTGCGCATTTTATTGCGCAGGCTTTTTTTATGTGACGGAAAAATTACTGTCCGCGTTTGGCGCGAGCGTTGGCTGCAATACGCATACGCAGCGCATTGAGTTTGATAAATCCACCAGCATCTGCCTGGTTATACGCACCACCATCTTCATCAAATGTCGCGATGTTCATATCGAACAAAGAATCTGTTTTTGAATCGCGTGAAACCGTAATGACATTGCCTTTATACAGCTTCAGACGCACCCAGCCGTTAACTGTTTGCTGGGTATGATCAATCAGTGTTTGCAGAGCTAAGCGCTCTGGTGCCCACCAGTAGCCGTTGTAAATCATGCTTGCGTAGCGTGGCATCAAGTCATCCTTCAGATGCGCTACTTCACGATCGAGAGTAATGGATTCAATCGCACGATGCGCACGCAACATGATCGTGCCACCAGGGGTTTCATAGCAGCCACGGGATTTCATACCTACGTAACGGTTTTCAACTAAATCTAAACGGCCAATACCATGTTTGCCACCGAGGCGGTTTAATTCAGTCAGTACAGTCGCTGGAGACATGCGTACGCCATTCAATGCAACGATGTCGCCATGTTCGAATTCGATGTCCAGATATTCAGGTGCATCCGGTGCTTGTTCCGGGCTGCAAGTCCAACGCCACATGCTTTCTTCTGCTTCAGCACTTGGGTTTTCCAGGTGACGACCTTCGAAGCTGATGTGCAATAAGTTGGCATCCATGGAATACGGAGCGCCGCCATTTTTGTGTTTTTGATCGATTTCTATGCCTGCATCTTCGGCATATTTCATCAATTTTTCACGGGACAGCAAATCCCATTCGCGCCATGGTGCGATGATTTTGACACCTGGCATTAACGCATAAGCGCCGAGTTCAAAACGTACCTGATCATTCCCTTTGCCAGTCGCGCCGTGGGAGATCGCATCGGCGCCCGTTTCTTTGGCGATGTCGATCAGACGTTTGGCGATCAATGGACGGGCGATGGAAGTACCCAACAGGTATTCGCCTTCGTAAATCGTGTTTGCACGGAACATCGGGAACACGAAATCACGCACGAATTCTTCACGTACGTCGTCGATATAAATATTTTCTGGCTTGATGCCGAATTTAATCGCTTTAGCGCGTGCTGGCTCCAGCTCTTCGCCCTGGCCCAGATCAGCCGTGAAAGTAACGATTTCACACTGATAATTATCTTGCAGCCATTTCAGAATGACGGAGGTGTCCAGACCGCCTGAGTAGGCGAGGACGACTTTTTTAATATCGCTCATGATGTACTTTCGAAAAAAATGCTATCAATCAAATTTAATTATTTTTTGGTACTGTTTCGTATTTCAGGATCGATTTGAGATTCAATTTAAATAACCTGAACATACAAAAACTAGCGAATTTCGCCAACGACCAAATATTCCAATAATGCTTTTTGTACGTGTAAACGGTTTTCCGCTTCATCCCACACTACCGATTGTGGTCCGTCAATCACGCCTGCAGAAACTTCTTCGCCACGATGGGCTGGCAGGCAGTGCATGAACAACGCATCAGGATTGGCGCGTGCCATTTTTTCTTCGTCAACGATCCAACCATCAAAGGCTTTCAAACGCGCCAGATTTTCAGCTTCATAACCCATACTGGTCCAGACATCGGTATTGACCAGGTCAACGCCGGCACAGGCATTCGATGGGTTCTCAAAGACGGTGTATTGCGACGGATCAGCCGTGACTAAAGACATATCCATGTCATAGCCTTTTGGCGTAGAAATATGCAGATGGAAGTTAAATACTTGCGCCGCCTGCAACCAGGAGTACAGCATATTGTTGGCGTCACCGACCCAGGCGACCTTTTTGCCTGTGATCGAACCGCGATGCTCAATATAGGTGAAGACGTCCGCCAGAACCTGACAAGGGTGGTGCTGATTGGTCAGACCATTAATGACAGGTACGCGGGAATTCGCCGCAAAGCGTTCTATCATTTCCTGCTCAAACGTGCGGATCATGATGATGTCGCACATGCGTGACATGACTTGCCCTGCATCTTCTACCGGTTCGCCACGACCGAGCTGGCTGTCGCGGGTGTTGAGGTAAATCGCCGCGCCGCCGAGCTGGTGCATGCCAGCCTCAAAGGAGAGGCGAGTACGGGTGGAATTTTTCTCAAAAACCATGACCAGCGTTCTATCCAATAAAGGATGGTAGGTCTGATAAGCCTTAAACCGTTGTTTAATGATGCGGGCACGCTGCATCACATATTCGAACTCGGTGAGCGTGAAGTCGGAGAATTGCAGGAAGTGTTTGATAGCCATAAATAAAAACGGGCAGCATTTAAAGTTGCCGCCACTGGTCGTAACTGCTTAATTATAAGGGATTAAAATCACTTTCCCATATTAAATTCTGGGAATATCGAATTTCAACAGTATTTTGCTTTGTTTGAATAAAAAAAATCCAGCAAGGGGATAAATTTAACACAGACGTTTTAACTTAGCCTGATTTGTTAATTTTCGTCAATTAGTAAAAAAACGTAAATCTACTTGATAATCTTGTAATTCTGTCAGTGTTTAGTTGCTGCATCGTATTTATAATGGCTACTCTGTATCAACAAAAAGCATCTGTTTTACTGTAGTTGTCTATGTAGTTGTCTATTGTGGACATGACTCCAGGCAGATACCTTCAACAATATTTTAATTTCATCTATCTACTATGAGCGCACTTTTAGCCGGACTGACCGTCCTGATTATCGGCGATAGCCACATGTCTACACCAGATTATCTGATCACGACTTTGCACGATGACTTGATGAATAAAGGTGCTGTTGTCTATTCGTTCGGTGCTTGTGGGGTGGCAGCGGGAGAATGGATGGTGAAGACCCAATCTTCCTGCGGTGGTGCAGAGCGGATTAAAGATGGCCCGGTTGAGGTGAAAAGCGGCCAGGACGCCATGACGCGTCCATTTAATGAATTGGTTAAAACTTACAAACCAAATCTGGTCGTTGTTGTGAATGCCGATACCATGGCTTCATACAATCAGCCAGAATTGCAAAAAAACTGGATCTGGCAACAGGTTTCGCGTTTAACTAAAGGCATTAAAAAGAACGAAGTGAGCTGCGTCTGGGTTGGCCCGGCATGGGGAACCGAAGGTGGCAAGTTCGGTAAAACTTATGCACGTGCTAAGGAAATGTCTGGCTACCTGTCAGAAATCGTTTCTCCATGTACTTATGTTGATTCTCTGAGCTTTTCTCAGCCAGGTGAATGGGGCACGATCGATGGCCAGCATTTCGACGGCGCCGGTTATAAATCCTGGGGTTCAGCAATTGGAAACTTTATTTCTTCCCCAACAGTTTTGAAAACAATTAAGCATTAATATCTGAATGACGCATCGGCTCTGATCCAGAGCTGATGCGTTTTAATTTCAATAGTCGTTCGACGCCTGAATTTATCGTTCACTTCATCGTTGTTTGCCTGGCATTAAGTAAAAAAATCTGGCCGTCATGCTGATCTGATGTTATAGCGACGACCGTGACGAAAACTACTCCAATTATTGATTCGAAAAAATGAAAAAACTGATACTGACCTGTATTGCGACTATGTGTTCAATGGCTGCTTATGCGGATAATCCTTTGTATGAAACGGGTCCAGGGCAGGATTCTTCTTTCGTCCGTTTTTTAAACGCTAGCGGCGATAAAGCGATGGTAGTAAATGGATCAGCTAAAGTAAATTTAGACGCTAAAACAGAAGGGCGTGTTTCACGTTTCTATCCCGTAAAAGCAGGTGAAAAATTAACAGCAACGGTGCAAGTTGGCGCAGTCAAAACGTCCGTCGAAGTTACGGCGAAACCGGGTGAATTCGTTACCGTTGCGATTGTGAATAAAGGCGCAGCATTGGAAAGTATGTTGGTACGCGAAACACCGACCGATTTCAATGCCATGCGTGCATCCATTTCTTTGATGAATGTCGATGCGAGTTGTGCTGCCGCTGGCCTGACTGGTGGCGCCAAAAATGCCATGATATTTGAAGCGGTTAAGCCGGCGACCACAACGCGCCGCCTGGTCAATCCCGTAAGTCTGACTGTGCAGGCTAATTGCGGCGGCGAGGCAGCAGGTGCTATGGTCGATATGTCGCAATTGCAGGCGGGAGAGCGTTACAGCGTGATTGTTATTCCTGCTAAAAAAGGTCGCCAAGCGTTCTTTGTACGCGATTCCACTTCCTAATCTGAGTCAGCGTATTTACCATGGTATTTGCATCTTTAGAGTTTCTGACGCTCTTTTTACCGCTTTTTTTTGCGTTTTATCTGATCACGCCTCAGCGATTTCGTAACCATACCTTACTGATCGGTAGCTGGTTATTTTATGCGTGGTGGACGCCGAAATTTTTATTGCTGATCATTGCCTTGACTATCCTGGCATGGGGTGCGGCGATATTGATCGATAAAGCATATGACGAGCGTTTAAAAACTCGCCTGATGGTGGCGACCATCGTATTAAATCTGGCATCGCTGGTTTGGTATAAGTACACCAATATGGTCATTGCCTCTCTCAATACGATATTGACCGGACATGATTTGCCGGAGATACCATGGGTCAAGCTGATGTTACCAATCGGCTTGTCGTTCACAGTGTTGCATGCTATTTCTTATGTCGTCGATGTCCGTCGTAAAACGGTACCGGCGCAATACAGCATCATTTCTTTTAGTGCATACATGGCGATGTTCCCGCATCTGATTGCGGGGCCTATCGTACGTTATAAAATCATCGATAAAGAACTACGGGAACGCGTCTTTTCTTTAGATAAATTCAGCTTGGGGGTGCGGCGTTTTATGATCGGCTTTTCTATGAAAGTGCTGATCGCTGATACGCTGGTACCGGTGGTGACTTTGGTTTTTGGATTGAAGAATCCGAGTTTCCAGGATGCATGGGTCGGTTGTATCGCCTATACGTTCCAATTGTATTTTGACTTCGCAGGTTATAGTGCCATGGCGATTGGTCTGGGCTTGATGCTGGGTTTTGATTTTGCCGAAAACTTTAATCATCCCTACCTCGCCGTGTCGATTCAGGATTTCTGGCGGCGTTGGCACATGACCTTATCGTCCTGGCTGCGCGATTATTTGTACATCAGCCTCGGTGGGAATCGCAAGGGTGCGGGCCGTACCTATGTGAATCTGATGTTAACCATGGCGATTGGCGGCCTGTGGCATGGTGGCGATAACTGGAATTATCTGATCTGGGGTTTTATCCAGGGCGCTGCTTTGTGTTGCGATCGTGCGTTCACTCAGCGTGGATTGTCGATGCCCAATTATGCTTCGCGCACCTTAACCATGTTGACGGTCATGTTTGCCTGGACGGTATTCCGCGCGTCTGGTTTTGATCATGCGCTGGATATGTGGGCTGGTCAGTTAGGTTTGCACGGCATGGCGATGGCGGACGAAGTGATTTTGGCTTTACGACCAAGTATCTTGCTCACCTTTGCGATTGGTCTGATCTGCGTAATTTATCCAGCAACGCCTATCGGTAAACGCGGCGGATTAGGCATCATGAGCTGGAGCATGGTGTGGCCAGTCATCACATTCGCGTATGCGATTGTCGTGCTGGCAGGACAAAAAGCCATTCCGTTTTTATACTTTCAGTTTTAAGGAAAAAACATGAGCGAATCTTTTTCCTTTGACGCCAAAATAGCGGGTCCATGGCGCTATGTTCCGGCCGTATCCTTTGCTGCCATCATGCTGACCGGTCTGGTTGTCAGTGTTTCTTCTTTAATGAATGTGTCGCAAAAGACATGGCAAGAGATGGCACCTGTACAACGTATTGTGCAAGGTGAGTCGACTCGTCGCTTCACCACGCAGTTAAATGAGCATTTTTTGTGGAGTAAGCCATTCGCCAAAATTCAGCGTGCAGTAGATTGGAACATTGCACGTGATACGGGCGCCGCGGTCAGTGTAGGATGCACAGATTGGTTTTTTCTGAATGACGAGTTGAACACCTTTGATGGTGGCGCACAAAATGCGAATGCACGTGCTTACATGGTGCAGCAAGTCGCACATCTGCTCAAACAACGTGGCGTGAGTCTGATGGTCGCAGTTGTACCTGACAAAACCCGTATAGAGCAAGAACATCTGTGTGGGGTTCATCGACCAGCAGCATTTGCACAGCGCGCCGAAATGTGGATCAATAGCCTTAGAAAGAATCAGGTTGAAGTCATCGACCTGCGCGAAGCACTGGAGTCAGTCAAAGCAGAGCGTTATTACCGTACCGATTCACATTGGAATGAAACCGGTGCTGATGCCGCAGCACTGGCGATCGCGCGGCGATTGCAAGATTTACAGTTGGCAGATAAAACCGATTTAAAACCAGCACCTGGTGCGATTAAAACCGTTACCGAAGAACGCCCCGGTGATTTGTTCCGTGTATCCAATCTAGAAGGCGTGCCGCTGTGGTTGCGTCCACCAGTTGAAAAAGTCGCCAATAGTACCGTCGCCCCCGTCGTTAATAAGAGTGATGATTTGTTTGGTGACGGCGGTCTACCATCGATCGCTTTGGTGGGAACTTCATTTAGCCTGCGTGGCAATTTTGTGCCGTTTATGAGCCAACATCTGGGCGTACCAGTCGCTAATCTGGCAAAAGACGGCGGCGATTTTGACGGCGCGGCGATGACTTATCTGCAAAGTAAAGCGTTTCAGCAGGAACCACCTAAAGTTGTGATTTGGGAAGTACCTGAACGTATGCTGCAAAAACCGTTTAAAGAGAGTGAACGACAATGGTTGGAGAAGTTGAAACAGGGGCAGCTTTGAAGCGTATCGACGCTTTCTGAGAGGTTCTGTAGGGCGGGTGCGCACCGCCAGCCAACGCGATGGCAGGAGATGCACCCACCCTACGAGTCTTTACAACATCAATGTGGTTTATAACCCATTGTCTGTTGAGATTCGTGTACCAACTGTTCAAACATCTGGTGCCGCATCGGCGAGATTGCGCCGCTTTTTACAGCCTCTAAAATCGCACAATTTGGTTCGGCATGGTGGTGGCAGTTGTAGAATTTACAGTTTCCCAGATGCGGCAAAAATTCCGGAAATGCGCGTTCCAGCATGCCTTCGCTTAAGTGATGCAAGCCAAATTCCTGAAAGCCGGGTGAATCAATTACATACGAATTCTCGTCCATGTGATACAGACGTGTAAATGTGGTTGTATGTTTTCCGGTGTCTAATGCCGCAGAGATCTCGCGCGTAGCGATTTCTGCGTCGGGTATCAGCAAATTGATCAGAGAAGATTTACCCATCCCCGATTGACCAATCAGAATAGTACTTTGGCCTTGCATTAGTTTGGTCAGGAGCGAGCGGGTGCCTTCCGGATCGCCTTTAGCTGAAACCTCATGCACCGGATAGCCCAGTTTGGCGTACAAACCAACGCGCTGACGGGCTTTTTCCAGCGATTCAGTCACGTCGACTTTGTTCAGAATTAAATGCGGCTTAATGCCAGACGATTCCGCAGCAACTAAGGCACGCGATACCAGATCATCGGTAAAGCTAGGTTCGGTGGCGACCACAATCAAGAGTTGTGTCAAGTTTGCCGCCAGCATCTTAGATTTGTACTGGTCAGAGCGGTACAGCAAAGTTTTGCGGTCGGTGATCGCTTCGATGACGCCTTGATTTTTGGACGTGAGGGCAAATTCCACAATATCACCAACGGAGACATCGCTTTTTTTTCCGCGTGTGACGCAATGCAGTTTTTGCTGGCTGCCGTCAATCTCGGCCTGAATCAGATAATGGCGGCCATGCGCAGCAATGACCAGACCTTGCAAACGTGCCATCAGGAAAAGCTCTGCTCAAAAACCGCATCAATCTTAGCCGCGCAGATAAAGTCATTGACTGAAATGCCGCCTTTGCCGTCATTCACAGTGTGTGTATCGAATTTGATCACGCAACGGTTATAGGTAACGACTAATTCTGGGTGATGATCTTCGGCGTGAATGACGTAGGCAATCGCGTTAATAAACGACAGCGTTTCGTAATAGTTTTTGAAGTTGTATGTTTTAACGATGCGTGGGCCATCTTGCTCCCAACCTGGTGTCGCTGCGAAATAGGGCGCCAGCTTGGAATCAGCCAGGCCAGTTTCAGTATGCTGAGATTTGATCGCAAGTAAATCTGTGGTCTTAATCATGGTGTCTTCCTTTATTTGCTTATTTCTTACTTATTTTAAAACTCGTTTCAGGCTGTCAGCAATTTGCTGATGCGAACGCTCGCTGGTGGGTGAGAATCATAAAATGCCGAGTGCAGCGGGTCTGGCGTCAATGTCGATGCATTATCTTCATACAGTTTGACCAGCGCTGCAACCAGGTCATTTGCATTGGTGTGATGGGCAGCAAATGCATCGGCTTCAAATTCGTGTTTGCGGGAACTGATCGAGGTCAGTGGCGAAAACAAAAAGGTAAAGACAGGCAAGCTCAGCATAAACAAGATCAGTGCCATCGCATCATTTTTTGCCAGTAACATAGGATCAACACCCAGTCCAGTATAAAACCAGACTTGCTGTTTCAGATAACCAAGCAATGCTAAAAATACCAGCGACACACCAAAAATCACCACCATGCGTTTGACGATGTGTTTGAGCTTAAAGTGCCCCAATTCATGCGCCAGTACAGCTTCGATTTCTTCTGGTGCCAGGCGGGCAATCAGCGTATCAAAAAACACAATGCGCTTCGCGGCGCCAAAACCTGAAAAATAGGCATTGCCATGCGCGCTACGCTTGGAGCCATCCATCACAAACAAGCCTTTGGAGGCAAACCCCACGCGTTGCATCAAACCCTCAATGCGGCTACGCAGACTGTCGTCTTCTAATGGTGTAAATTTATTAAAAATCGGTGCAATCACACTAGGGTAAATCAACATCATCAACAGTTGAAAACCACTCCAGACTACCCAAGCGTACAGCCACCATAGCGCACCGGACTTATCCATCAGAGTCAATACCACCCAGATCAAAGGCAAACCAATTACTGCTCCCAAGGCGGTGCTTTTCAGCATATCACCGAAAAACAGGGCAGGAGTCATCTTATTAAAGCCAAACTTTTGTTCCAGCACAAATTGTGAGTAATACGAAAATGGCAAATCCAGTAATCCGCTGACAACAGCAAATGCCGCCAACAAGCCAATTTGATACAGCATGCCTGGGCCAGTCAGATTGAGTACCAGCACCGACAAGAGTTGCAGTCCACCAAACAAAGTAAAACCCATCAGCACTACAGCGTTAAAAAGCAGCGAAACCAAGCCGAATTTAGTCTTGGCGATGCTGTAATCAGCCGCCTTCTGATGCGCTTCCAGGGGGATTTTAGACGCGAATTCTGGTGGTACTGCAGCGCGATGCTGGAGGATGTGACGAATCTGGCGCGAGCCCAGCCAGAACTGCACAATAAGGGTCATCAGCAGAAAGCCGATGAAGAAAACCGAAAAGGTAACTGAATTCATGGGAAAATGTGGCATTCGTAAAAAAGCTAAGGAAGAATTATGTCACAAGCTACCGACATTCAAGCAAACACTAACACTACAATCCGCCCAAATGAGATGAATCTGATCTGGGTCGACATGGAAATGACCGGTTTAGAGCCAGATACTGACAAAATCATTGAAGTGGCGGTCGTGGTTACAGACTCACAATTGAATGTATTGGCAGAAGGTCCGGTGTTTGTTATCCATCAATCTGACGAAACGCTGGATAAAATGGATGCCTGGAACAAAGGCACCCACGGTCGTTCCGGTTTAATCGATAAAGTGAAGGCATCCACAGTCACTGAAGCTGAAGCTGAGCAAGCACTGATAGAGTTTTTAAAACCTTACGTGCCAGCCGGTAAATCACCAATGTGCGGAAATACCATCGGTCAGGACCGCCGTTTCATGGTGCGCGGCATGCCAAAACTGGAAGCGTATTTCCATTATCGCAATTTGGACGTGTCGACGCTCAAAGAGCTTTGCCGCCGTTGGAAGCCGGAATTGTTGGCGGGTTTTAAGAAGCAGCAGAAGCACACAGCACTGGCTGATATTGTTGAATCGATCGAAGAATTAAAATACTACCGTCAGCATTTTATTAAAGAATAAGGTAAATTTTTTGTAGCCACTATTTTGTAGCCACTATTCAATGAACCCTTCTCCCGTGAATGCAAGATCACATGATGGGGTAGGGATGCGGGGAGTTGAGGCGTCCTACATCAGATTGTAAAAAAGCGCCGACATCGGCGCTTTTTTACTGGTAGGGAGTATTTAAATCCATGCTCTTGTAAAGCTTATTTCATCAAGACATTAAGAAAAAATTGAAGGATACTCCCCCATGTTGGCGTCAAACCTAATTAAACACCCAACAATTCAACTTCAAAAATCAAGGTCGCGTTTGGTGGAATTACACCGCCTGCGCCGCGTGGGCCGTAGCCTAAGCTCGACGGGATAGTCAGGATACGTGTGCCGCCAATTTTCATGCCTTGTACGCCTTCATCCCAGCCCTTGATCACATGACCAGCACCAAGTGGGAAGGAGAATGGGTCACTGCGGTCTTTGCTGGAATCAAATTTTTTGCCAGCGCTGCCATCAGGATTTTGCAACCAGCCTGTGTAATGCACTACAACGTGGTTGCCCGCTTGTGCTTCTGCGCCTTCGCCAACAACTTTATCTTCGTATTGCAAACCGCTTACGGTAGTGATCGTGCTCATGGGATTCCTTTAATCTCGAAAAAAAGTGGGGCAATTGTAGAACAAAATTCCTGTTATCGCTTTTATTTACGATGCAATTGCGCTGATCGCGCTCTTAATAACGGCTTTATTTCTCAAATGAAATAAATTGCTTATCGAATTATCATTAAAAAATGGCGAAAAATAAGAAAACTATAAGCTTAATCAAACACTATCGGTCTATGCACGGTAAAATGCTGGCTTATTTCTTTTATTAGCGGTCTTTGTTCATGCGTAGTCGTTCTTTGTTGGCATCCTTGCTGGTTGGTCTTCTCTTTCCTTTTTTCAGTCCTGCGGCACAAGCAAATGTGGTTGTGGTATTGAATTCTCGTGATGCGACGGTAACGCTCCTTGATCAAACGACATACAAAGAAATCAGCACTTTCCCGGTCGGCAAAGAACCCCATCATCTGATGGCGACGCCAGACAACAAATCATTGATCATTGCCAATGCGGTTGGTGATGAGTTGGTGTTCCTCGATCCGGTCAGTGGACAAATTCAACGCCGCATCAAAGATATTGCCGATCCTTATCAAATTGGCTTCTCGCCAGATCAAAAATGGTTTGTTTCGAACTCATTGCGTTTAGATCGTGTTGATTTTTATCGCTATGACGGTAAAGATTTGAAATTAGCAAGTCGTGTACCTTTAGCCAAATTACCTAGTCACATGGCTTTCGACAAAGCGAGCACCACAGTATTTATTACCCAGCAGGGTAGCGATCAGGTGTCAGCGATTGATCTGGCGACCCAAAAAGTAAAATGGACTATCCCGGTGGGAAAATTACCGGCTGGTATTGCCATGACACCAGACGATAAATACTTATTGGTTGGCATCATGGGCAGTAATTATGTTGAAGTCATTGATTGGCGCACCCAAAAAACCGTAAAGAAAATCACGGCTGGTGTGGGCACTCATAATTTCCGTGCAATGGGTGATAAACGGCATATCTTTGTTTCAAATCGTACTTCGAATGAAATCAATATCATCGACCAGCAAACTTTAGAAAACATCGGCAGCATTGCTGTTCCAGGTGGCCCGGATTGTATGGAGGTCAGCGCTGACGGAAAAACTTTGTGGACCACATTGCGCTGGATTAAAAAAGTCGCCGTGATCGATATTCCATCCAGAAAGGTCATCAAGCTGATTCCTGTTGGACGATCACCGCACGGAGTGTACTTTGCCAATCGCGCACCGGACATGTAAAGCTATTCTGAGTATCCAGCGCCCCGCCCAGTACCTGCTGGAGTGGGTGTTGGTATCCTCGACACTACTCAATGCCAGTAGTGTCACCGCAGCGGGTAACGTTGATCCAAAAGTATGTAAAGCAACCGTCTATCTGACTTTTGATACGGGCAGTCAATCACAGGCGCAGTTGGTTGCCAATACACTGCGTCAACATCACATCAAAGCCAGTTTTTTTCTGGCGAACGAAAAAACCATCAATGGCGATTATTCGCTAGACCCGAACTGGGCTACCTATTGGAAAAGTTTAGCCAACGAAGGGCATGCGTTTGGTACGCATACCTTCGATCATGTCTATGCGGTCAAAGATTTAGCCGATGGCCGTATCGTCGTCAAACCACAATTTGGTGCCCAGGCGGGTAAAGAATTAATCTGGACACCACAACAAT
Organism: Cognatundibacterium jejuense; assembly: GCF_014284255.1. Classification (GTDB taxonomy): domain Bacteria; phylum Pseudomonadota; class Gammaproteobacteria; order Burkholderiales; family Burkholderiaceae_D; genus Undibacterium; species Undibacterium jejuense. The sequence goes on from NZ_JACOFV010000005.1 coordinate 48,110, forward strand.
ATTGCGAAGAATTGCGTCGTGTCGATGAACGATTTCTACAATTGACGGGTCATAAGCTTGATCCACTCTGGCGCGCACCCGGCGGTAAGCTCACGCCGAATTTGCTCAAAGCCGGTGAGTCTTGCGGTTATCGCCATGTAGCTTGGGCACCCGCGGGATTTTCTGGCGATGAATTATCGAGCGAAAAATTTAGTAATCCGGTGTTGTTGAAGCGGGTGCTTGATCATTTACGCGATGGCGACATTTTTATGGCGCATCTGGGTATCTGGTCGCGTAAGCAAGCGTGGATGCCAGAAAATCTGGAACCTTTAATCACTGGTCTGGAACAAAAAGGCTATTGTTTTGCAACTTTGCGCGAGCATCCGGCCTATCGGAAATAGTCGATACGCCAGGCCAAACACTAAGTTAGAAGAAGGCATGAATTATTCAGAACTAATGACAACGCTGCAAGCGTGGATTTTTGAAACTATCGTACAACCCGCCATGTTTTATCTTGGCTTGGGCGAATTTGTTGAAGATTCTTTTGAAGGCGTGGAGTGGTTTATTTTTGGCGTACTGCAATTGATCGTGCTGTTTGTCATTTTGCGGCCATTAGAATCTCTGATACCTGTACAAAAAATTGAAAATCGCTTTGCGCGATGGAATGATTTTATCTACACCGCCTTGCATCGGCTCGGTGCTTTCTCGATATTAATCTTTTTTGTGCTTGACCCCTTGCTGGATAAATTGACGGCGGTCTTGCATTTTGAAGGTGTCAACCCACTCAATCTGGAAAACATGTGGCCGGGTTTTTTGACTTACCCGGCGCTGTTATTTTTTGCGTATCTGGTGGTATTGGATTTCTTTGATTACTGGTATCACCGCGCCGAACACCAGTTTGATTGGTGGTGGGGTTTGCATAGCCTGCACCATAGCCAGCGCGATATGAATTTATGGAGCGATAACCGCAATCATTTACTCGACGATTTTTTACGCGATGTATATATGGGAGTGATCGCCATTGTGATAGGTGTACAACCAGGGCAATACGTGATGTTAGTGATGGCGTCGCAGATGTTGCAGAGTTTGCAGCATGCGAATATCCGAGTACATTTTGGCAAAGTCGGTGAATACTTCTTGGTGTCGCCACGCTTCCATCGTACCCATCACGCGATCGGTATTGGTCATGAAACCAAAGGCAAGGGCACCCTTGGTGGACATAATTTTGCGGTGCTGTTTCCGATATGGGATGTAATGTTTGGTACTGCGTATTTTAGTAAAGAATTTGCATTGACCGGCATACGCGATCAATTGCCAGCGCCGGAAGGGTGCTCTCGTGAATATGGTACTGGCTTTTGGTCGCAGCAATGGCTGGGCTTAAAGCGTATGTGCGGCCTGCAAAAATAATGATGCAGAAGTAATGCAAAAATAAGCGAAGGATAAGCAAGCATGAGTATCGTCAAAGTAAGTGTTTCCTGGGGCAGGGCGGTTGCCTCGCAATTGCATATCCGTATGTTGCTGCTGACATTTTTGCCGTTTATCGCTGCACTATTGTTGTGGAGCGTCGCGATGTGGTTTGGCATGCAAGCGTTGATCGACTTTGTTCAAGAATGGTTCAATGATCATCATAGTTTTCAGACCGCCGGTGATGTGTTAGCGATGTTGGGTTTGTTGACGTTTAAAGCCATGGTCGTGCCGCTGGTGGCGATGTGGTTGCTGCTCCCAGTCATGGTTTTTACAGCCTTGTTGTGCATCGGTCTGTTTGCCATGCCGGCAATTAGCAAACATGTTGGTGGCAAGTATTATCCTGAGTTGGAGCAAAAACGTGGCGGCTCGGTGTTTGGCAGTTTATGGTTCTCGCTCAGCTCGTTTTTGATTTTTGCGGTAATCTGGCTAGTAACCTTGCCGTTGACTTTATTTCCTGTGATCAGTCTGGTGTTGCAACCTTTGTTGTGGGGTTGGCTGACTTATAGAGTGATTGTGTATGACGCTTTGGCGGCGCATGCTGACGTTGATGAGCGTAAGGCCTTGATACAGCAACACCGCTGGTCTTTGTTATTCATCGGTACTGTGGCTGGTTTATTTGGTGCGGCACCTGGTTTGTTATGGTTAGGTGGCGTTATTTCGGTCATGTTTTTACCTGTCATTGCAGGTGCGGCAATTTGGTTATATGTACTGGTATTTGTCTTTACCGGTTTGTGGTTCCAACATTATTGTCTGGCAGCGCTGGAGCAGCAGAGGCTCAAGGCTCAGACAACATAACAACGAGAGCAGATTATGGCGATAGGCATCATTATCATAGGCGATGAAATTCTGTCAGGCAAACGCGAAGACAAGCATTTATCGAAGTTTATTCAGATACTGACGGAACGCGGTTTGCAACTGGATTGGGCAGAATACATTGGTGACAATCGTGAACGCATCATTGCTACTTTGCAGCGCAGCTTTGCATCAGGCGATATCGTCTTTTCTACTGGCGGCATCGGTGCAACGCCGGACGATCACACGCGCCAGTGTGCCGCACTGGCCTTGAATGTTGACATTGCTTTGCATCCGGAAGCCAAACGTCTGATACAAGAACGCATCATGGATACCGCCGCTGAAGCGGGTAAAACTGTCGACCTCAATACGCCCGATAATTTGCATCGACTCAAGATGGGTGAATTTCCGGTTGGATCAGAATTGATCCCAAATCCATTTAATAAAATTCCGGGCTTTGCGATCAAGCAGCACTATTTTGTGCCAGGTTTTCCAGTCATGGCGTGGCCGATGATGGAATGGGTGTTGGACACGCATTACTCACATCTGTTTCACCAACAAGCACGCGCTGAGAAAGCAGTGATCGTCTATGAAGCCATAGAATCTGTGCTGACGCCAATGATGGAACAGCTGGAAGCCGAGTTCCCCTTAATTAAAGTCTTCAGCTTACCTAGCGTTGCGACAGAAACACAACGTCGACACATTGAGTTAGGTGTCAAAGGTGACCCGCAACAGGTAGAATCTGCGTTCGCAAAAATGTGCGCAGGTCTGGATCAATTGCAATCCGAATACGTGCCGATTTCACCAAAATAACTCTCTTGCCCTAAGCCAGATGCCAAATGAAAAAAATTAAATTCACGTTGTTTTCAATACGCGATTTGTTGCTTGCATTTGGCCCTATGATCCTGGCGCTAGTGATTATTGCTGGTGCCGCTTACTACCTCGTTGATCCGGCACCGAAGCGCGTGATTGAACTTTCTGCTGGCCCGGAAAATAGTTCTTACCAGCGTTTCGCCAAACAGTATGCTTCGGAGTTGGCCAAAAATAAAGTGACGCTGCACATCAACCCCTCTCAGGGTTCGCAAGAGAATTTGCAAAAAATCAGCGATCCCGATTCGGATATTCAGGTCGGTTTTGTACGTAGCGGTTCTACTGACGCGCAAATAGCTGAAGAGAAAGGCCTGGTGTCACTTGGTAGCTTGTTTTACGAGCCGATCTGGATTTTTTACCGGAGCAAAAAAGAGTTCGATACTATCAGCCAATTTAAAGGAAAACGTATCAATCTCGGTGCCGAGGGCAATGGCATGCACCGCATGTTTTCGCAGATATTGAGCGTTAATAGCATGCAAGATGCCGACGTGCAAATTCAACGTCTGGATGATGCGGAAGCGACCAAAGCATTTTTAAACGGTAAGCTCGATGCACTGGTATTTAGCTCCGCTAGTGACTCACCGCTGGTACAGCAACTGCTGCAAACTCCCGATGTGCGTTTGTTTGATTTTGTTCAGGCCGAAGCCTATACGCGTCGTTTTCCGTTTTTATCCAGCGTCGTATTACCGCGCGGGATTGTTGATATAGGACGGGATATTCCAGCTCGGGATTACCATCTGATTGCTCCTACTGCGACATTAGTTGCGCATGAAAGCTTGCATCCGGCATTGATGGGGTTGTTATTGCAGGCAGCGCGTAAAATTCACAGTAAAGCAGATTGGTTTAGTGATCAGGGTGAATTTCCATCGGATAAATACACAGAAATTCCTGTCGCAGCGGAAGCTGAGAAGTTTTACAAAAATGGCCCGCCAATGTTGCAACGCTATATGAGCTTCTGGATGGCGAACTTTTTTGATCGCATGTGGGTGGTGTTGATAACTGCTGGCGCTTTGTTGTTGCCGTTGTCAAAAGTGATACCGCCGCTCTACGTATGGCGTATCCGTTCACGTATTTATCGCTGGTATGGACAATTGCGCATCGCCGAGCAATTCATCGATGAAGCAGGGGAGAATTCACCTGTACACACCTTACAAAAGCAAATGCAGCACCTTGATGAGATAGAAGAAAAAGTTAATAACACCAGCTTACCCTTGTCGTATATGGAGGAGTTGTATCACCTGCGTAGCCACATTCATTTTGTTCGCGACCGGCTTGTAGAACGTTTGCGGGCTGTTGAGACGGCGCAGCAGGTTTAATCATCGATGATTAAATGCGCTTAAGCTCCCATTTCCCATTTCCCATTTCCCATTTCCCATTTCCCTTTTCCCGCTTGCGAGAGAGGGGGAGCCACCGTGTGGGTCGCACCCTTCCTGCAACACTACATATTAATGGCCAATCTCCGCCACAAATAAATCCAACGCACGACGTAAGGTCTGATCATCCAGATGCAATAACTGATCACCGACATACCATTCAAACATGCTGCTTTCTGGTAAGGCTGCGGCAACGGCGTTATTAAACAACCAGATACCATGTTCCTGAGCGATACGATTACGGATAGCAATTGCCTTTTCTGCTGAAACTGGCAAGTGGACATGCAGCATATTTGCTTGTGGCTGGTACGGGTTCGTCTGCAACTGCGGATAATTGCGTAAATGCACAAATAGCTCCTGAGTGCGTTTGAAGTAGTCTGACATTGCAGCAAGGCGCTCATCAAATTGCATGGCAGCCGACACCACGTAAGGCGTGCGGCGGAATACATTCCCGCCTAAGCGATGGTTCCAAACCTTTGCTTTTGCCAGAAATTCTTTTTTACCCAACAGCATCGCGCCACCAAGACCTGCCATCCCTTTGTAAAAAGAGACATAGACCGTATCGAAACCCTGTGCAATTTCTTGCCAGGTTTTGCCATAGTAAGCGGCTGCTTCCCATAATCTGGCACCGTCCATGTGCAAATGAATATCCTGTTCATGGCAATGCGTTTTGATGGCTTCAAGCTCGTCCCATGCGGGCAATTGACCGCCAATTTCCCGCATCGGTAATTCAATTTGTAAAGCGGCCAATGGCTCGGCCTGGGTTTGGATATCTTTGTATGTCCAGGGGCGATGTGGTTGGCCTAGCGTGATCGATTGAAAATGTTGCAAAGTTTGAAAATTACTACGCTCATGAATCAGAATATGCGAGCTGGCGTGTAGCCCAACCAAAGGGTTACCGCGCTCCTGGCAAGCTAGCCTGAGCGCAGTGGCTTGGGTCATCGTGCCGGTAATGCAAAACAATCCGGCTTCCATGCCCAGTAAGGTGGCGACTTTTTGTTCGAAGGCTTGAACCGTTGCACCTTCCCCATACACATCGTTTTCAACCTGATGTTGTGCGCACCATGCTGCCATGTTGGCAAAACTTTCTGCCGGAGAAAGCGCTTTATGACCCACCAGATGAGTATGACAAGAATTTTTTAATTTTGATAATTCAGCATCGGTCAAGATTTTCTCCTGAAAATTGGGGCTTCGATAAATTTTTTATTGCAGTATGCCACGAGACTAAATTACTACGAAATGTATCCCAGAGTGAGCTAGAATCAACGCTTTCCAGATTTCATTTCGCCAGACTATGACTACCCAGCTGCCGTTTGCACCAGACTTTAAAACACCCTATGAAAGCGGAAATCGCAACCAGACCACGCATTGGGATGATTGCATCCGGTTTTATCAAGAGTTAGCGCAACAATTCCCGCGGATTCTGCATTTCTTTGAAATCGGTCAATCAGATGCCGGGCGGCCTTTATTTGCGGGGGTGATCACTGCCGATGGTGAATTCGATCGTGCGAACTTGCAGTCGCAAGGGCGACCCGTGTTTTTCAATAACAACGGCATCCATCCTGGTGAACCTGAAGGCGTGGACGCCTGCATGGCATTCGTCAGAGATTTTTGTTTCCAGCCTGAACGTTTGGCTGCCTTGGGTAAAACGGTATTCTTGTTTATCCCTATGTACAACGTCGATGGCAGTCTGAACCGTCAGAATACCTCCCGTGTCAATCAGGATGGGCCGGAGAGCTTTGGCTTCCGCGGTAACAGCCAGCATCTGGATCTGAATCGTGATTTTATTAAGTGCGATAGCTTAAATGCCCAAGCCTTCAATCGCTTTTTCAGCGCCTGGAGCCCTGATGTCATGGTCGATACCCACACCTCCAACGGTGCAGATTATCACTACACCATGACCCTGATTCAGACGCAAACTGATAAGCTGGGCTACGGTTTAGGACCATTCCTTAAAGACACCATGTTGCCAGCCATCTATACCGAGATGGCGCAACGCGGCTGGCCGACTTGCCCGTATGTGAATCCGATTAAAGATATTCCTGACCACGGCATTGAAGATTTCTTAGAAACACCGCGCTTCTCAACCGGTTATGCCACCCTGCATCACACCATTGGTTTTATGCCAGAAACGCATATGTTGAAGCCCTTTGCTGATCGTTACGAGTCCATGCGTGCGTTAGTGGAAACCGTTTTAAATTTTACCATCGCCAATGCAACGCAAATTCAGCAACTGCGCGCACAAGCGCGGGTGGCGGCAGCCAGGAACCAGAAAGTGGCAGTCCACTGGTCAGCAGACCATGGGAAAAAATCCAGCTTCTTATTCAAAGGCTACAAAGCTGTGTATAGCCCTAGCGTCATCGGGCACTACACGCGCTTGTCGTACGACCGCAGCCAGCCATGGGAAAAACCTATCCCTTACTTTAATCACTTCGTTGCTGATATCAATGTTGTGCAACCTAAAGCCTATCTGGTGCCACAATCCTGGCGTACCGTGATAGAACGCCTGCAATGGAATGGTGTGCAAATGCAGCGTTTGAGTGCCGATCAACTGATGCATGCCGAAACCTATCGCGTGCTTTCTGTCAGCTCGCGCCCACATGCATATGAAGGACACATGTTCCATGACGAAGTGAACCTGCAAAGCCAGCAAGAACAGGTACAGGCGCTGGCCGGCGACTATCTGATTTCAATCGATCAGCCACAGGCACGTTACATCGTCGAAACGCTGGAACCACAAGCGCACGACAGCTTCTTCCGCTGGGGCTTTTTCAATAGCTGTCTGGAGAAAAAAGAGGCTTATTCCGATTACGTGTTTGAAGATACCGCCGCAGAAATCCTGCGCGACGAACCCGGCACCCGTGCTGCGTTTGAAGCCTGGAAGCAAGTCAACCCTGATTTGCTAGAAGACCAGACCACCGTGCTGGACTTTATTTTCACGCACTGCCAACGCTTTAAAGAACCTGAATGGAACCGTTATCCGGTGTTGCGTCTTTTTTAATGAAAATGCGGAGAAACATTGTTCCATTTAGTTACAATTTTAGCGAAAACATAATAGAATCTTCGTTTGCATTAATCTCATCAACCTTTTTGAATAGGTAGTGTATGTCAAAGCTAGTCGATTATCTGAATCACCTTGACCAAAATGCTGACGCACGTGCAGCGCATTCGAAAGACCCGCATGCTGCCATGACACATTTTGGTTTGTCGCATGAGGAACAGGCAGCAGTGAAAAGTCGTGACAAGAATCATATCGCAAAAGTAGCTGGCATTGATCCTGCTGAAGTCGGAGCAGTTGAAATTCCTGAGGCAACTCACTAAAAAATCGAAGTAGTTAGCCAGTACGCATTTATGCATTTATCCTTTTTTAAAAAAATTTGGTGTGCACTGGCTTTTCTGGCGTATTTTTTCGCGTCTGTTTCATTTGCTGCTGATGTTGTCAATGCAGACCAGTTGCTTTCAGAAACAAGTGCATTGTTAAGAGCTTCTCCTGAAAAAGCCGAAAAAAATATTCGAAAGCTCGAAGAAGTTTTTAATTCACTGACTAAATCCCAACAAGAAAAGTTTTATGTCCAAAAGGCGGCATTTCTTGGTTCAATGGGACGAAACAAAGAACGCATTGAGTTTGTCGAAGTTAGTATTAAAAATGTCGTCAATGTAGAGATACAAGTTAAACTTTTGTACCAGTTATCGACTGGTTACACGAACCTTGGCATGTTTGAAAGCGCATTAAATGCGATGAATCAAAGCATAGCCTTATTACCCAAATTAACTGACGTTAATACCAAACTTTACACGCTTCAGTCGGCTGTATCGCTATTCAATACACTAAAAGCTTTTGACCAATCACTACTCTACGTAGAACAAATAAGCGCTTTTTCCGATCGTAAGAACTCTATTTCAAGCTGCGTATCTTTAGCGGACAAAGTTGAAATTGAGTTTTTAAGAGGGAATCGTGAAGTTGCGAAAAATTTTTTGCCGGATGCTATTCAGGACTGTAAGCATGGCGGCAATCAATTTATGGTCAAACTCCTTAATGCACTTGATGCTCTTGACCTTATAAAATCTTCAAATTTCCCTGCTGGCATTTCAAGTGCAAAGGCCTTGCTTGATGAAGCAGATGATAATATTAAGAAAACGAATTATTTTATAGAGTTGGAAAATGCCTTAGCTCGCGCGTATATTGAAACAGGCGATTTAAAGCAAGCCGATTTTTACGCAAATGAAGCTTACAAATATTCCAACAATTCAAAAGTTTATCTGCTGATAGAGCAGGCGAACGAAACCATGTCAAAAATCAAGCGTGCGCAAGGGCAGTATGTTGCGGCGCTGGAATTTGATGACACTGCTCTGGAATTTAAAAATAAATTATTGGACGAGCAGCTACAAAAAAATATCGCCTATCAGCGTGTTAAATTCGATATGCAAGACAAGGCTAATCAATTGACCTTGCTTGAGCAAAAAAATAAATTGCTGTCGATAGAAAAACAACTAGATAAAAAAAATAACGAAGTCTTGTTGCTATTCATCGGTCTGATTGTCGTTGCATTGTTGTTGGTTGGTGTGTGGCTGTGGAAAGTTATACAGCAAAAAAATATCTTTAAGCGTCATGCGCAAGTCGATGCGCTGACACAAATCAGTAACCGTCGGCATTTTATCGATATCACTACAGCGGCGGTCGCTGAGCGAACTGCGCCGATCAGCCTGATCCTGTTCGATATGGATTTCTTTAAAAAAATCAACGATAACTTTGGTCACCCGACCGGTGATTGGGTATTGATTCATGTATGTCAGGCAGTGACCGAAGTATTGCGTAAAGGTGATATGTTTGGGCGTTTAGGCGGCGAAGAATTTGCAATTTGCATGCCTGCGGCGGATACCCATGTCGCCAAACAACTGGCAGAGCGTTGCCGTTTAGCGATTGCTGCAATTGATACCGAACCGAGCGGATTTCGTTTTCCTTTGACCGCCAGTTTTGGTATTGCAACCATTGACACCTACACCGTCAGCACGTTTGAAGCTTTAATGGAATCTGCTGATAAAGCTCTGTATAAGTCCAAAGCTGATGGTCGCAATTGTGTCTCAGTGTTTGAGTGATTAATTAATTTTTTTTCCTTTTATGACGAATCAAAAAGTTGGACAACTTGTCTGCGTAGGAACAGGTATGCGCATGGCAGGGCAGTTGACGCCGTTGGCGAAAAGTTATATCGAATCTTTTGATATTGTGATCGCAGCCGTACCTCATATTTTTACGCGTCGATGGTTGCAGGGTATCGCCAAAGAATACATATGTCTGAATGATCACTACGAAGATACTAAGATCGAAGGCAAAAATCGTCGCGACACTTATCGCCGTATGGCAGATACTATTTTAAAAGAAGTCCGCGCCGGCAAGCGTGTTTGCGCGGCTTTTTACGGACATCCCGGCATTTTTGCTTGTATCTCACACATGGCGATTACCGATGCGCGTAAAGAGGGGTATGTCGCGCACATGGAGCCAGGTATTTCAGCGTTGGATTGTCTGGTCGCCGATCTTGGGATTGATCCAGGATCACGCGGTATGCAGTCGATGGAAGCGACGCAGTTTATGATTTATGAACGGGTGATCGATCCGTCTGCGATGTTCATCGTCTGGCAAATTGGTCTCGCTGGTGATCTAACCTTAAAGCGTTACGACACTGAACCGGCGCACTTGCAAATTATTACCGACAAATTGGCACTCACGTATTCACTCGATCATGAAGTGATTTTGTATGAAGCTGCAACCAACCCCATAGAGCAAAACCGCATCGAAAAAATCCGTTTGGGTGATTTGCCGAAGGCGAATTTGAAACAAATTACGACCCTGGTGATTCCGGCTGAGCATGCTTTAAAAGTGGATCAAAAAGTGATGGATCAGTTGAAGGCGTTGGAATTGGCACGTGCTGCGGCAAACGAGGTAACTGAGGCAGCGTAGCTTTTGTGGGGTGGGTGTAACCCTCGCTGCTTCCAGCGCCATTGATATGACTCGGAAATGTCAAAATATTTCCGCATGGAAATTGCTATGATTTATTTCTTTTTAATTGTAAATCAGTGCTTTCTATTTACATGAGTCTTCATTAGAATAATTCGCTGAGGTAAGACAATTTTGTCGATTTGTTGAGGAGACGCTATGAAAAAATTGATTAAAAGCGCTGTAGTTGGTCTGGCTCTGGTTGGCGGTATTTCTGCTGCTTACGCTGAGGGTGTTGATACTTCTGTAGAAGGTATTTTTAATGCGCTGACTTCCAGTGCAAATCTGCAGGCAACGGTAGATGGTCTGGTTGCTGGTGGTGCGAACCCACAATCTATCGTATCGGTTGCTGCTGCAGCTGGTATTCCACTCGATGCGGTAAAGCAATTGCAAGTCTGCACAAATTCTGCCGCTGCTGATGCAACAGTATTGAGCGCTTCTTGCCTCAGACAAAAAAGCGTCGTGACCGCTTACTCTGCTGGTGTGAACGATCCGATGAAATTTTTGCCTGCCTCTGCTGCTGGTAAACAAAACAAGCAAGAAACAAAAACTGAATTTAAGTAATCTTAATTCATCGGTTCTACTCAAATATTTGATTTAAAAAAAAGCAGCGCACACATTGGTGGCGCTGCTTTTTTTTGGATTTTTTTTTCGGTTATGCAGTTCAATGCTTGTGGTATTTTTATTTTCTTAAAGGAATGAGTAAATCGCGCAAGTTATTGTGATCGATTTCATACATTAATTCTAATAATCGCCCAATTTCACCCTTAGGAAATCCCTCGCGTGCAAACCATCCCAGATAGTGCCCAGGCAGGTCGCCGATCAGTCTGTCCTTGTATTTGCCATATGGCATTTTGAGGGTCAGCAATCGTTGTAAGTCATCTGCTTGCATGGTTTTTTCAAACATGGCTTAGTTGTTGTCCATTTTATTGTCTGATTTGTTTTGTGTCGCTGTAAATGCTGTGGCTCCCGTGGATTCAGGCTTGCTGTTACTGCCCGCATCCATTTTTGCCGCGGGTAATTCAGTGGGCTTGTTTGCCATGTCTTTTTTATCGCTATCAGGTTCATTTGGGAATTTAGTCGCGTCCAGATAGCGTTCGACTAAGTCAAAAAACTGATTATAAAATTGACCAGTAGCGATGGTTTCACTAGCAACTTTCACCAGCGAATCGTCGGTAGAACCGAATGGCAATGATACGGAACCGATGGCGCTGACGCCTATGCTGGCTGAATTATTACTCTTCTTGAGCGAGTAACGATCGCGTATCGCATTAGCAAACATAGTTGAGCTATTGCTGCCTTTGCTATCCGGTACACAAACGACATTAAACTCAATTTCAGCGTGGGTCTCGGCGTCGTGCTGGTATTTGCGGCGACCTTTAATATTGGTTGGTTTCCACTCATTGATCACGTACCCCTGACTGAGCAAGGCGCGGCGGGATGCTTCGCAGGCAGCCTGTTCGGTGCCAGGGAAGCTACGCGTAAAGACACCGGTCTCACCAAATTCTTCATGCTGGAGTCCCGACGTTTTAGTGCTGGAGCAGGCGCTCAAGCCAGACAATAAAAATACGAGGGGAATTAATAAAAAGCGACGAACCATGTTGTAATCTAAACCAAGTGTTGTGCAGGGCGAGAGCCCTTTTGTTTAAGCTAATGCTTCTTTAGCGGCTTCTTCTGGTGTTAAACCATCAAAAAATAAATCGGTGAACCACTCAATTTGTTCTTCGATATGGTCTTGCGCTTGCGCAACAGTAGCACCGCCAGCGACTAAAAATTCTTCTACTTCGATACACCAGGCGATCAGTGCTTCTGTTTCTGGATCGATATCATTCTTTTTTGCCATGGTGTTGTCCTCTATAAATGCTCTTGATCAATGGATTTGATCTTTTTATTGAAAAAACTGCGTGTATTTTAACTTGTCACTGGTATTTACATTGTTACCAGTTGTTGGTGCTTAGTTTCATCACCTCAGAATGCGGTCGCTCTGTCAGAAGCTTCCGGCAAACTGGTAACGCTGTCCAGGGTGCCACATGGTCACGATCGTGGCGATTTTTCCTTGGGAGCGCGTCTTTCTGTGCAATACCAGGCAAACCTCTTTGATGGAAATTTGCAACATCTCAGCGACTTGTTTGCCTGGCATGACGGCCTCAATGCGGTAATCGACGCCTTGCAAGGGGGCGACAGCAACTAAATATTCATTCGGCGTCATGTTGCTAAAGTCTTGCGCTAAGTAATCTGGCGTTACGCTGGAATTAACCCAACGATCCTCGACCTGAATCGCCATGTCGTTTTCAAAATGCACAATCACTGAATGAAAAAGACGATGTCCGGCTTTGACATTAAATTCTTGCGCAAGTTGCTCAGAAGCTGGAATTTCTTTTAAAAGATGTAATTCGCTGCGATGAATGTGTCCACGCAGACGAATTTCTTCGGCAATGCTTTTAATCTCAACCAGGGTTGCCTGATATTTTTGCTGGGCAACATAGGTACCGGAACCCTGTATCCGGTTCAAAATCTGTTCGCTGGTTAGCTCGCGAACCGCCCGATTCACGGTCATGCGCGAAACGCCAAATTGCTCTGCCAGCATGGCTTCCGAGGGGATAGCGTCGCCTTCTTTCCAGGTACCCGTCTGGATTTCCTTAAGCAGATAGTCTTTAATGGTCTGGAAGGCGGGTGAGGGTGATTGAACTTTTGACACGATTATCCTAATGAAGTAGCGCTCGTATTGTCTCATTAAAAATCCGCTTGCAAAAGTTGTATATACAACTTAAAATTTATTTTAAGTTGAGCTGTAATCAAAATCAATTGATAGCGCGTCCTGGCTGATACCCCGGTATCTGGACGTGTTTTTGTATGTAATGTTTGTCGTACCTGGAGAGAGACAAAATGACGAATAACCTTCAAAACGATGCTCGCTGGGATGCCAGCCGCGTAATCCATGCACCAACTGGTGCTGAAAAAGTTTGTAAAACCTGGGTGGCGGAGGCTGCTTATCGCATGATTCAGAACAATCTGGACCCCGCCGTGGCAGAAAATCCTAAACACCTGGTCGTGTACGGTGGCATTGGTCGCGCAGCGCGTAACTGGGAATGTTTTGATCAGATTCTGGCATCGTTGAAGGCTCTGGGCGAAGATGAAACTTTGCTGATTCAATCTGGCAAACCGGTCGGCGTGTTCAAAACTCATGAAGACGCACCGCGTGTTTTGATCGCGAATTCAAACCTGGTACCTAAGTGGGCAAATTGGGAACACTTCAATGAACTCGACCGCAAAGGCTTGTTCATGTACGGACAGATGACTGCAGGTAGCTGGATTTATATCGGCACCCAAGGCATTGTTCAGGGAACCTATGAAACCTTTGCAGAAGCTGGCCGCCAGCACTTCAATGGTGATTGGGGCGGCCGCTGGATACTGACTGCTGGTTTAGGTGGTATGGGCGGTGCACAGCCATTGGCTGCAAGTTTTGCAGGTGCGGTTTCTTTAAATATCGAATGCCAACAAAGCAGTATTGATTTTCGCCTGCGTACCCGCTACGTCGACAAACAAGCCAAAGATTTGGACGACGCACTTGCATTAATCAAACATCATTGCGACCGCAAAGAAGCGGTATCGATTGCCTTGCTGGGCAATGCTGCTGAAATTTTGCCAGAACTGGTTCAGCGTGCGAAAGCGGGTGGCATGAAGCCAGATCTGGTGACCGATCAGACTTCCGCTCATGATTTGATTAATGGTTACCTGCCTATCGGTTGGTGCGTTGAGCAATGGAAAGCAGCTCAACATGATGCCAGCCAACATGCCAAACTGACTGCGGACGCAGCGCAGGCCTGTGCGGTTCACGTGCAAGCGATGCTGGATTTCCATGCGATGGGTATCCCCACCGTAGATTACGGCAATAACATCCGTCAGGTGGCGTTTGACACCGGCGTTAAAAATGCCTTTGATTTTCCTGGCTTTGTTCCTGCCTACATTCGTCCTTTGTTCTGTGATGGCAAAGGCCCATTCCGTTGGGTGGCTTTGTCTGGCGATCCGGAAGATATCCGTAAAACGGATGCCAAGATTAAAGAACTGTTCCCGCACAATAAAGGCGTACACAAATGGCTGGACATGGCGGGCGAACGCATTGCGTTCCAGGGCTTGCCAGCGCGGATTTGCTGGCTAGGTTTGGGCGAGCGCCATATTGCTGGTCTGGCATTCAATGAAATGGTTAAAAATGGCGAACTCAAAGCGCCTATCGTAATTGGTCGCGACCACCTGGATACCGGCTCTGTCTCCAGTCCAAATCGTGAAACAGAAGGTATGAAAGATGGCACTGATGCTGTTTCTGACTGGCCTTTACTGAACGCTTTGCTCAATACCGCTGGCGGTGCGAGCTGGGTTTCTCTGCATCATGGTGGTGGCGTTGGTATGGGATATTCGCAGCATTCGGGTATGGTGATCGTTGCTGATGGTACTGAGGCCGCTGCTAAACGTCTGGCACGCGTGCTGGTCAATGATTGCGGCTCTGGCGTTATGCGTCATGCGGATGCGGGCTACGAACAGGCCGTTGCATGCGCTAAGCGTGAAGGCTTGAATCTGCCGATGATTAAGTAAAACATTAGAAAAAATAAAGAGAGAAAAATAATGACTAAGCATTTTGAAATTCATCCGGGCGAATTCAGTCTGTCCGATCTGCGCGCCATCTGGACTGCGTCACAGCCATTGAAATTGACACCAGGCGCCTATGCCGCGATCAATGCATCGGCTGATACGATTCATAAAATTGTCGCCAAGGGCGATGCAGCTTACGGGATCAATACCGGTTTTGGTAAATTAGCCAAAACCCGTATTCCGGATGAGCAATTAGAGCTGTTGCAACGCAATCTGATTTTGTCGCATTCGGTAGGCTCGGGTGAATTGATTTCCGATGAAGTTGTACGTCTGATTTTAGCGATGAAGATCGCCAGTCTGGCACGTGGCTTCTCTGGCATTCGTGCATCGGTGATCGATAGCATGATTGCGATGTATAACGCAGGCATCATGCCGACCATTCCGGTCAAAGGTTCAGTCGGTGCTTCCGGTGATCTGGCGCCATTGTCACACATGACGCTGGCATTGCTGGGTGAAGGCGATGTGCGTGTGAACGGTAAGTTGGTTCCTGCCAAAGAAGCACTTGCACAAGCAGACATTACGCCAGTCGTATTGGCGGCAAAAGAAGGTCTGGCATTGATCAATGGCACACAAGTGTCAACTGCTCTGGCGCTGAATGGCTTGTTCCTCGCAGAACGTTTGTTAGAAGCAGCAACCATTACTGGCGCTTTGTCAGTCGATGCCGCTAAAGGTAGCGATGCGCCATTTGATGCACGTATCCACACAAGCCGCGGTCAGCCAGGCCAGATTACGACTGCCGCAATTTATCGTGAACTGCTCAAGGGTAGTGAAATCCGCCTGTCGCATTTAGTTAATGATGAACGCGTACAAGATCCTTACTGTTTGCGTTGCCAACCGCAAGTCATGGGTGCCTGCCTTGATATCATCAACAATGCGGCACGTACTTTGCTGATCGAAGCCAATGCCGTGACTGATAATCCATTGGTCTTTGTTGAAACTGGTGAGGTGATTTCTGGCGGTAACTTCCATGCCGAACCTGTCGCATTTGCGGCAGATACGCTGGCATTGGCGATTGCTGAAATCGGTTCGATTTCGGAGCGCCGCATTGCTCTGCTGATTGATTCTTCCATCTCAGGTTTGCCACCATTCCTGGTGCCATCATCTGGTCTGAATTCTGGCTTCATGATCGCCCACGTGACTGCTGCTGCGTTGGCGTCGGAAAACAAATCCCACGCCCATCCGTCCAGTGTTGACACGATTCCGACATCGGCTAATCAGGAAGATCACGTCAGTATGGCGACTTTTGGTGCGCGTCGTTTGCACGAAATGGCACACAATACGGCTACCATTGTTGGTATAGAATTGTTAGCGGCAGCGCAGGGTGTGGATTTCCATGCGCCACTCAAAACGTCGGAGATACTGACCCAAGTGCATCAATCTTTGCGTGGCAAAGTGGCTTTCTATGATAAAGATCGCTTCTTTGCACCAGATATCGAAGCAGCAAAAGAACTGGTCGTGTCTGGTAGTTTGAGTGCACAATGTCAACATCTGTACCAACACTTATATTTAGCCTAAGTTGATCTGAAAATCTGATTATGCGTAAATGGACCCATCAGGACTATCACACCATGCCATGGAAAAATGGCGGCGGCAGCACGACTGAGCTGGCGATTTTTCCTTCGGATGCCACGCTGGATAATTTTGTCTGGCGTTTGAGTACTGCAACGGTGAATACTGATGGACCATTTTCGCATTTTGCTCAGATAGACCGTACGCTGGCTATTTTGTCGGGTGCGGGCCTGATTTTGCATACCGACGATGGCCAGCAGGCACCTGCTGCTAGCATTGAGTTGACGCAGACAAGTACGCCACACAGGTTTTCCGGTGAGCTACCGATCAATGCTGAGTTGATTGCCGATACCGTCCTTGATCTGAACATGATGACGCGACGTGACGTGTGTAGCCACTACATGCAAAGACTTTCAGCTGGCGAACACTTCGTCGCTGCTGGTGACGCGCAACAATTGCTGCTGTATTGCGCTAAAGGCACGGCGACGCTGAGTTCTGGTGAGCAAATCATTGCAGGTGATCTGTGTTTATTCGAAGAACGTCACGAGCATGAAGGCATTATTTTAGGATTTTCCGCGGATGAAGGTTCGGACGTATATTTGATTCGCGTCCATTTTTTAAATATGGGACAAAGCTGATGCCGCATTGGGATAGCTTATGGAAAAACCTGCATCTGGCAACCATGACCGATGGTTATGGTGAGATACGGGATGCAGCAATCGCTGTGAGTAACGGCAAAATTGCGTGGCTAGGCGCAGCGGCGGATTTACCAACGGATTTTATTGCTGATACCATACACGATGGTGCTGGTTGCTGGCTGACACCGGGTCTGATCGATTGTCATACCCATCTGGTGTACGCCGGTAATCGCAGCAATGAATTTGAAGCGCGCTTAAATGGCGTTGCCTATGAAGAAATCGCCCGTCAGGGTGGTGGTATTGTGTCTACTGTCAATGCTACTCGCGCCGCTACCGAAGATGATTTATTACAAGCCTGCTTACCGCGTTTAAAGAGTCTGCTGTCTGAAGGTGTAACAACGCTGGAAATCAAATCTGGCTATGGTCTTGATCTGGAAACAGAAGGGCGGATTTTACGTGTCGCTAGGCGGATAGGGCGTGAATTTCCGGTACGAGTCAAAACCACGTTTTTGGGGGCGCATGCGGTTCCGCCAGAATACGCGGGCCGTTCAGACGATTACATCAACCTGGTTTGTGACGTGATGCTTCCGGCGCTGCATGCGGAAGGTCTGGTAGATGCAGTGGATGTGTTTTGCGAAAAAATTGGCTTTACTCCCGCACAAACTGAGCGGGTATTTCAGGCGGCAAAATCCCTTGGTTTGCCAGTTAAACTGCATGCTGAGCAATTGTCCGATCAGGGTGGAGCAGGGTTGACCGCACGTTATCACGGTTTATCTGCCGATCATCTTGAATATTTGTCAGATGACGGTATTGCCGCGATGGCTAAGCATGGCACGGTGGCCGTGTTGTTACCTGGCGCTTTCTACTTTTTGCGTGAAACGAAATACCCACCGTTGGCAGCGTTGCGTGCAGCAGGCGTACCGATTGCCCTGGCGACCGATTGCAATCCGGGAACTTCGCCTATGACTTCGTTGTTATTGACCATGAATATGGCGTGCACAATTTTCCGTATGACGCCTTTAGAAGCGTTGCAGGGAATCACCTGTAACGCGGCGCGTGCTCTGGGTCTTTCAGCGGAAATTGGAACCCTGGAAGTAGGGAGAGCAGCCGATTTTGTGATTTGGAACATAGATCGCCCTGCGGATCTGGCATATTTTATTGGTGGTAGTCCGGCACAGATAAAAGTTGTATCCGGGCGCCATGTCTGAAGCGCACTTTTTTAAATTCTGTTCATCTGTGTTCGCAAATGGGACATGCCAATTCAGCGTTTCGATTTGACATTTATTAACCCCGCCATGGCGGGGTTTGTTTTTTTTATCAGTACTTGAGACGTATAATGTTGCAAAAAAATGAATGATGTACTTTGTATAAGCTTATTCTTCAATTCGACCAGCGACAATGACGCTTGGTTAGTGCAAAGTATCGTCTGAATAGCTATCAATTCGCTCGAGGTAAACCGTGACAACATCCACTCCTGAAACAAAGATATCCATCCCACTCTGGCGTCGTTGGCAACTGGTACGAATCCTCGGGGTCATCGTAGTATTGACCCTATTGCTGGCAATCCTGAGCTGGGCATTGCTGCCGGGTTATGTCAAACGTATCGCCGCTGAACAAACACGAACCCAGATAGGTCGTAAGCTAGACATAGACGAGATTCATTTCTCGCCATTTCAACTGATACTGACAGCAGATGGTGTCCGTTTATACGAAGCAGATCAAAAGGCCGTCGCGTTTGCTGTTAAAGAATTGGTGATTAAGCTATCGCTGAGTTCGGTATTTCATCAGGCTTTGGTTCTCAGTGAACTACAGTTAAGCGCTGCCGATGTCCATTTGGTGCGCTTGAGTGCTGACGGGCACGGTCTGTATAACTTCAGCGATGTTCTCGTAAAAATTGCCGCAATGCCTAAAAGTGACAACCCTTTCCGGTTTGCGATGGCAAATATTCAGGTCAAAAACAGTGCGATTGATCTTGACGATAAAGTCTTGGCAAAACAATTTAAGATCACTGATCTGAATATTGGTGTTCCATTTATTTCAAATTTCCCTAAAGCCATTGATAGTTTTGTTGATCCACATCTTTCTGGACGTATCAATGGCGCGGGTTTTGCGCTCAATGCGCGCGCCAAACCTTTCTCAAAAAGCCTGGCTACCACATTGGCAATCGATCTGGAACAACTGGATCTGTCGCAATACGTCGCTTATGTGCCAGTTGCTTTACCAGTCCAGATCGCTCGCGCCAAATTAAGCACTAAGCTTGATTTGAATTTCAAACGTGAACCACAAGCGCAAGTCTTATTGAGCGGAGACGTGCATCTGCAGGACGTTGATATCAAAGATAGCCAAGCTACAGATTTATTGAAACTCGCTGACTTGCACGCGCAAATTAAGCAGATGGATGTCATGACGGCGAGTGCAGAATTGACGCAGTTGCATTTGACTTCACCACAAGTCTGGATCGATTTTTCTCAAAAAAATGGCTTTAACTGGGCAAATTTAAGCACGCCAGATTCAAAAAAAGCAGCCCAAAGCAGACTCGCAAAAGCGATCCCAGACAAAAAATCGCAAGTCGTCGCTGTACCAGCTCCGGCTCTGCCATTCATCAGCATCCATGATTTGCAAATCCATGGCGGCGAAGTTCATGTTTCTGACGCCGTCCATGCCCAGCCTGCACAAACGCTGGAATTGCAGCATCTGGTGTTACAGGTGAAAGGTCTGAGCACAGCAAAAGACGCTCCAGCAGCGCCGGTAAAATTGACGCTCGCGACTAACACTGACGAAAAAGTAGATTTTGAAGGTGAGCTTCAGGCGTTGGCAGGCAGCCTCAAAGGTAAGCTGACGCTCAATGATATTGAGTTGTCGCACTATCAAAACTTTATATCGCCATTTTTGCGTGCGAATTTGAGCGCAAAACTCAATGCAAAAACTGAGCTTGACTTTAATCCAGAGCGGTTTTCACTCAACGAGTTAAGCGTCAATTTGGATCATCTGCGTTTGCAAGGCAAGCCAGACGATGGCAGTGTTGCGTTTGATTCTTTGGTGATAGAAAAAGCGCGGTTAGATACTCAGGCCAAAACGTTGACAGTTCCTGCTGTGTCGCTGAATGGTGTTAAAACTGATCTACGGCGTGACAATCAAGCGGTTCTTGGTTTTCAGCATTGGTTGGCAGTGAACAGCAAGGCTGGGCAGGACGCACCAGCTACTGTGAAAGCTCAGGCAGTTGGTCCTGCATGGAGAGTGAATCTGGAGCAATTTGACTTAAAAGACAGTGAAATTGCGTTTAACGATCAGTCTGTCAATCCGACTGTAAAGCTCAATGCCAATGGTATTAATCTAAGCCTGAGCCAATTTAAGAGCGATTTGTCACAAGCTTTTAAACTTAGTCTGAAGTCACATTTTAATCGCAAAGGTCAGTTCAATTTTAATGCTCAGGCCACACCGCAATTAAAACAATTGAGTGTGACTTTAGATGCTCAAAGCTTGCCGGTCGCGGCGTTTTATCCGTATTTCTCGAAGTTGTTGAATGTGGAAATTACCAAGGGACGTGCTAGTGCAAAAGGTAAGCTCGATATGAGTGATGTTTTGCTAGATCAAAGGCAATTTGCTTACAACGGCAGCCTGAGTTTTAATGATTTTAAAATCTATGAAAATGGAAGTGATGATGATTTCTTAGAATGGAAGGATATTATCTTCGATGGTATTAATGCCAAGATAGGTAGTGCTCAGCCGGTCATCAATTTAAAAAAACTGACTCTGAATGACTTTTTTGCGCGCGTGGTTTTATCTGAAAAGGCGAGACTGAATTTGCAGGATATTCTGGTCAAAAATACTTCAGCCAAGACAGCACCGGATAGCGTAATAACCCCCGCAAACCCGGTGCCCACATCAGTGGCATCAGTATCTGCATCGGCAGCGGAAACATCTAAAGCTGATAATAAGGTGGCAGGCAAAGCCGCAATGCCAACTGTCATACGAATAACACAAACCGAACTGCATGGTGGAAATGTCAACTTCACTGATAATTTTATTAAACCGAATTACCATGCCAATCTGACCAATATCAGCGGCAGTATCGGGTTACTTGCTTCGGATAATCCGCAACCGGCAAATCTGGAATTGCACGGCACTGTTGATAACGATGCACCTTTGTTGATTTCTGGCGCGATTAATCCGCTGGCGTCGCCCATTTTCTTGGATATCACCGGTAGTGCCAATGGTCTGGAATTAACTCGCTTGACACCTTACTCTGCCAAATATGCTGGTTATCCGATAGAAAAAGGTAAGCTGTCTATGCAAGTCAGCTACCACGTTGAAAATCAACAACTGAAAGCAGAAAATTCCATCA
Source organism: Cognatundibacterium jejuense (assembly GCF_014284255.1). Taxonomy (GTDB): domain Bacteria; phylum Pseudomonadota; class Gammaproteobacteria; order Burkholderiales; family Burkholderiaceae_D; genus Undibacterium; species Undibacterium jejuense. The sequence goes on from NZ_JACOFV010000005.1 coordinate 69,722, forward strand.
CGCTTGATCAGTTGACCTTTGGCGAGTACGTGGATGGCCCGAATGTGACCAAGTTACCGGTTATGCTGGCTGTGGCATTGTTACGTGATAATCAAGGACGAATAGCGATCAACTTACCGATTTCAGGCTCATTAAGCGATCCTCAGTTTTCTGTTGGGGGGATCATTTTTAAAGTGTTTGTAAACCTGATTACTAAAGCGGTGACATCGCCATTTGCCATACTCGGTTCGATGTTTGGTGGTAGCGAGGAGCTGTCCTATGTCGAATTTAATCCGGGCCTCGCTGTACTTACGCCACCAGCGATGGCAAAACTAGATAATTTGGCTAAGGCACTCAATCATCGGTCGGGGTTGAAACTCGATATTGTTGGTCGCGTTGATCCAGAAAGTGACGGCGTTGGGGTTCGAAAAACTGTATTGGAGTCGAAATTACGTGATGCTAAATGGCGCGAACTTCATCAAAAAGATCGCAGTATTAAATTGGCTGATATCGAATTGAACGCAGATGATCGCAATAAATACCTGCAAATCGTCTATCAGGCAGAGAAATTTGATAAGCCGCGCAATTTGATCGGCATGGCAAAAACGCTACAGACACCAGAAGCGGAAGCATTAATTTTGAAAAATATGTCCGTCTCAGAGGATGATTTGCGGGTCTTGGCTCAACAGCGGGAAGATGTAGTCAGGGATTATCTGGAAAATACCGGCAAAGTTCAACGCGACCGTTTGTATCTGATTGCCCCGAAGCTTGATAGCTCGGGTATAAAGGATAAGGGTGCATCAAATCGCGTGGATTTCTCTTTGAAATAAAGCATCAAAGAAGTTCGAAATGAGGTGCTTCTTTTTATGTTTCAGATTGTTTTTTATACGGACTAAACGCTTGCTGCGCTTGTTCTAAAATTTTGCGAACAAATTATTGATGCAAGCTGGCAATTCTGGTTGTTTTGGAATGCGTCTTGATTTATGCTGACTTAATCGATTCGTTACTTTTGTGTGGGGAGAAACAATGACATCTGCAAACCTGGCTAATATTTTGTATGTTGAGGATGATCCCGATATTCAAACGGTGGCGCAGATTGCTTTAGAGGTTGTGGGTGGATTTGCTTTGCGAACCTGTAGTTCAGGGGCTCAGGCTCTGACTGAGATAAAGTCTGGCTTTGTGCCAGATTTGCTGTTGTTGGATGTCATGATGCCCAATATGGATGGTCCGACAACTTTGGCTGAATTACGCAAGTTGGCTACCACAGCGCAAACCCCAGTCATCTTTATGACGGCGAAGGTACAATCATCCGAGCTCGATTATTACAAGTCGTTGGGAGCGATCGGGGTCATCGCCAAGCCCTTTGACCCTATGGAATTGTCGACACAGGTGATGAAGCTTTGGCAGGAAAGGGTATAGATGACCGATAAAAATGATAGCTTGCAAGAGAAACTGCGCGCTTTAGAGGCTGTTTTTTTACAAAAACTTCCGTCTAAGTTTGATGAGATCATCTCCGCTTTAGAGCTATTCCAGCATGAACCGGAAAACAAAGACGCCCTGACAGTGTTGCATCGCCACCTACATACAATGGCGGGTTCTGCTGGAACCTTTGGGTTTGCTGAGTTGGGTGTGCAAGCGAGAGTTTTTGAGTCTAAGGTCAAACCTTGGTTGGTAATTACTCGTCCAGAACAAGATGAACTAAATGCTTTTGCCAGTGAAGTGAGCAAATATTTTACCTTGGCGCGAGGTCGACTCAACACGATGGCAAGTCAAGAGGATGATTTTGTCGAACAAAGACCTGAAGTCGCTCATACCGACCACCATTCTAGTTTAATTTATCTGGTCGATGAAGATAGTGAACAACAACTGGCGATCACCACGCAATTAGAACATTTTGGTTATGAAGTTGTGTGTATTGCACAACTTAAAGATCTTGCTGTCGCCGTTGCAACCCGCCGTCCCGATGTTATCGTCATTGAATTGAGTTTTCCGGAAGGTAAAATTTCTGGCGTCGATGAAATCAAAAAAATAGAACAATTACAACGCTTAAGAATTCCAACGATTTTTGTTTCTAAATCAAGCAGTTTTGAATCGCGTTTAATCGCGGTACGTGCGCATGGCGATGGTTATTTTACTAAGCCTTTGGATGTGGTTGCGGTGACGGAACGCATTGATAATATCCTGCAGCATGGTGACAATAAAGGTTATCGCATTTTGATTGTGGATGATGACACGGTCACATCAAAATTCTATGGGACGATTTTGCGCGATGCTGGCATGAACGTGCGCTTACTTAGTGATCCCACCCAGATCTTATCGGTGATGACGGATTTTCGTCCGGAACTGCTGTTACTCGACATTTACATGCCGGTTTGCAGCGGTGTTGAATTGTCGCATCTGATACGTCAGGATAATTCCTATGTGGACGTGCCTATTGTTTTTCTATCTAGTGAAGTAGATTTAGATAAACAACTGGAAGCCGTCCGTGCTGGTGCTGATGATTTTATTACTAAACCAGTGTCACCAGAATATCTGATTTCTTCCTTATCTACCCGTGCTGAGCGGTATCGTTCTTTGCGTGCCTTGATTATGCGCGATGGTCTGACGAGTTTGTTAAATCATACTGCGATCAAAGAACAGTTAGCTTCAGAGATTTTGCAGGCAGGGCGCAATGGTTCTCACTTGGCACTGGCAATGATCGACCTGGATTATTTTAAACAGGTCAATGACAATTACGGGCATGCAACCGGGGATCAGGTCTTGCGCACCCTGGCGCGCTTGCTACGTCAGCGTTTGCGGCGCAGTGATATTGTTGGCCGTTACGGAGGTGAAGAATTTGCGATCATTTTCCCTGACACCACAGCCAGCACCGCACGTAAGGTGTTGGATCAGGTACGGGTTGCGTTTGCGAAGATCCGTCAACATTCTGAAGATGTTGAATTTTCTGTGACTTTTTCCGGTGGCGTTGCTGATTTAGCAGCAACGACAGATGCCGATCAATTGTTTGACGTTGCTGACTCCGCGATGTACGTTTCTAAACAGAGTGGTCGTAACCGAATTACGTTGGCATAAGCTCTCGCAGACCTTATCTCCTTATAAAAAAGCCTGAACTTGGTTCAGGCTTTTTTGTTTCTGCGTGGTTTATAGTCATATCGCGGAACGCAGGTAAATAATTTTTTAAGCGATCTTTTGTAAGCCGGAAGCTTTAATTTTTGATTCCAGCGCTTTACCTTTGCGGGCGCGTTTATTGATATGGATGCTTAGGCTGGTAGCGCTGAGGTTGACCTCTTGTTCTTTGCCACCACGACCTACGCCACGTACTTTGACACCTTTCTGACTAATCGCTTGCGCGCCAATCAGCATTTCTTTATCTTCCAACTCCATCAGAATCACGCCGCGACCACCGCTGGATAATTGTTTGATTTCGGCCAGACCAAATACTAATAGCCTGCCTTTTTCTGACAAGCAGGCAATCGCGCTGGCATCGTCGCTGATGATGGCGGGTGGCAATGGGAGATCGGATTCTTCGAGGGTCATAAAAGCTTTGCCTGCCTTCATGCGCCCGACCATATCGCCGACTTTGGCGGTAAAGCCATAACCAGCGCTGGACGCCAGTAATAAGCCTGTTTCATTATTTCCAGCGAAGTAATGCAATATTTTGCTACCACTCGCCAGATCGATCAGCGTCGTGATAGGTACACCATCACCACGTGCCCCCGGTAGGGCGGAGACGGCGACAGAATATACGCGACCATTGGAACCGAAGACCAGCAAATTGTCGACGGTACGGCATTCAAACGTGCCATACAGGCTATCACCCGCTTTGAACGTAAATTGTGCTGCCTCATGACCGTGACCAGTACGTGCGCGTACCCAGCCTTTTTCTGAGATAACGACAGTCACTGGTTCATCAACCACTTTTTGTTCTATCGACGCACGTGCAGCTTCTTCGATGACAGTGCGGCGGGCGTCGCCGAATTGTTTGGCGTCAGCTTCAATCTCTTTGATCAGCATTTTTTTCATCGATGCTGGATTATCAAGCAGATCAGTTAGTGTGGCTTTTTCTTTGCGTAATTCAGCCAATTCCTGTTGAATTTTGATCGTTTCCAGACGCGCTAACTGACGCAAACGGATTTCTAAAATGTCTTCTGCCTGACGGTCAGACAGTTTAAATGCCTGAATCAATGCTGGCTTTGGCTCATCCGACTCACGGATGATGCGTATGACTTCATCAATATTGAGCAAGATTGCTTCGCGACCTTCGAGGATATGAATCCTATCGTCGACTTTCTTCAAACGGAATTGCGTACGACGCGTCACCGTTGCAAAGCGGAATGCAATCCATTCGCTCAGAATATCCAACAATCCTTTTTGGCGTGGGCGTCCATCGCCACCAATCATGACTAGATTGATTGATGCAGAAGTTTCCAGCGACGTATGCGCCAATAACATTTGCATGAACTCGGTCTGATCCTGATTTTTGGATTTTGGCTCTAAAACCAGGCGTACTGGTGCATCTTTACCTGATTCATCGCGCACCGTATCGAGCACAGACAAAATCACTTGTTTTAAGCTAATTTGCTCTGGTGACAGGGTTTTCTTGCCTGTTTTGATTTTAGGATTGGTCAGCTCTTCGATTTCTTCCAGCACTTTTTGTGAAGACGTGCCCGGAGGTAGTTCTGTGACTACCGCTTGCCATTGGCCACGTGCCATTTCTTCGATTTTCCAGCGGGCACGCACTTTCATGCTGCCGCGTCCGGTCGCATACATATCGGCAATCGTTGCGGCAGGAGTGATGATCTGACCACCGCCCGGGAAATCAGGACCCGGTATCATTTCCATTAATTCAGCGTGTTTTAATCCCGGATTGCGTATCAAGGCGACAGCTGCTTTGGCAACTTCGGTCAGATTATGCGAAGGAATTTCTGTCGCTAAACCCACTGCAATCCCAGAGGCACCATTTAATAAAACGAAAGGCAGGCGGCTCGGTAGTAGTTTTGGTTCTTCCGTGGTGCCATCGTAGTTGGGCTGAAAATCAACCGTACCCTGATCGATTTCATCCATTAGCAATTTAGAAATCGGTGTCAGGCGTGCTTCTGTGTAACGCATCGCCGCTGCGCCATCTCCATCGCGTGAACCGAAGTTCCCTTGACCATCGATCAGTGGATAGCGTAATGAGAAATCTTGTGCCATTCGCACCAGTGCGTCATACACCGATTGATCGCCATGGGGATGTAATTTACCAAGCACATCACCGACTACCGCTGCGGATTTACGTGGTTTGGCCGACGAGTTTAGCCCTAATTCATTCATTGCATACAGAATGCGACGCTGAACTGGCTTCTGGCCATCGCAGACATCTGGTAAAGCACGGCCTTTAACGACTGAAATAGCGTAATCCAGATATGCCCGTTCCGCAAAGGTCGCCAGCGTCAAGGCTTCGCCATCATTAGGCGGTGGTGCTTGTTCAAATAAATTCGCTTGTTCGCTCATAGTGTCTAATTTTTTAAAACTTAATTCAAGGTGATGTTAGTGTTTGGTTTGCGCATGGTCAGCAGCATCTGAAATCAGATATCAGCCTCGACGGCGTTACCATGCTCTTCTATCCACGAGCGACGGGCAGCGGCTTCGCCTTTGCCCATCAGCATGTTGAAGCGCGCTTCAGAGAAATCCTGATCGAATTCACCAAGAGAAACCGGCAATAAACGGCGTGTATCTGGATTCATGGTGGTTTCCCATAACTGGGACGCGTTCATTTCACCCAGACCTTTAAAGCGGGAAATCGCCCAGGCGCCATCTTTGACCCCGTCTTTGCGTAGTTTGTCTTCAATCGCTGTCAGTTCACCGGTATCTAACGCATAGATTTTTTGCGCTGGTTTTTTACCGCGCGCCGGTGCATCCACGCGGAACAAAGGCGGGCGGGCAACGCAGATATGACCACGGGCGATCAATTGTGGGAAGTGTTTGAAGAACAGCGTCAACAACAAAACCTGAATATGTGAACCATCCACGTCAGCATCGGACAAGATACAGATTTTGCCGTAGCGCAGATTGCTCAGATCCGGATTGTCGTTCGGACCATGTGGATCAACCCCAATCGCTACCGCGATATCGTGAATTTCATTATTTGCAAACAATCGGTCACGTTCGGATTCCCACGAGTTCAGCACTTTTCCGCGCAAAGGTAAGATCGCCTGGAACTCTTTATCGCGCCCCATCTTAGCTGACCCACCCGCGGAGTCACCTTCAACTAAGAAGATCTCATTGCGGGTAATGTCACTTGATTCACAATCGGTCAATTTGCCTGGCAAGACAGCAACGCCGGAGGATTTTTTCTTTTCAACTTTTTGTGCAGAACGCAAACGCGATTGCGCTTGTTTGATCACCAGCTCAGCAAGTTTTTTACCATAGTCGACGTGCGAGTTCAGCCAGAGCTCTAGCGGTGGTTTAGTGAAGGAAGACACCAGACGCACCGCATCGCGTGAATTCAAACGTTCTTTGATCTGCCCCTGGAATTGTGGGTCCAGTACTTTGGCCGATAATACAAAAGAAACACGTGCAAATACATCTTCTGGCAACAGCTTCACGCCTTTTGGCAAGAGTGAGTGCATTTCAGCAAAGCTTTTAACGGCACCAAATAAGCCTTCACGCAAACCGGATTCATGCGTGCCGCCTGCGGGGGTAGGGATCAGATTGACGTAGGATTCGCGTACCACATTGCCTTCTTCTGTCCACGCTACGACCCAGGACGCGCCTTCGCCTTCGGCAAAGCCTTCGCTGTCCGAGTTAGCGAATTGTTCGCCTTCAAACAAAGGAATCAGCGGTTCGCCGTGCGAAGAATGCGCCAGAGCTTCGGTCAGGTAGCCGCGCAAGCCCTGGTCATATTGCCAGGTCTGGCTTTCTCCAGTCTTGGCGTTGGTCAGTGTGACTTTGACACCGGGCAGCAACACGGCTTTGGATCGCAATAAGCGTTGTAATTCCGCAAATGGAATATTGGCTGAGTCAAAATATTTGGCATCTGGCCAGATGCTGACGCGGGTGCCGTTCTTTTTGTCACCGCGACTTAATGGCTGGCTGCGCAAAGGTTCGATCACGTCGCCATCGGCAAACGTCAGCTGATGCATACCGGCTTCGCGCCAGACCGTGATTTCCAGACGCTTGGACAAGGCATTCGTGACGGACACGCCAACGCCGTGCAATCCACCGGAAAACGCATAAGCACCGCCTGAACCTTTGTCGAATTTACCACCGGCGTGCAGCCGGGTGAACACGATTTCGACTGTAGGTACGCCTTCTTCAGGGTGTAAACCCACCGGAATACCACGTCCGTCATCTTCGACGGTAACGCTGCTATCGGCATTGAGGGTGACCAAGATATTTTTACAATGGCCGCCTAGAGCTTCATCTGATGCATTATCGATCACCTCTTGAATAATATGTAAGGGGTTTTCGGTTCGGGTGTACATGCCCGGTCTTTGTTTGACCGGCTCCAAGCCTTTTAAGACGCGGATAGACGATTCGCTATAGTCGGATGGGGAAGTATTTTTTTTAGTGGCCATGCAAATAGAAATCTGTTGTTTTGGTTGAAATGTAATGGTATTTTGCAATTATTTAGTCAGGCGTACATAATTTCAATGTATTCTTCCGTACGTTTTGACAGCTATTGTAGCTGCAATGTGTAGATGGATAAACGATGTCACAAAAAACTCCAACGATCGCGATCAGACTGCTTGGATTTTCCGCAAAAGATGAAGAAACTTTTTTCAATGTGCTTGCCGTTGCACGAGAGAAAGGGTACCGCTACGCGTGCCTGAAGCCGGGGTCAGTACAGGATCCTGATATGTACATTGTCAATGCGGAACAAGTTTCTGCGCTGGCGACTTTATCAGATCTGCACCCCGGTGATGCACAACCAGTGTTGTTAATTGGTAAAACTGACGTGGATTTACCATATCAGACCATGCCAAGGCCCATTCGCTGGCGCAAAATTTTTGATGTGCTGGACGATTTGGTCAGCAAACGAGAATTGCTGCTGACTACCTTGAGCCCGCATGCAACTGTATCAGTGCATGAGCGCCGACGCGCAAAACGTCTGGATTTAGATTTAACCGACCCTGGTATCTATGAACGTATGCGTAAGCAACCAATGGCCAAGGGTGGAATTCTGGTGGTTGATAAAGACACGCAGTTTCGGGAATATGTCGCTGCTGTGATGGATCCTTATGGTTACACGGTAACCCTCGCTTCCGATGAGCGTAGTGCATTATTGTTAGATAGAAATAATCAGCACGCATTAACTTTGATTAACACATCTACCCCCAATGTAGATCCTTATCGGCTGTGTGATGGCTTAAAAAAGCAAAATGAAGGCTTAAAGACTTCAGTGATATTATTAATTGACCAGTCTTTTGAGTATAAAGTTAGTCTGGCCGAGCGGGTTAAATGCGCCGGATTTTTGGTTAAGCCGCTGTCGCGTCGTGTGCTCTTGCGTACTTTAAAGAAGTATTTACAGTTAGCACACTAATTGCGTGTTTCGGAATTAGTGTGCGTCATTTATTTCACCAAGTTCGCCATCCCGTGAGTTTTATTTGCTCAGCAGACGCATACCGCGTTCCAGTCCTTCTATCGTGACCGGGAACATGCGATTGCTCATCACTTGCCGGATAATTGAAATCGATTGACGGTATTGCCACAGACCTTCAGGTTCAGGATTGAGCCAGATGTATTTGGGGAATGTTGTTGCGAAACGCTGCAGCCATACGGCCCCCGCTTCTTCGTTGTTATATTCCACGGAGCCACCGGGTTGCAGGATTTCGTAGGGACTCATGGTGGCATCGCCGACAAAAATTAACTTGGTATCAGGTGGGTATTTACGCAGAATATCCCAGGTCGGAAATTTCTCGGCATGGCGACGGCGGTTGTTTTTCCATAAATAATCGTAGACGCAGTTATGGAAATAAAAGAATTCCATATTCTTAAATTCAGTTTTTGCTGCTGAAAACAATTCTTCAGTTTGCGCAATATGGTCATCCATGGTGCCGCCGACATCAAACAACATCAACACTTTGATGTTGTTTTTGCGTTCAGGCTGCATTTTAATGTCGAGATAGCCCGCATTATTCGCTGTAGCTTTGATAGTGGCGTCGAGTGCCAATTCTTCTTCCGCACCTTGACGTGCAAATTTGCGTAAGCGTCGTAGGGCAACTTTAATGTTGCGCGTACCTAGTTCGCGTTCGGCGTCGTAGTCTTTAAATGCGCGTTCTTCCCAGACTTTGATAGCACTGCGGTTACCTCCCTTGCCGCCGATGCGTATACCTTCTGGGTTCGATCCGCCGTTGCCGAAAGGAGAGGTGCCCCCAGTGCCTATCCATTTGCTGCCACCCTCGTGACGCTCTTTTTGTTCTTTTAAAAGTTCCTTCAAGCGATCCATGAGTTTGTTGTAGCCAAACTTTTCAATCGCGGCTTTTTGTTCGTCAGTTAATTCACGTTCTAGGCGTTTGGTCAGCCAATCTAAAGGAATCTCCGGATGCTTTTCAAAAATAGTGTCTATGCCTTTGAAGTACATGCCAAAGGCCTTATCAAATTTGTCGTAATGCGCTTCATCCTTGACCATGATGGTACGCGATAGAAAGTAAAAGTCGTCCAGCGACATGCTGATCAGACCTTTATCCAGGGCTTCTAGTAACATCAGAAATTCTTTAATCGACACCGGAATTTTGGCGTCTTTCAAGCTAAAGAAAAAATCAATCAGCACTTGTTTTGCTCTCTTAACTAAGTTAATTATTTGCGTATTTAGTTCTTATATTTAGATTGCATATACTGCAAATTCTTTTTTACGCCTGGCCATTCATGTTCCAGAATACTATAAACCACGGTATCGCGGATACGGCCGTTTGCCATGATAGTGTGGTTGCGCAAAAGGCCATCTCGTTTCGCACCAAGCCGCTCTATCGCTGCTTGTGACTTGTGATTGAAGTAATCGGTACGGAACTCAACCGCAATGCAGTTAAATACTTCAAATGCGTGGGTGAGCAATAATAGCTTGCATTCGGTGTTGACGCCGGTACGTTGCGCTGATTTTGCATACCAGGTGTGCCCGATTTCCAGTCGCCTGTTGTTGGGTTCCATTTTCCAGTAGCGCGTAGAGCCAACAATTTTTCCGCTGGCGTTGTCTCGGATCGCGAATGGAATGGCGGTCTGTTGGTGTTGCATGTCGAGCGCAGCAGCTAGCCATTGCTGTACATTTTTCGGTGCTGGAACAGAAGTAAAGAAGAGCTTCCATAGTTCGCCGTCAGCGACCGCGCTTTGGATTTCCGGCAAATGCTCCTGTGTGAGGGGTTCAAGCGTGACGTAAATGCCAGACAGTTGTATCGGAGTACATTGCATGATCGTTTCTTTCATTGAATTTATTGAATAAAGATGGAAAAAGGGAATATTTCCTCACGAGCTACACATGACTTTCGCATAATTTTTCTAGCTTGTTGCGTAACAGATGCGAAAAAATGATGAAAACAGTTTGATCGGACCTTTGATAGGAGGTTATAATCTTCTATTCACTCAGAACAACAGTAATGCTTGCTAACGAAAATAAAAGCCGTTATACTGCAAAGCTGTATAGAATTTTGCGGCGTGGCATTTAATCAAATGTTTTGACCTCGTCGCTTTGACCACGTTTAGGAAATCTCATGGCAAATACCGCACAAGCACGCAAACGTGCTCGTCAAGCAGTTAAACAAAACGCACATAACTCTAGCCAACGCTCGACTCTGCGTACAGCAATCAAAGCTGTTCGTAAAGCAATCGAAGCTGGTGATAAAGCTGCTGCTGCAACAATTTTTCAAGCATCTGTATCGACTATCGATCGTATCGCTGACAAAAAAATCATTCACAAGAACAAAGCTGCTCGCCATAAGAGCCGTTTAGCTTCTGCTCTGAAAGCATTGGCTTAATAGCTAAAGCTTAAATTTGTTGCTTGGGCACTGAGCTCAATCGACGAATATATTCAGATGTGAAAAGAAAAAAACCGCAAATTTTTGCGGTTTTTTTTGCTTTCCTTGCATCTTTGTTGGTCTCAGTGATGTTCTGGGTGTTCTGGATATTCTCTTTGATATTCTGATCGTGCTACTGTTTTTCCACCAGAAGGAGCGATGTTGCGCGCGAGGACGTAATCATTCCTTGGGCTGTTTGTAATACCTTGACCGACCAAAGCTTGTGCTTTTCAGGTCGGTTCGTAGTATCCAATGATGGAGTATGTGCTCTTACTTCAGTGGCAAGCCTTCAATCTTCATGCCTGGTTTGATATTTTTTTGTTTAAACCAGCCTAAATTCATTTCTAAAGCGTAGTTGACGGTTCTTTTTGCGCAATGGGAATCTAATGTTTCTGGCTGCATATCTTCAATGTTGACGATGCGGCCGTCTATATCGATAAATGCGACAGATAAAGGAATTAGTGTGTTTTTCATCCACATGCAAACGCCTGCAGGAGCGCCAAAATCGAAAACCATGCCTTCATTGCTGCCCATTTTTGTTCTTAGCATTAAGCCTTGTTCACGCTCTGCAGGCGTGGTGGCGAATTCTGCCTGGATGACATAAATTCCTACTGATAACGGTTTGACAGGTAATTTTCCTTGCGTTTGTGCTTGTGAGGCCGTGCTCAATATGGCCAAAGTGGCTGCGCCCAGCAATTGCAGTGCGATAGTGGAGATTTTTGTCATAACCAATGGAGGAATTTAATTTTAAAAGCCGTATCGTACAGTAAAAAAAAAGGGCAGGAAAAGCTCCCGCCCATATTTTTGATTTAACAAGTACTTATTTTGATGTTGCTGCAGAAGAAGCTGCTGTGTCAGCAGCTTCTTTTTTGTGTTTTTTGTGTTTTTTTGCTTTTTTGGCTGGTGCAGCCGCGTCAGCTGCTGGTGCGGCAGTAGGCGCTGCAGGGGTTGCCGGAGCTTGGGCGAAAGCCGCGGAAGCAAATAAACCAACGATTAAGGTAGCGATCAATTTTTTCATTTTAAGTCCTTCAAAAAAGTAATTGTTAAGAAGTACGGTAAGTGCGATTCCATTGAACCAATTATGACAACGAAGCAAGGGCGGATTGGTTGACAGTTTTTTTAAGAAATTTTTCTTTGGGTTTATTTGGGTCTTGATTCGTTATTTTTGCGCCTCTACTTCTTGCCATTCGCCTGGCATCAACGGGTGGCTTTCTAGTGAGAAACCGCCAATGCCTGTGCGTATCAGGCGCAAAGTAGGTAATCCTACCGCAGCTGTCATGCGCCGGACCTGACGATTTTTTCCTTCAGACAAGATTATGCACAGCCAACTGGTAGGAATGTTGGCACGTTGACGTATCGGTGGATCGCGATCCCAGAGCCAATCTGGCATCTGAATATGTTTAGCTATGCAGGCTTGTGTAGTGAAATCCCCTAAATCCAGCGGCTCTGATAGCTTTTTGAGTATGGCCGGCGTAGGCGTGCCTTCCACTTGCACCAAATAGGTTTTTGCTTGTTTATGATCAGGATGGCTGATGCGGTTTTGCAGCTTACCGTCATCGGTCAGCAAAATTAATCCCTCGCTATCCGCATCAAGGCGACCAGCTGGGTATATATTGGGAATATCAAGGTAATCCGCTAAAGTCTCCCTGCTAGGATGGGCGGAAAATTGACACATGACGTTAAAGGGCTTGTTGAGTAAAATCAGTTTCATGGCAATATGGTAACCGCAATTTGGTAAACTGATGGCATCTAGTAAAATTCTAGTGCATAATACGAAATGAAGGTCTTGTGTCTTATATAAGAGTTAATACGGCTTAATTACTAAGAATTAATTGCGAAATTAATTGCGAAATGCAAAAGGCAGAGGCATAACCGGGCTGCACAGTGTTAATATCGCCATCGCTGTCTGCATTAGCACGCAAGGCATATTTGAGAATAGCGCAATTTGCTTATTCATCCAACTACGGAGAAAACGATGTATCAACATATTCAAGTTCCTGCTGAAGGTAAAAAAATTACCGTCAATGCTGATTTCTCGCTGAATGTTCCTGACAATCCTATCATCCCATTTATTGAGGGTGACGGTACTGGCGTGGATATCAGCCCTGTCATGATCAAAGTAGTGGATGCTGCGGTTGCCAAAGCTTACGCTGGCAAACGTAAAATCAGCTGGATGGAAATCTATGCTGGTGAAAAATCAACAAAAGTATACGGCCCAGACGTCTGGTTGCCAGAAGAAACACTGAAAGTCTTGAAAGACTACGTTGTTTCTATCAAAGGTCCTTTGACAACACCAGTCGGCGGCGGTATCCGCTCCCTGAACGTTGCTTTGCGTCAAGAGTTGGATCTTTATGTTTGCTTGCGTCCAGTTCGTTATTTCAAAGGCGTGCCATCTCCAGTGCGTGAGCCAGAAAAAACTGACATGGTTATCTTCCGTGAAAATTCTGAAGATATCTACGCAGGTATCGAATTCGCAGAAGGTTCCGATCAAGTTAAAAAACTGATCAAGTTCCTGCAAGACGAAATGGGCGTGAAGAAAATCCGCTTCCCAGAATCTTCTGGTATCGGCGTAAAGCCGGTATCCCGCGAAGGTACAGAGCGCCTGGTACGTAAAGCAATTCAGTACGCAATCGACAATGACAAGCCATCCGTGACGATCGTTCACAAAGGCAACATCATGAAGTACACCGAAGGTGGCTTCCGTGACTGGGCATACGCATTGGCACAAAAAGAATTCGGCGCAGAATTGATCGACGGCGGCCCATGGTGCAAATTCAAGAATCCAAAAACAGGTAAAGATATCGTTGTTAAGGATTCCATCGCTGATGCGTTCTTGCAGCAAATCTTGTTGCGTCCAGCAGAGTACAGTGTTATTGCTACATTGAACCTGAATGGCGATTACATTTCTGATGCATTGGCTGCTCAAGTTGGTGGTATCGGTATTGCTCCAGGTGCTAACTTGTCTGACTCTATCGCGATGTTCGAAGCAACGCACGGTACAGCGCCAAAATACGCAGGTAAAGATTATGTGAACCCAGGTTCTCTGATCTTGTCCGCAGAAATGATGTTGCGTCACATGGGCTGGACTGAAGCTGCTGATTTGTTGATCTCCTCAACAGAAAAGGCGATTACAGCGAAGAAAGTGACTTACGATTTTGCGCGTTTGATGGAAGGTGCTACACAAGTATCCTGCTCAGGCTTCGGCGACGTAATGATTGAACATATGTAATAGCGCTTAGTAGAAATGGATGCTTTCATTTCTCTTGCATAAAAAACCGGCGTAAGCCGGTTTTTTTTTATTTGTTCCGCAGGTTCTACTGAGAATTCGTACGCGTTGACCTGGAGAGGTTAAAGCGGATGGCGTTGGTTGTAATGAACTTCTCGTAAAACTCTGCAACTTGTTATTGATGCAAAACAATAGCGACTTTGCTTATGAGTTGGCCTAAGTTGACCTACATGGCGGAACAAATAAAAAAACCCCGCCGAAGCGGGGTTCTTAAAAATACCACAACCCAAATATTAAGGGTTTTGAATGTTAGAAGCTTGCTTGCCTTTAGGGCCTTGCGTGACTTCGAACGACACTTTTTGACCTTCTTTCAGAGTCTTGAAGCCGTTCATTTGGATTGCGGAAAAGTGGGCGAACAAATCCTCACCACCGTCGTCCGGAGTGATAAAGCCAAAGCCTTTGGAATCATTGAACCACTTGACGGTACCTGTTGCCATAATGCATCTTTCAAATAGAAACTAATCACACGAGCCGTAAAAGCAAGAAAACTAGCGACATGCTGGCTTTCCCTTAACTTGCCCCCTTCTTATTGACGAATAAATACTATTCATGTCAATAAATATCATTCTTGGCGGAAAAAAAACTAAAGTCAAGAAACTTTTTATGGGCACTGTTGTATTGTTGTATTTTTAACTTAATTTCTTAATTTTGTCTCAAATCTAACACTCCAAAATAGTTTTGCTCTACTTTGTGCAAAAAGCTTGATCTATCGAAAATGATCACCATCTGTGAAAAGTCTTGAAAGAGGGTAACATTTGATCAGCGATGAAATAAGGTGCTTTTATTCGCTTATTATTTGCCTCTGGATTGAATCAACGTACTAGAATAGACGTATGGGAACTAAGCATGAAAACGGTACGATATTGGAGCGGCAGGCGCAAAAGCTTAAGCCACCATCGATGTACCAGGTAATTTTATTAAACGATGACTATACTCCTATGGAGTTTGTCGTCGCGATTGTCCAGGAATACTTTAACAAAGACCGTGAGACTGCAATGCAGATCATGCTTAAAGTTCACCGGGACGGTAAAGGTGTATGTGGCGTATATTCTAAAGATATTGCACTGACTAAAGTTGAACTCGTTTTGACACACGCTCGTAAGGCAGGACATCCCCTGCAATGTGTGATGGAGGAAGTATGATTGCGCAAGAATTAGAAGTCAGTTTGCACATGGCCTTTGTTGAGGCCAGACAAGCTCGTTATGAATTCATCACTGTTGAGCATTTGTTGCTCGCATTGCTTGATAATCCCTCGGCAGCAGAGGTGATGCGGGCTTGCGCGGTCAATATTGATGATTTGCGCAAAACACTTGGTAATTTTATTACCGATAACACCCCTACGGTTTCTGGTACTAACGAGGTGGATACCCAGCCTACGCTTGGCTTCCAGCGGGTTATCCAGCGTGCGATTATGCACGTACAGTCTTCTTCTAATGGTAAGAAGGAAGTCACTGGCGCCAATGTTCTCGTGGCGATCTTTGGAGAAAAAGATTCGCATGCTGTGTATTACCTGCACCAACAAGGCGTAACGCGCCTTGACGTGGTCAACTTCATTTCGCATGGTGTGCGTAAAGACAATCTGAATGAGCCACAAAAGTCGCCTGAGGGTGGTGAAGAGGGTCATGCTGACGTGCAATCCAAAGAAAGTCCACTCGACCAATTTACCCAAAATCTGAACAAGCAAGCGGCAGAGGGTAAGATCGATCCGTTGATTGGTCGCGACAGTGAAGTGGAGCGCGTGATTCAAATTTTATGCCGTCGCCGTAAAAATAATCCGTTGTTAGTTGGTGAAGCGGGTGTTGGTAAAACCGCGATTGCGGAAGGTCTGGCGTTGCGTATTACCGAAGGTGACGTGCCAGAAATTTTGCAAACCGCCGTCGTATATTCACTCGATATGGGAGCGTTGCTGGCTGGTACCAAATATCGCGGTGATTTTGAGTTGCGCCTCAAAGGTGTACTCAAGCAATTGAAAGATACGCCTAACGGTATTTTATTCATCGATGAAATCCACACCATTATCGGTGCTGGTTCAGCTTCTGGCGGGACACTGGATGCGTCAAATCTGTTGAAACCGGCTTTGTCCAGCGGACAATTGAAATGCATCGGTGCGACCACTTACACCGAATACCGTGGTGTGTTTGAAAAAGATCATGCTCTGTCACGTCGTTTCCAGAAAATAGATGTGAATGAGCCAACGGTAGAACAAACCGTGCAAATTTTGCGCGGCTTGAAGTCTAAGTTTGAAGAGCATCACAATGTGAAGTATTCCGCGTCTGCCTTGACGACCGCTGCAGAGTTGTCGGCGCGCTTTATCAATGATCGTCATTTGCCAGATAAAGCGATTGATGTGATTGATGAAGCGGGTGCTGCACAGCGTATTTTGCCAAAGTCCAAGCAAAAGAAAACAATTGGTAAGGCCGATATCGAAGACATCATCTCCAAGATTGCACGTATTCCGCCACAGACTGTTAATCAGGATGATCGCAGCAAGTTGCAGACGATTGATCGCGACCTCAAAAATGTGGTCTTTGGACAGGAGCCTGCGATTGATGCTTTGGCGTCTGCCATCAAGATGGCGCGTGCTGGTTTGGGTAAAACGGATAAGCCGATTGGTTCCTTCTTGTTCTCTGGTCCGACTGGCGTTGGTAAAACGGAAGTCGCTAAACAGCTCGCCTTTACCTTGGGTATCGAGTTGATTCGCTTCGATATGTCCGAATACATGGAACGCCATGCGGTGAGCCGTTTGATCGGTGCGCCTCCTGGTTATGTTGGCTTTGATCAAGGTGGTTTGCTGACCGAAGCGATTACCAAGAAGCCGCATGCAGTCTTGTTGCTCGACGAAATTGAAAAAGCCCATCCAGATGTATTTAACATCTTGTTGCAGGTGATGGATCACGGCACATTGACCGATAACAATGGTCGTAAATCTGACTTCCGCAATGTGATCATCATCATGACCACGAATGCGGGTGCAGAAAGCTTGCAGAAACGATCAATCGGCTTCAACGACAGTAAGGAAGCCGGCGACGAAATGGCGGATATTAAGCGTATGTTCACGCCTGAATTCCGCAATCGTCTGGATGCCATTATCAGTTTCCGCCCATTGGACGAAGAAATTATCTTACGTGTGGTCGACAAGTTCCTGATGCAACTGGAAGAACAGTTGCATGAGAAGAAAGTTGAAGCTACCTTTACCGATAATTTGCGTAAATTCCTGGCGAAAAAAGGTTTTGATCCATTGATGGGCGCGCGTCCTATGGCACGCCTGATTCAGGACATGATCCGTAAGGCGCTGGCTGATGAACTGTTGTTTGGTAAGCTGGTTTCTGGTGGTCGCGTGATCGTTGATCTGGACGAGAAGGATCTAATTAAGTTAGAGTTCTCTGAAGGTGATGCTGCCCCTCCTGAGGCGTCTCAAGAAATTGTCGAAGTGGAGTAAGTTCATTTCAAGAGAGAGTAGCTGTCTGAGTATTTCGTCGTTAAAACAAAACGTTTTCGTGCTGCGGAGGAAAAATGGCTAGTCTGATACTACCGTTGTATGTACTGGAATACACGCCTAAGACCATAGACTCGGTGCTTTCGCCTGCTGCTCTGGAGGGGAAAGAGGTAGAGGTTGATGTGTACGATAGAAGGGATGTGACAAAAAAACACATCGGTATCGGACGCAGAATCAAAGGTGAAAGTGATGTGTTCCGGGTTCGGGTCGCGATTGAGGCCGGACAGCACGAAGATGAATGGAGTTACACCATCTTACGAGAATCTGCTGGTCGTAGTCGTAAGGCTAGAAAATGAGCGTAATATAAAAAATCCCCGTAGTTTCTACAGGGATTTTTTTCATCTTTTATGTAGTGACTGACCTCGTCTTTATCAGGTCGTCACTGCGGCGGATGGTTTGTTTGCCATTGCCACCGTGTCATCCACGCTGATGCCAGAAGAATACGCGGGCATTAAACCAATAGCGACGCCTTGATCGAGGATGTCCTGTACTTGATCTTTGAGTCTGGCAAAAAATAATTGGCGATGTTGACTTGCAATGAGATTCGATAGATCTGCTAAGGCTTGAAGACTGGAGCTATCGAGGTCATACGACTCTTCAAGACTGACGATGAAGCTGTGGACGCTGTTGTCTGCCGCTGCGATGCCATGCCGTATTTCTGTCGTGATACGTTCAGCGTTAGCAAAGAACATCGGTGTTTCAGGACGGAAAATGATAACCCCTGGCACTGACTTCGCCTCCGGATGATTTTGCATGCTGACAAAGTCATGGCTGCTCCCCAAGCGTCCAAGCACTGTCACGTTGGCGTTGGCGATCCGGCGTAGCATTAGCGCAATACTGATTGCGATGGCGGTCAACAAACCATCCAGCACGCCGAGTACGATCACGCCAGCAATCGCCACGAACACCACAATCACATCCCTACGCCAGACCATATATGGTTTAAAGGCGTACAAACTTAAAGAGTGTGAGACTGCATGAATAACGATGGCTGCCAATACCGGTTCGGGAATAAGCTCTATTAAGGGGAGCAGGGTCCAAACCATCACCAAGACCGTTAAAGCTGCGCACAAGCCCGCTAGTTTTGATTGTGCCCCCGCCGCTTCATTGGCAGAGGTTGCGGAATAGCCAGCCCCAACAGGCATGCCGTGAAAGAGCCCGGAAACGATATTACTGATGCCGAATGCAAACAGATCGCGATTAGCAGAAGTCTGGTCGCCATGCTTTAGAGCATAGGTGCGAATTGAACTATACGATTCGGCATACAAAATCATGACCATCGCTAGTGCTAACTCACCCAGTCTGGCCCATTCATGATGCGCCAGTGGCGGAAGGCCGGGTGTGGGTAATTGCAATTGCATACTGCCAACCAAGTGGATGCCATATTGTTCGAGATGCAGAAATTTTCCAGCTGCAATACCGCAGGCGATCGTTATCAGTCCACCCGGTATTTTTGGAAAACGTGCCAAGCTAAATAGCATCACCAGCGCGACAAGTCCTACCAGGATGCCATTAACATTCCAAATGACAAATTGTGAACCGATATCAGCGACGTAATACAGAAAGTTAGTTTCCGTAGAATGCACGTCGACGATTTTAGAAAATTGTTTGATGGTAATCGTTAGCGCCAGCGCAAACGCAAAACCGCGTAAAACGGGTTTGGCGACAAATTCTGAAACACTGCCTATCTTTGCAAGGCTGGCCAGAACAAAGAAGATCCCGCTTAGTATGATCAGACCAAATGCCAGTGCCATGCGATGTTGTGGATCGCCATTAGCCATCGATGCGGTGGCAGCTGCCATCACGGCAGCAGAAGAGGAGGTCGCTGATACAATGGCAAAACGACTGCTACCTAGCAACCCGTAGCAGAGCAAACCCGCAAATAGTGCGAGTACGCCAGCCTGTGGCGGTAAGTTGCCGATACTGGAATAGGCTACCGCTTCGGGTAACAATAAGCCCGCAATGGAAAGGCCTGCAATTATGTCCTGGGTGCTGAATTTCGGCATTTGTAGCCGGAGTCCGGACCATCTGAATTCCATGCTTTTACCTTTTTGGCAGTGCATCAAACAAATGAAGTGGGCGTTTCAGTATCTTACTTTCAGCCCATCATCAGTGTGTTAGTGCTCAAATTTTTTTATACTCCCCATGAGTACTTTTTAAGTGTCTATATCATTCTTTGGGAAGACGTAAAGATTTTAAAAAAATAAGGGGAGTATCTCTAAAAGCGAGAGATTAATGTTTACCAGTGCTACCAAAACCACCTTCACCGCGTTCGCTGTCACCGAACTCTTCAACGATATTGAAACCGACTTGCAATACCGGAACGATGATTAACTGCGCCAGACGTTCCATCGGGTTTAAGACAAAATCGTTTTGACCACGGTTCCAGGTCGATACCATCAATTGTCCTTGGTAGTCAGAATCGATCAGACCAACCAGATTGCCTAACACGATACCGTGTTTATGACCCATGCCGCTGCGTGGCAAGATCATTGCTGCATAAGCTGGATCGCCAATGTGGATGGCTAAACCGGTTGGAATTAAAACGGTTTCACCTGGTTTGATGGTGATTGCTTCGTCGATACAAGCGCGCAAATCAAGACCCGCACTTCCAGGTGTGCCATAGGCTGGCAATTGGTCTTGCATACGTGGATCAAGGATTTTGAGGTCGATTTTTTTCATATTTATTCAGACTGTGCTTTGGGAATAGATGTGGCATTGCAATTAGCGATGCCAAGGAGTATTAGTTTTTTAAACGGATCGCTAGCTCAGACACCAATTTTGTCGCCAGCGTTTGTTTGTCTGCGCGTCCCAATTCAGCATGACCGTGGGCGTCGAATAACACCAGTTCATTGTCATCTTTGCCAAAAGTGTGGTGGCCGATATTGCCCACCAATAATGGAATGTTTTTCTTGATGCGTTTGGCAGCACCGTACTGCAATAAATTTTCTGATTCAGCGGCAAAGCCAACGCAATACGGTGCATTTGGTAGTGCCGCGACCAGCGCCAGAATATCTGGATTTTGCGCAAATTCTAATTGCGGTGTGTCGCTGTCACTGGTCTTTTTAATTTTTTGATCGCTGGCATTCGCGACGCGCCAGTCAGCCACCGCAGCAACAGCGATGAAGACATCCTGCACTTGTGCTTTTAAAGCGCTCATTACGGCATCATGCATTTGCTGGGCCGTTTGCACGTTCACACGTTGCACGCCATACGGTTGCGCGAGAGCGGTTGGTCCGGATATCAAGGTAACTTTGGCACCTGCTTCCCATGCCGCTTGTGCAATCGCATAGCCCATTTTGCCAGACGATAAATTGGTGATGCCTCGTACCGGATCGATAGGTTCAAAGGTGGGGCCTGCGGTAATTAGCACGTGCTTACCTGCCAAAGACTTGGACTGAAACGAAGCAATGATCTCAGTGAGTAGTTGCTCCGGCTCTAACATGCGTCCCATACCGGTTTCGCCACAAGCCTGATCGCCTGAGCCGGGGCCCATCACTCGTATTCCATCTGCTTTGATTTGGGCTACGTTGCGTTGGGTGGCGGGGTTTTGCCACATTTCTACATTCATCGCTGGCGCGATCAGCAAAGGTACATGGGCTGGACGCGCAACACATAAAGTAGAGAGCAAGTCATCACATGCGCCATGCGCAAGTTTGAACATGAAGTCGGTACTGCACGGTGCGATCACAATCGCATCGGCATCACGCGTCAGATCGATGTGCGGCATGTTGTTGTGGATCCGCGCATCCCATTGATCGGTGTAGACCGTATTACCGGACAAGGCCTGCATGGTGACAGTCGTAATAAATTGCGTTGCCGCATTTGTCATCACTACTTGCACTGACGCACCGGCTTTGCCTAACGCGCGGGTCAGTTCGGCGACCTTATAGCAGGCGACGCCACCAGTGAGACCGAGAACGATTTTTTTTCCAGCCAGACGCAGATTCATGATGCCGACCCCTTATTTTTTTACGCGGCGCAATTCATCTAGAATAAATAATCCGGCACCCAACACAATAGCGCTGTCAGCCAGATTAAAGGCCGGGAAGTGATAGATGTCCTGATAATGGAAATCCAGAAAATCAATCACATGACCATACATCAAACGGTCAATCACATTACCCAAAGCACCGCCCATAATCAATGTTAATGCCCAGCAAAACAACTTCTGGCTGCTATGGCGGCTCAACAAAAAGATGATGTATGCTGAAGCAATCAAACCGAGGGCCGTGAAGACATAACGCTGCCAACCAGATTCCGCCGCCAGAAAACTAAATGCCGCGCCTTTGTTATATACCAACACTAGATTAAAAAACGAAGTGACGCTCATGGACTCAGCATAGGCGAATAATTTGGTGATGGTGATTTTGCTGACCTGATCGAGCAGAATCACTATCGCAGCCAAGCCTAACCAAGGTATCAATGAAGAGCCGGACGATCCGGAAGAGCGTGAAGAGTTAGAGCCTGCTGAAAAATTAGAACGTTTTTTAGTTGCCATGAGTTTTAATTAAAAAGAGGTGAATCGCTAAATGTGCTTTTGCGTGTACTTGCACTTGTGCTATTTGCTTTGATCGTATCATTAATAGAAAAGACCGGGCTGGAGTCCGGTCTTTTCTCAGATGACAATTTGGGGCTTACCAGATAAATCTAAAACAATCAGGCAAAGCGACGTGTTTCGCCTGCACCAAACAAATTGCTTACACAACGACCACATAAACCGGTGTGTTCTGCGTGGCTACCGACATCCGCACGATAATGCCAGCAACGCTCGCATTTTTCGTACTTAGACGGCGTAACAACGACCGTTTCTGCTGCCTCATCGGCGACTTGTTCAACGTTTGCCGCCGATGTAATCAAAGCGAATTTCAGATCATCGGCAAAGCTGTTCAATACCTCAAACTTCGCACCACTGGCTTTGATTACAACCTCGGCTTGCAGGGATGAACCAATGCCACCAGCAACGCGTACTTCTTCCAATTGTTTGGTCACGTCGTTACGGACGGCGCGCAAGGCCGCGAATTTTTCCAGCAATGCTATGCTTGCTTCAATCTCAGGCATAGGCAATGTATAGTAAGTTTGCGTGAAGATGGTTTCATCGCTGGCGCTGTATTCCTCGGCAGTGGCAAAGAATTGCCATGCTTCTTCGGCAGTGAATGACAATATTGGTGCCATCAGACGCAACAAAGCTTGGGTGATATGCCAGATTGCCGTTTGTGCAGAGCGTCGCGCAGTTGATGTGGTACCGCTGGTATACAAACGATCTTTCAGAATATCGAGGTAAAAGCCACCCAGATCTTCGGAGCAATACGATTGCAGCTTGCTGACCACAGGATGGAACTCAAACTGTTGGTAGTGAGCAAGTACTTGGGTTTGCAATACGGCCATGTTCGCAATCGCATAGCGATCAATTTCCAGCATGTCCGCAATCGCTACCGCATCTTTGTTGATATCGAAGTCAGAGGTGTTCGCTAACAAGAAACGCAAAGTATTACGGATACGACGATACGATTCCGTAACGCGCTTTAAAATTTCATCAGAGATCGACAATTCGCCGGAGTAATCCGTAGACGCAACCCACAAGCGCAGGATGTCAGCGCCCAATGTGTCAGAAATCTTTTGTGGCGCGACGACATTGCCCTTGGATTTGGACATCTTTTTGCCTTCTCCATCGACCACAAAACCGTGTGTCAGCAACGCTTTGTAAGGCGCATGACCGTCTAACATCGATGCGGTCAGCAATGACGAATGGAACCAGCCGCGATGTTGGTCAGAACCTTCCAGATACAGATCGGCCGGGTAAGCAGATTGCGCTTTATGTGAGCCGCGCAGAACGGTTTTGTGCGTCACACCAGAATCAAACCAGACGTCCAACGTATCGCGGTTTTTGACATACATCGGCGCTTCATCGCCTAATAAATCGGCGGCTTCGATTTTATGCCAGGCTTCTATGCCTTCGACTTCGATACGTTTAGCGATGATTTCCAGCAATTCTGGTGTGCGTGGATGTAATTGGCCGGTTTCTTTATGTAAGAAGAAGGCCATCGGTACACCCCATTGACGCTGACGCGACAAAGTCCAGTCAGGACGATTCGCGATCATGCCGTGCAAGCGCGCTTTACCCCAGCTTGGGAAGAAGGCAGTTTCATCAATCGCTTTGAGCGCAGTTTCACGCAAGCTGGTTGCCCCATCGTTAGGGATGTTGTCCATACTCGCGAACCATTGTGATGTCGCGCGATAGATGATCGGTGTTTTATGACGCCAGCAGTGCATGTAGCTGTGGTCAAACATTTTCAATGAGAATAAGGCACCCGCTTCGCGTAATTTATCGCAAATTGGCTTGGATGCTTCCCAGATTGTCATGCCGGCGAAGAAAGGCAGTGTAGACGCAAACTTACCATCACCCATTACTGGCGCGATGATGTCATCGTCTTTCATACCATGCGCTTTGCATGATTGGAAATCTTCTATACCGTAGGCTGGTGCCGAGTGAACGACGCCGGTACCGCTGTCGAGCGTCACGTAGTCGCCCATGTAGACCGGAGAAAAACGATCGTAGCCCGCATCCAATGCTGCAAAAGGATGTTTGAATTTGATTTCAGATAAAGCCGCGCCGAGGCAGGTCGCAATGACTTTGCCTTCGAGTTCATATTTCGTCAGGCTGCTTTCAACCAGATCTTGCGCCATGATCAACAACAAAGGCGCGCCATCACGCGTGGTTTCTACCAGCGCATAGGTGATTTCGGGATGCATGTTCAACGCCTGGTTTGACGGGATGGTCCACGGTGTCGTGGTCCAGATCACGCAGAAACCCTTGTCATGCGGCAGTTTGTCTAATTTGAACGCTACTGCCAGCTTGTCGTGTTCAGCAAATGGAAAACCCACGTCGATCGATGGATCACGTTTGTTTTCGTATTCCACTTCCGCTTCCGCCAAGGCGGAGCCGCAGTCAAAACACCAATTGACTGGTTTTAAACCGCGATACACATAACCTTTTTCCAGCAATTGACCGAGTGCGCGTAATTCATCCGCTTCATTGCTGAAGTTCATGGTTTTATATGGATTGTCCCATTCACCCAATACACCCAGACGGATGAAGTCAGCTTTTTGACGGAGGATCTGTTCTTCGGCATACGCACGTGCTTTGGACTGCACTTCATTGACTGGCAGATTTTTACCGAACAGTTTTTCGATCTGGATCTCGATCGGCATACCGTGGCAATCCCAGCCTGGTACGTACGGTGCGTCAAAGCCAGCCATGCTGCGTGCTTTGATGATCATGTCTTTTAAAATCTTGTTCACTGCGTGGCCGATGTGGATATCACCATTGGCGTACGGTGGGCCGTCGTGCAGAATAAATTTTGGACGGCCAGCACTGGCTTTGCGAATACGTTGGTAGATATTTTTTTCTTGCCATTCTTTGACCCATTTTGGCTCACGTTTAGCCAGATCGCCACGCATAGGGAAAGGTGTTTCGGTCATATTGACCGGGTATTTGTTCGCAGCTTTGGCTGTTTTATTTTCAGACATGATGAATTTTCTTTAAAAAATAGAGGGAGAAGAAACCGCAGTGTGTTTCTTCAAATTCGGTCGGTGGCGTTGCTGGCCGGAATGCGGGCGGTCGCCGCGAAATAAGCACGCGCTTGTGCGGCATCGTTATCGATCGCTGCTGTTAAGGTCGCCAGATCGCTGTATTTTTCTTCATCGCGCAATTTCTGTAAGAACTCGATTTGCACGACTTTGCCATAGACATTGCCTTGATAGTCAAAGACATGGGTTTCCAGCAACACGCGTCCGCTATCATCGACGGTAGGGCGTACGCCCAGACTGGCGACTGCTGGCAGAGGCTGGTCAGACAATCCATGTACTTGCACGATGAAAATACCCGTCAACGCAGGGCGATGATGTGCAATGCGCAAATTGAGCGTAGGAAAACCTATTGTGCGTCCCAGCTTTTGGCCATGAACCACATGCCCGGAAATCCGGTAAGGGTGGCCAAGTAAGTCATTCGCTTCGCTAAAATCACCAGCAGCCAATGCAGCACGCACGGCAGACGAAGAAATTCTGACGCCTTTGTTTTGTACCGCAGGCAAGGTAACTACTTCAAAGCCGTATTGTTTCCCAGCTTCTTCCAGGGTTTTGATATTGCCAGCACGTTTGGCGCCAAAGCAAAAATCCTCGCCTACCA
This sequence comes from Cognatundibacterium jejuense, assembly GCF_014284255.1. Classification (GTDB taxonomy): domain Bacteria; phylum Pseudomonadota; class Gammaproteobacteria; order Burkholderiales; family Burkholderiaceae_D; genus Undibacterium; species Undibacterium jejuense. The sequence goes on from NZ_JACOFV010000005.1 coordinate 95,659, forward strand.
TCAGCCATTTCACATGCAAGCCATCGACCAACACTTGTTGGATGAATTCTTGCGGTGTCAAAGAAGCGAAATGCGCGTTGAAATGCTCGACGATCACCCGATCAACACCGGCTTTTCTTAAAGATGACAAATTATCACGCAGATTGGCGATGCGGGTTGGTGCTAATGCGAGGTTACCAGCCAGTTTTGCAAAAAAAGCACGTGGATGCGGCTCGAAGGTCATCACCGCCGATTCCAACCCCAGACGGTCCGCTGCAGCGCGTAAATGGGCGAGCAAAGTCTGGTGCCCCAGATGTACACCGTCAAAATTGCCTATCGCCAGTGCACAGGGGGCACGGGAGGCTGCATTGGGGAGTCCGCGAAATACCTTCATTGTTTCCAGAAAACTGCTGCAAAGCGGTAGATTATAAATGCTTTCGCTCTGAATAGCCCCGTTTGGGCTGCAATTCGGCTTTAAAAACCGCATTCTCATCCTTGGTGTGCGCATATCCGTGTGGATGTCGCCGCAAATGAGACTGTGATCGATGGGTTTAGATCGATGGGTTTATGAAGGCCTCATTCGCCTTTGCCCTGATTTTTAGCAACGAAAAAGCGATATTAAGTGTTGAATTTACAAAAGAATGTCGAAAATTTAGCAGTAATATCAACCATCAGTGATGGTGAGACCAGGTGACGCTATCAGAACTCAGAAACGACTCTACCGCGTCTTTATTGCCGGTGGCATGTTTCATCACTTCGCCACAGGTGCAAATGCCTTGGTAGGGTTGAATATGTGTGCAGGCGGACACTTTTTGCAAAAACACCTGGACGGATTTACTGCATTTTTTGCATTTAAAGGTCAGGATACGGGATGGTTTGTTCATGGTAAATCAATTCAAAATAAAAATAGCTGGCGCAAAAATGATCGACTGCGCCAGTAAGTAAAGCTCAATAAGGTTCAATAAGGTTCAATAAGGCTCAATTTTAAAGCATTACTTCAGTTTTAGACGCCAGAGTGAAGTCACTTCTTTGACCCGCGCTGCATGCAAGGGGTCTGTCGCATCGGTCGATTTTGGATGCTGCGGTCTGATGTCCAGCTTGCCAATCACCGTCAGGCCACCTGCATCAATCCAGCTGAAAAACTCTTCTGCAGTACGTAAGCCTAAATGTTGTGCAAAGTCCGACATGATCAGCCAGGCTTCGCCATGTGGTTCCATATGGTCAGCAACGCCAGCTAAAAAGCTTTTCAACATATGACTTTCGGGGTCATACACCGCATATTCTATCGGTGAGTTGGGACGTGCAGGCACCCAGGGCGGGTTACATACGACCAATGGAGCTCGACCTGCTGGAAATAAGTCAGCTTCCTGCAAAGTAACTTGTTCGCTATAGCCGAGATTGTCTAAATTCTCTTTGGCGCAGGAAAGCGCGCGCAGGTCTTGATCGGTAGCAATAATTTTTTTGACACCACGCTTCGCCAGTACGGCTGACAAAACACCAGTACCAACGCCGATATCAAAAGCAAGCTCAGTCGAAGGCAAGGGTGCTTTTGCGAGCAAATCAATGTATTCACCACGTACCGGTGAAAACACGCCGTAATAAGGATGAATTTTTGCGTCCAGTGCTTTAATCGTCACGCCATTTTTACGCCACTCATGCGCACCAATCAAACCCAACAACTCACGTAAAGATGCAACGAACGCATCTTTGGGCTCGCCATACACTTCAGCGCACGCGAGTTTGACGTCCGGTGCACGGCGTAAAGAAATGCTGTAATCGGCTTCAAAAGGTATCAGCACCATCGCCAGTACGCGGGCGCGCTGTGATTGTGCTTGCCGGTGCAAGTGAAAGGCCTCGCTGGCGCTAGTCGGTACTTTGGCTTTCTTGTTAGCAGGTTTTTTTTCAATACGGCGTGCCAGCGATTGCAATAATTGCTTACCGTTATGAAAATCACCACGCCATAACAATGCCGTACCCTCACACGCCAATTTGTAAGCGGTTTCCGTGTTCATCCTGTCATCCGCGATCTGCACGCGTTTTGGCGGCGGTGCGCCATTTTCAGCATGCCAGCGGCATGAGCGGGCTTCGTCGTTTTCTATCCAGTGCAATTGCGGGGAGGGGGAATTCATGATTTTCTTATGGTAGTCGCCGGATTTGCGTGGCGAGTTGGGTGATGTTCTTAATTAAGCACGGAGTGTAACAAAGAAATCGCCGGAATTTGAGCGATAAGGCAGGACTTTGACAAAAATCTGCCCGTATTACCGAATAATAAATTGTTTATACCTAAAGGGATTTTGCTCTTTTTGAGCATATGTTAGGCTCCCACTCGACATCTATTCGTACTCTGTTCCTACGAATTTTTTAATCAGGCATCCCACAATTTCTGGACAACCATGCAAAAACATTTCCATCGTGCAGCCATTGCTGCTTTGATTTCTTCTTCATTGATTACTTCTGTGAGTTTTGCTCAAAGCACCGCGAAACCAGATGCGTCAGTGTTAACGTCAGCGTCAACTACAAAAGAAGCAAAAGCTTTTGTGGCAATAAAGCAAGAATTTTTGAATGCACTGTGGAAGCAAGATCCTGACATGGCAATGGCAGCGGGTAAGTATACCGATGCAGCTCGTCTGGTTATCCCCGATCAGGCAGGTCGCGATCAATATCTGGCATTTGCTGATCTTTGGTTAAGCCGCCTGGATAAAGTGGATGTGAAGTCATTGCCCGTCAATGAACAAACCGATTTGGTACTGATGCGTAACTACCTCGAAGGGACTCGTTGGTACCTTACCCAGTTCCGCGAGTTCGAGTGGAATCCTACTCAGCACAATATTGCCGGTGGTTTTGATGCCATTCTGAATACCGATTTTGCGCCTAAATCTAAGCGCGTCAAAATTGCTATACAGCGTCTACAAGCTGTTCCTGCGTATTATGCAGCAGCGAAAGCGACTATCCATGCGCCAACGATGGAGCACACACAGCTCGCGATACGTCAAAGTGCTGGCGCGATTTCTCTGTTATCGGAATTAGAGAAGGCTGCCGCGAAAGAGAAATTGACGGCACATGAGAAACAAGCTTTGAGTTCTGGTTTAAAAAACGCACGTGATGCCGTGAATGATTACGTCGCATTTTTAACAGATACCGCAAAAAATCTGACACCAGAAACCGCGCGCTCTTTCCGTATCGGCAAAGACTTATATGAAGGCAAATTCAAAGCCGATATACGCTCGTCATTGACCGCAGAACAAACTTATCAACGCGCACTGGCCGCAAAAGATGAAGCCCACCGCAATATGGAGAAGCTGGCCGATCAGCTGTGGACTAAAACCATGGGAGATCAGCCTAAGCCAGAAGATCGTGCTAAAAAAATTGCGATGGTGATTGCGAAATTATCGGAACAACATATCAAAGGTGAAGACCTATTTCCGGCGATCCGCCAGCAATTGCCGGTGTTGGAAAAATGGATCAAAGATCACGATCTGTTAGCGCTCGATAGCAAGAAGCCATTGATCGTTCGTGAAACACCAGAATACGAACGCGGCGTCACCATTGCCTCAATCGAAGCACCGGGCATTTTCCGTCCGCACGACAACACCTATTTTAATGTGACGCCATTTGATGGGCAGTCAGGGGAAAAAATAGAAAGTACGTTGCGTGAATATAATCACTGGGTATTGCAGATTTTATGTATCCATGAAGCGATTCCAGGTCACTACACGCAATTACAACACGCCAATCAATCACCTTCTGTGATCAAAACCTTGTTTGGTAATGGTGCCATGATCGAAGGCTGGGCGGTCTATAGTGAACGCATGATGCTGGAATCTGGCTATGGTGAAAATTCACCAGAAATGTGGCTGATGTATTACAAATGGAACTTGCGTACCGTCTGCAATACCATCCTCGATTACAGCGTGCATGTGTTGGGGATGAGCGAAGCCGAAGCCAAAGATTTGTTAATTAATCAGGCTTTCCAGACGCAGGCCGAGGCTGATGGCAAATGGCAGCGTGTGCAATATTCATCGGTGCAATTGGCGAGTTATTTCAGCGGATTCAGTGAAATCCTTGATTTGCGTGAGCAGCTGAAAAGACAGCAGGGCGAGAAGTTCAAGCTGAAGCAATTCCATGAGCAGTTCTTGAGCTATGGTAGTGCTCCGGTGGGGATGATTAAAAATATGATGTTGAGTGGGGAAGCGAAGTAATTATTTAAACAAGCAAAGCGACATATTGCCAGCTGTTGAATCTTTCTCCCGCTTGCGGCAGAGGGGATTATTCGACTCTTGTTTGGTAGATACTGCTATCCAAGTCAGTGCTGATGTCCTTTTTGTTTCCTCATTTTTGCGTCGTTTTTAATAGGTAATGCGATCACTCTTCGTGGCGCCAAGCCGGGGGTGGCCCGGCAGCCACTTACTTTTCTTTGCTTCGCCAAAGCAAAGTAAGCAAAAGAAAGGCGACGCTGAGACTTTGCCCTGCGGGTGCCGTCACTGCGTGTCGGCACAATTTGTGCATCACAAAAAATGGGAAAGCGTCGAAACTCGCTACGCTCAGACAGCGACGCTTTCTTTTCCATTTTCTGTGAAGCACAAATTGCTTTGTCTAAAGCGGTGACGGGCAAAAGCGATATTGCAACGATCACGATCGATTCGTAAGACGCGCAACCCGACGAATCAATACGCCGTGCGAGCCGCGCACGTTGCCCCGTTCTACAACTTCAAAAACCTCACCCCTTATCCGCTTTCCCTGCCGCATTGGCAAAGCGACTTAGTAATTTATCTATCATCCAAGGCTGGCGATTGTCGTCTTCTGCTTGCTCCTTACGCCGAATCGCATTACGCACGACGTGGGCGCCGATATAGCGTAGGGGTTCAGGGGGAAAGTGGCCGAGCGGCCCTTTAACCAATGGGCTACGGGTCCAGGCGTTGTCTTGTTCCAGCAGGAGTGAAGACAAAATCTGCCCGCCCATATAGCTGGGGCCTACACCATTACCTGAATAGCCAAAACCGTAAAAAATATTCTCGGCACCATGGAGTTTGCCAAAAAATGGAAATCCAGTCGCGGAGCGGTCGGAGGGGCCATTCCAGCTTGCCGCCACGGGCACATCTTGTAATGCCGGGAAGAAGCGATGCAGGCTCTGCGTCAATTGATCTTGGTAGGCAGAAGGGCGATCAAATGCAGGGGCAATTTGATTGCGCCATGCAAAGGTATTGCCACCTTTGCCGAGCATCAAACGTCCGTCGCTCGTATTGCGGTAGTAGTAGACAAAGGTTCTGGAGTCCAACACTGAAATACCATTCGTCAGGCCAATTTGCGTTAACAGCTCAGGACATTTCTCGGTAATGATCATGTCGCTCGACACCACCGCGATACTGCGCTCAAATTGCGGGAAAAAACTCGCCATCCAGGCGTTCATTGCCAGCACCATTTTTCCGGCTTGCATGACACCAGCAGGTGTCTGGATAGTCACCGTAGAACCCGGTGTGAAGGATATCATCGGTGTGCGCTCAAAAATGGCAATGCCCATATTGAGCGCCACTTTGCGTAACCCACGAACCAGTTTGCCAGGGTCCACCGTGGCGGCGTAAGGCGAAAAAACACCTTGTATATTCAATGTCGAACCGCTGCGTTTGGCGACTTCTTCTGGCGGTAAATGGCGATATGAATCTAGTCCAACGCTATTCAACGCCTGCATCACCGCATCCATGCTACCTGCTTGCGCAGCATTGGTCGCGGTATAGAGCGTACCGTCCATGCGAAAATCTGCATTGATGCCTTGGTCACGGCAGAAATCGGCAATGTGTTGGACTGCATCTTCCGATGTTTTCACCAGGCGTACAGCTTCTGCTTCACCAAATAAGCGAAGCAATGTAAAAAATTTCGCTGACCATGTGAGCACGCAGCCGCCATTGCGGCCGCTGGCGCCTGCGCCACATAAGTCTTGCTCCAGGACGCTAATGCTGAGAGCGGGATTTTGTTGCTTGGTTTGAATGGCTGTCCACAAACCAGTAAAGCCGCCGCCGATGATGCAAATGTCGCTAGTATGCTTTCCTTGTAAGGCGGGAGCGAGTTCTCCGTCTTGCATTAAGGCTTGTTCTATCCAGAATGGTCGCATGAGATTTATTCTTCTCTTTATTTCTTTAGTTCTTTAGTTCTTTAATTTAGGCCGTTTGTCGATGTGCGTCAGATTGACGATGAATCAGTTCAGCATTTTTCATGTGCGTGGCGAAGTAGATAAAATCCGGAGTTTGCTTTGTCGCAGACTTTGCGGCATCGTCCCAGCGGCGAAGTGCGATTGCATCTGCTGCAAATGCTCGGTTGATAAACTCATCCGCTTGTTCTGGATTGAAAACGCCGCCTTGCAAAGCCAGGCTGCGCTTAGAGTCTGCAGATAAACTGTCGTAATAGGCAGGTTCGACGGCGCATAAATAACGCTTGGCGTCGACGTGTAATTTAATTGGTTCCAGAACCGCGTCACCAAACAAAAAGCCCATGTAGGGCAAACAACGGTATTGGTGTACATCGTCCTTGCCAAAGCTGGTGGGCGTAGGGCCGATATCGTGCAATAAATGCCCAATGTCGTGTAATAAGGCAGCAACGATTAATTCATCGCTGGCGCCAGCTTCTTCTGCTAGCGCCGCAGATTGCAATGCGTGCTGTAATTGCGTGACGGGTTCGCCGTCATATTGTTCGTCACCGCGACGCTCAAATAGTGCGATGATGTCGGTAATGTTGACGTTGGATGCCTGCGTCATTTTCCATCCCACGGCAAAGAGTAAGTTTTGGTATTACAGAAGCTTTTCATCGCTTCTAAAACACCTTCTTTGTAACCAAGGCCGGAATCCTTGATGCCACCAAACGGCGTCAATTCAAGGCGATAACCTGGTACTTCGCGCACGTTGACGGTGCCCACTTCCAGCTCAGCGACAAAGCGGGTGATGTAGTCGAGTCGGTTGGTGCAAACAGCGGATGACAAACCGTATGGCGTCGAGTTAGAAATGCGGATTGCATCGTCAATATCTCTGCAACGGATCACAGGCGATACGGGGCCAAACGTTTCTTCTGCCACTAAAGTGCAATCGTAAGGTACATGATCTAAGACGGTTGGTGAGTACAATGCGCCTTCGCGGATGTTGCCAACAATGAGTTGTGCTCCACACTTAATCGCATCATTTACCTTTTGTTCAAAACTGATCGCTGCAGCTTCATCAATCACCGTACCCATGTCTGTGTTGCCATTCATCGGGTTGCCGTATTTGATCGCCTTCGTTTTTTCAGTAAGCAAGCGGACAAACTCATCAGCAACCGCTTCATGCACGATCATGCGCTTGACTGCAGTGCAGCGTTGGCCAGAATTTTTATAAGAGCCCGATACCGCCAGTGTTGTCGCTTCTTCCAGATCTGCATCTTCCATCACGATCAATGGGTCATTGCCACCTAATTCCAATACCTGACGTTTGTAGACGGCTTTGCCAGCGATGTATTTACCGATTTGTACACCACCGGTAAAGGTCACCAGATCCATATCGGCATTGATCAACATCTCATCGGCGATTTCACGCGGGTCGCCAGTGATGACAGAAAACATCTCTGGCGGCAAACCTGCTTCATACAAGATATCAGCAAGTAAGAGCGCAGAAAATGGTGTCTTTTCGGAAGGTTTTAACACCATGCGATTATTGGTCGCAATTGATGGAGCGACCTTATGCGCAACTTGATTCAATGGATGGTTGAATGGTGTAATTGCAGATATCGCGCCCAGTAAGGGCTCACGCAAAGTAAATACCTTACGTTGTTTTCCATGTGGCGTCAGATCACAGGAAAACACCTGGCCATCATCGACCAGCGCCTGGTTTGCGGCAAACAAGAACACATCGCAGGCGCGTCCTACTTCATACATCGTATCTTTTTTGCAGAGACCGGATTCAGCCGTGATCAAATCGGAAATGATATCGGCATGTTCACGTAACAACTGGCTAGCACGTAGCAAAATTTGATTGCGTTGATAACGTGTTAATGTGGATTTGTAGGTCTTTGCCTGATGAAATACGCTGCGTACATCTTCTACCGTCGCTTTGGCGATGGTTCCTAATAAGGCATTGGTGTAAGGGTTGTAAACCTCGATACGTCTGTCGTTATCGACCAGTTTGCCAGCAACGCGCATAGGCTGATGTAAAGCCGATGCGGGCTGTCCATGTTGGGCTGCTACTAAGATTGCCTTAAAATCTTGAATTAACTTCACACTACTCTCCGGGAAAATGAAAACACCAGGCATTTCAGGCCTGGTGTTCTAATGCGTTAAGTGTTCTCAACCAAATTCAACGCCAGATGCAATACGTCAAAATTGCGCAAACGGTGATTGTCGGGGAGCGCCTTGGTTTTGCGATTCAACATCACTGGTACAGCTTGCTCAGAAATACCGCCATGTGAGCGCAATGGGAGTTTGAGTTCTGATAAATCATGACGATGACGGCTGGTACCTAAAACGACCAGACGTTGGCTGACCACTACCAGATCGCCGATGCGATCTGCTGGCAACTCAAAACGAGCACTGGCCTCAGCGCGTGTCAATACGGCTTCTAAATCTTGCATGCGATGCAGATACTGCAAAATGTGGTCAGCCTGAGATTGGTCATTGACGTAAATTGTGGCATACGAACCGAGCGCGCCATGATGCACCACATAAGGATCAGTAATCGGCAAAATGACGCGTGTGCTACCAGCGCCAAAGTGCGTATCCATTTGGTCTTGCAAATAGATGACATTGGCGTTTCCACAAGCATCTGTCTTGGCATTCATGCCGTGATCAGCTGTCACCGCAATGACTGCGCCAAGACTGTCAAGCAGACTCAGATAGTGATCCATCATCGCGTAAAATGCATTGGCGCCTGGTGTGCCCGGTGCATACTTATGCTGGATGTAATCGGTAGTGGATAAGTACATCAGATCCGGGCGTTCTTTTTCTAGTAGTTTGACGCCAGCCGCAAAGACGAATTCTGATAATTCTGCGCTGTACACTGATGGCAAGCCCATGCCGACTAATTCGAGTACGTTTTCTATGCCATTCTCTGAAAGTGTTGCCTGATCAGCTTTTTCAGCAGAGAAGCAAATACCTTGCATGTGGTGACCGAGCAAACTACGCAATTTATCTTTGGCAGTGACCACAGCTAATTTAGCGCCAGCTTTGGAGAACGCTGATAATACCGTTTCGGCGCGCAAATACTTGGCATCATTCATCATGACTTCAGTATTGGTTTCGGTGTCCAGGAAATAGTTGCCGCAGATGCCGTGTACTGAAGGAGGAACCCCGGTCACGATTGACAGGTTATTCGGGTTGGTAAAGCTTGGTACTACGCAATCGCCCATCAATACGGTGCCTTGTTCACCCATTTTTTTAAAAAAAGGCGCAACCCCCGCTTGTATTGCTTGATTGATGTATTCCTGCTCGCAACCGTCTATGCAAACGATCACTACTGGCTGCTGCATCCATTGGTAGCTACGACCATTGACGCTGATTTCTTTTACTGACATAAAATTCCTACAGGTTGATGCAACTGTTTTTAAAGAATGTGGGATGAATGAATGGAAGCGCCACGTTATGGAGCGTCGCGTTCTTCTTAATTCACGACATTGATAGCTTGATGTGATTTATGCATACGTTGACGACTATCGATCACGTGCTGGCGCATCATATTGCCGGCAGCATCAGCATTGCCAGCGGCAATTAATTCAACGATTTCTCTGTGTTCGTGGATAGAAATTGGCAAGGTGCCTTGTTGTTCCAAAGAATTTCTACGATAGAGGTTTAATTCTTTGACCAGACGGCGATAGGTGGTTAGTAATTTTTCGTTGCCAGTCATCTTCACAAGCACGTCATGGAATTCCAGATTCAGTAAAGAGTAGGATGAGACATTTTTCTTTTCAGCCAATTTTTCCATCTTGTCGACCATACCGCGTAACTCTTTGAGCTGCACAGGAGTAATTGTCTTGGCTAATTTACGACCAACTAATTCATCCAGCGCTTCACGAATCTCGTAAATATCATCGGCTTCTTCAATAGAAATTTGGCGTACATAAACGCCACAATTTTTTTCTTGTCTGACCAAGCCTGTTTCTTCTAATGAGCGAAATGCTTCGCGAACCGGGCCGCGTGAAACGCCCAGCATTTCTGCCAGCGATGCTTCATTGAGTTTGGTGCCAGCACTGATTTCACCCGCCAGTATCATGCGTTCAATTTCAATTTGCGCCAGAGTAGAGAGTGAGGCTTGTTGTATGAGTGCGGTAGGTTTTGTGGTTTTTTGCATGACGTCAATGATTGGTTTTGTCGATGTTCGTACTTTAAATCATGCCCATTCAGATTGTCAACAAAATACAAAATACAATCTACAATGTAATGATCCTGTCATAAATCAAACCTACTATTCGTCCGTTGTTGTTGCATTAAAAACGAGTTGATGGCGCACGAAAACGTGGTGTCTGGTAACCCAATTTCTGGTTTGCAAAGATAACCAATAATTTTTTATATGACAGGAAAGAGAATCGCGATGAACCCTTCACGTAAGCTTTTTTTGAAAATGTGTTCTGCTACGCTGGTTGCAGGATCAATGTTAATGTCTGGCGTTGCACACGCAGACAACAAAGCAACTTTGCTGGTCTATACCGCTATCGAAACCGATGCGATGAAGTTATATAAAGACGGATTCGAAAAAGCCTACCCAAATATTGAAATTCGCTGGGTACGTGATTCCACCGGTGTAGTGACTTCCAAACTGCTGGCGGAAAAAAATAATCCGCAAGCAGACGTCGTGTTGGGTCTGGCGGCAACGAGCCTGGTGCTGTTGAAACAAGAGGGTATGCTGACACCGTACCAACCAAAAGGCTTCAAAGAATTGACAGCAGCTTACTCTGACAGCGCGCAACCACCATCATGGGTTGGTATGGACGTATGGGGTGCGGCAATTTGCTTCAATACAGTAGAAGCAAAAAAACAAAACCTGCCAAAGCCAGAAAGCTGGAAAGATCTGCTCAATCCTATCTACAAAGGCAAAATCAGTATGCCGCATCCAGCTTCCAGTGGCACTGGCTATCTGGACGTGAGTGCATGGCTGCAAAACATGGGTGAAACAGCCGGTTGGAAATACATGGATGGCTTGCATGCAAACATTGCACAGTACACGCATTCTGGTTCTAAGCCATGCAAACAAGCTGGTTCTGGCGAATTCCCAATTGGTATTTCCTTTGAATTCCGTGCGCATCAAGTCATGCGTAGTGGTGCCCCGATTGAAATGATTTTTCCTAAAGAAGGCTTGGGCTGGGATATCGAAGCAACCGGCATCATGAAGAGCACTAAAAACCTGGATGCAGCGCAAAAGCTGGCGGATTGGATGGCAAGCAAAGAATCCAATCAAATTAGTACTAATTGGTGGGCAATTGTTGCTTACCCAGGTCTGGCGAAAAAATTGGAAGGTATTCCTGACGGTTACGAAAAATTGCTGGTGAAAAATGACTTCAACTGGGCAGCAAAAAACCGTGAACGTATTTTGACCGAGTGGAACAACCGTTATAACAGCAAGGCAGAGCCTAAGCCTTAATACCAGTTTTAAATGAATGAATGTCGAAGATCTGCTGTATTTTCTGAGACATTCATCGCTTTTGTTTGATACCGGATTTTTCTGCTAAGGCAAAGTCCGGTAGTAATTTCATCGCAGCTGATGCCAAGGCATCAAAAACAAAGAAAAAAATTCATGGAACACAGCGCTGATTATCTGGTACTCAAAGGTATTTCCAAATCATTCGGTCATTTCAATGCTCTGAACGACATCAATCTTCATATCGCTGAGGGCGAATTCGTTTGCTTTCTTGGCCCATCTGGATGTGGAAAGACAACTTTGCTCCGTATTATTGCCGGTTTGGAAACACAAAATCAGGGGCAGATTATTCAAAAAGGGAAAGATATTTCCTTTGTTAAACCAGTAAAACGTGATTACGGCATTGTGTTTCAATCCTATGCGCTGTTTCCTAATTTGAGCATTGCTGAAAATATTGCCTATGGTCTGGTCAACCGCCGTCAATCTTCGTCGGTAATTAAAGCCCGCGTGACAGAATTATTGCAATTGGCAGGCTTGCCAGATAGTGGTGATAAATATCCTGGGCAATTATCCGGCGGTCAGCAGCAACGTATTGCACTGGCACGTGCGCTGGCGATGTCGCCCGGTTTATTGTTGTTGGATGAACCTTTGTCTGCGCTGGATGCGTTGGAACGTGTTCGTTTGCGCACAGAAATTCGCCAGTTACAGCAGCGTCTTGGTGTGACAACGATTATGGTGACGCATGATCAGGAAGAAGCCTTGACTATGGCAGATCGCATCGTTGTTATGAATCACGGCGTGATCGAGCAAATTGGCACGCCAGAACAGATTTATTTGCAACCACGCACACAGTTTGTTGCCTCCTTTGTGGGTAAAGTGAATGTCTTGCGCGCTACCGCCTTGGGTGCGGGGCGCTTCCGCATTGGTATTTTGGAATTTGATTGTCCGGTATGGGGTGATAAATTTGTTGCCGGTCAAGCCGTTAAAGTGTACTTGCGACCAGAAGATATCGTTGTTCATCGCGATCAACCAAGCCAGCCCTCTAGTGCCGAACGGCCACGCGGCACCATCACGAAAATGGAATTTCTAGGCGCTTATTGTCACGCCTGTATTGAGGTGGAAGGTCTGGATAAACAATCGGTCACTGCTGCCATACCTTTGAGCGAAGTGCATCAAAATGACTTAAAAGCCGGTACTAAGATCTTTCTTGAATTGGTGCCTGCCAAAGCGAGAATATTTCCCGTGACAAAAGAGGCGAGCGCCGTCAATGCGGAGGCCGCATGAGTCGATCAGGAAGTTTGCCTTTGCCAGTTGCCAACCAACGCCATGCGAAAGCGACTGAAGCGATGCGTGCTCACGTTCAGCCAACCGACAGATGGGTGCAGACTCTGTTGCTGTTGATTTGCGGCGGCTTGGTCGTATTCTTGTTGTTTCCGGTCGCTATTATTCTTCTCAAAAGCTTTCAGGATAAAGAAGGTGCTTTTGTTGGCTTGCAACAATTTACGACCTATTTTGCGAATAAATCCTTGCGTTCTTCGGTGCTACACACCTTGTTTGTTGCAACCACCGTCACAGTATTGGTGATTCCTGCTGCGTTTATGTTCGCCTACGGTTTAACTCGCAGTCGTATGCCCGGTAAATCAATGTTTCGCACGATCGCCTTAATTCCGATTTTGGCGCCCTCTTTATTGGCTGGCATTTCATTGATACAGTGGTTTGGCAATCAAGGTATTTTGAAAGACTGGTTAGGTGGCGTTTCTATCTACGGACCGTTTGGTATTGTGCTCAGTGAATTTTATGGCGTTTTCCCGCATGCTTTGATGATCTTATTGACTGCCTTGAGTCTGGTAGACGGACGTTTGTATGAAGTCGCATCATCATTGGGGACGAGTCGCTGGCGTCGATTTGTTACGATTACTTTACCTGGTGCTAAATATGGCTTGATCAGTGCAGCACTGGTGGTGTTTACCTACACCTTTAATGATTTCGGTGTGCCTAAAGTGATTGGCGGTAACTTCAATGTACTGGCCATCGACGTCTATCAGCTGGCAATTGGTCAGCAAGATTTTAATAAAAGCGCGGTAGTTAGTTTGTTGTTATTGACGCCAGCCTTATTTGCGTTTGCGATTGATTTAAGAATACGCAAAAAATTACAAGCGCACATGTCAGTGCGCGCAAAAGCCTTTGTGCCAAAAAAGCGTCCACTGTTCGATACATTAATGTTTTTGTATTGCAGCGTGATTGCGGTTTATCTGGTGGCTGTATTGGGCATGGCGGTTTATAGCTCCTTCATCAAACTGTGGCCTTATAACCTGACGATGAGTTTGGATCATTATAAATATGGTCTGGTGGAAGGCGGCATCTTAGAAGCCTATTTCAATAGTTTGAAGATGGCAGGCTTAGCAGCAGTGGGTGGTGTGGCGACGGTATTTATCTCAGCTTACATTATGGAAAAAACCAAGGGCGCTGAAGGCCTGCGTTCTGCGATCCGTCTGCTTGCAGTGTTGCCTATGGGCGTGCCGGGTCTGGTATTGGGTCTTGGTTATATCTTCTTTTTTAATCATCCGCAGAATCCCTTAAATATGGTGTATCACACGATGAGCATATTGGTAATTTCGACGATCATCCATTACTACACGTCTAGTCATTTGACGGCAGTAACAGCGTTGAAGTCGATTGACAATGAATTTGAAGCGGTGTCGGCATCGTTGAAAGTGCCCCTGTACAAGACTTTTTTCCGCGTAACCGTGCCGGTATGTTTGCCGGCGATTTTGGATATTGCACGTTACTTCTTTGTGAATGCGATGACGACTGTATCCGCGGTGGTGTTTTTGTATTCACCGGATACGACGCTGGCATCGGTCGCTATTCTTGATCTGGAAGAGGCAGGCGATGTCGGGCCGGCTGCTGCGATGGCAACCTTGATTGTGTTGACTTCCGTGGTGGTGTGCTTGTTATATGCGTTGCTGACCCGCGTTCTTCTGAAGAAAACGCAAGCATGGCGGACTGAATAAGCATTAACAAGAAATGTTAAAAATATTTTGAAAACAGAAATTGCATAGTTAGGAGAATGAATATGAGTTTAGTCAGTCGCGATCCAGTCTTATTAACACCAGGGCCTTTGACCACGTCATTGCAAACCAAAAGTGCCATGTTGCGTGACTGGGGATCATGGGATGCCGCTTTCAATGCCGTGACTGCAAAAGTCAGACAGCAATTATTAAAAATTATTCATGGTGAAGAAACTCATGTTTGCGTTCCTATGCAAGGCAGTGGCACGTTTTCTGTAGAAGCAGCAATCAACACATTGGTGCCTCGTGACGGACATGTGCTGGTCCTGATCAATGGTGCGTATGGTAAGCGCATGGCGCGTCTGACCGAAATGATGGGACGCCGCGTCAGTGTTTTCGAAACTCCAGAAGACGTACCGACGACCGCAGAGGATGTAGAACGTTTGCTTGCGGCTGACAGCTCTATCACGCACGTGGGTTTGATCCATTGCGAAACAAGTACCGGTATTCTGAATCCGCTGGAAGAAATCGCTGACGTTGTCGCGCGCCACGGTAAGGGTTTGATTCTAGATGCTATGAGCTCCTTTGGTGCATTAGAAATAGACGCGAAAAAAATCCAATTTGATGCGGTCATTGCTGCAAGTGGAAAATGTATTGAGGGCCCACCGGGTATGGGTTTTGTACTTGTCAGAAAATCCGTTTTAGAAAAATGTGCTGGCCATTCCACATCCCTGTCACTCGATCTGTACGATCAATGGGTGTATATGGAAAAAACGACGCAATGGCGCTTTACTCCACCGACGCACATTTTGGTGGCATTACATACTGCGTTGAATCAGTTCGAAGCCGAAGGTGGTCAAGCTGCGCGATTGCAGCGTTATACCAATAACTATCAAACGTTGATGGCAGGTCTGGAAGAGTTGGGATTGCAATCTTTTTTAAAACCAGAAATTCAGGCACCGATCATCGTGACTGTGCATGCACCGGTGAATGCGAAATATGATTTCAAAACGTTCTATGAGACTGTGCGTAGCAAAGGTTTTGTGTTGTATCCGGGTAAATTAACGCAGGCTGAGACGTTCCGGGTTGGCTGCATCGGTGCGATCGGGACACAAGAAATGCGTTCGGCGATTCATGCGATGAAGGATGCGTTAGCGGAAATGGTGTAAAAGTTTTGGGAAATTTATAGATACTGCGATCCAGGGCTCTACTAATATCGTCCCTAATGCGTCACTTTTAATATGTAAAAATATCTAAAATGATCGCACTTTGTAGGGCCAAGCCGGGGGTGGCCTGGCAGCCACTTACTTTTCTTTGCTTCGCCAAAGCAAAGTAAGCAAAAGAAAGGCGACGCTGAAGGGGACGCTAAGACTGTTTCCTGCGGGTGCCGGCACTGCGTGTCGGCACAATTTGTGCATCACGTAAAACGGGAAAGCGTCGAAACTCGCTACGCCCGCCCTATAAAAATTTTACATGCCGCCCCATGCGGCATTGATCATAGCGACGGCTGCCAATCCCGCTGTTTCTGTTCGCAAAATCCTTGGTCCCATGGAAAGTGACAATACGCCATGGCGGCTGGCGAGTAATTCTTCGTCGTCACTGAGGCCGCCTTCAGGGCCAATGAGCAGGGCGACGGCTTGCGGTGGGTGGTGTTTGGCCCAATCTGCCAACGATTGATCAGCGCGAGGTGAGAGCATAATTCGCTGGTGCATGTCTTGTTGTGCGAGCCATTTGCTCAAATCTAAAGGCGCTGCCAAATGAGTGAGGCGGTTGCGGCCGCATTGTTCGGCGGCGGCGCTTATGATGCCGCGCCAGTGGTCTAATTTCTTTTCTGCGCGTTCTGCGGATAAGCGAACGACGCAGCGTTGGGATGCCAGGGGTTGAATGGCAGTCACGCCAAGTTCTACCGCTTTTTCTATAATCCAATCCATTTTGCTACCTTCCGGCAAGGCTTGCGCCAGACTTAAGGAGTAGGGTAATTCCACTTCATCGGGTAAAAATAGCTTTAATTCGGCGCTTGCCCGTTTTTTCTCGATTTCAGTCAGGCTGGCAATAAAGCTGCCGCCTTCACCATTAAACACTTGTACCGTGTCGCCAATTTGCAAGCGCAAGACAAAAACGTGATGGGCTACCTCAGGCGGTAAGCTGATCGTGGTACCGAGGGTGAGGGCTTGATTGCAATAGAAGCGAGGCATGATTATTTTTGAAAAAAGTAAGAGTTACGGAGCGAATTATATAGGTCACCTTGCTGATACGGCGGTTTTCATCGCTTAAGTACGCTTGATCTCAGCCAAATTAAGTGTATTTATTTATACTATTTTTCTCGATCTGCCCAATCTGAGAAGCTAATCTGGCGCTTAGAAATGGGATATCTGTATTAAGTGACCTTGTGCTCTGGTAAAATATCCGACTTTGCAGGGTCTGAACTTGATTGTGCCCTCGGGCAACACTGACCATTACACCAGTCTTCTCAAACTATCTTCTACCGCCATGATTTCAACTATACAGCCAGCAACTCTTTCTAAAATGGCAAATGCGATTCGCGCTTTGTCTATGGATGCAGTACAAAAAGCCAATTCCGGTCATCCGGGAGCGCCTATGGGCATGGCTGATATTGCTGTTGCATTGTGGAAAGGTCACTATCGCCACAATCCATCCAATCCAAAATGGATTAATCGCGATCGTTTTGTGTTGTCGAATGGTCATGGTTCGATGTTGCATTACTCTTTATTGCATTTGACAGGCTACGATCTGTCGATGGATGAAATTCGCAATTTCCGCCAATTGCACTCCAAAACGGCGGGTCACCCAGAAGTTCACGTGACGCCAGGCGTAGAAACAACCACTGGCCCGTTGGGACAAGGTATCACTAATGCGGTGGGTATGGCCTTGGCAGAAAAACTGCTGGCGGCTGAATTTAACCAAGCTGGCATGAACATCGTTGATCACCACACCTATGTGTTCATGGGTGATGGTTGCCTGATGGAAGGTATTTCCCATGAAGCCTGCTCTTTGGCAGGTACTTTGCAACTGAACAAATTGATCGCTTTCTGGGATGATAATGGCATCTCTATCGACGGTCACGTCGAAGGCTGGTTCACTGACGATACACCAAAACGTTTCGAAGCCTACGGCTGGAACGTGATCCGTGCGGTCGACGGTCATAATGCCGTTGCTGTTGATGCAGCCATTGCCGCCGCGAAAACATCGGACAAACCAACTTTGATCTGCTGCAAAACAGTGATTGGTAAAGGTTCACCGAACATGGAAGGCACTCACAATGTCCACGGCGCAGCATTGGGTGACAAAGAAGTTGCCGCTGTACGTGCTCATATCGGTTGGGACTACGCGCCATTTGAAATGCCAGCAGACGTCTACGCAGCATGGGATGCCAAAGCCTCAGGCGCGCAAGCTGAAGGTGACTGGAATGCACAATTTGCAGCGTATACCGCACAATTTCCACAAAAAGCGGCGGAACTGACCCGTCGTATGAACGGCGACTTGCCTGCTAATTTTGATGAAGTGGTGGCAAATGCCATCGCATCGTGCGTAGAGAAAAAAGAAAACATCGCAACACGTAAAGCCAGCCAAAACGCGATTCAGGCATTTGCACCATCGTTGCCAGAATTCCTCGGCGGCTCTGCTGATTTGACCGGTTCTAATCTGACCAACTGGAAAGAATGTGTTGCCGTGCGCGGAAACCAGGCTGGTAACCACATCAACTATGGTGTGCGTGAATTTGGTATGAGCGCGATGATGAATGGTATCGCTTTACACGGCGGTTATATCCCGTTTGGCGCAACCTTCCTGACCTTCTCTGATTACAGCCGCAATGCGATTCGCATGGCTGCGTTGATGAAAATTCGCACGCTGTTCGTGTTCACGCATGACTCTATTGGTCTGGGTGAAGATGGTCCTACGCATCAATCTGTTGAGCATATCTCCAGCATGCGTTTGATCCCTAACCTGGACAACTGGCGTCCATGTGACACCGTTGAATCAGCGGCGGCATGGGCGCATGCAGTGAAACGCAATGACGGTCCATCCACATTGATTTTCTCACGTCAGAATTTGCCTTATCAAGAACGTAGCGCGCAACAAATCGCTGACATCCAACGTGGTGGCTATGTATTGCAAGACGCCGCTGATGCAAAAGCAGTGTTGATTGCGACAGGTTCCGAAATCGAATTGGCAGTGAAGTCCGCAGCAGCGCTGGCTGAGCAAGGTATCGCAGTACGTGTTGTTTCTATGCCATCGACTGACGTGTTTGATCGTCAGGATGCCGCATACAAAGCAGCGGTATTGGGCAAAGGCTTGCCACGTATTGCGATCGAAGCTGGTGTGACTGACTTCTGGTACAAATATGTTGGTCTGGAAGGTGCTGTGGTTGGTATCGATACTTTCGGTGAATCCGCACCTGCTGGCGTTTTGTTCAAGTATTTCGGCTTTACCGTAGACAACGTCGTCGCTAAAGTTAAAGCGACATTGGCTTAAGCAAGATGACGGAAATGATGAGCAGTATCAAAGAAGTCAGTCTGCGTCGTGCTACTGTAGCGGACGCAGAAGCCATCGCAGCGGTACGTGTTGAAGCCTGGCAAACGACGTATCGCGACATGATTCCGGATACTTATCTGGATCAAATGCGCGTGGAAGATAGCTTCTTGCATTGGAAGCAAATTTTGCAAGCCTTGCCTGCAGCGGGTGACCGCGTTTGTGTCTACGTTGCGGAAAGCGAAGGGCATATCATCGGCTTCGCTTCCGGCATGTTGTTGCCAGAAGCGAAGTTCGGTATGCAAGCGGAATTGACGGCAATTTATTTACGTCCCGCCTGGCAACGTTCCGGCATAGGTCGTCGTATGGTGCAAAAAGTGGCACGCACTTTGCAGGCGCAAGGCGCGGAAAGTTTATTAGTGTGGGTGATTTCTGGTAACGCAATTGCCAGAAATTTCTATGAAGAGTTGGGCGGCGTTTTGTTGCATGAACAAGCGTTTAGCTGGGATGGCATGGATCTGAAGGAGGTTGGTTACGGCTGGCGCGATTTGTCCGTGTTAATGGCTTCCGTGAATGCCATGCCAACATCGTCTTCTGTTCACTGAGAGAATCGCGGTAACTGCGTTAGAAGAATGAGAAATAGCGTGAAATAGTGTGAAGTAGCGCGGACTTATCGCCGGAAAGCTACTCAGTGTATGAGTGAGCGCGGCGGTAGTCCTGGAAGTCTTAACAGTTTATTTTGTTGTTTATTTATTGTTGTATAGTCCTTTGGAGATAAAACCATGACGATTCGCGTCGCAATTAACGGCTATGGCCGTATCGGCCGCAACATCCTTCGCGCTCACTACGAAGGTGGCAAATTCAAAAACGAAATCCAGATCGTTGCTATCAACGACCTCGGCAATGCTGAATCTAATGCCCACCTGACACGCTACGATACAGCGCACGGCAAGTTCCCTGGCACAGTCAGTGTTGAAGGCGACACAATGATCGTCAACGGCGATAAAATCAAAGTGTTTGCAGAACGTAACCCAGCGAATATCCCTTGGGGTGAATTGAATGTTGACGTTGTTCTGGAATGCACAGGCTTTTTCACGACAAAAGAAAAAGCATCTGCCCATTTGGCTGGCGGCGCGAAGAAAGTCATCATCTCCGCTCCAGGCGGTAAAGATGTCGACGCGACAGTGGTGTACGGCGTGAACCACGGTGTTCTGAAATCCACAGACACAGTGATCTCTAACGCTTCTTGCACAACAAACTGCTTAGCACCACTGGCAAAACCATTGAACGACGCGATCGGTATCGAAAGCGGTTTGATGACAACGATCCACGCATACACGAACGATCAGGTATTGACTGACGTGATGCATGAAGATTTGCGTCGTGCTCGCTCTGCCACCATGAGCATGATCCCGACTAAAACTGGTGCAGCTGCAGCAGTTGGTCTGGTATTGCCAGAATTGAACGGCAAGCTGGATGGTTACGCAATGCGTGTTCCAACCATCAACGTTTCTGTTGTTGATCTGACTTTCATCGCTAAACGCGACACAACCGTTGAAGAAATCAACAAAGTCCTGAAAGAAGCATCCGAAGGCGCGTTGAAAGGTATTCTGGATTACAACACAGCACCGTTGGTATCCGTTGACTTCAACCACAACCCAGCATCTTCTACTTACGACGAAACGTTAACTAAAGTAAATGGTCGTCTGGTTAAAGTCTCCAGCTGGTACGACAACGAGTGGGGCTTCTCTAACCGTATGCTCGACACGACAGTGGCATTGATGAGCGCAAAATAAGTCTTATTTTTGCGATCTTAAAAATACCCCGAACTTTCGGGGTTTTTTTTTGTCCAAAACTCACCCTCAAACGAATTCACTGCATTCATGGTATTCATGGCATACAGGGCATTTAGGGCATTCAGGTTTGTGTGCGGTCAGTGAGTCAACGGATTTTCAGGCATTCAGTTATGCAGGAGACTTTACGATGGATATGAAGAAAGTAGTTGCCGACAACAAAGGTTTTTTAGTGTTCATGCTCGGCATGGTGTTGGTCAGAAGTGCTGTCGCTGATTATTATTCTGTGCCATCAAGTTCCATGTATCCGACCTTATTGGAAGGTGATCGCGTAATTTGTGACCGCATCGCTTACGATTTTAAGCTGCCATTTACGGATGTGATCGTAAAGCATCTGGATGATCCTCAGCGCGGTGATATTGTTACTTTTAGTTCACCCGAAGATGGTACGCGTCTTGTCAAACGTTTGGTTGCGATACCTGGTGATGTGGTTGAAATGCGCGATGAGCATTTATACATCAATGGTCAGGCAGCTAATTACGAACCTATTTCTGTTGCCAATGCCGATCACCTGACCCCACAACGTGAGTTCTCCGGAGAGCAGCGTGTCTACAAAGAACGCCTCGGTAGTCTTGATCATCACATCATCGTCATGCCCGAGCGTTTTGCTCTGCGTACTTTCGCGCCAGTGAAAGTGCCGGACGGTCAGTACATGATGCTTGGTGATAATCGCGATAACAGCAAAGATTCACGTTATATCGGATTGGTAAAGCGCGAACTCATCACCGGGCAAGTCAAGCGTCTGATGTTTTCTTTAAACGGCGATCACTATTACTTGCCGCGCTTTGAGCGTTTTGGTTCTAAAGTGTAGTTGATCGATAAAATTGGCGATGAAGTTGATTCCAAAAGGAATTCCATGAAATTCAATTATTTGCTTGCCGTTGCCGGCATGCTCGCACTAATTAATGCGCCAGCTTGCATGGCGGCATCGAGTGACACGTTTCGCTGTCAAAATGACTTGGTGAGACTTGGTGAAACTAAATCTTCTGTCTCGCAAAAATGCGGTGAACCAGTTTTTAAGGACGCATTTTGCAAACCTGCTGACAAAGCGCCTGCTGCAAACAATGCAAATGTCAGCGTTGTTCCATGCGAAGCTGTCGATGAGTGGACTTATAACCCGGGCACCGGGCAATTTATGACGACTTTGCGCTTCGAAAGTGGCAAACTGGTTTCCATTAAGTATGGGGCGAGAGCGAAGTAGTTTTAAATTCTATTCGTTCAAACTTGTTTGCAAAGCCGTGCAATGCCAAGCAATCATAGTCCTTAAACTCCTCACTCCCGTGCAGGCGGGAGCTGAGTGGTAAATCAACGCCTAACTATGCTGATAAGCAGACTAACCCTGTCAGGGAAATCTGCATGCAGTTTTAAATACGATAACCAAGTGCTGCAGAAATCTGTTCGGCGGTGTCGGTCAGATTGCTAAGCCAGTCTTCTTGCAAACGATCAGCTGGAGCGGAAATCGATAAACCTGCGATCATCTTGCCGCTATCGTCGCGTATGCCTGCCGCCATGCAGCGTACACCGAGTTCGAGTTCTTCGTTATCTCTGGCGTAGCCATTGCTACGCACGTCTGCCAATTCTTTTTCCAGCTTCGACAGATCAGTGATTGAATTTTTGTTGTGTCCTGCTAATCCGGTGCGTGTTGCGTAGGCGCGGATCGCTTTTGGTTCATCCAGCGATAAAAATAATTTACCGGTAGAAGTGAGATGCAGCGGGGCACGACCACCAATGGCCCGTACAACTTGCATGCCTGAACGTTCGGAATAGGCGCGATCGATGTACACGATCTCATCGCCCTGGCGCACGGACAAATTGATGGTTTGATTCGTTTGTTTATGTAAAGCACGCATAAAATCGACGGCAGCTTCACGCACATTCAGGCGGCTTTTGACGATATTACCCAGCTCCAATAAACGCATGCCCAGTTGGTAATAGCCTGTCTCAGCACGATCTACAAAGCGGGTAGTGACTAGGTCATTCAGGATGCGGTGTGCAGTTGATGGATGAAGGCCTGTCACGATGGCGAGTTCTTTGAGACTAACCGGGTCTTGATAGCGCGATAGCGCATCAAGCAATGAAACCATGCGTTCTATGACCTGAATAGAAGTTTTATCAGTAGCTGTAGCGTCGATTTTCATAGGATCTGTGATGCAATGCAATAGGATTGTTATACCATAATGTGAAAAGTTCGTCATTGATTCGCGTTGTAAAAGCCCATACAAAGCCAAGATAACGAAAAAAATGATGCAAATTTGCGAATTTTTAAATAAATTGTTCACTTAACTTGGCTGCAGTGCAACATTTGGTTTGCAGGTACTTCTTTTGCTATTTTGACGATCTTTCAAATTTTCTATTAATCGTAAGTAACACTGAAAAATTAGCGCAAGATTGCGCGGGAATGCGCAGCTTTGTCATGTAAAATTCCGCGGCGAGATCAGTGCACCTCAGTTGGTGCTCAGTTGGTGCTCGGTTGGTGCTCAGTTAGTGATTAGTCAGCGCTTGCAAGAGATGTCGATCTATTGGAATGTCTTGTTGTGTCAGCGTCTCCCGATTGGGTAGCGTAACGAAGCACAATGATTTCATGTATGCCTTATAGAATTCTGTCGAAGGAAGATGTATGCCAGTCAAAGAACAAGCTGTGAGCGAATTTAAAAGTAAGAGTGGTTTTAAACGCATTTTCTCAGCGTTTTTTTACTCTATCGATGGTTTTAAATCCGCATGGAAAAACGAACATGCGTTTCGCCAGGAATTAGTATTGGTCGTGATCGGGATCGTGGCCGCATTGGCGTTGCCAGTTTCTTCATTTGAAAAATTAATGATGATCGCGGTGCTGCTGCTGATATTGGTAGTGGAGTTGCTTAACTCAGCGATTGAGGCCGTGGTTGATCGCGTTTCTTTAGAGCGCCACTCTTTATCAAAAAACGCCAAGGATTTTGGTAGTGCAGCCGTACTGCTCACATTAATTATCGCGGTGGCGACCTGGTCTGTTATTTTATTTAATCGTTTTTACTACTGATCACTGACATGATGGCAAGCTTACGTAGCACAAAAAATACCGATCTCGAAGCAGCATTGGCTGCCGCAATTAATAACAAAACCAAGCCCTTGGGTAGCCTGGGTCGTCTGGAAGAATTGGCAGCGCAAATAGGCTTGATTCAGCAAACAACTACACCCAAGTTAAACGCCCCAGGCATCATGATTTTTGCTGGCGACCATGGTGTAGTTGCTGAGGGCGTATCGGCGTATCCGCAGGATGTAACGTGGCAGATGGTAGAAAATTTTCTGGCGGGTGGTGCGGCGATTAATGTGTTCGCTAAACAGAATGGTATTGATCTGCAGATTGTTGATGCTGGCGTCAATCATGATTTTGGAGCACGTGAATTTTTACACAATTGCAAGGTTGCGAACGGTACCTGTAATTTTGCACAAGAACCCGCAATGACTTCGGCACAATGTCAGATGGCTTTGCAAAACGGCCGCGATCTGGTCGCTCGTTTGAGCGGTAATGTGCTCGGTTTTGGTGAGATGGGTATTGGCAATACGACCGCTGCGGCAGCGTTGATGCATAAATTAAGCGGCGTCGCCGTTGCCGATTGTGTTGGTGCTGGTACCGGTTTAAATAGTGCTGGTATCTTGCATAAGCAAAAAGTCATCGAGGCTGCAGTGGCCTTGCATGCAAAGGTGACTGAACCGCTCGATGTTCTGGCATGTTTTGGCGGCTTTGAAATTGCGACCATGGTAGGTGCGATGCTGGCTGCGGCCGAACGCCGCATGGTTTTGCTGATCGATGGATTTATTGTAACCAGTGCCTTGTTGGTGGCAGCAAAAATGGAACCGGCGATCTTGGATTACTGCGTCTTTTCTCATCAATCCGATGAGAGTGGACACGCGCGTATGCTGCAAGTATTAGGCGCAAAACCTGTGTTACAACTGGACTTGCGTCTGGGTGAGGGAACTGGTGCTGCTTTGGTTTATCCTATGCTCCAGGCAGCGGTCAATTTCCTGAATCAAATGGCGACATTTGGTTCCGCCCAAGTTAGCGAAAAAAGTGCGGGCTAAGTCACTATTATGATAGCTAGTCTGCGCCATCACTGTTTGCATCAATTGCGTCTGTTCTTCATCGCGATGCAGTTTTTTACACGTATCCCTATCCCGCAATGGGTGGGTTTTGATGCGTCATGGTTGCATCAGGCGTCGAGGTATTTTCCTGCCGTTGGCTGGGTGGTCGGTAGTGTGGTTGCTGCGGTGTATATCGCAGCTCTGCAATGGTGGCCTGCGGCGATTGCTGTCGTGCTTTCTATGGTGGCGGGGATTTTACTGACGGGCGCTTTTCATGAGGATGGATTTGCCGATGTATGCGACGGCTTCGGTGGTGGCATAACACCAGAGCGCGTGTTGGAGATTATGAAGGATTCTCGCGTCGGTGCTTATGGGGCGATCGGTATCTGCCTGATGCTCTTGTTGAAATTTGCCTTGTTGGTGAGTTTGCCGACAGTACTGGTTGTGCCCGCTTTATTAATTGCACATCCTTTATCGCGTTTGGTTTCTTGCAGCCTGATTTGGTTGCTGGATTATGCCAAGTTAGAGGGCAAGGCCAAGCCCTTAGCTCAGCATATGAGTTCGAATGAATTTGGTGTCGCTTGTCTGAGCGTGATTTTGCCGCTCGGTGCGATTCTGTTGTGGCAGCCAGTCATACTTGAACGATTACTTCCTGCTTTGATACTGATGCCATTGGCCGCGTTTTTTCTGGCGAGAATATTTGTTAAGCGCATCGGTGGATATACTGGCGATTGTCTGGGCGCTGTTCAACAAATAACCGAAGTTGTTTTCTACCTCGGCTTACTGGCTCACGCTCCTGGCTAAACATGCGTCTGTATCTGATCCGGCATACTAAACCTGACATTGCATCGGGTATTTGCTACGGTCAGAGCGATGTTCCAGTCAAAGAGAGTGATATTGCTGAGCTGGTGCCGACTTTTCTTTGTCATTGGTCTGATAGTATTCCTGTGTACACCAGTCCACTGTCGCGTTGCTTGAAACTGGCGCAACAACTTCACTCTCATCCCATCGTTGATGCCCGTCTTATGGAGTTGAACTTTGGTGCGTGGGA
The DNA here is from genome assembly GCF_014284255.1 of Cognatundibacterium jejuense. GTDB lineage: Bacteria > Pseudomonadota > Gammaproteobacteria > Burkholderiales > Burkholderiaceae_D > Undibacterium > Undibacterium jejuense. The sequence goes on from NZ_JACOFV010000005.1 coordinate 121,682, forward strand.
GATGCAAGCATGGGAACAAATTCCTCGCTGGCAAATCGATGCATGGGCGGCGGATACTGTTCACTATGCCCCCGGTGGCCGCGAAAATGTAATGCAAATGACGACCCGCGTCATCGCATTTATTTCTGACTTGCAAGAGCATGCTGTTGAACAAGCTGTCGTTATTTGTCATAGCGGAATCATTAAAATTCTGAGTGCTTGGCAGTGCGGAAATACTTCTGTCGATTTAGCGCAACGGGTAACAGAATTGCATGCCAATATTGAATTTGGTTCTTGCACTCAACTAGAAATACTGATGTAGTACTAACATTGTTTTTTTGTATATTGCTTGTGCAATTTGACCTGCATGGTTAGCTTTCTGTGGCGCAATTTCTTTTGCGTTCTACGGTTTGACTGAGTCATGAGTCCTGAGTACTGATACCGCGTGTTAAGCGTTAAGCAAATGATAGAGCTAAGAAAAGCCCCAAGAATCAATGTTACCTGGCGTACCGGCATCAAGCTCAAGGACGGTAGCTTGATGTTTTGTAGAGCCGTCAATATTTCTAAAACAGGGCTGCTGCTCGATTGCCCCCAAAGATTAATGCGCAATCAAACCTATCACGCAATGATAGAAATTCCCTCCATAGAAATTCGCAGCGAAATTATCCGTGTTAGTTGTCAATGCGAGATCAAACACATTGTATTAACCGACGATCATTACCGGGTCGGTATTGCCTTAGACGGATTATCTGATTTGCACCAAGAACTCATCAACGCCTGGGTATCAAAGGCAAATCAAAAAGCCACTGTCGAATAGATAACATTTTCCTACTATTTGTGTGGCTACACCTCTGCCTCCACCATATCACCTTGCCCGCATCGCCATCCATCTATAGAATGGCGGGGTTTTGGTGCTCGCGGACGTGTCCATGTCTGCGGTTAAACGGGAAACATGATGTTATTTCTGTATCAAATCAATCAGGCTTTGTCGCTGTATCGCATCGCTATGTTGATTTCAAATAAGACTTAACGTGAATGTGCTGCCCCCGCAACGGTGAACAAATTGCTGAACTTAGTGCTCAGCCAGCCATCTTCCAATACCACTGTGCTATTTGCATGGGAAGGTCAGATGGTGATATTTGTCAGCCCGGATACCGGCCAGAATACGTGAAGTAATACGAACGGGGAGTTTCGTCGTTAGCTGACGCCAGGCGTCTGACTAAGTTTGGGTAGTGTAAGCACCCGACGATCTTTGTTCTGCGATTATTTTGTTCTATGCAGCCTGCGGGGACGTTGGCTGCGTGCTCTATTTATTATCTATATCATGAATCTAGTTTTAAAACCTCTTGCCATTTCTTTGGCTGTGGCTGCCGCTTTTTCAGCGAATGCCTCCGCGCAATCTGTCCCAAATAATGCACAAAATGTCGTTGTAACCGCTGGCCGTCAGGTTCAGGCCGCCAAAGATGTGTTGGCAGACAATGTCGTTATCACTTCTGAGCAAATTGCAAACGCAGGTTCCGAATCTTTGGTTGATTTGCTGCAACAACAACGTGGTATTGAAATTACCCGTAATGGTGGCGCTGGCACGACTTCTTCCGTGTTAATGCGCGGTGGCAGCAATGCGCAAAACGTGGTCTTGATTGACGGTGTACGGTACAGCTCATCCACACTCGGCGGTGCTAGCTGGGAAACCATTCCACTTGGACAGATCGACCACATTGAAATCGTCTACGGACCACTCTCGAGTTTGTATGGTGCTGATGCAATGGGCGGCGTGATTCAGATTTTTACTAAAAAAGGCAATGGCCCTGCAGCATTGACAGCTTCTGTTGGTGCCGGTAGTTATGGTTTGCGTAAAATGCAGGCGGGTGTTTCTGGCTCATCCGGCAATGAATTCAATTATGCGTTGAACGTCGGTCATGAAAACAATATTGGTTTTTCTGCGACCAATCCGAATGCCGGAAAATATAGCTATAACGCGGACAAGGATGGCTATAAACTTGATAGCGCAAGTGGTAATTTCAACTGGCAATTGGCGCCAGGATATGAAACTGGTGTGAAGTTCATGCAAAGCCGACTGAACGCGCAGTTTGACGCAGGTTCATCGTATGATGACCACTCCGTTGAACAGTTGCAAACCATTGCTGTATATGGCAAAGCAAAGGTCAATGACATCTGGACGGCTAATCTGCAAGTTGCTCAGTCGAATACGCTCGGCTATACCGATGCTTCATATGGTCAAAGTCAGATCGATACGCATCAGAATCTGTTCAGCTTACAAAATGATATTCGCCTTGGTAAAGACGTATTACAAGTGATCGCAGAAAGTCGTCAAGAAAAAGTCAGAGGTACTACTGCAGAATTGAACCAGAAACGCACCACTAATTCAGTTGCAGCTTCTTACGTATGGAAGTTAGACGCCCATTTAGCTAGTGTTAGCATTCGTAATGATAATAGCTCTGTGTACGGTTCAAATACGACTGGCAGCCTTGCTTATGGCTATCGTTTGACGCCAGACTGGCGCGTCAATGCCAGCTACGGCACAAGCTTCCGTGCGCCGACTTTTAATGAGCTTTACTATCCAGGCTATGGTATTGCGAGTAACCAGCCGGAAAAAGCAAAAAATGCTGAAATCGGCGTGTATTACGAGCAAGGCAGCAGCCAATTAAGTGCCGTCTATTACCAGAATAAAGCAACTAATTTATTGGTCAGCACCAATGTTTGTCCAGTTCAACAATCTACGCATCGATACGGGTGTGCTTATAACGTCGACAAAGCAACCATGTCTGGTTTGACCTTGGGTGCCAATACCCGTTTCGGTGACCTGGCTTTGCGCGGCGCTTTAGATATCCAGAATCCGGTCGATGATACAACAGGCAAACGTCTGGCACGTCGCGCTAAGCAGCATGCGAGCTTTTCTGCCGAATATACTTTGGCACAAGCGAAACTCGGCGTAGAAACAATTTTCTCTGGCGATCGTTTTGATAACGTCACTAACACGCGTACATTGAGCGGTTATAGCCTGATGAATTTGTATGGCACTTATGCGTTGAACAAAGATCTGTCCGCGGTAGCACGTTGGAATAACGCGTTAAACAAAGATTATGCTTTGGCATATGGTTACAACACGCCAGGTTCGAATGTGTATGTTGGCCTGAACTACGGTTTCAAATAAATCAGGATAGTCGAAAAATCATCCCGGCAAAGTTAGTGTTACTCGCTGGGATGGTTTTTTCAGAGCGGGAATTTCAAAGTAGTACCAGATGTTTTAACGAAAATTCGGTGACCTCGCACGATCTTGGAAACCAATTTTTTGATGCAAAGGCTAAACGCTAAATTTGATTGTCAGCGTTTAGCCAATTTTTAAGCCAGAGTGACGAAACTGTCTGTCAGTATTTTCGTTTCTTTCGCTTCCCCATTTTTATGGTTCAGGCATGACAAAAATGTCTCTGTGTTCTTTTCGTCAGGTTCCGCACCAGCCTTTGCTCTTGGCTGCGAAGCGCGCCAGTCTGATTATTCCTCTTTTAATTTTCTTATCTGTTTTCAGCATTGTCATTGCCTGCCTGACCGGCTCGGTGAGTTTGAGTCTGAGCGAATTGTGGCATGCCATGATGGAGCTGATACATGGAGAGCCCTCGTCACTCGCTGCCAGTTTGTTGGAACTGCGACTCGGGCGTGCTTTGAGTGGCTTTATTACTGGTGCCACGTTGGCGCTCTCTGGCGTCATGATGCAGGCCTTATTGCGTAATCCGCTCGCTGATCCGTATGTGCTCGGGATTTCTGGTGGTGCGTCGGTTGGCGCTTTGGCGATGATTTTATTTTATGGCGCGTTCTGGATGGTCGATTTAGCAGCGTTTGCCGGCGCGATCGCTGTTGCCTTGTTATTGTTTGCATTGGCATATCGCGATTTGCGCGGTAGTGGTAGCAGCGATGGTAGTGCGCCGATTTTATTGCTGACGGGGGTGATTGTAGCGTCTGGTTGTGGTGCCTTGATTACGCTCATGCTGTCAGTTGCACCAGACAGCCGTTTGCGCGGTATGGTGTTTTGGATGATCGGTGACTTGTCGAACACGCAGGGCAGCTCTATGCCCTGGATCGTTGGCGTGTTGGTATTGATATTTGCGATGCGTAATGCGCGTGGCATCAATGTAGCGGCAATGCATGCGGACAACGCCACGACGCTGGGTGTGAATATCGGTCGCTTACGCCAGTTATTATTTTTGTGCTCAGCTTTGCTGACGGCAAGTGCTGTGAGTACTGCGGGCAGCATTGGTTTTGTTGGTTTGATTATGCCGCATGCATGCCGCTTTGCATTGGGGCCTGATCATCGCTTGTTGATTCCTAGTGCAACTTTGGCGGGGGGAAGCTTTTTGGTGTTAGCTGACACCATTGCCCGCACCGTCGTGGCGCCGCAGCAGTTACCTGTGGGCGTGATCACGGCGATGATCGGTGTGCCGATGTTCCTGCTGCAATTGCATCAATTGCGGAGACGCTAATGGAAACCCGTTACCTGAGTTTGAAGGCTGGTCAGCGGCTATTAATCGATAAATTAAGCTGGCAAGTGAAAGCCGGTGAATGCTGGTGCATCATTGGTCGTAATGGTGCGGGTAAAAGCACGCTGTTGCGTACCTTAGCTGGCTTGCGTGAAGCGGATGGCGGACAAATTTTTTTACACGATAAACCTTTGCCTGCATGGCCTTTGCTGGCGTTGGCGCGTGAGCGTGCTTTTTTGCCGCAAAGCCGAGTCGATGCTTTTGCCTATAGCGCCATTGATACGGTGTTGAGTTCGCGCCATCCATATCAAGGCACCCAGTATTGGGAATCGAATTCAGATTTAGAAATCGCTATGCAAGCATTGCGTGATCTGGATGTGGAAGAACTCGCGCAACGCGACGTGCGCAGCTTGTCGGGTGGTGAACGTCAGCGCGTTGCTATCGCCGCTTTGCTGGCGCAGGATGCGCAGTTGATGCTACTAGATGAACCGGCGAACGCGCTTGACCTCGCGCATCAGGTCAGCGTGATGCAGTTGTTTTCAGTGTTATGTCGCGAGCAAAATAAGTCAGTCGTCATGGTCAGTCATGATTTAAATCTGGCTTACCGGATCGCGACCCATGCTTTGCTGTTGATGGGGGACGGCAGTTGGGTCGCTGGTCCAGCTGACAACATACTCAATGCCGACCAGCTTAGCTTGTGTCTTGGACATCCTATAGAACGTTTTACCCATCACGGCCAGACCTTGTTTTTGCCCCGCGATTAATGAAAGTCATCATGAGCAATTTAAATTCACCAGATAGCAACGTTGGTCATCAGGAAGTCACCTCAGCCGCAGAGGCCGATACCATCAATACCCGCCACCAACGCCGTATGCAACGTAAGAAAGCATTGATGGATGAAAAAATCGATCAGGCGCAACGGGCAACCGGCGTGCTGCTAGTTCATACCGGTAATGGCAAGGGCAAGAGCTCTAGTGCTTTCGGCATGGTCATGCGTGCTTTGGGACATGGTATGAAAGTCGGGGTGGTGCAGTTTATTAAAGGGGCAATGTCGACCGGTGAAGAAATTTTCTTACGCCGTTTTCCGGATGAAGTGCAATTTCATGCGATGGGTGAAGGCTATACCTGGGAAACGCAAAACCGTGAACGCGACATCGAAAAAGCAACGCTCGCCTGGGAACAAGGCAAGAAGTTTTTAAATGATCCAAGCATAGGTTTAGTCGTTTTCGACGAGCTCAATATTGCGCTCAAATATCACTACTTGGATATCAACACAGTCATTGCAGATTTAGACGCACGACCAGAAATGCAGCACGTGGTTGTGACTGGGCGTGGCGCTTTGCCAGAACTGATTGCGATTGCCGATACCGTGACCGAAATGCAGGTCGTCAAGCACGCGTTTAAAGACGGTATTGTTGCTCAGGCAGGTGTTGAATGGTAGGCGTATCAGCGAAAGTCGTGCTGGTTTCGGCGATCGCTTCTGGGCAAGGCAAAACCACGACTACCGCAGCCCTCGCAAGAAAATTAGTACAACTCGGAAAAACGGTTCGTGTATTTAAAACGGGACCGGATTTTATTGATCCCATGATGCTGGAACGCGCTTGTGGGTCACCTGTTTTTTCACTTGATTTGTGGATGGTCGGGCATGCCGCATCGCAAATGATGTTGGCGCAAGCGGCACAACACGCGGATGTGATTTTGATTGAAGGCGTGATGGGTTTGTATGACGGTAACCCTTCATCGGCTGATCTGGCGCGCGCATTTGGCGTACCCGTATTAGTCGTATTGGATGCGTCAGCCATGGCGCAAACAGTAGGTGCGCTGGCTTTGGGCTTACGTGATTTTGGTCCGGTCAATCTGGCGGGGGTGATGGCGAATCGGATTGCTTCGCCAGGGCACGCACAAATGGTGGCGGAAGCGATGCGCGATATCCCGCTACTTGGCAGCCTCACACGTCAGGAGCAAGCATTGCCTGAGCGGCATCTTGGTCTGGTACTGCCACAAGAAGTTCTGCAAATTGAAACAATTGTGGATCAGATGGCGACACAGCTAACGCTGGATATGCAAGCCTGGGATGCGTTACCTGAAACCCACTTTGAACTCGATACTGAATCCAGTATTGATGCGCAATCATCTTCAACACCGCTACAAGGAAAAACAATTGCGATTGCAAGTGATGCTGCTTTCGCTTTTTTATATCCAGCGAATTTGCAATGTTTGCGCGGCATGGGCGCAGAGCTAGTCTTTTTTTCACCGCTCGCCAATCAAGCAATACCCGCTTCAGCCGATGCAGTGTATTTGCCTGGCGGTTATCCTGAATTGCATGCGCAAACGTTAACCCAGGCAAACGTTTGGCTGGCATCGATTCGCGCCGCACATGCATCTGGAATGCCGATCTGGGCAGAATGCGGTGGCATGATGTCGATCACCGAAGCTCTGGTTGATCAGAATGAGCAAGCCTGGCCCATGGCTGGCTTGTTGACTGGAACCGTGCATATGCAAAAACGATTGGCCGCCTTGGGTGGGCAAAAGTGGACGCATTCTGATGATTCTGGCGAGCCTGCAGAGTTGCGAGGGCACACTTTTCATTACTCGCGCTTTGAAACCAATTTGCAGCCGATCTCGCAAACGACGAAGCAGCGCGATGGCGCTGCAGGTGAAGCAATTTATCAATCTGGAAGTTGTCGTGCGTCGTATTTTCATGCGTATTTCCCGTCAAATCTGTCTGCAACTGCAGATTTATTTTTACCGGTGCAATCATGAAACGTATGCTGGTCTTTGGTGGCGCTCGCTCAGGCAAAAGCGGCTTTGCAGAGCGTATTGCGCAACAATGGAGTGAGTCTGAAAAACGAGTGATTTATGTTGCTACGGCTAGCGCATCGAGCGATCCGGAAATGCAGGCGCGGATAGCCCATCACCAAAGTCAACGTCCAGCCCATTGGACGACGGTTGAGCAGAAACTTGAGCTGGGTGCCATCATTGAAAAGTACAGCCAGCCGGATACCGTAGTGCTGATTGATTGCCTGACCGTCTGGTTATCGAATTGTCTGTTTGCTGAAGCGACAGAGTTTCCTGAGATCGGCATCATCACGCCACCAACAACGTTCACGCAGCAAAGGCAAGCACTGCTCGGTGCGCTCGCGCACGCCAAGGGCGACGTGATATTGGTATCGAACGAAGTGGGCATGGGTATCGTGCCTATGGGGGCGATTTCAAGGTGGTTTGTTGATGAAGCAGGGCGCTTAAATCAAGCTGTCGCAACGATCTGTGAGCAGGCGGTGTGGGTCGCTGCTGGATTACCTCTGTATTTGAAAGGACAGACATGCTGATGATGAGTGCGACTGTTCTCGCTTGCTGTGTCGTGCTGGGATTGGCGCTGGACATGTCGATTGGAGAAGTCCGTCGCTACCATCCTTTGGTTGGCTTTGGCAACATGGCGAATGTCATTGAGCGTAGGTTAAATCATCCAGAAGCAAGTCGTTGGAAAGGCGCGTTGGCGTGGTGCGTGACGGTAATACCTTTGGTGTGTTGTACGCAAGTTGTGCTGATACTTGCCGCCCGCTTTAGTTTGTGGCTTGCCCCTTTATTGAATGTGCTACTGCTGTATTTTTGTGTCGGCTTGCGCAGCTTGCGTGACCATAATTTGCCGATACAGTCCGCTTTGCAACAGGGTGATCTGGACACTGCCCGCCGTTTGACATCGTATATTGTCAGTCGCGATACCGCACATGCTGATGAAGAATATCTGGCCAAAGCCAGTGTTGAGTCGGTGTTGGAAAATGGTTGCGACGCCGTGTTCGGAACCTTGTTCTGGTTTGTGTTGCTCGGTGGTGCAGGTGCTGTTTTGTATCGCGCATCAAACACGCTGGATGCAATGTGGGGTTATCGCAATCAACGTTTCTTACGTTTTGGTTGTGTTGCTGCACGCATTGACGATGTCATGAACTGGATACCGGCGCGACTGACAGCACTTAGTTATGCTTTACTGGGGCAAACACGGCTGGCTTTAAAGTGTTGGCGCACGCAGGCACCGGCTTGGTCTAGCCCGAATGCGGGGCCAGTAATGTCGTCTGGTGCTGGCGCGTTGGGTCTGGCTTTAGGTGGCAGTGCCAGTTACGATGGGGTCGATGAAGTGCGTCCACCATTAGGCATGGGGCGAAACGCAACAGCGCAAGATATACAAAGTGCCTGGCGACTCGTGCTGAATGTCAGTATTTTGTGGACTGGTATTTTGGTATTGGCCGTTATCGTCATGAGCGGAACTTTGTATGCAGCATAACTTGTTGGCCCATGGTGGCAATTTACGTGACGCCGTAAAAAATTTTAAGCGTCCTTTAGAGCAATGGTTGGATTTGTCGACCGGAATTAATCCGCATTTTTATCCTGCACCGGTATTGGCTGACAATGCCTGGCACCGTTTGCCAGAGCATTCAGACGAACTCATCATCGCGGCACAAACTTATTACGCCGCGCCCACAATGTTGGCGGTTGCTGGTACGCAGGCAGCGATTCAGGCATTGCCTTTGTTACGTCATCACTTGCATGGTGTCGCGAGAGTCGTGGTGTCTGCCCCCTCGTATGCTGAACACGCTCACCAATGGCGACGCGCTGGAAATCAGGTGACCGAAGCTAATTATGTTTCGGTCGATAGCATGGTCGATCAAGCTGACGTGGTTGTGTTATGTAATCCGAATAATCCCACCGGCGAAATCATCGCGCCTGAGCAATTGTTGAAATGGGCTGAACGCCTCGCACAGCGTGGTGGCTGGTTAGTCGTCGACGAAGCTTTTGGTGATACCTTACCGATGTTGAGCGTCGCGGCAGAAACGCAGCAATCTGGTTTGATAGTGCTACGGTCTGTCGGTAAGTTTTTTGGTTTAGCAGGAATACGCTTAGGCTTTGTCGCAGCGCAGACTGAGCTATTGCAACAACTCGCAGCAATGCTGGGGCCATGGGCTGTGAGTGGTCCTGCTCAGCAAATCGCCATCGCGGCGTTAAACGATCGCGTCTGGCAAATGGCGACCCGCACGCTATTGCATGCGCAAGGTGAGCGTTTGCGAAGCCTGTTGAAGCAACATGGGATCAACTCGTCGGGGACAGATTTGTTTCAATGGGCAAGCCATCGTGATCTGGATGGACAAACCGAAATTTTATGGCATTTCATGGCAGAACGCGGTGTCTGGTTGCGCTGGTTCCCGGAAGCTTCGGATCGTCTGCATGGTGGGCCTCACGGTTTGCGTTTTGGTTTGCCGGGAAGCGAAGCAGGTTGGCAGTTATTAAGCAGTACTTTGAATGAATGGACACAGCAGCATGTATAAATCTCTTTGGCTCGCTTTGGCGACTTGTCTGATGGCATTATCAGCGAGCAGTTTTGCTGCTATCACAGTGACTGACGACTTAGGAAATATCGTTACGTTAGAACGCCCGGCACAAAGAGTCATTAGCCTTGCGCCGCATGTCACCGAATTGATTTTTGCGGCAGGCGCCGGAAGTAAAATCGTCGGTACCGTCAAGTATAGCGATTACCCTGAATCGGCAAAAAGTATTCAACGCGTCGGTGACTTACGTCAGGTAGATCTGGAACGTATCATCGCCTTAAAACCAGATTTATTAGTCGTATGGATGCATGGCGCTTTTAATCAACAACTAGAAACGCTACGTAAATCAGGCATTCCATTTTTCTTTAGCGAACCACAAAAGCTCAATCAAGTTCCCGACACGTTGACTAAATTTGGCCAGATGATGGGTACGGAAAATGCCGCGCAAGCCGCCGCGACAAGCTTTAGCCAGCAGTTGCAACAACTCAGTTCGCAGTATCAGAATAAGCCTAAGGTCAGGACTTTTTATCAAGTCTGGGGTCGTCCGCTCTATACCCTGAACGATAAGCACATCGTTAGCGATGCGATTCGTCTTTGTGGCGGTGACAATATTTTTGGTCAACTGTCGGCCTCCGCACCTGTTGTGACAGTGGAAGCCGTATTGCAAGAAAATCCTGAACTGATCATCGGTACTGATGCCAAAGGCGAAAGCAAGAACGATATTGTTCAATGGAAAAGCTTTAACACCTTGCTGGCAAATAAAAATCATAATTTGTTGTCCATTGATGGTGATTTAATGAATCGACCGGGGCCAAGAATTATTGATGGCGCAAAAGCGATCTGTTCTGCATTGGAGCAGGCACGCCAACATCGCAGTAGCGCTTCAGGTAAAGGCCAAAAATGAGTATGTATCAACGTGTAGCCTGTCTTTCGACTGAGGCCGTCGAGGTGATGTACGCATTAGGGGCTGAGGATTTAGTTGCAGGTATCTCCGGTTACACCGTCAGACCAGCGCGGGCACGTGAAGAAAAGCCAAAAATCAGCGCGTTTTCTTCAGGTAAGGCGGAACGCGTGTTAGCGGTGCAGCCTGATCTGGTACTGGCATATTCCAATATGCAGGCAGAACTGTGCAAAGAATTAATTAGTACTGGGGTAGAAGTACACGCATTTAATCAACGCACTATCGCGGGGATTTTGCGAATGATTAAAACGGTCGGCAATCTTGTCGACAAGCAGGCAGAGGCTAACGCGCTGATTGCCAGCTTACAGACTCAGATTGATTACATTAAGGCACAGACCAATGATGACCAGCCTCGTCCCAAGGTCTATTTTGAAGAATGGAACGAACCTTTGATGTCAGGTATTGGCTGGGTCTCAGAGTTGATCTCGGTTGCGGGTGGTAATGATGTGTTCTCTGATCTGGCGGTGCACTTTAGCGCCAAACAAAGAATTATTGCCGATCCTATGGAAGTTGTCAGGCGTGCTCCGGACATTATTATCGGTTCTTGGTGCGGTAAAAAATTTCGTCCAGAAAGCCTGAAGGAACGTGAAGGCTGGAGACAAATACCAGCTGTCCGCGAAGGTTATGTATTTGAAATCAAATCGCCAGACATTTTGTCGCCAGGTCCAGCGGCGATTGAGCATGGCTTACTTCAATTGCGTCAGATTATTGGCACATGGCAAAAAAGCCATGTTTAGTCCAAATTTGAAACTATCCATGTCATTTTTCTTGAAATATTAGCGATACAATCAACTTTCTTATTTTCCGCTACAATCCGCTTGCACCGATTTTTGTACCTTTGCGGAAACTATGAGTCCCAAGGTATTTTAAATCGCTAAGTCATGCAGTTGCGCGTGTTTTTCATTGTTTTGACATTGTTGTTGAAGAGCTGAACCAATGATTAAATGTCTGCGCCCTGTCCAAACTCCGTTTCCAGGTTAAAACATGTGGATTGTTCAGATAGCACTTAGACGCCCTTACACTTTTATTGTAATGGCCCTGCTCATTTTATTGTCTACGCCGTTGGTTTTAACCAAAATGGCGACCGATATTTTGCCTGACATTAATATTCCGGTCGTGAGTATTATCTGGAACTACGGAGGTTTGTCAGCGCAGGAAATGGGGCAGCGTATTACTGCTACCAATGAACGCAGTCTGACGACGACAGTCAACGATATTGAGCACGTCGAGTCGCAATCTCTGGCAGGCATTGCCATCATCAAAATTTTCTTTCAGCCTAACGTCAATATTCAGATGGCAATCGCACAGGTTGTGGCGATTGAACAAGCACAGTTACGTCAATTACCAGCGGGGATTACGCCACCGCTGATCATCAAGTACTCGGCGTCGAGTATTCCTGTCATCCAATTAGGCTTGTCGAGCCCGACCATGACTGAGCAAGCCCTCGGTGATACGGCAATTAACTTCTTGCGTCCGCAATTGATTACCGTGCCTGGGGCAGCAATTCCTTATCCTTACGGCGGGAAGATGCGTGTGGTGTCGGTGGATTTGGATAATCAGGCCTTGCTGGCAAAGGGTTTAACGCCGACCGACGTGGTCAATGCAGTCAATGCACAGAATTTAGCCTTGCCTTCAGGAACAGCAAAAATTGGCGGTACTGAATTTAACGTCGCCATGAATGGTTCGCCGGATACGATCGCTGGTTTGAATAATATCCCGGTGCTGGCAAAAAACGGCAGCACCACCTATTTATCGGAAGTTGCCAGAGTGCGTGACGGTTTTACTCCGCAAACCAACATTGTCCGTCAGGACGGGCAGCGTGGTGCTTTGTTATCGGTGTTGAAAAATGGTGGTTCTTCGACGTTGGATATCGTCAACACACTCAAAGGCATGTTGCCCGCAGTGGCGCAGGGTGTGCCTAAAGATTTAAAAATTTCTACTTTGTTTGATCAATCGGTCTTTGTCAAAGCGGCGATCAGCGGCGTGATTCATGAAGCTTTAATTGCTGCCTGCCTGACCGCTGCAATGATATTGCTGTTCCTTGGTAACTGGCGCAGTACTTTGATTATTGCGGTATCGATTCCTTTATCAATTTTGTCTTCGATTCTGGCTCTGTATGCGATGGGAGAAACCATCAATATTATGACGCTGGGCGGTCTGGCATTGGCGGTGGGTATTCTGGTCGATGATGCGACAGTGACGATTGAGAATATCGAGCGACATTTACATCAGGGCGTCGATCTGCACAAGGCGATTTTGGACGGCGCCGGAGAGATCGCGATTCCGGCACTGGTATCGACGCTGTGTATTTGTATTGTGTTCGTGCCTATGTTTTTCCTGGCTGGGGTCGCCAAGTATTTGTTCGTACCTTTGGCAGAAGCCGTGGTGTTTGCCATGTTGGCATCGTATGTCTTGTCAAGGACATTGGTACCGACGATGGTTATGTTGATGATGGATCACGCGCACATCGATCCGAATGCCAAACCAAGCCTGTTACAGCGCGTGTATCGCCGTTTTGATGCTGGATTTGAAAAATTCCGCGGTGGCTACATCATCATCTTGTCTACCTTGTTGACGCATCGTAAAGCGTTTGGTGGCGTATTTCTGGCGTTCTGCGTATTGTCTTGCGGCCTGGTATTTACCTTAGGGAGAGACTTTTTTCCTGCCGTTGACTCGGGGCAGATTCGCTTACACATGCGAACTCCTACCGGTACCCGATTGGAAGAAACCGCGCGGATTGCTGACGAAGTCGAGAAGGTGATACGAACTGTCATTCCTGCGAAAGAGCTTGTTACGGTACTTGATAATATCGGCTTACCATACAGCGGTATTAACTTGTCGTACAGCAATGCAGGTACCATCGGTAGCATGGATGCCGAAATTTTGATGTCCTTATCCGAAGACCATCAAGCGACAGCAACGTATGTTGATCAATTACGTCGCGAGTTACCTAAGCATTTTCCGGGTGTAGAATTTTTCTTCCAACCTGCTGATATCGTCACGCAGATTCTGAACTTTGGTTTGCCTGCGGCGCTGGATATCCAGATTGCTGGCGCTGACTTACATGGCAATTATCAACTCGCTAGTAAGTTGATGAAGCAGGTTAAAACAATACCAGGAGCGGTGGATGTGCATATTCACCAAAAAAATAATCTGCCGACCCTGGCATTGAATATGGATAGAAGTCAGATCAAACAACTAGGTTTAAATCCGGTCGATGTGGCGCAGAACTTATTGGTTTCTTTGTCAGGCAGTTTTCAGACAGCACCAGCGTTTTGGCTCAATCCTGCCAATGGCGTGGTATATAACATCGCGGTGCAGACGCCTCAATATCAAATCAATGATCTCGACGCTCTATTGCGTACACCAGTAAAAGCAGCGAATGCTGTACCGAATGCCAACGGTAATATGCTGACGCAAATGCTGCGCAATCTGGTGGATGTGAAGCCTGCAGAACAGTTTGCGGTAGTTTCCCATTACAACATCAAACCAGTCATCGATTTGTATGTCAGCGTAGAAGGTCGTGATCTGGCAGGCGTCGCTGGTGAAACAGAAAAATTGGTCAATCAGTTACGTGCAGAATTGCCACGTGGTACCACAATTAATATTCGTGGCCAGGTCGAAACGATGAAATCCTCATTCGTTGGTTTGGGCATTGGTCTGGCAATGGCGATCGTATTGGTGTACCTATTGATTGTCGTGAACTTCCAGTCGTGGATAGATCCATTCATCATTATTACGGCATTACCTGCAGCGTTGGCAGGTATTGTCTGGATGTTGTTCTTAACTGGTACGACGTTGAGCGTACCCGCCCTGACGGGGGCGATTATGACCATGGGTGTGGCGACGGCAAATAGTATTTTGATGGTGTCGTTTGCGCGTCAATGTATGAATGAAGGCTTGCCACCATTGTCAGCCGCCTTGGAAGCCGGGGCGACTCGGATACGTCCGGTGTTGATGACTGCATTGGCCATGATCATTGGTATGATTCCAATGGCAATCGGTTTTGGCGAAGGTGCTGAACAAAATGCACCGCTAGGTCGCGCCGTCATCGGTGGCTTGCTATTTGCAACCGTTTCTACTTTGTTTTTTGTTCCTATTGTGTTCGCTGGCATTCACCGTTATTTGAATCACCGCCAGGAAAAAATCAATCAGCGCGGCGGACATACTGATCATGCCGTACCTGCCAGCGCACCAGTTGTAGAAGAAGGGAAGTCTTAAGATGTCTGAACAATCTGAAAAACGTCATGCCAACATCGGTATTCACGGAAGCCAGCATCATCACGCAGCGCATCCGCATCGCGGCCCTATTTTGCGTCGTGCCCGTCTGATCAGCCTCGGTGTGTTGATTTGCCTCGGTTTAGGTGGCGTTGCGACCTTCGCTTTACGTGCCAACCATGCCCATGCTTTGGAACAAGCAACAGCAGAACATAGCAAATTGTATGTGACAACGGTCAATGCGAAGCCTGCTTCTGGTAAAGGCGAACTGACTTTGCCAGGCACTTTGCAAGGCATAATAGAAGCGCCGATTTACTCACGTAGTAGCGGTTACGTTTTACGTTGGAACAAAGATATCGGTGCGCGTGTTGCCAAAGGTGATGTGTTGGCAGAAATCGATACGCCAGAAATTGATCAGCAACTGGCACAAGCCATTGCCGCTCGTGATCAGGCCGCATCCAGTCTTGATCTGGCAAAAACCTCTGCTGAACGCTGGGAAGCTTTACGCAAAAAAGACGCGGTAACGCAACAAGAATTGAATGAGCGTAGCAGCGCCTTTACGCAAGCGAAAGCCAATCTGGCAGCGGCGAATGCGAATGTGCTACGTCTGCAAAGACAAGAGCAATTCAAACGTATCATTGCTCCTTTTTCTGGTGTCATCACACGTCGCAATGTAGAAGTTGGTGACCTGATCGACGCCGGTAACGGCGGCGCTGCTAAAGCCTTATTTAGCCTGGCGCAGGTTGATACTTTGCGGGTTTATGTCTATGTGCCGCAAGCTTATGCTCAACGTATCAAAGCGGGTGATACGGTCAGTATTTCGCAAAAAGAATTATCAGGACAGATTTTTCATGGCACGGTGGCGCGCACTGCGGGTGCTATCGACGTGGCAACCCGCACCATGCAGTTGGAAATTAATTTGCCGAATAAAGACAACACGCTGTTAGCGGGGGCGTATGTTGAAGTCGCCTTACCAGTTGGTGGAACCAGCAACATCTTAACCGTGCCATCGAATGTCATCCTGTTCCGTCCTGAAGGAA
Organism: Cognatundibacterium jejuense; assembly: GCF_014284255.1. Taxonomy (GTDB): domain Bacteria; phylum Pseudomonadota; class Gammaproteobacteria; order Burkholderiales; family Burkholderiaceae_D; genus Undibacterium; species Undibacterium jejuense. The sequence continues at coordinate 137,691 of NZ_JACOFV010000005.1, forward strand.
CTCGCGTGGCGATTGTGGATGCCAAAGGTACCATCCAATTGCGGACGGTCAAAATCGGCCATGATTTAGGCAATAAGCTGGAAATTCTTGATGGCATTAGCGTCAACGATAAGCTGGTCTTAAATCCTGCTGATTCGCTGGCGGACAAAGATACAGTCATCGTTTTACCAGCCAAGCCTGAAGAAGAGAAAAAGGCGGCCGCATGAAAGCCGCACGTTACAGTTTTGCATTGACTTCACTGAGTTCACTATTGTTGTTGGGGGGCTGCACGACTGGGCCTGACTACAAAAAGCCAGAAATGGCGCTGCCATCGCAATGGAAAACCGACGTACCATTTGTCGCCGCTACCGCTGTCGATAGCGAAACAAAAGGCAACTGGTGGGAGTTATTTCACGATACTGACTTAAACCAACTTGCTACCAGTTTATTGGCGAACAATCAGCGGTTGCAAGCTGCGGTGGCGCATTATGAGCAAGCTAAAGCGCAGGCCAGTGTTGCTAATGCTGGGTTGTTCCCACAAATCGGTGCCCAAGCTGGTAGCTCACGCCTGAAAATTTCCGCTGATCGTCCTTTAGCAGCGTATAACGCCGTTAATCAATCGACGGTACAAAATAGCCGTCAACTAGGTTTTGCCGTGAACTATGAAGCGGATTTGTTTGGCCGTGTGCGGAAAAGCATAGAAAGTGCACAAGCCGCTGAACAAGCCGCTAGTGCGGATCTGGAAAACGTGCGGTTAGTGTTGATGGCTGAACTCGTCGCCGATTATTTTAGCTTGCGCGCATTAGATGCCGAAATTAAGGTCGTGCGCGAAGCCATCAGCTTGCAGGCGAAGGCATTGCAATTTATTACTGACCGACATGATCTGGGTGCTGCGTCCGGGCTCGATCTGGCGCAACAACAAGCGTTATTGGAAGCGAATAAAACCCAACTCGAACTACTGCAAAAGCAACGCATGCAGTTTGAACATGCACTTGCAACGATGACTGGCAAGCCAGCACCCGAATTCAATCTGACAAGCCAGGTGATGAACCTGAATCCGCCTACGATTCCAGTCGCAGTGCCATCGGAAGTATTGCAACGTCGTCCCGACGTAGCATCTGCCGAACGTGCAGTGGCGGTGGCGAATGCCAATATCGGCATAGCACGCGCAGCCTATTATCCATCCTTGATGCTGCAGGCAAATGGTGGCTGGAATAGTACTGAATTCGGTAACCTGATCAGTGCCCCTAGCATCTTATGGTCACTCGGTGCGTCAGTAACCCAGACTTTGTTTGATGGCGGTAAAACTGATGCCAACGTCAGTTACGCTAAAGCGGCCTACACTGCGACGATTGCGAATTATCGTCAAAGTGTGCTGGTTGCCATGCAGGAATTGGAAGATGGCATGCAAGGCGCGGTATTGCTGGCGCATGCACGTCAGCAGGCGCAGGCTAGTGTGAATAGTGCTCAGCGCGTATTGGATTTGGCAAATGCTCGCTATACCGGCGGTCTGGCAACATATCTCGAAGTGATCACCGCGCAGCAAACTCTGTTAGCCGATCAGCGTCAATTGGTACAAATTCAAGGCCAGCAAATGTTGACTGCCGTTTATGTGATTAAAGCCAGCGGTGGTGGTTGGAAGTCTGCAGAAGCAAGCGCTACAAATAATACTACAGGCAATACTGCAAACAACTCAGCGACGATGTAACTTGCGCGAAGCTGAGGGCATTATATTTTTGCTCTCAACTTCGCCGCACGTATTTCTGGCAGATTCGCCATTCGATTCTGGAATCAAAATGAATATCTCTACTCTGATGGTGCAGGGCACCACTTCCGATGCAGGAAAAAGCACTGTCGTGGCGGCACTGTGCCGCTTACTACAAAGACAAGGCGTGCGTGTTGTTCCCATGAAACCACAAAATATGGCACTCAACAGTGCTGTGACAATTGATGGTGGCGAGATTGGCCGCGCACAGGCCTTGCAAGCGCAAGCAGCACGTTTGCCTGCACACACAGATATGAATCCAGTCTTGCTCAAACCGTCTTCTGATACTGGTGCCCAAGTCATCATTCATGGCAAAGTGCGCGCCGATATGAATGCGCGTGATTACCAACAGTACAAAACCATCGCCATGGGCGCCGTGTTGGAGTCGTATGCGAGACTCCAGCGCAATTACGATGCCATCATCGTTGAAGGTGCCGGCAGCCCGGCAGAAGTCAATCTGCGCGAACGAGATATCGCTAATATGGGCTTTGCTGAAGCAGTGGATTGTCCAGTTATTTTAGTCGCGGATATTGACCGTGGTGGCGTGTTCGCACACTTTTTGGGAACCTTGGCCTGCTTATCTGAATCCGAACAAAAGCGCATCGTCGGTTTTGTAATTAATCGCTTTCGTGGTGATATCAGTTTGCTCGAACCAGGCCTGAAATGGCTGGAAGAAAAGACAGGCAAACCAGTCTTGGCGGTACTGCCGTATCTGCATGGCTTGCAACTTGACGCTGAAGACGCGATTCAATCGAGTCAGTCCAATAGCGGTAAATTTAAAATCATTGTGCCGGTGATTCCGCGTATTTCCAATCATACTGATTTTGATGCTTTACGCGCGCATCCAGATGTGGATCTGCAATTTATCAGTATCGGGATGACGATACCGGCGGCTGACTTGATTATCCTGCCAGGCAGTAAAAATACCCGTGGTGATTTGGAATTTTTGCAAAGTCAGGGCTGGCAAGTGGCAATAGAAAAGCACCTGCGTTACGGTGGCAAAGTCATTGGTATTTGCGGTGGTTATCAAATGTTAGGACAAGTCGTTAGTGATCCCCATGGCGTAGAAGGCAATCCAGGAGATAGCACAGGCTTAGGTTTGCTCGATATCACCACAGAACTGACATCTGAAAAACGACTGGAGCAAGTGACTGGCACGTGCGCATTTGGTGACCTTACTGTCCCGGTAGAAGGTTATGAAATTCATATGGGGATCACCTATGCCAGCAACGATACCTTGCCAGCGTTTAAAATCAACGGCGAAGATGAGGGTGCACGTTCTCCTGATAACCTGATTCTCGGAACGTATCTGCATGGCCTGTTCGATCATCCGGACGCTTGTCACGCTTTATTGAAATGGGCAGGTTTGCAAAGCAATTTAAAACCAGATCTGGCTGCGTTGCGGGAGCAAAGCATAGACCGCATCGCTGATGCGTGCCAGTCGTTGGTAGATGCATTGCAGTCGCTCTCAATCGCAAAGTAAGAATTGCGAATGAGAAGGTTTATTGGGAATGATTGGAAAAAATCAAAAGTTCTGGAAGCTGGTGCAACAAGTTATAAGAGTAAAGATTGTTAAAAAAATAAAATTTCATCATAATGAAATAGCGACCTTCAAAAGCGTTGCCGCTTTCTCAGGCGTGTCTGGCGTTAAGCCTCCTGTCACCTCAACTTCCCGATATCACATGAAAACTGTACTCAAACATATTTCTCTGTCCGCCATATTCACTCTGTCAATGCTGCCAATGGCGAAAGCTGATGAAGCGCGCTTGTTTCAATACTCCACAATCGATGCGCTGCTTGCTGGTAACTACGAGGGTGATATGAGCGTCGCAGAGTTGGCCAAGCACGGCAATTTCGGTTTGGGTACCTACAATCGTGTTGATGGTGAAATGATTTTGTTGGATGGCGTGTTTTATAAAGTCAAAGGCAGCGGTAAAGTAGAATTAGCTAACCCTCAGGAATATTCGCCGCTGGCCATTGTTACTGACTTTAAGCCAAGCGCAACTTTAGAAATCTCGGATGCAAAAACGCTGGCTGAACTCGAAGCAAAATTGGATGCGAATCTGGACAATAAAAACTTGTTTTATGCGATTCGTTTAGAAGGGGATTTTGAGGAGATGACGACCCGTGCAATTTATCCACAAGACAAGCCGTATAAGCCTTTAGCAGAAGTATCGAAAACCCAGTCAGTATTTATTATCGGTAGCAGTAAAGGCCAATTGATCGGCTTTCGTAGCCCGGCATTCGTAAAGGGTTTTAATGTCCCTGGTTACCACTGGCATTTTTTGTCTGCCGATCATCGTAGTGGCGGCCACGTATTGAAGCTGCACTTATTAACGGGAAAAGCCCAAATTGCGACTATCACTGCAGTAGAGCTTAAAGTGCCAACGACTGATGGCTTTAAGCAGGCAGATCAATCTAAAGATCGTTCGCAAGAGTTACATGCGGTAGAAAAAAGTAGAAATTAATGTAGCAAGGAACGGTTGAAATCCTGGATGAGAACGAGAGTGATGCCAGCTCTTTTTAACCGTTTTGATTTCGTTTTTATGCATTGTCATTCGTTGACCTGGTACGCATTTCAGGTCAACGAGCTTTAAGTGGCACATCTTGTAAATCCCAATTGAAGTCAGACATGTATTTATCAATAATATTTTTAATCTGACCATTGGCGCTTAATTTTAGAGTGGCCTCCCGTAAAGCTTCTATGGTTTGTGGATTCGCAGTTTTTTTCGACATATATAAAACAAAATCTCTTCGACCAATGAGCAAAGATTGTCCGAGTTTGTCTGGCGTTATTCCAGCCTGTAAACTCGAATAGTAAATCCCGACACTGGTACCAATTCCTGCGTCCAGGCGTCCTGCAGCGAGCATTTTGATGATTTGCACATAGTCATTGACAGCGTATTTGATAATATTGCTATTATTGTCAAAATCATTGTCAAACTGGCCTCCACGTAATACACCAACCGTTAAACCTTGCATTTCACTCAGGTTATTAAAATGATTTTTGTTTGTACTGACGATGATAATCGGCATACTCACAACAGTTGCAACCGGTATAGCAACTTCCCCTAATTTGTCGTTACCAATCCTAAGCACGATATCGGCATTGCCAGATTGAATATCGATGATGGTGCGTGCGTAAGGAACGACCGTATTGGAATGCGGCAGCCCGGCTTGTTCAGCAATTTTATTGGCGATTTCATACATCATGCCAGTCGGTTTGCCATCCGCCGTTAAGAAGCCGAATGGTGTTACTGCAATAGTATCAATTCGTAGTTCGGCGCCTAGTGTTTGATCACTTTCAGTAAAAAAAATGAACATGAAACTTAGGAGCAACAGGTTGTAACCGATACGGCCACATGTTCTTCTCATATTTTTCCAATCAAGAAAAAAACAAAGACGTGAGGAACTTTGCTAAGGCTACATGTTTATCCAGCTCGAAATGCGCTTAATTATTTAGTATAGTTGAGAGGACGATGAAGAAAATGCACTTTTATTGTGAATTTGTGTGAACATTGATGCAGAATAATGCCTGGTTCATTTTAAAGTCAGGAATTACTAATTTTGCCATGGCTAAGCAAGAAATAATCGTGGGATTGCGCTGGTAGTGAAGCTTTTAGTTCAAAAATTTCTCGTTTTATTGGCCTCATTTGTTGGATAGTTAAGCAGCACGTAAACAATCTACTATATTCATCCTCGCTGCTCGCCACGCAGGGATAAACCCGCCAACAAAGCCCATAAATAAAGAAAAGAGCAACGTTTTGACGATGATGTCCGGATTGAGCTTGAATTGAAAAGCGAGTTCGCTAAAGGTCTGGAAATTGGTCGTTGAGATATCGACCGCCTGCATCCATGAGGCGGCAAATAAACCGATACAACCGCCGACGAATGATAGCAGTAATGACTCAAGCAAAAAGGCAGTCAGCACCGCACCTCGACGGAAACCTAAAGCGCGTAACGTACCGATTTCACCTACCCGCTGGGCGACAGCAGCAAACATCGTGATCATCGCGCCGACTACCGCGCCGATAGAAAAGATCACCGACAAACTTAAACCCAGAATCCGTATGAAGGTGGCGAGTGCTTCGCTTTGTTCTGCATAAAACTGTATCTCTGGTTTAACGTCTAATTGCAAACGTTGGTCGTTGCCAATCAGGGTTTTGATTTTTTCAAACGCGCTCCTATCCGCGAGGCGGAACACCATGGTTGAATAAACATTGCGCCGGAACGCTGCCATCATTTGATCGACATCGCCCCAGATTTCGCTATCAAAGCCGGTTTTTCCAGAATCAAAAATACCGACCACCACCCAGTCGCGTTGCGCAAAGTGCAGAGTTTCACTGAGCTGTGTTCCGCGAAAACCTTTTGCAATCGCGATGCCAACAATAATTTCTGAAGTACCGGGTCGAAACATACGACCTTGCACGATCTTCATTTCCGGTCTGAGTTCCAGCCCGGTTAGAGAACTGCCACGCATCGTGACATTGCTGGGTTTGCCATTGCTGCGTTTGGGTAAATTGTTAAGGACGACGGGTTCTTTGGTAACCAGCACTTGTCCTTTTTCATTGGTGGCAATGCCGGGCAAACTTTCTATGATAGCGGCCTGATCGCGCGAAATGGCGCTGTTGATTTCTGCACCGGCACCTTTACGCAACACCAGCGCGTTGTCGGCTTGACCAGTGGCGACCAATGTAGCGCGTATGCCTTCACTCATCATCAACACAACAGCAAACACAAACACCACAAGCGCCATACCGCCGGCGGTCAGCAACGTTGTGAAACGGCGTACCCAAAGATTTCTGGCGATGTAAGAAATAGGAATGGCTTTCATGCTACGTGCCTCAGGCCATTGACGATATCGATGCGACTCATTTTCCATGCAGGCCATGTAGCTGCCACCACGCCAACGATGACGCTGGCCAAGAACTGGTACAGCATCGTGGTATCGGATACTCTAAACACGGGAAATAAGGTGCCGACCGATTTGGCAAACGCATTCGCAATCGGAATGGTAGCCAACATCCCTAAACCCCCACCCAGCAAGGCAATCACCAGACTTTCTCCAAACAATAATTTGATGACAAACTCCGGAGAAAACCCCAAGGCTTTGAGCGTCGCATATTCTGCAATTCGTTCACGCGCCGTCATCATCATGGTGTTCGCCATCACCGCCATGATAATCACGACGATCACAATACTGACGGCATTAATGGCGACCAGAATTGCCTCGCTCATAGAAACAAATCCTAGTTGGAATGCTTTTTCTGTTTCGGTCAGCGTTTCCGCCAGTGAGTTCTTAAACAGTGTGTCGATACGCTCAGAGATGAGGGGCGCGTTATTTGGTTCGTTGATCCGCACGATGTAAACACCGACATAATCAGCGGACGACGCTTGTCGTTTGCGCACGGTTTCAGCCAGATATTGCCAATGAAACAGTAATTGTGATTCATCGGTCTTGGCATCAATACCATCCCAGATACCACGCAGAGTGAAGTTCCAGGTGCCCGGAAAAATCGTGCCGCGGATAGGAATCTGATCACCAATTTTCCAGCCATATTGATTGGCGAGTTTGCGACCAACAATCGCTCCCTGACGATCTAACAAAAACGCCTTTTTTTCATCATCTTTCAAAACGTATTCTGGATATAGCGCCAGATAGCTGGCTGCCTCGACCGCAAATTGCGGAAAGAAATTGCGTTCCGTGATATACACGCCACCAAACCAATTCGACCAACTAACACCCGTCACGCCCTCAACAGTTTTGAGACGCTCAGCATAATTTAAAGGAAGCGGGAAGGTCAGGGACGTAGCGTTGCGTGTGACCAGACGCACGCTGGAGGTACCTTCAACACCGGCATACCAGGCGTCTACAATCGTGCGCAATAAACCAAAAGCGCAGATCGCCACCACCAAACCGACCATCGTTAAAATGGTCCGCAAGCGGTGTCGAAAAGCATTTTTGAGGAGTAGTCTAAAAATGAACATGGTTTAGTGTGAAACGGGTAGTACAGCGGTATTTATTGCATCATCTGGCACCAGCACGCCTTTTTCCAGATGTACCAGACGTTTGGCACGCGACGCCGCTTTGGGATCATGTGTCACCATGACAATGGTTTTTCCGAGTTCACTGTGTAGTTCGTCCAGCAAATCTAATACCTCGCCAGCAGTCACGCGATCGAGATCGCCCGTTGGTTCATCAGCGACGATCAGCGTTGGGTCTGTCACCAAGGCACGGGCAATTGCTACCCGTTGCTGCTGTCCACCGGATAGTTCGTTGGGATAGTGATCCATCCTGTCAGTTAAGCTGACCATCGCTAACGCAGCCTCCACATGCTTTTTGCGTTGGTTGCGCGATAAGTGTGTCAGTAATAATGGCAATTCCACATTTTCAAATGCAGTGAGTACTGGCATCAGGTTATAAAATTGAAAAATGAAACCAACGTTCGCTGCACGCCAGTCAGCCAATTCACCTTCGCTCAAATTCGCGATATTCACACCAGCGATTTCTATGCGGCCCGAGGTCGGTTTGTCGATTCCTGCAATCAGATTGAGTAGCGTACTTTTGCCTGATCCACTTGGCCCCATGAGTGCAATAAATTCACCGCTTTGTACTTCCAGATTTACACCTTCCAACACTGGAATATGTTGGCCGCCTCGCTCATAAGATTTATTCAGGTCGGTAATGCGGATCAATACTTTGTCCGCTAAAGCTTGTTCAGATGCGCTCATTTACCGATCACCACTTGTGCGCCTGCTTTTAATTTTTCAGAGGGCGAGAGTACTAACTTGTCACCGGATTTAATATTGCCAGTCACTTCGAGGTTGTCGCCGATTTTGCGACCAGTTGAAATCGGTAAAAGCTCTAATTTGTCGTCATTAATGCGGAATACTTGCTTAATACCATCTCGTTCAATAATGGCTTTGGGATTTAAGGCCAGTATTGGTTTTTGATCGGTATCGGTGATCGCTTTGGACAGGATGGTCACTTTTGCACTCATCTCAGGCAGGATGCGTGGGTCGAGTTTTTCAAACCGAATCTTTGTCATGACGGTCGCTTTAGCGCGGTCAACGGTCGGGACGATGCTGACGATGCTACCGCGAAAGCGATTGTCGGGCAGGGCATCCAGCGTAATTTCAACTGGTTGCCCTATCTGGGCTTTGGCAAGATTGCTTTCGGATACGTCCGCTTCCACTTCCAGGGTGCTCATATCCGCCATCGTTACCACCGCGCCCTGACTGCCAGCAGCATTAGAAAATGGTGTGATGATGTCGCCGACATTGGCATTTTTGACCAATACCACACCATCAAATGGGGCGCGGATTTCTGTGTAGTCCTGGTTGACTTGTTGTACTTTTAAAACAGACTGAGCGACGCCGACGCCCATTTGGGCGGATTGATAAGCGGCTTTTGCTACGGCGACACGATTTTTCGCAGTATCAATCGCTTGAGCAGAAATGAAGCCCTGGCTTTGCAAACCCAAGCTGCGTTTAAGTTCCACTTCAGCATTGAGTAACTCAACATTCGCCTGTGCCACACCAGCTTCAGCCTGTCTGATACTGGCCTGCGCCTGCATTTTGGCAGCGACGATGTCACTGGCATCCAGTTGTGCCAACAGGTCGCCTTTTTTGACTTGACTACCTTCGCGAACATTTAACTGCACCAGGCGCCCAGTGGCCTTACTTGCCACTGCTGCGCGGGTTTGTGCAACGACGTATCCTGAGGCAGTCAGTTGCGCGTATTGCTGGGAAGGGTAGGTGGTAATGACTGACGTTACCTGAACCTCGGTTTTGCCAGGCTTTAATATGATGCCTGCTGTGGCAACAATGACGCCCGCAAGAGTGAGCCAAAGGCCAATTTTTTTCTTTTTGCCGGGACTACTATTGCCGCGGTCAATTTTTAATTGTTTTAGCGTAGCTGCAGTGCTCGTCGCGTTGTCCATAGATATCTTTTATGTCCTGAATGAAAGCAAAGAAAAAAACGTGCGTATGCAAATTCTACACGGATAACGTTTTTATTATTGTTGCGTTGATTTCATCTCGCTTCGGCATAGGTATTTTGGCACTCGATATGACTGCAATGAAATAGGTAAATCCAATCAATAAAATTACTTAAATGCAACATTTGGCATTGCTATTGAGAAGCTTTGCTGCAATTTTTTCGGTTTCAGAGCTGCAAGTTAATCATTTCTTATATAGCAAGCTTATAATTCAGGCGTCGCCATTTAAAATTTCACATTTTTCGGAACCAAGTCAACTTTGGCGAATCCAACTCACTTATGAATCAAGTTTCTATTCCAGGTCGGCCAAATTTTCAGCAATACCAGTCGGGCGAGGGGCGTGCCATCGCGCTGGCTATTTTTGTGCATTTATTATTGCTTGGCTTTTTATGGGTAGGTATTAAGTGGCAGAACACTACGCCAACCGCCGTTGAGGCTGAGGTGTGGGATATGACCATGCGTGAGGCGGCGCCGTTGGCGGTGCCAGTCGAGCCGGAGCCTGTCCCGCAGCCAACAATTGCACCACCACCGCCAGTCGCCAAAGAAGAAGCACCTAAGGAAGATCCTGAAATTGCGATAGAGCAGGATAAAAAACGCAAGTTACTTGAAAAACAAAAAGAAGACGAGCGCAAGCAAGAGATAGCACAACAGCAAGCTGAACAAAAGCGTAAAGATCAAGAGTTACAAGCCAAGAAAGAAAAAGAGGCTGAGAAGCAACGTCTGGCAGATAAAGAACTGGAAAAGCAAAAGCAAGACAAGCTCGATAAACAGAAGCTTGCTGAGCAAAAAGCACAGCAGGCGAAAGAAAAAGCGGCCAGCGATAAGTTGTTTCAGGAAAACATGCAACGCCTGTCCGCTCAGGCTGGCGCAACTGGTAGCGGTGGAAATGGTACGGCAGCCCGCTCAACTGGCAATAACCGTGGCGATCCGAGTTATGTTGCAAAAATTGCTGCAAAAATTCGGTCAAATACGAATTACAATGTGTCGGATGCTGTTGTTGGCAATCCGGCAGTTGATTACCAAATTGACTTGTTGCCGGATGGTTATTTACGTGGACCGGTACGCAAATTGAAATCTTCTGGAATTCCAGGTTTTGACGATGCGGTGGCTAAAGGTATAGAAAAAGCGCAACCATTTCCTAGAGATAGCTCGGGAGCTGCGGCGACGAGCTTAGTTTTGCACTACAAAATGAAAGAAGAGTAATTTGCAATGATGTCTATGATGAAAAAAATCGCAATTACTGCTGTGTTAGCGGCGGGCGTGAATTTAATGGGTACCGTACCAGCTTACGCTCAATTGCGCGTTGAGGTTTCTGGCGTCGGCTCTATGCAAATACCGGTCGCCATCGCAGCCTTTGGCAATGAGTCAATGACACCACAGCAAATCAGTAGCATCATTAAAGACGATTTGTCGCGTAGTGGCTATTTTAAAATTATCGATACTGGCGCGGTGATGACCGAAACGACGCCAGTTAATTTCGATGAATGGAAACAGCGTGGTGCAGAAGCTTTAGTGGTTGGGAGCGTTCAAACCCTCGCCGACGGCCGTTTCGATGTGCGCTACAAATTGCTCGATACGATTAAGTCGTCCACTTTATCCGGATTTGCGGTGGCTACACCACCGACTAATACGCGTATAACTGCTCATAAAATTGCTGACGATATTTACGAAAAATTGACTGGTGTTCGTGGTGCGTTTTCAACCCGCATTGCCTATGTGACCAAGTCGGGATCAGAATATCGCCTGGAAGTTGCTGATGCAGATGGCGATGGCGTTAAGGTCGCATTGCGTTCGAATGAGCCGATCATTTCACCTGCCTGGTCGGCAGATGGAACCAAAGTCGCTTATGTCTCTTTTGAAGCCAAAAAACCAGTAGTCTGGGTGCAAAATCTGGTGACTGGTGAACGTAGGGTTGTGGCCAACTATAAAGGCAGTAACTCCGCGCCAGCCTGGTCGCCTGATGGTAGCCGTCTGGCGATTGCCTTATCGCGCGACGGACTGACGCAAATTTATTCTGTTGGTGCGGATGGCTCAGATTTGAAAAAGCTTACCAGCAGTAGCAGCATTGATACTGAACCGCAGTTTTCTGCCGATGGTCAATCAATTTATTTCTTAAGTGATCGTAGCGGTGGCCCGCAGATTTATCGTATGAGTGCCAATGGCGGTGAAGCTAAGCGCGTCACTTTTAACGGTAGCTACAACATAACGCCGCGCATTTCTCCAGATGGAAATACGCTGGCATATATTTCTCGACGTGAGGGGAAGTTCCAATTGTATGCATTGGATCTGGCCAGCGGTCAGGAACAACGCTTGTCAGATACCAGTAAAGACGAGTCGCCTAGCTTTTCGCCAAATGGTCGCTATATTATGTATGCAACCGAATCTGGCCGACGCGGTGCGTTAGCAGTAGTTTCTATCGATGGCAAAGTAAAACAAAGATTGACGGTGCAAGCCGGAGATATTCGGGAGCCCACTTGGGGTCCTTTCATGAAATAATTTTCATTAACTTTTATCAGGAGAGAATATGCGCTTCAATTCCCAAACAAAAACTCTGGCTTTGATGATTTCCAGCGTTGTGCTGATGACTGCTTGCGCGTCTAAAGTACCGCTCGAAGACAAAGCTAAAGTGGAAGAAAAATCAGTGCAAACAACAACTCCCCCAGCTGCTGATCCTAATGCAGTTAAGACAGTACAGACTGGCTCTGTTGATCCATTGAATGATCCACAAGGTGTATTGGCTAAACGCAGTGTGTATTTTGATTTTGACAGCTACGTTGTCAAGGATGAGTACAAATCTGTGGTTGAAAATCACTCCAAATATTTGACAACAAACAAGCAACGTAAGATTCTGATTCAAGGTAACACCGATGAACGCGGTGGCAGTGAATACAATCTGGCATTGGGTCAAAAACGTGCAGAAGCTGTACGTAAATCCATGAGCTTGTTGGGTGTGCCTGAGTCTCAAATCGAAGCCGTCTCTTTGGGTAAAGAAAAACCAAAAGCGACTGGTCATGACGAAGCGTCTTGGGCTGAAAACCGTCGTTCTGATATCGTCTACCAATAATTTTTATGCATAGCAGTATTGCAGAAATCTTATAAAGTTTAACGCCGGTCACTTTGCAGTAGCCGGCGCTTTCTATTTTGGGCTGATGAAAATCGTATTATTGAGATTCTTACTTAGCACGCAGTGAGGTTACTGCTTGCCTGGTTCTGTTAGGTACAATAAGTCAATCACCCACATTTTGCGTCAGTTCTTTTTTATATCGATTGCTATGAAACTTACTTCTTTCCGTACCTCGATTCTCGTTGCAGCGATGCTCTCAGCGTTAGCACCTGGTATCGCTTCTGCAGGTCTGTTTGATGATGACGAGGCGCGCAAAGCAATTCTCGATTTACGTGCTAAATTAGATGCTGTCAATGTCCGTGTAGATAAAACCAATGACGCTAAGGTCGATAAGAGCACTGCTTTAGATCTGGCGAACGAGAATGAGCAATTGCGCTCTGAAATAGCCAAATTACGCGGACAGATCGAAGTATTAGCGAACGATATCGCTAATACCCAGCGCCGTCAGCAAGATTTTTATGTCGATCTCGATAACCGCATGCGCAAACTTGAGCCTAAGCGTATGACTGTAGACGGTAAAGATGCGGTCGTTGAAGTCAATGAGCAACGTGCATTTGATAATGCGATGGCTTTGTTCAAAGATGGTGATTATAAAAATGCCGCACCAGCATTTAGTAGCTTTATGACTGCATATCCGCAGTCGGCATATATGGGTTCTGCTCAATATTGGCTGGGCAATTCGTATTACGCGCAACGTGACTGCAAGAGCACGATCTCAGCAATGCAGCAATTGGTAAAGACTTATCCTGATCATCCTAAAGCACCAGATGCAATGCTCAATATTGCAGGTTGCTATACCGAGCTGAAAGAAAAAGTCGCAAGCAAAAAAACCTTGGAAACCTTGATCAGCCAATATCCTGGTACCGAGGCTGCACAAGCGGCTAAGAACCGCCTATCCTCGCTCAAGTAGCAGGCATAAGGATTTAATCCTGAAGCAGGGATTGACAGAGGGGCTGAAACGCCATATAATTTCGGTCTTTCGGGTCGTTAGCTCAGCTGGTAGAGCAGCGGACTTTTAATCCGTTGGTCGCAGGTTCGAATCCCGCACGGCCTACCACGAATATAAAATAAACTTAAGTTGCGCCTAAGTTTTTAGATTTTTAGCAGGTTTTGGGTCGTTAGCTCAGCTGGTAGAGCAGCGGACTTTTAATCCGTTGGTCGCAGGTTCGAATCCCGCACGGCCTACCAAAACAAAATGTGAAAAGCCAACCCGCATGGGTTGGCTTTTTGCTTTTGTGCTTACTTTTCACGTACCTTCTTTGATATAGCCAGCTTCTTCGTCGAAAAGCATCAGATGTGCCTGGGTACGAGATTTCTATTCAACTTGTCATAAAGCGCTCGTGAGATTTAATGATGCAGTTTTAGCTTGTATTTCTTTGTATATTTAGTATTGTTAATGCTAGCCGTGGCTTACGCATCAACGTCAGTAATTGGGCGCACTTAAAAGCAGGTTCATCATAATAGTAATAAGTAGAGACTGATCGCCATCCGATCAGTGAAAACTAAGTCGTTCCCGTTTTGCATCGTCCAGATCCTCTATTTCAAGTTTCATTGACGCTTTAAGTTGCGAAATTTCGCTTGAAAATCTATTCAAAGTTTTCGTTATATACAATGCTGCATTTGTCATTTGTTTAATGAAAGGAGGCGTATGCGTACTGTCGTACTTTTCTTTGTCTGCGTCTTTTTTTTATCTGCTTGCGATAAGCCGCGATCTGTAGCACCTCAACTTCAGAAAGTTAATTTTGCTTATACAAGCCAGCCTCAATCTGCATTGATACACATTGCGATTGAAAAAGGATTTTTCCGTGATGAAGGTTTGGATGTTCACGGGACAGTATTCGAGCTTGGGAGAGCGGCCATGGCGTCCATGTTGAAGGGTGATGATGATATTGCATCCGTGGCTGAGACGCCAATTATGTACCATGTTGTTAAGGGGGGAGAGATCTCGATTTTTGCCAATGTAGTCACTACGAATACCAACAATGGCATCCTCGCCCGCCAGGATGCGGGAATTCAACGACCTGAAGATCTGAAAGGTAAGCGTGTTGGATTTCCTAAGGGATCGACAGCGGAATTTTTCTTAAGTGCCATGCTGAGCGCGCATGGACTGGAGATGAGTGATATTCATTCAGTCTATTTAAAGCCCAATGAGTTGCAGGCTGCGATCATGGATGACGTTGTTGATGCAATTTCAATCTGGAATTACAAATTAGCGCTGATTGCAGATGCTTTGGGATTTAACGGTATCGTATTTCTGGATAAAGAACTGTATACAGAATCTTTTAATCTGGTCTGTCAACCGGACTACACAAAACGTCATCCAGAAGTACTCGAGGCATTATTGCGGGGTTTATTGAGAGCGGAAAAGTTTAGTCTTACTCATCTGCTTGAATCACAAGAAATTATGACCAGAAGAACGCAGGTACCTCTTAAAACGGTGCAAAAAGTCTGGCCCGAATTTAAATTTAAAATATCCTTGGCACCGACCTTGTTGATTACCTTAGATGATGAGGCGAGATGGGCTTTACAGAATCAATTTGCGGAAGCGATTCAGGAACCGGATTTTTTGTCGCACATTTATTTCGATGCTTTGCGCACGGTAAAACCCGAGGCGATCAAATTTAGGCAATAGACGATGAGAATACTGGTTCGTTTGCGATTGGTTTCGATAGGCTTGTTCGCCGGGCTTGCTTGTGCATTGGTTTTACTTGCATGGTCAGTGGCTAAATATAACGAGGTAAAGACATATAACCACATGCTGTGGAACTTGCATGCGGCTGTTTCAGATAAAGCATTTCAGCGCGATCAATATTTCTTATTTAAGCAAAGCGCCACCAAAAAAATCTGGTCAAAAAGACAGGCGGACGTAATTAACTTGGTAAATCAAATTCAGTCTGAAAATTTGATTGAAGATGACCGGGATAAGTTTCGTGAATTGATCGACAATTTGAATTCTAGTGAAATTATTTTTCAACGAATTTTTGTACTAAATCAGTCTAAGTCCACGGCTTCATCCTCTTGGCTTGATGCAGACAGGCAATTTGATATTCGTCTCATTAGCCAGATGTTGTTGAAAGACGTGGCCACTACCGATGTGATTGATGCGCTACAAATAGAGAGCGAGAAAAGGGTCGATGCAGCTTATCTTCAGTTGATGTTAAGTATTGCCGTTGGCATTTTTATTCTGGTTGCGTTGACAATTTCTGCGCTTAGAGTAACGGCTGTTTCGTTGAAGAACCGACTTCATCACTTACATGATGGTACCAACTTTATTGCTGCTGGTCGTCTCGAACATCGCCTTTTAGTTGCTGGAAATGATGAACTCAGTGAATTGGCAAACTCGATCAACACAATGACTGCAGATTTGCAGGCATTCAAAGGCTCATGGGAAGCGGAACTTGATCGACGAAAAAATATAGAAATTGAACTTCGTCGCAATGATGCTTTATTGAAATCTTCTGCTCGTATCGCCGGGGTTGGTGCCTTGGAACTGGATTTTACGACACAAGAAGTCAGATGGTCGGAGCAAAGTTGCACTATCTTCGGTATGCCTGCTGGATACCAACCTGATTATGACGCCTTATTGAATTTTTTTACGCCGACTGCCCAAACGATACTTCAGTCAAAAATGAGTCAAATGTTGGACGGCGGTGACTCGTTCGATATTGAACTCGAAATGATGACCGGGCAAAATAAGGTGATTTTTGTGCGAATTCTTGGGCAGATAGAATACAGTCCCGATCAGCATGCAAGAATGATTGCGACATTGCAGGATGTGACCGCGCAGCGTTTGATGGATAGGATCAAATCTGAATTTATCTCCATGGTTAGCCATGAGCTGCGCACACCTTTAACTTCAATTCGTGGCTCGCTAGGTTTATTGGCGAGCGAAGTCTTAGGAAGTCTGGATGAAAAGTCTAAGAAGCTGGTGGTGGTTGCTCATCGAAACTCAGTACGCCTGATTGGTCTGGTGAACGATATTTTAGATATCAATAAGCTGGCGTCTGGTGCGATGCATATGGATATGCAAAAGCATGATCTGGTTCCATTGATATTCCAAGTGATAGAAAATAATGCTGCGTATGCACGAGAGTTTTTTATTGAACTCGATTTTCAGAGCGAGATAAGAGCCGCTGTCGTGGAGGTCGATGCCGGTAGATTGATGCAAGTGTTGACCAATTTGATTTCTAACGCGGTCAAATTTTCTGGTGATCCACCTGTCGTTTCTGTAAAGCTTGAGCAGCAGGGCGCCGAATATAAGATTAGCGTCAGCGATACGGGGCCTGGCATTTCTGAGCAGTTTAAAAGGAAAATCTTCGGACAATTTGCACAGGAAAATAATTCCAATACCAGAATGAATGGCGGAAGTGGTCTGGGTCTGTACATCAGTAAAAACCTGATTGAAAAAATGGGCGGCAGCATTGGTTTTGATAGTACACCCGGAGTCGGAACTACATTCTGGATTACGTTGAGGGCGCAAACGCCGGAAGTTGAAAAGCAATTTGTTAAATCAAATGAAGCGATAGGGCTTTCAAATTGAGTTTGGCTAACATAGATGGATATCTTGGTTCACGGTTGACGTTGGGTGCCAAAATCCGGATAATTTGGGTATGAAATTTAGCTATGAAATTCGGTTTTGAACAGGGTGGCAAAGAAGTGTGATGAAGACGAAAATCTCACATTTTTTGCAAGAGCTGGGCGTGCCAGTTGAGCCTCTCGAATTTAAGGACGCAGGTGTCAGCCTGTGTCCTTTTTTGTTTCTGGTTTTATTTTTCACTACTATTTTTGCAACTTATTTTGCAACTTATTTTGAACTAAAGCATTACTAAATTACCAGGCACCGCACAATGAAAAAAAATTCCACAAAAAAGCAAACGCCTGCGGTGCAGCCGGTACAGGAAAAACATGAGATACGTCCCGGACAGTCGTTGGAGCTGCTGAAGGAACTGCATATCCTTACGCGCGATGGCAAATTGAATCAGGACAGCCGTCGCAAGCTCAAACAGGTCTATCATCTGTATCAGTTCATTGAACCCTTGCTATTAAAGTTGCAGGAATCTCATGCCAATATCAGCCTCGTTGATCACGGTGCTGGTAAATCTTATCTCGGCTTTATTCTGTACGATTTATTTTTTAAATCTGGACAAGCACAAAGCCAGGCACATATCTATGGCATAGAAACACGCGACGAGTTGGTGCAGAAATCCACCGAACTCGCACAGCGCCTTAATTTTCCCGGGATGTCTTTCTTGAATTTATCGGTGGCAGATTCCACACATTCTGACAAATTGCCTGAGCAGATAGATATCGTCACAGCATTGCATGCTTGTGATACGGCGACGGACGATGCAATTCAATTTGCATTAAAAAAGAAAGCAAAGTTTATGGTGCTGGTGCCGTGTTGTCAGGCGGAAGTGGCTGCTGAATTGCGTAAGAGTAAAGGTGATGCTGTACGTAGCAACCCGCTGTCAGAAATGTGGCGTCATCCGATTCATACTCGTGAATTCGGTAGTCAGATTACTAATGTACTGCGTTGCTTGCAATTAGAAGCACATGGTTACCAGGTCAGAGTCACAGAACTTGTCGGTTGGGAACACTCGATGAAGAATGAATTAATCGTCGCCGAATATAAAGGGACACCAGCAAAACGCCCCGGTGACAGGTTAGCGGAAATACTCAATAC
Organism: Cognatundibacterium jejuense; assembly: GCF_014284255.1. GTDB lineage: Bacteria > Pseudomonadota > Gammaproteobacteria > Burkholderiales > Burkholderiaceae_D > Undibacterium > Undibacterium jejuense. The sequence continues at coordinate 156,242 of NZ_JACOFV010000005.1, forward strand.
CACTGGACTTGATAACTTGCGTGAACGTTTCTTTGTTCCTCAATGATGTGCGTTGACAACGTAGCATGGATTCTAAGCTATCGTAAAATTTGATCGTCATTGCGATGTCATAAAAAATGATTAGTATCATTTTTATGTAAGGTAGGAATAATGACTGGTATTACTAAAGAACATTAAAAAGGAAAGCAAATATGCTGGCCGCCGTTGACCTAGGTTCAAATAGTTTTCGTATGCATATTGCACGTCATGAAGGCGACGCCATTCGCGTCGTCAAGAGTGCGCGTGAACCTATCAGATTGGCGGCAGGCCTCGATGAAAGCGGTAATCTGACTGCGGAGGCCATGCAAAGTGCAATTGACTGCCTTAGCCGTTTTCGCGAGATCCTCAATGCTTATCCAGTTGAAAATTTACGGGTAGTTGCAACCAACACTATACGTATAGCAAAAAACGCCGCTATTCTTTTACCGCAAGCAGAAGCCGCAATTGGCCATTCTATTGAAGTTATTTCGGGTGAGGAAGAAGGCCGCCTGATTTACATGGGGGTGTCGAATGCCGTCGCTATTCCTGGCGAGCGCCGCCTCGTTATGGATATTGGTGGTGGCTCAACCGAGGTGATACTTGGTCGCGGGCATGAAATCGTCCAGGTTGAATCCTTCAGCATTGGTACAGTAAAAACCAGTGCCAATTTTTTTCCTGATGGCCGTTTAACAGAAGCAGCATTTGAAGCTGCTATTTTGTCGGCGCGTTCTATGTTTGAAGATGCCGCGCCACCCTACCAACCCCAGCATTGGCGCAAGGCCTATGGCTCGTCGGGCACCATGCGTGCGATCGCCGATGCCATCATCAAAGGTGGTCTGGGTGACGGCAAAATCACGATGTTGAGTTTGAATGCCTTGAAACAATACTGCATTCAATGTGGCAAGCTCAGTGATTTGGAATTGAGTGGCATTAAACCCGAACGCGTTGCCATGGTCGTCGGTGGTCTGGCGATATTGATCGGTTTGATGACGGAGTTCAATATTGAAGTATTGATCCCGATTGAAGCAGGCTTGCGTATGGGCGTGATGTGGGACTTGTATCTGCGCGCCACCAAACGAGACCGGCGCGAAGTGTCAGTGCAGAAAGTCGCCAATGTGTTTAACACCGACATGTCGCGTGCCAATCGGGTCGTTGATATGGTGAAATCTTTGTATCAACAACTTAAACCCTCGTCTGATAATTATTTGCGTTTGTTATTGTGGAGTGCTCGCTTACATGAAGTAGGGATGGTGATTTCTCATACCGGCTACCATAAGCATGGTTCCTACATGATAGAAAATGCCGATATGGCGGGCTTCACCACGAGCGAACAACGCATCATGAGTAAATTGATTCTGAGTCAGAAAGGGAATCTGCGTAAGATTAGCGAAGCCTTGGTTGACCCTGATTTTGCCAAAGCTGTCTTATCCTTGCGTTTATCCGTCATGCTGATGCATTCGCGCGCTGAGATTGATTATGAAGACATCAGACTCAAAATGAAACGTAGCGTAGAGCTTGAGATGCGCCGTGATTGGGTCACTTTACATCCTACGGTCGCGTATTGGTTGCAAAAAGAAATCGAATGCTGGCGTGAGGTTGGTGTAGATTTTTTAGTCAGGACGAATGTCTAAACGCAGGTTTTAAAATGAAAAAGGAATTCAATAATTTGAATTCCTTTTTTTTGGTCTATTTGATACGCTGGCATCGGCGGCTGCTATCCGCCAATTCCAACCTTACATTAAAAATCAAATTGCGCTGATAGTTTATAGATGCGTGGTGAGCCCGGGAATAAATAGCCACCCAGTGATTGCGTTGCATCCCGCCAGTAGAACTTGTTGAGCACATTGTCGACGTTAAAGCGTAAGGTCGTCGTTGTATTGCCTATACGTGTCACGTAACGGGCACCGAGGTTATAAACCTGGTAACCAGGAATAATGACGCTGTTATCCGGTGTATATGCTTTGTTCCCTGAATACTGCCAACTCGCGTTCAGATTTAAACCTTTGACTTCGGTGACAGTATAGTCCGCATAGATCGTCGCCTTCAGTTTTGGTACATCCAATACACGCTTGCCTTCTAGTGTGGCATTGCCAGTGTCTTGCTGAGTGGCGTTAAGCTCAGTTAAGCTGGCGCTGAGTGTCAGTTGTGATGTGATTTTCCCTAAAGCCGACAGCTCCAGTCCGGTATGTTGTGCAGTACCGTTTTGAACATAGTTATTATTGCTATCAATGTATTGTAGTGGCTTTTGAATCCGGAAAACGGCAGCACTTACACTCAAATCGCGTGTTACGTCGGACTTGAAGCCCATTTCAATTTGCTTCGATTTGGCAGGATCAAGTAATTGATTCTGGTTGTTTGTCCCAAATGGTGCAATCGTTCCATGTTCCAGACCTTGTGCAAACGAGGCGTACAAGGATGTGTTCTGCGTAGGTTTGTATACCAGTGCCGCATTTGATACCCAATAATTGTGTTGGTAACCACTCAGACCAAGTTGTGTTCGCTCAATATTCAGGTGACGGATACCCGCATGTACTGTCCATGCATCATTGAGGCTGATGGCGTCTTGTAAGAAGGCAGACCATTCTTTATCGGTTCTTTGCAGTAACACTGGGCCGGTGGTGTTGCTGGATTGACCAACGACGACAGGATTGAAAACATTGCTGGTACCAACGAAATCATACACATATGCGCCGAAGAAATCTTTGCGTTGCGAGCTGCTTAAACCGGTCGCAAATTGATGTTGGAAATTACCGGTAGTGAATTTTCCATTCAGCAGTGCCTGAGTCCCCCAGGACGATTTTGCTTCGCCTACGCTTTGGTAATCGTAAATATCGTAATCACCGTTCGCACAATAGCCGCTGGCGAGGTTAGCTGAACCACATCCGAGTGGAAATGCCGTGTAATCATTACGTTTGAACTCATGCTTGTTGATGGCAACGCTGGCAGTCCAGGCATTGTCCAGTTTGTATTCGTAACGTACGCCGATATTGCTATCTGTCGTATCAACGGGTTTAGACCACGGCTGATTGTTGAGCATCATGTCGGCACGAATTCCACGTGGTAAATCGGTGCCATTTGTTAATTGAAAACCTGGTGCAGAGATTTGCGCGCGGTGTTGGTAGTCAAAGTCGAATTGTAGTAATGACTGCGGTGATAAATGCCAGTCAAATGCGCCAGAAATAAACTGGCGGTTGCCGTTTGCGCCGATGATGTAAGAGCGCATTCTTTCTTCGGCGGCATTGATACGGTAGCCAAATTGCTTGCCTGAAGACATTCCACCCAAATCGAATGTGCCGTATAAGGTGCCGCGTTCAGAGATGCTGGTAGTAACGCTGCGCAGGTCGTTATTTGTCGGGCGTTTAGTCACATAATTGATGACGCCGCCGGGTGTTGCAAAACCAGACTGGAAGCCGGAAATACCTTTTAATACTTCAACGGTTTCTTTGCTTTCCAATGGAATCGAGCCATCTGCAGGAATCGCAAAGCCATCTTTACGATAGCTGTATTCGTTATCGAGTGCAAAGCCACGGATAGAGAACTGCTCAGCATAACCTACTGCATTGTAAGCATCATTGACGCTGGCATCGTACTTCATGACATCCGTGGTCAAACGGATTTGCAAGTCTTGCAGTTGTTGCGCGGTCCAGGTATTGACGGAAAATGGCGTATCAAGCAATTTTTCATCAATAAAGCCTGCTGCCTTGGTGTGGTCTGCTTTAGCGAAGGTCTTGTTGCCAGAGACCACAACTTCTTGCACTGATGCAGAGTTTGCTGTTGCGTTGTTCTCTGGCTCTGCCGCAGCGTAAGCGCCTTGCATGCAGACGAGTTGTGCAATGGCGATGGTGATCAGTGTCGGGCGAAATACCAGCGTGGTTGCCTGGCGGCGGGTAGGGTGTGAAGTTACTTGTGTCATTATGTGCTCGTTATACTTGTGGTGCGCAGGGTGGCAGCACAGCAAAGGAGCAAACAAAGCATAGACAGGAGAAAACGACGTGAACTTTGCGCTTCCCTTCGCTGGCATTATCCAGATCAGGTTCAAGGGACTCTCTCACCCGGAAATGTATTCCAGGACCCCTAGCGAAGGCGTTACTTTAACATGAAATCAGCATTAAGACTTTTGATGATGGTGACCGTTAACTACCCTATGTCTGATTTGTTGCTTTTTTAGGTTTGCTGATACCCTGGGGGAGTATATTTTTAGGTCGTTTGTTATCAAGGAGGTAAACGTATAAAAACGTCTATACTCCCTGATTTTAATGTTCACTAAGCCGCTTGTCTGGCGGGTTTGAAATTCATCCACAGACCTTCGGCTGAATAGATGAATAATGCAATCCAGATGGCAATGAAACCAATTAGTCGATGGGTATCGAGATTTTCATTGAATATCCATACACCAAGCAATAACTGCACAAATGGTGCAATGTACTGAAGCAAGCCCAGTGTCGTCATCGGTATGCGGCGCGCACCAGCGGCAAACATCAATAAAGGAATGGCAGTGATAGGGCCACTTAATGCGAGCAAGATTTTGACATCAGTTCCAGCTGATACCAGTGCATTTTGTCCATGCATGGTGAGCCATGTCAGGTAGCCAAAGGCAAACGGGAAGAAGATTGCGGTTTCCAAAGACAAACCTTCCAACGCGCCTAATGCTGCAGTTTTTCTTAATAAGCCATACGTACCAAAAGTCGCCGCTAGCGCGAGGCCTATCCATGGTAAATGCCCGGTCTGGAAGGTCATCCATGCCACGCCCAAGGCCGCAAAAGAAATCGCCAACCATTGACCAGAGCGCAGTCTTTCTTTGAGTAGTACCGAGCCAATCAGAATATTAACCAGCGGTGTCATGAAGTAACCAAGACTGGAATCAATGACCTTGCCATCATTTACCGCCCAGATATAGATAAACCAATTACTTGATAATAAAACGGCGCTGAGAGCGAAGCTGGCAATCAGTTTAGGCTGACGGCGCACCATCGCCAGCCAACCCCATTGCTTGCGCCAGGTAAGTACAATGGCTAAAAATAACAGCGACCACAGCATACGGTTTAATAAAATTTCTAATGAAGGAACCGAGTGCAAGGCTTTGAAGTAGAGTGGGAACAAACCCCAGATCGTGTAGGCAGAGCCGGCTAATAATATGCCTTTACGCATGTGCTGCATCCTAAATAAAGGAGGCCGCAAATGCGGCCAGAGAAGGTATTATCGCCGTAAATCTGAAAGTATGCTCAATACCACCCGAAGTGTTGGAAATGTCTGGAGTGAAATTATCCGAACAGCAATGCCGAAAAATTATTTTTCTCTGGCAAGGGCGATTTGTTTGCACAGTACTTCTGTGCCATCCAGAATGCGCGGACCAGCGCGGTTGAGCAAATCCCCCTTAACGGCATACAAATGATTTTTTTTGACCGCTGTCAGCGTCTTAAATGAGCGCCATTCATTGAGTGCATCGGCGTTTTCACCACCAGTAATAATTGCATCTGGATTACTTGATAACAGGGCTTCTGTCGTAATCGTTGGGCTTAACTCTTTCAGTCTGCCGAAAACGTTTCTACCGCCACATAAGCGAATCGCAGCCGAGATCATGTGTTCGTCATTGAGGGTCATTAATGGCTTATTCCACACCTCATAAAATACAGTTACCGGCGTCGACGAATCAGGCTGGCGATAGGTTTTTCGCAAATCCTCTAAGCGCTGTCTGAATTTAGCAGCGGCGGCTTTGCCTACAGTTTCAGTGCCCGCCAATATCGATAATCTTTCTATCGACGTTGCCACCATTTCATAATTGCGCGGTTCACTTTCGAAAACGGTGATGTGATTGCTGCGCAGTTTACTGGCTAGAACTTTGCCATTACCTGTGCCCCAGATAACGACTAAATCCGGCTTAATCGCGAGTAGGCGTTCGGTATCCATCGCAAAGACATTGCCGACGGATGGCAAGTTTTTTGCTGCTTCGGGGAAGTTGCTGTAATCGCTGACGGCAACGACGCTTTTTGCAGCGCCAGCTTCAAACAGTAATTCGGTGGCGTGGGGTGCCAGGCTAACGATGCGTTGCGCCGGCTGCGTCAGGGTAACCGTGTGCATGGCATCGTCTTTGACACTGACTGCTGCAAATGATGTTGCAACGGTCAATGACAATAAGAAAAAGCTGCCGAGGTGGTGCAACATGAGATTCAAATTTCCAGATTATCGATCAGGCGGGTGTTGCCCAGTTTGGCTGCTGCTAACACGACCAGAGGCGCACCTTGTGCAAGGTCGCCTGCTGATGGTGGTTGTAGGTCAGCGCGTTTGCGGATAGAAATGTAGTCTGGTTTCCAATGGCGTCCGGCAAGTTTTGCCATAGCGTTGCGTTCGAGTTCAAACATATCCAGATGACCGCTACGCACTTCATTCGCGACTTCATTTAATGCCGCATACAAAGCCGGTGCTTCTGCACGTTCCGCTTCAGATAAGTACATATTGCGGGACGACAAAGCCAGGCCGTCGTCAGCGCGATACGTATCAGCCGCAATAATTTCGGTTGGCAAGGCAAATTGCTTGCTCATGTTACGGACGATCATCAATTGTTGATAATCTTTTTTACCGAACACGGCAACACGTGGTTGTACGCAGGAGAAGAGCTTCAGTACCACGGTGGTCACACCAGTAAAAAATCCAGGGCGGAACTCACCTTCCAGGATGTTGCCCAGATCATCCGGTGGGCGCACACGGAATTCTTGTGGTTCAGGATATAAATCTTTTTCAGTGGGCGCAAATAAAATATAGACACCTTCTTTTTCCAACTTTTCTACGTCAGCCTGAAAAGTGCGCGGATATTTATCGAAGTCTTCATTTGGGCCAAATTGCAGGCGATTTACAAAAATCGAGGCAACGATAGGATCGCCATGTTTTTTTGCCAGACGCATCAGCGACAAATGGCCTTCATGTAAATTGCCCATGGTAGGTACAAATGCGGTACGCAATTGTCCGCTCAGATGATCGCGCAATTCTTCGATGGATGAAATGATTTTCATGGTGAGAAATTAATTGAATTCAGTTGTTTTCAGTTGTAATTCAGTGTGCCCGTTTCGCTAGGTCGCATTATCAGGACACACCTTGTGTTCAAGCTGGTGAGTAGGCGAGCCGTACATAGATCGGTGCAAATGCCTCAGCCTGCGTAATTTCGATCAGCGTCTCTTTTGCAAGCTCTAACAGGGCGACAAAGTTCACTACTAAGACTGGTGCGCCACGCGACGGATCAAACAGATCGGAAAACTCGACAAATTTCGCCGACTGCAACTTACGCAAAATACCAGACATATGTTCGCGCACTGACAGTTCTTCTCGACTGATTTTGTGATGTGCAACTAAGGTTGCACGTTTCAAAATATCTGCCCATGCAGCTTGTATATCGGCCAACTCCACTTGTGGCCAGTGCAGTACCGTGTTCTGTTCGACAAACACCTGTGCGTGAAGAAAGTCGCGCCCTAATTGCGGCACAGCATTCAAATCATACGCGGCTAGCTTCATTTGTTCGTATTCCAACAAACGTCTGACCAGCTCTGCGCGTGGATCCTCAGCTTCTTCGCCCGCTGCGCTTTTGGTCGATGGCAACAGCATGCGTGATTTAATTTCTATCAGCATGGCCGCCATCAATAAGTATTCGGCCGCAAGTTCCAGATTGTGATTGCGGATCTGATCAACATATTTCAGATATTGCAAAGTTACTTGCGCCATCGGAATATCCAGGATATTGAAATTTTGTTTGCGTATCAGATACAACAATAAGTCCAACGGCCCTTCAAATGCTTCCAGAAAAACTTCGAGGGCATCTGGTGGAATATATAAGTCATTTGGTAACTTAAATAGCGGCTCACCATAGAGCTTGGCAAAAGCCAAACCATCCACCACATCTGGTGTGCTATCAGTAGCACCGACCAGTGGCAGATCAATAGGGGGGAGTGCAGTAGTAGTCACAAGCTAGCCGTAAAGACGGGCTTATCCTTTGTTTTGGTAAACGTAGGGTTGCTGCGGTACGATGGAATCCAGAGTATCTTTTTGTACGCTCAGATCCACTGGTGCTTTATCCCATAACAGGGCGCGGCCATCACGCTGGCTTTGCTCGAGTTTAGGATTGGCGCTTTTTAAACTTTGGATGAAGTGAGTCGCTTCGGATTCGTACAAAGAGAATTGCTTAGAGAATTTCATAGTTTTGAAATAAACATATAAAAGAACGGATGAAGCCGCATTTTACTCTTAATTTCAGCAAAAACCGCATTTGCGCACTGATCGCAAGCAAGTAGTTGAATCAAACTTCTATAAAATTGAGTTTCTGGAGAGGCAGTGCGCCAATTTACAGATCGCTGCTTTGTACCCATTTTGTCGTTGGTACTACCTTATAGGTCTGCAATTTCTGTAAAAGTGATTCTGTTTGATTGTCGTGGATCAGGATCTCAAGATGGTTTGCGCGTAAAAAGCCTTGTTCGCCCGTATGTTGTAAAAACTGAAGTAATCCATCATAAAAACCATTGACGTTCAGCAGGCCGATTGGTTTTTCATGAAAACCTAATTGCGCCCAGGTCATAACTTCAAATAGTTCTTCGAGTGTGCCGATACCGCCTGGCATCGCAATAAACGCATCAGATAATTGTGCCATCAATGCTTTGCGTTCATGCATGTTATTGACGATATGTAATTCAGTCAGACCAATGTGTCCTACTTCTTTGTCCATTAACGCTTTGGGGATGACGCCAGTGACCTGACCGCCGAGTTTTAAAACTTCATCGGCAATAATGCCCATCAGACCGACATTGCCGCCCCCATACACAAGGCGGAGCTCATGCTTGACCAGGGTGGCAGCTAATTGACGAGCTGCTGACGTATATTCAGGCGTTATTCCTGGTGATGCTCCGCAATAAACGCATACTGATTTCATGCTGGGCTCATTTTTCGCAAATAATCTTGCGACAGCTTCTCGAATACTTGCTTAGTTTCTCCGCGCAAGTAGGGACTAATCAGCGAGATGACTTGATAGCAGCCGCGAGCCAGAGATTCAGACATTGTTTGTAATTCTGTGTATTTGCGAGGGTTGCGCACATATTCATAAGACAGCCAATACGTGGCAACCACCACCATATTGGTCGACAGCGCATCAATGTCCATATCTGAGCCTTCAAACTCGCCATCGGCACGCAAGCCATTGCAAAGTTCATTTGCCACTTTGATTTTGTGGGAAAGTATTTGCTTGAAATTGAGTTCTAGTTTGCGGTTACGTGACAACAGGTCGTTCAGATCGCGGTAGAAAAAACGATAGCGCCAGACCAATTCAAAGGTCAGATGCAGATAAGTCCAGATATCCTGAATATTGGCTTTACGACCGTGCGGGAAAGCGAGTTTTTTGTTAATTTCAGCTTCGAATTGCGTGAAAATGGAATTAACAATGTCATCTTTATTTCTGAAGTGATAATAAAGATTGCCCGGGGAAATATTCATTTCCTCAGCAATGACGGTGGTCGTGATATTCGGTTCCCCGAATTCATTAAATAAACGAAGGGATAGTTCGAGGATGCGTTCCCGGGTGCGGCGAGGGGCTTTGTGTTGCATGTCATTCAATCTCGATAGATGATGGACGAACGCAAAATTGCTCCACCGGCGCTCTTGGCCTATCGACGTAACGTCGTACCATAAGCACTCGTTTTGTGAATCTGCCTGGTTGGAATAATTTACGTTAGTCCTATATTATTTCATAAGAATAACATTGATCCAGCCAAGCTCAAAACTTGTCTATGATTCTACGCTGCTTTGTGCCGTTTCCGGCACCTGAATCATGCATGTTTTTGCTAGTTTGTCATGCAAAAACTGACCGTTTTTATCGAGTCTCGAAGTGAGTGCCCAGCCCGTGATGCCGAGGCTGATAACAAGCACCATCGGCCATTCTTTGAGCCCGAACTGGTAGTCCAGTGCCATTGCTGGTATGAACCACATCCATGCTAAAAAATAACGAACAATTGCTTTTACCAGAGGGAGTTTGCCGCCATCGAGGTCAGTAACGCGAATCCGCCAGGTTTGCATTGCCAGCGTTTGTCCGCTGCGACTCCAGCAAAATACAAAATACGCTCCGATGACAAGAAACAACCACGCTTGGCGCCCATGCCGAAGCATCAACGCGCTTTTACTTTGCGTTGTCACATCAAATATAAAACCAAAAACAAAAACGATGCCAAATAACAACATGGCCTCATAGACCATGCAGATTAACCGGCGGCGTAGTAGGGGTGCTTGTAATTCGATAGTCACAGAATTATTTCGATGAGGCTTGAGAGTTTGCTGCCGTACTTGCTGGTGTTTCTGCGACAGCAGGTGTAGCACTTGCTGGGGTAGCATTCGTTGTAGATACGGCGGAAGCAGCTGCTGGCGCTACCTGTGCTGTCGGTTTGATGAATGTTGGCGCTGGCACTTTGTTTGTCTTCACAGGAGTCGGTCCGACTTTAATCGGTGCGATGATCTGTGGGCTTCTAATGGCTTCTGATGACAAATTGGTCAGACGCTTTTTCTTTTCATGTTCATCAGCCAGACGTTTTTTCTCTTCCGCGCTGAGTTGCTGATACTGTTCCCATTGTACGGATTTGTTTTCTGACTTGATTTGTGTCACGTGGGCATAATTTTCACGTGCCGCGGCACGTTGTTCTGGTGTTAATTTTACCCAGTCGCGCATTCTTTCTTGCAGACGTTGTTGTTCATCTGGCTTCATCGTTGCGTAGCGATTTGCAATTTCCAGCCATTTTTTCTTACGTGTCTCTGGCATTTCCGGCCATTCGGCGGACAAAGGGGCTAAGGCTTGCTGTTGCGCAGCGCTTAATTCCGACCAGTGTGGCTTAGCTTGATGTGCTGTTGATCGAGGAACTAAGGGCTTGACCGATGCTGCAGGAGTTGAGGCTGGAGCGGAAGATAAAGACGGAATCGCACCGTTAGCGAAAGCTAACGGCAGCGCGATAAAGCTTATTGTGAAAGTGACTAACTGACGTAAGTTGCAAAACTGCACGCTTATTCCTCCGCTTTGTTTAAATAAGCAGTAAATCCGGTATCCACATAAGCTGCAGGTGGCAATTCATCAACTAATACCGCTGTGTCAATATCAGCTAATTCGTTGATGCGTTGTTGCTTTTCATTTTCGTAAATGCCCGCTAGCCCGGCAATCAATGCCAGCAATGGAATAATGATTCCGAGTTTACCTAGCCAAGTTGAAGGACCTGGGAAGGAAAAACCATTCGTGCCAGCAAGCACTCCGCTAAATACATGCACTTTGGCGCCGCTATCTGGCTTCTTACGCGCGAGCGCTGCTTTACGTGCTTGCGCTAACCTGTCTAGCGTGGGCGTAGGCAAGCTCTCGGCTGATTCGTTCAGCGCGCGCCGGACTTTGTAAGCAAAGTCGAGATCTTGAGATTCTTTTGAGTAGTTCATAGCTGTATTCCTTTAGCCTTTAGGGATGCGGCCAATGCGTGAGTTGCACGGGAGCAATGCGTTTTGACGCTGCCTTCTGAGCAACCCATCGCTTCGGCGGTTTCTGCCACATCCATGTCTTCCCAATAACGCATGAGGAATGCTTCCCGTTGACGTGCTGGAAGCTTTTTTATTTCATCATCAATAATATTCAGAACTTGTTCGCGTTCTAGCTTGTCTGCGGTGGATTCTGCTGCTTCACTACCTTCTTCTGCGGCATAACTTTCCAGCAAATCAAAATTATCATCGCCATCATTATTATTTGGAGTGATGCTAGAAAATAAACTTACCCATGTGTTGCGTACTTTTTCACGCCGAAAGAAATCAAGAATGGTATTTTGCAATATACGCTGAAATAACATGGGCAGCTCGTTAGCGGGCTTGTCTCCATATTTTTCAGAAATTTTGATCATTGCTTCCTGAACAATGTCCAGAGCAGATTCTTCGTTCCTTACCGTGTAGAGAGCATGCTTGAAGGCACGTCTTTCTACGCTTTCGAGGAAATTTGATAATTCTTTTTCAGTAGCCATTGTTGGCAATATTCATATAGTTACTCAGCGATTTTCAAAACGACATTCAAAACGACAGTTTCTTTAAAATCACGCACAGGTATTTAAAATTGCGCATATGCTAGCAAAAATAGCGCATTGTGTCCTTATTTTGTGCACAGATGAATATATTTCAATCTTAAAAAGCTAATTAATTAGCGAATTGCACTTGACCAAAATGCTGCAACGCATTACCGTATGAGTCCGCTCCAAAATCTCGGAGCACCAAATATCTGTTCGGAATAACCCACAATGTTATCGCCAGCAGGTGCGCTTTAAATGAAGCTGTTTGTTCTGACCCATGCCACAAGCGTGAGAAGTCTGTCGTTACATAGCCTTACCACTGATTGAGCGAGTGCCTTAAGCATTGCCTGGAACCATCTCCAACGGAGCTGTAAAGGGGAGTGTGACTGCACAAAAAGGGATTTCAGCTTACCGGACTTGTATGTCGATTTCGCCAGGAAAGAGCATCCGATCAATTTCCTATGGACCTTGAAAGGACACAATAATGAGTTCAGAATTTACAGGCGCAGAGATACTGGTTAAGTGTCTGGCCGAAGAGGGTGTTGAGCACGTTTTCGGATATCCGGGCGGCGCAGTACTCTACATCTACGATGCAATTTTCAATCAAAATAAGTTTCAGCATATTCTCGTGCGCCACGAACAGGCAGCGATTCATGCGGCTGACGCTTATTCCCGATCATCCAATAAAGTCGGCGTTGCCTTAGTTACCTCCGGTCCTGGTGTGACCAATGCAGTAACCGGTCTGGCAACTGCTTATATGGATTCGATTCCTATGGTGGTGATTTCTGGTCAGGTTCCTAGTGCCGTTATCGGTCAGGATGCTTTCCAGGAATGTGATACCGTGGGTATTACCCGTCCTTGCGTCAAGCACAATTTCCTGGTGAAAGATGTGCGCGATCTGGCAGAGACGGTCAAAAAGGCGTTTTTTATTGCGACGACTGGTCGTCCTGGTCCAGTGCTGGTGGATATTCCCAAAGATATCTCTATGCACAAAACGACTTACCACTACCCCAAAGAAGTGGAAATGCGCTCTTACAAGCCAGTCGATAAAGGGCATGCAGGTCAGATTCGCAAAGCTGTGCAACTGTTATTACAAGCCGAACGCCCGATGATTTACACCGGCGGCGGTGTGATCCTTGCGCATGCCGCACCAGAACTGAACAAGCTGGTGGATGAGCTGGGCTTCCCATGCACAAATACGCTGATGGGCTTGGGGGCGTACCGCGCCAGTGACAAAAAATTTGTCGGCATGCCGGGTATGCACGGCACCTATGAAGCAAACATGGCGATGCAACACTGCGACGTGTTGATCGCAATTGGGGCGCGATTTGACGATAGGGTGATCGGTAACCCGAAACATTTTGCTTCGCATCCACGCAAGATCATTCATATTGATATCGATCCGTCTTCCATTTCTAAACGCGTTAAAGTTGATATTCCAATTGTTGGCAATGTCAAAGATGTGTTGATCGAAATGCTGTCGCAATTGAGCGCAGTGGAAACACGTCCGGATCCGAAAGCACTGGCAACATGGTGGAAGCAGATTGAAGAGTGGCGTGGTCGTGATTGCCTTAACTATCCTACCTCCAATGAAGTGATTAAGCCGCAATCGGTCGTGCAAAAAGTTTGGGAAGTCACTAAAGGCGATGCGTTTGTTACTTCCGATGTCGGACAGCATCAGATGTGGGCTGCGCAATACTATGGCTTTGATAAACCGCGTCGCTGGATTAATTCTGGTGGCTTGGGAACCATGGGCGTAGGCTTGCCATATGCGATGGGTGTGCAAATGGCTAATCCTGATGCGACGGTTGCCTGTATTACTGGGGAAGCGTCTATCCAGATGTGTATCCAGGAATTGGCGACGTGCAAGCAATATCATCTGACGCCAAAAATTATTTTGCTCAATAATCGTTTCCTGGGTATGGTCAGGCAGTGGCAGCAGATTGATTATGGTTCGCGCTACTCTGAGTCCTATATGGATTCGTTGCCGGACTTTACTAAACTGGTTGAAGCCTATGGGCACGTCGGTATGAAGATAGAAAACCCAGCCGACGTTGATGGCGCAATTCGTGAAGCGTTTGGCATGAAGGACCGTTTGGTATTTATGAATTTCATTACTGATCAAACAGAAAATGTCTGGCCTATGGTGAAGGCAGGTAAGGGTTTGACTGAGATGCTGCTTGGTTCGGAGGATCTGTAATGAGACATATTATTTCTATTCTCCTTGAGAACGAAGCGGGTGCTTTGTCGCGTGTGGTTGGTTTGTTTTCTGCACGTGGCTACAACATTGAAACCCTGACTGTTGCGCCGACCGAAGATGCAACGCTGTCGCGTATGACGATCGTAACGACGGGTTCAGATGACGTGATTGAACAAATCACCAAACATCTAAATCGTCTAATCGAAGTGGTGAAAGTGGTTGATCTGACTGAAGGTGCGCATATAGAACGTGAATTGATGCTCATTAAAGTGCGTGCTGTTGGAAAAGAGCGCGAAGAAATGAAACGCACAGCGGATATTTTTCGTGGCCGCATCATTGATGTGACTGAAAAAACCTACACGATAGAACTGACTGGAAATAAAGGAAAGCTGGACGCCTTTATCGACTCCATTGATCGCGCCGCGATTCTGGAAACAGTCAGAACGGGTGGTTCGGGAATCGGACGCGGTGAGCGCATCCTTAAGGTGTAATAGTCGAATTTCGATTCGCTACAAGTAACGAAATTATTTAAATTAATTATTCAAATTATTCAAATTATTCAAATTAAATAGGATACAAAATGAAAGTTTTCTACGATAAAGATTGTGATCTCTCTTTGATCAAAGGTAAAAATGTTGCGATCATTGGCTACGGCTCTCAGGGTCACGCCCATGCGCAAAATTTGAATGACTCTGGTTGTAACGTGACCGTTGCCTTGCGTAAAGGTGGCGCTTCCTGGAGTAAAGCTGAGGGTGCTGGCCTGAAAGTGGCAGAAGTTAATGACGCAGTTAAAGCAGCTGACGTCATCATGATTTTGCTGCCGGATGAAAATATCGCTCAGGTTTATGCTGAAAACGTTGCTCCATACGCGAAGCAGGGTGCAGTTCTGGCATTTGCGCACGGCTTTAACGTGCATTATGGCCAAGTTGTTCCACGTGCAGATCTGGACGTGATTATGGTTGCGCCAAAAGCGCCTGGTCACACAGTACGTGGTACTTACTCTCAAGGTGGCGGCGTTCCTCACCTTATCGCTGTTTATCAAGATAAATCTGGTTCTGCACGTGATATCGCTTTGTCTTACGCAATGGCGAATGGTGGTGGTCGTGCCGGTATTATTGAAACCAACTTCCGTGAAGAAACTGAAACAGATTTGTTTGGTGAGCAAGCTGTATTGTGCGGTGGTGCGGTTGAGTTGATCAAAGCTGGTTTTGAAACGCTGGTTGAAGCAGGTTACGCACCAGAAATGGCTTACTTCGAATGCTTACATGAATTGAAATTGATTGTTGATCTGATTTATGAGGGTGGTATCGCCAACATGAACTATTCGATTTCTAACAACGCAGAGTACGGCGAATACGTAACAGGTCCTAAGGTTGTGACTTCCGCTACAAAAGACGCGATGCGCCAATGCCTGAAGGATATTCAGACTGGTGAGTATGCGAAGAGCTTCATCTTGGAAAACAAAGCTGGCGCGCCAACCTTGATTTCCCGTCGTCGTTTGACGTCTGAGCATCAGATCGAAGAAGTTGGCGCAAAATTGCGTGCGATGATGCCTTGGATTGCTAAAAACAAATTAGTTGATCAATCGAAAAACTAATGTAGTCAGCTCTACTGATTGAAAAAATCAAAGTCGCCCGGTTGTTCAGGGCGATTTTTTATTTGTTAAAAATGTCAAAAACAAAGGAAGAATTTGATTCAAAACAAAGTTCAGTCCTACTTTGTGCAACTTCAGGAGTTAAACGCGGTCTTATTTTTATGATCAATCAAAATAGCTTTAATTGATCAAATTTACCGATAACTAAGTGAGAAGGAACTAACATGAAAAAAATGATTGGATTAACATCCGCCATGCTGTTTTCGTTGCCAGTTTTTGCGCAAAGTATCTCCGGCACCGTGATTACCCTGGCGGGAAATGCAGAAATCAAAGCAGACAATGATCAGGCTGTCGTGACTTTTTTTATTGAAGAACAAGACAAAGATAAGGCCGTAGCTGCATCGCGCGTGAATCAAAAGATGAAAGCCGGTACCGAGTTGATCAAAAAAGAAGATCCTCAGGCTGAATTGCATACGCGTGGCTATTACAGCTACCCAATATATAACGACGCCACCAAAACCGTGGCGGGGCAAGCACCTAAGCAGCAGTTAGTCGGTTGGCGTACTGGACAGTATCTCGAAGTTAAAACGCAAAATTTAAAACAATTGCCGTCGACTGCCGCAGCTGCGCAGTCAATTCTTGCACTCAATGGGGTTAATTTTGGGTTGTCAGATGCGACGATTGCTAAATTGGAATCAGAGCGGATTGCTGCTGGTTACAAAGATTTTTCTCAAAAGTTGACTATGATCACCCACACTATGGGCAAAAATCCGGAGGATGTCGTGATTGAATCCCTGGATTTTGATAATGCCGGAAGCAATATGCGCCCAATGGCGATGGCTGCTGAACCTATGATGTTGAGATCTGCGCGCGCAGCAGGACCGGTTGATGCACCCAGTTTTGAGCCTGGTTATACATCCTTGTCGATTCATATTACAGGCAAACTTAAGTTGAAATAAATTGCATGATAAGTTGCCTGATAAGTTGCCTGACAATCAAGGCGGTTTTCCAGACTGCCAAAGAGGGTTATACTTGAAAGATCAATTGCAAGTTTCTGCCCGACCTGTTCGGGCTATTTTTATCGAATCAGAATCGAATTAGAATCGCATGCCATCTTTTAAATCACGCAGACCCAAAGGTAGTTTTAAGCTTTTTCCAAAAGGCGTTCGCAAATCACAGCAAAAAGTGGATGCTGACGGTAATAGTTTACCGGTGACAGCGAAACAACGTGCTCGTGGCGTTTACTTGCTGCCAAATGCTTTTACTACCGCCGCCTTGTTTTGCGGCTTTTATGCCATTGTGATGGCGATGGATCAAAATTTTCTGAAAGCAGCCATTGCGATTTTTGCTGCCATGGTGTTGGATAGTTTAGATGGTCGGGTAGCACGGATGACCAACACGCAAAGTGAATTCGGTGCGCAATACGATAGCTTATCCGACATGATTTCATTTGGCGCAGCACCTGCATTGGTGGCTTATGAGTGGACTTTACGTGGCATGGGTAAATTGGGCTGGATAGGAGCATTTGTGTATTGTGCTGGTGCCGCCCTGCGTTTAGCCCGTTTTAATACCAATATTGCAGTGGTTGATAAGCGTTATTTTCAGGGATTACCTAGTCCTGCTGCAGCTGCATTGATTGCCAGCTTTGTGCTGTTGATGGATGATTTAGAAATTTTGCCGGTCAATCTGCATTGGTACGCCTGGGGTATCACTTTGTTTGCGGGTTTGACAATGGTGACCAATGTACCTTTCTATAGTTTCAAAGATTTGAATTTGAAGCGTAGCTTTCCGTTTATCGCGCCGCTGATTATTTTGTTGGTTTATGTGGTCGTGGTCAGTGACCCACCTAAGGTTTTATTTGGATTGTTTGTTCTGTATGGCTTGTCTGGTTATGCAGTATTACTTTGGCGCTGGAGAAATGGCCGCCCGATTAGCATCATTCAGACCAGTCACGAAAGCCATGAAGAAAACGATGGATAGTGATTTTTAGAAATAAAATTTTGTTTTTTTGATGTTAAGCCACGGCATTCAAAACACGCTGTGGCTTTTTTAATTTCAGACCTAATTTAATTGGGATTCATGTGCTATAAATTCTTGCACTTTTTTTAGATCGCGCTTATAGTCTAAGGCATGAACTTTCAAGTTAAATCACTCCCAGTAATCACAACTAACGGTCTCGTTGGTTTGCTATTGCTATCTGCAAGTCTACTAGTGCGGTAACGCGCTAAATCCCCCATTCCCCCAATTCGAGTAGTCCCTCTTTACCCATGTGTGTCTTGCAAGGGTGGGCCGGAGAATATTCAAAAACTCAATTTCATTTCTATATTGGTAAAATCTAAAGGAGAACATCATGGCTGACAAACTCATCATATTCGATACAACATTACGCGACGGCGAACAATCCCCTGGTGCATCAATGACCAAGGATGAAAAAATTCGCATTGCAAAGCAGTTGGAACGCCTGAAAGTAGACGTTATTGAAGCAGGTTTTGCGGCAGCTTCTCCGGGAGATTTTGAATCTATCAAAGCGATTTCTGCGACGATTAAGGATTCCATTATTTGTTCTTTGTCGCGTGCAAATGACCGCGATATCGCACGCGCTGCTGAGGCCTTGCAAGCAGCACAACGTAAGCGTATTCATACATTTATTGCGACTTCACCATTGCATATGGAAAAGAAGTTACGGATGTCCCCAGATCAGGTTTTGGAACAAGCGATTCAGGCGGTCAGATACGCGAGAAATTTCACTGATGACGTCGAATTTAGTCCGGAGGATGGTAGTCGCTCAGAAATGGATTTCTTATGCCGTGTGATTGAGGCGGTGATTAAAGAAGGTGCGACCACGATTAACTTTGCTGATACCGTCGGCTATGGGGTGCCAGAGTTGTATGGAACGATGCTCAAAAATTTGCGGGAACGGATTCCAAATTCCGATAAAGCTATCTGGTCAGTGCATTGCCATAATGACCTCGGTATGGCGGTCGCGAATTCCCTGGCTGGCGTGATGATTGGCGGCGCACGTCAGATCGAATGTACGATCAATGGCCTCGGTGAGCGAGCTGGTAATACAGCCTTGGAAGAAATCGTCATGGCGGTGCGTACCCGTAAAGATTACTTCAATCTGGAATTGGGTATTGATGCGACGCAGATTGTGCCAGCGTCCAAATTGGTTTCGCAAATCACTGGTTTTGCTGTGCAACCAAATAAAGCCGTGGTCGGTGCGAATGCGTTTGCCCATGCATCCGGAATTCATCAGGATGGCATCTTGAAAGCGCGAGATACCTATGAAATTATGCGTGCCGAAGATGTGGGTTGGAGCGCCAACAAAATCGTTCTTGGTAAGCTTTCCGGACGCAATGCATTCAAGCAGCGTCTCGATGAATTAGGTATTACTTTGGAATCCGAAGCTGATGTTAACGGCGCCTTTGCTCGCTTTAAAGAATTGGCTGATCGCAAGTCTGAAATTTTTGATGAAGATATTCTTGCCTTGGTCTCGGATGAGGAGCAGGCTAATGACAATGAGGCTTATCATTTCGTGTCTTTGGCGCAGCATTCAGAAACCGGCGAAATGCCAGCGGCAAAAGTAGTGTTCTCCAATCAGGGTAAAGAAATCAGTTGTGAAGGCATAGGTAATGGCCCAGTCGATGCAATCGTCAACGCGATTGAATCTAAGGTTGCCAGTGGCGCTGAATTATTGCTGTTTTCGGTCAACGCAATTACTACTGGTACTCAGTCGCAGGGCGAGGTGACTATGCGTTTGTCGAAGTCGGGACGCATCGTTAATGGCGTTGGCGCTGATCCGGATATCGTGGTGGCATCTGCCAAGGCTTACTTGTCAGCCCTGAACAAACTGGAGTCCAAATCTGAGAAGCTTAATCCGCAGATTTGATTTCCGTTGCGATTTCGTGTTATAGTCGCGGGTCCCGTTATGTTGACGGGTGTTTATTTCACGATAACGACGGTTTTGTAGTACGTTTTTTGTTGCTACGACTCTTGTTATCGCATGTAAAGGAAAATTATGTCTATCGAAAAAAGTGCAAAAGCCGCTATCGTAGCGGACAACGCCCGTGGTCAAAACGACACCGGATCTCCAGAAGTGCAAGTTGCTTTGTTGACAGCACGTATCAATGACTTGAACGGTCACTTCAAAGCCCACGGTAAAGATCACCATTCCCGTCGCGGTTTGATCATGATGGTTAACCGTCGTAAAAGCCTGTTGTCTTACCTGAAAGGTAAAGACCTGAATCGCTATCGCTCACTGATCGAAAAACTCGGCTTGCGTAAGTAATTCTTGCTGTATCTGGCAAACAATTTATAGTAAAAAGCCTGCGTCAGTTGACTGTCGCAGGCTTTTTGCTTATTTGGCGTGCATAATGAGCGTCAAATAAGTGCCGTATAATTAAGTGCCATATAAGTAAAAAGTTTTGGCGAATTTTCAAAGTATGTGTTGAAAATAAGCAAAAAAGCAATCTTTAGGGATTGCTCGCGGTGAGGTGAACGACAGCCCCTGAAAATCTGTCGGCATAATAGAAAGGACACATTGTGTTTAATAAAGTAACTAAAACCTTCCAATACGGTCAGCATCAAGTCACTCTGGAAACAGGTGAAATCGCTCGTCAGGCTTCTGGCGCCGTTATCGTATCTATTGAAGATACCGTTGTGTTGGCAACTGTTGTTGCTAAAAAAGATGCAAAACCAGGTCAGGATTTCTTTCCTTTGACCGTGGATTACATGGAAAAAACTTACGCTGCCGGCCGTATTCCTGGCGGTTTCTTTAAGCGTGAAGGTCGTCCATCTGAAAAAGAAACACTGACTTCCCGTCTGATCGATCGCCCAATTCGTCCATTGTTCCCAGAAGGTTACCTGAACGAAGTGCAGGTAATCGTTCATGTTTTATCTGTGAATCCAGAAATCGACCCTGATATTGCTGCCATGATTGGCGCATCTGCTGCTATCTCTGTTGCTGGCATTCCATTTAGTGGTCCAGTCGGCGCGGCGCGCGTTGGTTATATCGACGGTCAATATGTATTGAACCCAACAGCGACACAATTGAAATCTTCTAAATTGGATTTGGTTGTTGCTGGTACTGAAACTGCCGTATTGATGGTGGAATCTGAAGCGCAACAATTGTCTGAAGAAGTGATGTTGGGCGCGGTTGTGTATGGTCACGAGCAAATGAAGGCTGTGATTGATGCAATTCATGATCTGGTGCGTGATGGCGGAAAACCTGAAGTTGAATGGGCACCAGCACCTAAGAATGAGCCTTTGATTGCTGCAGTTACAGCAGTTGCAGAGCCATTGCTGCGTGCGGCGTATCAGACTAAAGAAAAGCAGGCTCGTACAGAACAATTAAAGGCTGCAACTTCCAGCGTTTCTGCTGCATTGGCTGAGCAAGCGGCAGCAGCCGGTGTTGCTGCACCGGATTCTTCTGAAGTTGGTAACATCCTGTTTGATCTGGAAGCGAAAATTGTTCGCTCCCAAATCCTCGAAGGTGAGCCACGTATTGATGGCCGTGACACACGCACCGTGCGTCCAATCACTATCCGCACTGGCGTATTGCCACGTACGCACGGTACAGCATTGTTCACACGCGGCGAAACTCAAGCGTTGGTGATCGCTACTCTGGGTACTGCGCGTGACGAGCAGAAAATTGACGCTTTGATGGGCGAATACTCAGACCGTTTCATGTTGCATTACAACATGCCTCCGTTTGCAACTGGCGAAACAGGTCGCGTAGGCACGCCTAAGCGTCGTGAGATTGGTCATGGCCGTTTGGCTAAGCGTGCATTGCAAGCAGCATTGCCAGATCCGGAAGATTTCAGTTACTCAGTACGTCTGGTTTCTGAAATTACTGAATCCAATGGTTCTTCTTCCATGGCGTCGGTTTGCGGTGGCTGCCTGGCGTTGATGGACGCTGGCGTGCCAATGAAGGCGCATGTTGCCGGTATAGCGATGGGCTTGATCAAAGATGGCAATAAGTTTGCTGTGTTGACCGATATTCTGGGTGATGAAGATCACCTCGGTGACATGGACTTTAAAGTTGCTGGTACTGCCGAAGGTATTACTGCATTGCAAATGGATATCAAAATCCAGGGTATTACTAAAGAAATTATGCAAGTTGCTTTGGCTCAGGCTAAAGAGGGGCGCGTGCATATTCTGGGTAAAATGCAAGAAGCAGTGCCAGTGGGTAAAACTGAATTGTCTGACTTTGCACCACGCCTGATCACAATCAAGATCAATCCTGAAAAAATCCGTGATGTCATCGGTAAGGGTGGTGCAGTGATTCGTGCCTTGACGGAAGAAACTGGCACGCAAATTGATATCAGCGATGAAGGTGTAGTCACTATCGCTTCTGTTGATGCCGCTGCTGGTCAGGAGGCTAAACGTCGCATTGAAGAGTTGACTGCAGAAGTTGAAGTGGGCAAAGTCTATGAAGGTACGGTTTTGAAATTGTTGGACTTCGGTGCAATCGTTCAAATCATGCCAGGCAAAGATGGCTTGCTGCACATCAGCCAAATCGCCAACGAGCGCGTTAATGCGGTTGCTGACTACCTCAAAGAAGGTCAGCAAGTACGTGTAAAAGTGCTGGAAACTGATGATCGTGGTCGCTTTAAGTTGTCTATGAAAGCCGCAGTTGCTGAAGGCGAAGCTCAGCCACAGCAACAACAGCAGCAATAATCGACTCCATCTCAAAAATTCGTGATGAATTTTTGAGTGTTTGATGATTTAAGTTAAAAACGTCCGTGCAAAACACGGGCGTTTTTTTTATGGCATACAATGGCTGTTTAAATTTTGCTGGAGTAGCTATGCGCGCAATCGAAATCAGTAAATTTGGTGGCCCCGACGTATTGCAGTTGACGGAAAGGCCTGAGCCGCAAGCTGGTGCTGGTGAAGTATTGATACGCGTACACGCTGCTGGTATTAATCGCCCCGATGTGTTGCAGCGTATGGGGTTTTATCCTGTGCCGCCCGGTGCCTCGGACCTTCCTGGCCTGGAAGTGGCAGGTGAAATCGTTGGTGGTGACCTTGTGGGATGCGAATTTAAGCTTGGTGATCACATTTGTGCCTTAGTGCAGGGTGGTGGCTACGCTGAATACTGTGTGGCGCCTATTGCACAGTGCCTTCCTATCCCTGTTGGGCTTTCTATGATCGAAGCGGCCTCGTTGCCAGAAACCTACTTCACAGTATGGAGTAATGTCTTTGACCGCGCGCGTCTGACTGAGGGGGAGTCGCTGTTGGTGCAGGGTGGTACTTCTGGTATTGGTGTGACGGCGATCCAGATTGCCCGCGCCTTGGGTCATCGTGTGTTTGCCACGGCGGGATCGGAACAAAAGTGTCGTGCTACAGAGAGATTGGGTGCGGAGCGCGGAATCAACTATAAAACTGAACAATTTCCAGATGTAGTCAAATCATTGACGGATGGCAAGGGTGTGGATGTGATTCTGGATATGGTTGCTGGTAGTTATATTCCGCGCGAGATTGATTGTCTCGCTGATGATGGTAGGATTGCGATCATTGCTCTACTTGGTGGTAGTAAATCGGAAATAGATTTGGCTCAAGTCTTGCGTCGACGGTTGACGATTACCGGGTCAACTTTACGTCCGAGATCTGTGCAATTTAAGTCGGCGATTGCTGCTCAATTGCGTGTGAAGGTGTGGCCTTTGCTTGAGACAAAGAAAATAGCGCCTGTAATTTATCAGGTTTTTCCGATGGAGCAAGCATCTGTCGCGCACGCAACGATGGAGCAGGGTGATCACATTGGCAAGATAGTGCTGCAAATTTTGTAATTTTAAAATGCGTTCCGTTGTTGCAAATATATTGTGGTATTCCCTGTGTTTGGAGGTCTAGCTGGTTTGACCGTGCACATGTCCGCAAGATACAATAGACGGTTATTTAATTTGTGACTTACTATGACTATGCGGCGAACTCTTATAGCTGGCAATTGGAAGATGAATGGCAGTTTTTCTGCTAATCATACCTTGCTAACCGGAATAATTGCTGGTTTGCCAGCAAATGACGCTGTTGATGTACTGATTTGTGCTCCTGCGCCTTACCTGACTCAGTGTGCTGAAGTTTTGGGTGATTCGCGTGTTGCATGGGGTGGGCAGGACGTTTCTGCGCATACTCATGGCGCTTTTACTGGTGAGGTGTCGGCTGGCATGTTGGCTGATTGTTTATGTAAGTACGTGATTGTTGGTCACTCTGAGCGTCGCGCGTACCATGCTGAGAGTAGTGAGCTTGTGGCGCAGAAAGTTTTACAGGCTTTGGCGCAGAATCTGATTCCTGTTGTTTGTGTTGGTGAAACATTGGAGCAGCGTGAAAATGGTGCGACCAATATTGTGGTTGCTGAGCAGTTGCAGGCAGTACTGGATGTATTGAGTGCTGATCAATTGATAAATATTGTCCTGGCCTATGAGCCCGTGTGGGCCATTGGTACTGGAAAAACAGCAACGCCGCAAATGGCGCAAGATGTACACGCATTCTTGCGTTCTCAATTGGCTGTAAAGAATGCTGAAGCCGCAAATGCAGTGCAGATTTTATATGGTGGAAGTATGAAGCCGGAAAATGCAAAAGAATTGTTGGCAATGGCTGATATTGACGGCGGCTTGATTGGTGGAGCTGCCTTGAAGGCGATGGATTTTTTGGCGATCATTTCTGCTTGCTGATAAATTAATGTAGTGATGTGGATTAATCTTTTTTAGGTGTTTTGAATGCAAACTTTTTTTACTTTGGTAGTTGTGGTTCAGGTGTTGTCCGCATTGGCGATTATTGGTCTGGTGCTGTTGCAGCACGGTAAAGGTGCTGACATGGGGGCCTCTTTTGGTTCTGGTGCTTCGGGTAGTTTGTTTGGTGCAACGGGCTCATCGAATTTCTTGTCTCGCTCGACTGGTGTGGCTGCGGCCTTATTTTTTATTGCAACATTATCGTTGGGCGTGATTGCTGGTAATCGTAAGGCGTCGACTGGTGTAATGGATAATGTATCTGTGATGAAAACTGTGTCATCTGCAAGTGCTTCCGCGCCAGCAGTTTCTGCTTCTGCGGCTCAAGTAAATCAGATTCCAAAATAATTTCCGAAAAACCCAGCAAAAAAACTTGAATTTCCGCAATTGTGCGTTGAACAATGAGGTCAATCATAGTAGAATGCTGGGCTTAGGCCGACGTGGTGAAATTGGTAGACACGCTATCTTGAGGGGGTAGTGGCGAAAGCTGTACGAGTTCGAGTCTCGTCGTCGGCACCAAAGCAATAGGTCAGATTTTCTTTTCTGATTTTGTCGAGGAAGTGGTCATTTTTTTGAATTTGTGTCAAACAGTGATTTGCTTCAATGTGGCGTTCAATTACAGGTAGCCTAACGTGAACCTCGAAAATTATTTCCCAGTTCTTCTCTTTATTCTGGTTGGCATTGGTGTTGGTGTGGTGCCTCAAGTTTTAGGGCGTGTTCTTGCTCCCTATAAGCCAGACTCTCAAAAAACATCTGCGTATGAGTGCGGTTTTGAAGCATTTGAAGATGCTCGCATGAAATTTGATGTGCGCTATTATCTGATCGCAATTCTGTTTATTCTCTTTGATCTTGAAACGGCATTTTTCTTTCCGTGGGCTGTTGCTTCGCACGACCTGGGTTGGACTGGCTTTTTGATCATGTTGGGTTTCGTGTTGGAATTTGGCGTAGGTTTTTGGTACATCTGGAAAAAAGGCGCTCTGGATTGGGAGTGATGGATTATGGCTATTGAAGGTGTATTAAACGAAGGCTTTGTTACGACAACAGCCGATAAGTTGATCAACTGGACACGCACGGGTTCGATGTGGCCGATGACGTTTGGTTTGGCTTGCTGTGCAGTTGAGATGATGCATGCGGGCGCGTCACGCTACGATCTGGATCGTTTTGGTGTAGTATTCCGTCCGTCTCCGCGTCAGTCTGATGTGATGATTGTTGCGGGTACGCTGTGCAACAAGATGGCACCCGCTTTGCGTAAAGTTTATGATCAGATGGCTGAGCCACGCTGGGTCATTTCAATGGGCTCATGCGCAAACGGTGGTGGTTATTACCATTATTCGTATTCTGTAGTTCGTGGTTGTGATCGTATTGTTCCTGTGGATATTTATGTGCCAGGATGTCCTCCGACAGCTGAGGCGCTGATTTATGGTGTGATTCAGTTGCAGAACAAGATTAAACGTACTAATACTATCGCTCGCTAATCGCGTGAATGCTAAGGCAGCCGTTAAATATGACAACTAAATTAGAAAAACTTGAGATTGCGGTCAAAGCCGTCTTAGGTGATCGTATTATCGAGTTAAAAAATGCTTTGGGCGAATTGACTGTGGTCGTTTCGCCATTAGAGTATTTGCAGGTGATGCGTGATTTGCGCGATCATCCTGATACCCATTTTGAAGAACTAATCGATCTTTGCGGTGTGGATTATTCTGCTTACGGTGACGGTGCTTGGGAAGGTGCGCGTTTTGCGGCCGTTTCTCATTTGCTGTCTGTGAAGAATAATTGCCGTTTGCGCGTACGTGTGTTTGCTGCAGATGATGAAATGCCAGTGATTCCTTCTCTGGTAAATATCTGGAATGCTGCCAACTGGTACGAGCGCGAAGCTTTTGATTTGTTTGGTATTTTGTTTGACGGACACAATGATTTGCGTCGAATTCTGACTGATTATGGTTTTATTGGTCACCCGTTCCGTAAAGATTTTCCAGTGTCTGGCTACGTTGAAATGCGCTACGACGCGGAGCAAAAGCGTGTTGTGTATCAGCCTGTGACGATAGAACCGCGTGAAAATACGCCGCGTATCATTCGTGAAGAAAATTACGGGATCAAATAATGGCCGAAATTAAGAACTATACCCTCAACTTTGGTCCTCAACATCCGGCCGCGCATGGGGTTTTGCGTTTGGTGTTGGAGTTGGATGGCGAAGTGATTCAGCGTGCGGATCCGCATATTGGGTTGTTGCATCGTGCAACTGAAAAGCTGGCTGAACAAAAAACTTTTCTGCAATCCGTTCCTTACATGGATAGGCTCGACTACGTGTCGATGATGTCCAATGAGCACGCCTACGTGATGGCGATTGAGAAAATGCTAGGGCTTGAAGTTCCTATGCGTGCTCAATACATTCGCGTCATGTTTGATGAAATTACACGTGTTCTGAATCACTTGATGTGGATCGGCGCCCATGCTCTCGACGTTGGTGCGATGGCGGTGTTTTTGTATGCATTCCGCGAACGTGAAGATTTGATGGATTGCTATGAAGCGGTCTCAGGCGCACGTTTGCATGCGGCTTACTATCGTCCAGGTGGTGTGTACCGTGATCTGCCGGAAAAAATGCCGCAGTTCACAACTTCGGCGTTAAAAAATGCCAAAGTGATGCGTGAAATGAATGAAAATCGCCATGGTTCCCTGCTCGATTTTATTGAGGATTTCACAAACCGCTTCCCAGGCTATGTTGATGAATACGAAACCCTGCTGACTGATAACCGTATCTGGAAACAGCGTTTGGTTGGTATTGGTGTGGTCAGTCCTGAACGTGCTTTGGCAAAAGGCTTTACTGGGCCAATGTTGCGTGGTTCAGGCATTGAATGGGATTTGCGTAAAAAGCAGCCTTACGAAATTTACGATTTGCTTGATTTTGATATTCCGGTTGGCGTGAATGGTGATTGCTATGATCGTTATTTGGTGCGTGTTGAAGAAATGCGCCAATCAAATCGTATCATCAAGCAATGCGTAGAGTGGCTGAGAAACAATCCGGGTCCTGTGATTTCTGAAAATCACAAAGTGACGCCACCACATCGCGTGGATATGAAGTCGAATATGGAAGCATTAATCCATCACTTCAAATTGTTCACTGAAGGTTTTCATGTTCCTGCTGGCGAAGCCTATGCAGCGGTTGAACATCCGAAAGGTGAATTTGGTATTTATTTGATGTCCGATGGCGCGAATAAACCATATCGTCTGAAGATCCGTGCGCCAGGTTATGCGCATTTGCAGGGTCTGGACGAGATGGCAAAGGGTCACATGATTGCTGATGCTGTAACTATCATCGGTACTCAGGATATTGTGTTTGGTGAGATTGATAGATAAAAGACGCTGACTGGCGTTGATTCGAGGCATTGGCTATGGTGTTATCAGAGCAGGCATTTAAAAAAATTGATCGCGAACTTGCAAAGTTCCCGACTGACCAACGGCAATCTGCCGTCATGGCGGCGTTGGCTATTGCTCAGGACGAAACCGGTTGGGTATCTCCAGAGGTCATGCAGACTTTGGCAGATTACATCGGTATGCCTGCGGTCGCGGTTCAAGAGGTGGCAACCTTCTATAATATGTACAACACGAAACCTGTGGGCAAGTTCAAGATTTCCGTATGTACTAATCTGCCATGTGCTTTGTCTGGCGGTGAGCGCGCTGCGCTGCACTTAAAGCAAAAACTGGGTATCGATTACAAAGAAACGACAGCGGACGGCCAATTTACTTTGGTTGAGGGCGAATGTATGGGCGCGTGTGGTGATGCGCCGGTCATGCTGGTCAATAACAAGCGTATGTGCAGCCTGATGTCGAACGATAAGATTGATGGTCTGGTAAGCGAACTGAAAGAGGCGGGTAAATAATGACGAGTCTGCATAATCGCCATATTAAGCCTTTGATTCTGGCTGGTCTGGATGGCAAAAACTGGCATCTGCAAGATTACGTAGCCCGTGGTGGTTACGAATCTCTGAAACGTATTTTGTCGGAAAAAATTCCGCCAGAGCAGGTAATAGCTGAGTTGAAAGCATCTTCACTGCGTGGTCGCGGTGGAGCTGGCTTCCCGACTGGCTTGAAGTGGAGCTTCATGCCACGTCAGTTTCCAGGTCAAAAATATCTGGTATGTAATACCGACGAAGGCGAACCAGGTACATTTAAAGATCGCGACATCATTCGCTATAACCCGCATGCTTTGATCGAAGGTATGGCCATTGGTGCGTACGCGATGGGCATCACAGTTGGCTATAACTACATTCACGGCGAAATTTTTGCTGACTATGATCGCTTTGAAGAAGCGATTGAAGAGGCGCGCGCTGCTGGTATGTTAGGTGACAAGATTGCAGGCTCTGATTTTTCTTTCCAATTGCATGCATTCCATGGTTATGGTGCGTATATATGTGGTGAAGAAACAGCCTTGCTCGAATCACTCGAAGGAAAAAAAGGTCAGCCACGCTTCAAGCCACCTTTCCCGGCAAGTTTTGGTCTGTACGGTAAGCCGACAACCATCAATAACACAGAGACTTTTGCTGCTGTTCCGTTTGTATTGGCAATGGGTGGCGAGAAATACGCTGCCTTGGGTAAGCCAAACAATGGCGGTACTAAAATTTTTTCTATGTCCGGTGACGTTGCTAAACCAGGTAACTACGAAGTTCCAATGGGAACACCGTTTGCTACACTGCTCGAATTAGCTGGCGGCATGCGCGATGGTAAGAAAATTAAAGCGGTTATTCCAGGTGGTTCTTCAATGCCAGTATTGACTGGTGACGTGATGATGGCCACCGATATGGATTACGATTCCATCGCCAAAGCCGGTTCTATGCTGGGTTCAGGTGCTGTGATCGTGATGGATGAAACACGTTGCATGGTCAAATCATTGTTGCGCTTGTCTTACTTCTATTTTGAAGAGTCTTGTGGTCAATGTACGCCTTGCCGTGAAGGTACTGGCTGGTTGTATCGTATGGTTCATCGTATTGAGCACGGTCAGGGGCGTCCTGAAGATCTGGATATGTTGAACTCTATTGCTGACAACATTCAAGGCAAAACGATTTGCGCTTTGGGTGATGCCGCTGCAATGCCAGTTCGTGCATTTATCAAGAATTTCCGCGAAGAATTTGAATATCACATCGAGCATAAGCATTGCTTGGTTCCCACTTACCTGTAAGCCAGATTCGGTTAGCACACTTAGAGTAGACCATGGTTGAAATCGAAATAGACGGCAAAAAAGTCGAAGTCCTAGAGGGTAGTATGGTGATGGATGCGGCCAATAAACTTGGCACATACATCCCTCATTTTTGCTATCACAAAAAATTATCTATTGCGGCGAACTGCCGCATGTGTCTGGTTGAGGTTGAAAAAGCACCTAAGCCATTGCCAGCTTGCGCGACACCAGTAACGCCTGGGATGATCGTACGTTCATCCAGCGATAAAGCGGTGAAAGCACAAAAAGCGGTAATGGAATTCTTGCTGATTAATCACCCACTGGATTGCCCGATTTGCGATCAAGGTGGTGAGTGCCAATTGCAAGATCTGGCTGTCGGCTACGGTGCTACAGCTTCACGCTACGAAGAAGAAAAACGCGTGGTGTTCCACAAAGATGTGGGGCCGCTGGTTTCAATGGAAGAAATGAGTCGTTGCATTCATTGCACACGTTGCGTACGTTTCGGTCAGGAAATCGCTGGGGTGATGGAGCTCGGCATGCTTAATCGTGGCGAACACTCTGAAATCACATCGTTTGTCGGT
The DNA here is from genome assembly GCF_014284255.1 of Cognatundibacterium jejuense. GTDB lineage: Bacteria > Pseudomonadota > Gammaproteobacteria > Burkholderiales > Burkholderiaceae_D > Undibacterium > Undibacterium jejuense. The sequence goes on from NZ_JACOFV010000005.1 coordinate 186,569, forward strand.
CAGACAGTTGATTCCGAATTGTCTGGCAATATGATCGATCTGTGCCCAGTAGGCGCATTGACGTCTAAGCCATTCCGTTACTCAGCCCGCACATGGGAATTGTCTCGTCGTAAATCCGTTAGTGCACATGATGCCCTTGGTTCTAACCTGATCGTTCAGGTCAAGAACGGCAAGGTCATGCGCGTTGTGCCGATGGAAAACGAAGATGTGAATGAATGCTGGATTTCTGATAAGGATCGTTTCTCTTACGAAGCCTTGAATAGTTCTGAGCGTTTGACTAAGCCCATGATCAAACAAGGCGGTCAATGGCAAGAAACTGATTGGCAAACTGCACTCGAATACGTCGCTCACGGTCTGCGCAATGTAAAACATGAGCACGGTGCTGAGGCCATCGCAGCGGTTGCGGCGCCACATTCCACGCTTGAAGAATTATCTTTGCTGCAACGCGTCGTGCGCGGTCTGGGCTCTGATAATGTTGATTTCCGTCTGCGCGAATCTGACTTCAGTTTGAATGGTCAGATCAAGCCTTGGTTGGGTACATCGATCAGCCAGTTTGGAAAATTAAAAAACGTCTTTATCGTCGGTTCTTTCTTGCGTAAAGATCACCCAGTTCTGGCTGCACGTTTGCGTCAATCCGTAAAATTGGGCACCAAATTAAGCGTCTTGAATTCCAGTGACGATGATCAGTTGATGAAGCTGACTAACAAAGCAATTCTGGCACCATCCGCATGGGTTTCTTTCCTCGCTGAAGTAGCGGTTGCAGTTGCCGCTAAAAAGGAAGTGGCGGCTCCTGCTGGTTTTGAAGGTGTTAATGCAACTGAAGTTGCATCAAAAATCGCTGATAGCCTGATCGCAGGGGATGCAGGTGTGTTTTTGGGTAACACCGCGTCCTACCATCCAGAAGCAGCGAAATTGCACGCGCTGGTGCAGTGGATTGCCAAAAATGCAGACGCAACTTTCGGATATTTGACCGAAGCAGCGAACACTGTAGGTGGCTACCTCGCGAATGCGATTCCGGCTACCTCTGCAAAGCCAGTTTTCGCTGAAGCTAAAAAAGCTTACATCGTATTGCACGCTGAACCAATGTTGGATTCTGCGCATCCGGTACAAGCAAAAGCCGCCTTGGCGCAAGCTGATATGGTGGTTGTCATGTCACCGTTCAAACACGGCGCAGAATACGCTGACGTACTGTTGCCTGTATCACCTTTCACAGAAACGTCTGGTACGTTTGTGAACTGCGAAGGTCGTCCGCAAAGTTTCCACGGTGTGGTAAAACCTTTAGGTGATACTCGTCCGGCGTGGAAAGTCTTGCGCGTCTTAGGCAATTTGTTGGGGCTGGGAAAATTCGACTACGAAACTGCTGAAAGTATTCGTGATGAGGTATTAGGTCAAGCGGATATCGTTTCACGTTTGAACAATCTGACATCCGCTGCACCAACGCTCAGCACTGCTGGAACTGGTCTGGAACGTTTGACAGACGTGTCGATTTACAGCACTGATGGCATTGTTCGTCGCGCAGAATCACTGCAAAAAACGGCAGATGCTCAAGCAACGCTGGCATGGATTAGTGCTGGCTTGGCGCAAAAATTGGGTGTCAGCAACGGCGATATGGTCAAGTTCACGAAAGGTGGTTCAATCTTGTTGAATGTTGGTGTTGATCAATCTCTTCCTGAAAATGTAGTCCGGGTAGCGGCAGGTCATGAAACGACCAGCAATCTTGACGGCATGTTTGGTGCAATTACTGTGGAGCGTGCGTAATGAGTTTGCTGCTCACTATTGAAAGCGTGGGGCAGGGTACGTTTGGCTATTTATGGCCTTTAATCTGGACCCTGATTAAAATCGTTGCTATTACCCTGCCAGTGATGGGCTGTGTTGCTTACCTCACGCTGTGGGAACGTAAAATGATTGGCTGGATGCATATCCGTCTTGGCCCTAATCGCGTTGGTCCCGCTGGCTTGCTGCAACCGATCGCCGATGCGGTGAAACTGCTGTTAAAAGAAATTATCGTTCCGGCAAAAGCTAACAAAGTGTTGTTTATCTTGGCGCCAATCATGACGATTATGCCGGCTTTAGCTGCCTGGTCTGTGATTCCTTTCGGACCAGAAACAGTATTGGCAAACGTTAATGCTGGTTTGCTGTTGGTAATGGCAATTACTTCGATGGAAGTCTACGGTATTATCATCGCGGGTTGGGCTTCTAACTCTAAGTATGCATTCCTAGGTGCAATGCGCGCTTCCGCACAGATGGTTTCCTATGAAATTGCCATGGGCTTTGCTCTGGTCATCGTATTGATGGTGTCCGGTAGTTTGAATCTTACTGATATCGTTAATGGCCAGTCTAAAGGCTACTTCGCGCACATGGGTCTGAATTTCTTGTCTTGGAACTGGTTGCCGTTGTTGCCGATTTTTGTTGTGTATGTCATTTCTGGTATCGCTGAAACGAATCGTCACCCATTCGACGTGGTAGAAGGTGAATCTGAGATCGTTGCAGGTCACATGGTTGAGTACTCTGGTATGTCGTTTGCCATGTTCTTCCTGGCTGAATACGCGAACATGATTTTGATTTCTGCGATGGCATCGTTGATGTTCCTTGGCGGCTGGTCGTCACCATTTAGTTTCCTGGACTTTATCCCGGGTTGGATCTGGCTCGGTATCAAGACTTTTGTTGTGGTTTCCATGTTCATCTGGGCACGTGCATCTTTCCCACGCTATCGCTATGACCAGATCATGCGTTTGGGCTGGAAAGTATTTATCCCCCTGACTTTAGTGTATTTGGTGTTTGTCGCAGCGTGGATGCAAACGCCGTGGAATATTTGGAAGTAAGAGGCTGAAGAAAATGGAAGCAATTAAAGATTTTTTTGGCAGCCTGATGCTGCGCGAATTGATTAAGGGATTGGCATTGACCGGTCGCTATATGTTCGCTCGCAAAATTACTGTCCAATTTCCGGAAGAAAAAACACCGCAATCCCCACGGTTTCGTGGATTGCATGCTTTACGGCGCTACCCGAATGGTGAAGAGCGTTGTATTGCATGTAAATTGTGTGAGGCGGTTTGTCCTGCGATGGCAATCACGATTGAATCCGATCAACGTGCTGACGGTTCCCGCCGTACTACTCGCTACGATATTGACTTAACTAAATGTATTTTCTGCGGTTTCTGCGAAGAATCATGCCCGGTTGACTCTATCGTTGAGACACATGTTCTGGAATACCACGGCGAGAAACGCGGCGATCTGTATTTTACAAAAGAGATGTTGTTAGCCGTAGGCGATCGCTACGAAACACAAATTGCGGCAGCTCGTGAAGCTGACGCAGCTTACCGATAATTGGAACGGTTTCGATATGGAATTTACAACCGCATTATTTTATGTATTTGCAGCGATTTTGATTCTCGCTGCGACGCAGGTGATTACAGCGCGTAATCCTGTGCATTCGGCACTGTTTCTGGTGCTCGCATTTTTTACCGCATCCGGTATCTGGATGTTGCTCAAAGCAGAGTTTCTGGCCATCGTTCTGGTGTTGGTTTATGTTGGCGCCGTCATGGTCTTGTTCTTGTTCGTAGTGATGATGCTTGATATCGATCTCGACAAGTTGCGTGCGGGATTCTGGAGTCACTTTCCATTGGCGTTGACAGTTGGTGTGGTGGTGGTGTTGGAAATGTCGGCGGTGTTGTGGCGCGGTTTCCTGACTGTCGGCAGACAGATTCACGGTGACTCCGGCAATATTGGTGATACTAAAAATCTGGGTCTGGTTATTTTTACACATTACCAATTAGCGTTTGAAGTTGCAGCGGCAATTTTGTTACTGGCGATTGTGGCAGCAGTGGCTTTGACTTTGCGTCGTCGTAAAGACAGTAAGTATGTTGATCCAGCACAAGCGGTCAAGGTACAAAGCAAAGATCGGGTACGTATTGTGAAGATGAAAGCAGAGTCTGACCGTGTGACTCTTGCAGCAACAGAAAAGCAGGGGAACTAATATGGCTTTGACATTGACGCATTACCTGGTTCTGGGTGCCATTTTATTCGCGATATCAATTGTTGGTATTTTTTTGAATCGCAAAAATATTATTGTGCTGCTCATGGCAATCGAATTGATGTTGCTCGCAGTGAACATTAATTTCATCGCGTTTTCTCATTATTTAGGAGACGCAGCGGGACAAATTTTCGTGTTCTTCATTCTGACGGTGGCGGCTGCTGAGTCCGCAATCGGTTTAGCGATTCTCGTAGTCATGTTCCGTAGCCTGGATACGATTAACGTTGAAGATCTGGACGCACTCAAGGGATAATGTGGATGGGTTGTTGTGGTGAGCAACAACCCCTCATTCGCTGGCGATTTAAAAAAAGTAACAAGCTAACAAAAGGGTCATCATGGCGGGGCAACTTAACCCACAACTATTATTGGCTGTACCTCTGGCACCATTGGCAGGATCTGCCATTGCGGGTTTGTTGGGCACCAAGTTCTTCGGTAACGTCGTGGGACGTAAAGTCTCACATACGGCAACAATACTTGGCGTATTGGTTGCTTTCATCATTTCATGCATGACCTTAAATGCGTTGATTGATGGCGCGCCAATTTACAACGCTACTTTGTATCAATGGATGCAGGTGGCAGGTTTGAAGCTGGAAGTAGGCTTTCTGGTCGATAATCTGACAGCAATGATGATGTGTGTGGTGACCTTCGTTTCACTGATGGTTCATATCTACACTATAGGTTATATGGCTGAAGATGAAGGTTACAATCGCTTCTTCTCATACATTTCCCTGTTCACGTTTTCGATGTTGATGCTGGTGATGAGCAACAACTTCTTGCAACTGTTCTTCGGTTGGGAAGCAGTGGGTCTGGTGTCATATCTGTTGATTGGTTTCTGGTACACCAAGCCAACAGCAATTTACGCGAATATGAAAGCTTTCTTAGTCAACCGTGTTGGTGACTTTGGCTTCATTCTCGGTATTGGTCTGATTCTGGCTTATGCTGGTTCTATGAACTACGCAGAAGTCTTCGCGAAGAAAGAAGAATTAGCAAAACTGCTGTTGCCTGGAACGAACTGGATGTTGATTACCGTTGCCTGTATATGCCTCTTCATCGGTGCAATGGGTAAGTCGGCGCAGTTTCCACTGCACGTTTGGTTGCCAGATTCGATGGAAGGTCCAACTCCAATTTCTGCGCTGATTCACGCGGCGACGATGGTGACTGCTGGTATTTTCATGGTTTCCCGTATGTCCCCGTTGTTTGAATTGTCTGATACCGCCTTGTCATTCATTCTGGTGATAGGTTCTATCACGGCCTTATTTATGGGTTTCCTTGGGATTATCCAAAACGATATCAAACGTGTGGTTGCTTATTCGACTTTGTCGCAGTTGGGTTACATGACTGTCGCACTCGGCGCTTCCGCCTACTCGGTTGCTGTATTCCACTTAATGACACATGCGTTTTTCAAAGCGTTGTTGTTCTTAGCGGCTGGTTCTGTGATCATCGGAATGCATCACGATCAAGACATTCGCAATATGGGGGGCTTGCGTAAATACATGCCTATTACGTGGATCACTTCTTTGATAGGTTCCCTGGCTCTGATCGGTACACCTTTCTTCTCAGGTTTCTACTCCAAAGATAGCATTATTGATGCTGTGCAAGCTTCACATCTGACCGGTGCTGGTTTTGCTCAGTTTGCCACCTTGGCTGGTGTTTTTGTAACGGCGTTCTACTCTTTCCGTATGTACTTCCTGGTGTTCCACGGTAAAGAAAACTTTGGACATGCTCATGGCCACGATCCTCATGCACACGATCACAAGGCACACGACAGTCATGCCCACGACGATCACGCGGATCATGATGAGCACCACGGCCTCGCACCAGGACAAAAACCGCACGAGTCTCCATTCGTGGTCTGGTTCCCATTGGTGATGCTGGCAATTCCATCTGTGATTATTGGTTTTATCGCGATTGAACCTATGTTGTTTGGCGCATTCTTTGAAAAAGTGATTACTGTCAATGAAGCTCACAAAGCAATGGAAGAATTGAAAGATGAATTCCATGGTCCAGTAGCGATGGCCGTCCATGCATTTACGTCTTTGCCGTTCTGGTTGGCCTTGGCTGGTGTGGTTACTTCGTATTTCTTCTACATGGTGAAACCGGCGATTCCGACGGCAATCAAGAAGCATTCAAGCGCTATCTACAATCTGCTTGATAACAAGTACTACATGGATAAATTCAATGAAATCGTATTCGCAGGCGGTGCTCGCGTGTTGGGTGGCGGATTGTGGAACATCGGTGACAAAGGTTTGATTGATGGTTTGGTGGTAAATGGTAGCGCGAAGTTAGTAGGTTGGTTCTCGCGTGGCATTCGTTTGTTCCAAAGTGGTTATATCTATCACTATGCTTTTGTAATGATTTTGGGTGTTCTGGGGTTCCTTGTGTACTTCATGCCATTCCCTTTTGCTAAATAAGTGACCTCGGCTATAAAAATATAATCATGATGCAGTCAACTTCCTCCTTACTCAGCCTGGCGATTTGGTGTCCGATCGCGTTTGGCCTCTTTGTATTAGCTTTCGGTCGGGATGAAAATCCCGGTCTGGTGCGCGGTGTTTCGCTTATCGGTTCTCTGGCAAGCTTTTTGGTAACTTTGCCTTTGATTACCCATTTTGATAACAATGCGCATGGCATGCAATTTGTTGAAAAATTCGCGTGGATAGAAAAATTTAACGTTTTTTACTCATTGGGAATTGATGGTATCTCTCTGTGGCTAATCCCTTTGACAGCGTTCATTACCGTGATCGTGGTGATCGCTGCATGGCAGGTAATTGAGAAGCAAGTTGCTCAGTATATGGGTGCGTTCCTGATCTTGTCTGGACTAATGATCGGTGTATTTTCAGCGTTGGACGGCATGCTGTTCTACGTGTTCTTCGAAGCAACTTTGATTCCTATGTACATCATTGTGGGTATCTGGGGCGGCCCGAATCGCGTGTATGCAGCGTTCAAGTTCTTCTTGTACACCTTGCTCGGTTCTTTGTTAACACTGGTTGCCATCATTTATCTGTACAACAAAGCAGGTCATTCTTTCGATATTCTTGATTGGCACAAACTGCCGTTGAGCATGTCAGAACAAATCATGATCTTCTGTGCTTTCCTGATGGCGTTTGCAGTGAAAGTACCAATGTGGCCAGTACATACATGGTTGCCAGATGCTCACGTGGAAGCGCCTACCGGTGGTTCTGTTGTGTTGGCAGCGATCATGTTGAAATTGGGCGCTTATGGTTTCTTGCGCTTCTCCTTGCCAATCGCTCCTGATGCAAGCCATTACATGGCCGGTTTCATGATCACGTTGTCTTTGATCGCGGTAATCTATATTGGCTTAGTAGCTTTGGTACAGGCTGACATGAAAAAGCTGGTTGCGTATTCTTCCATTGCGCATATGGGTTTCGTTACTCTGGGCTTCTTCATGTTTAACGCGATGTCCATGCAAGGCGCAATTGTGCAGATGATTTCCCACGGTTTTATTTCCGGGGCAATGTTCTTGTGTATTGGTGTACTGTATGACCGCGTACACTCACGTCAAATCGTCGACTACGGTGGCGTGGTTAACAAAATGCCTAAGTTTGCTGCATTGTTTGTATTGTTCTCCATGGCTAACTGCGGTTTGCCTGCGACGTCGGGTTTCGTTGGTGAGTTCATGGTGATTTTGGGCGCAGTTCAATTTAATTTCTGGATTGGTATGCTGGCTGCTACGGCCTTGATTTTTGGTGCAGCTTACTCTTTGTGGATGGTTAAACGTGTTGTATTCGGTAAAATTACGAATGACCATGTTGCTCACTTAAGTGATATCAATAAGCGCGAGTTTTTTATGCTGGGTGTTTTAGCGATTGCAGTCATTGCAATGGGGCTGTATCCAGCACCATTTACTGATGCGATGCAAGTCTCAGTAAGTGATCTTTTGAAGCATGTGGCTGTGTCTAAGTTGCCACTCTAATTAAGGATATAGACAAGCAAGCCCGTCACACGGTTTTCGATTCGCAAATCGTGTGATAGCAGATCAATGCTAGTAGAACTGAATAATATGAACTTCACACCACTTTATCCTGAAATATTTTTGCTGCTGGCGACCTGTGCAATTTTGCTGGTCGATATGTTTTTGGCGGACAGCAAGCGTAACGTGACTTATGTCATGAGTATTGTCGCGTTGTTTGTGTGCGGGGCTCTGACCTTAGCGACGGCAAATAGCGGAGGATCGACCTACGTTAGCAATAACATGTTTGTGTCTGATCCTATGTCTATGCTGCTGAAGATGTTCTCCTACGTCGCGGTGGGTATGACGCTTATTTACTCTCGTCAATACGTTACAGACAGAGGTATGACTAACGGCAAATTGGGCGGAGAATTTTACGTTCTTGCTTTGTTCGCCTTACTTGGTCAAATGATTATGATCTCAGGAAATAATTTCCTGATTATTTACTTGGGCCTGGAATTGATGTCCTTGTCGCTGTACGCATTGGTTGCTTTGCGCCGCGATCACACGGTATCTACGGAAGCAGCGATGAAGTACTTTATTCTGGGTGCTTTAGCTTCTGGTTTCATGTTGTACGGTATTTCGATGTTGTACGGTGCCACTGGTTCGTTGGATTTGTCTGAAGTTGCAAAAGCTGCAGCATCCCCAATCGCTAATAAAACGATTCTTGTGTTTGGTATCGTGTTCCTGGTTGCTGGCCTGGCGTTCAAACTAGGTGTTGTGCCTTTCCACATGTGGGTGCCTGACGTTTATCAAGGTTCTCCAACTGCAGTTACCTTGTTGTTGGGCGGTGCGCCAAAATTGGCAGCGTTTGCAATTACCTTCCGTTTGTTGGTCGAAGGTTTGTTCTCCCAGGCAGTTGATTGGCAACAAATGCTGGTTGTACTGGCTGTATTGTCCATGGCTATCGGTAACCTCACGGCAATTGCGCAGACAAATTTGAAGCGCATGCTGGCGTACTCCACCATTTCTCAAATGGGTTTCATGTTGCTAGGATTGTTGTCTGGCGTTGTGAACGGCAACACCAGTATGGCTGCTGATGCCTATAGTGCGTCGATGTTTTACAGTATTACCTACGTCTTGACGACACTAGGTACTTTCGGTGTGATTATGTTGTTGTCACGTTCTGGCTTCGAAGCAGAAAATCTCGAAGATTTGAAAGGTCTCAACAGGCGTTCCCCATGGTTTGCATTGGTCATGTTGTTATTGATGTTCTCATTGGCTGGTATTCCTCCAATGATGGGTTTTTACGCAAAATTGTCCGTGTTGCAATCCGTAATTGCAAGTGGGCAGATCTGGCTCGCACTGGTTGCAGTATTGTTCTCTCTGATTGGTACTTTCTATTACCTGCGCGTGGTGAAATTAATGTACTTCGATGAGCCTTCGGATAGTGCAATCATCAATCCTAGCTTTGATGTTCGCATGATCTTGAGCTTGAATGGTATTGCTGTACTTGTATTAGGCGTCATGCCGGGCGGTTTGATGACTGCATGTCTAAATGCAATTGTTAAGACACTTGCATCGTAAGATGGAAAAGGTTGAATCTTTTGAGTAGCTCTGCATCTGTGTGGTTGGTGGTAGTGTTGGCAGTATTGGCTGCCAACCTGCCATTCATCAATGAGCGCTGTTTCGCCTTGTTTGCGATACAGCGTTTTTCTTTGGTTAAGCCTTTTTGGCTGCGCATCGTCGAGATCATCGTGCTTTATGTGTTTGTCGGTGAATTCGGTTTTGCGCTTGAACGTAATGCTGGCAATGCGTTCCCGCAAGGATGGGAATTCTATGCAATCAGTTTTTGCCTGTTCATTGTCTTGGGCTTTCCCGGTTTTGTATATCGTTATTTGAGGCGCGATCATGTCTGAAATAGATTTAACAGACAGCCATTTGCGCGAACATAAAATAGATGGTGTTCTGGCCTACGACGGAGATTTTCTTCAGGTTCAGAAGGACCGAATTACCCTCCCAGATGGTAAGCAGGCAACGCGTGAATACATAAGACACCCTGGTGCGGTCGTCATCATTCCTTTATTTGATGACGGTACCGTTCTGATGGAAAGACAATTTCGCTATCCTTTGGACAGAGTATTTATTGAATTTCCTGCCGGTAAAATTGACCCAGGCGAAGATAAATTGATCTGCGCACAACGCGAGTTGAAAGAAGAAACAGGCTACACTGCACAAAGTTGGCGGCATGTTTGCACCATTCATAATGCCATCGCTTATGCCGATGAGCATCTTGAAATCTATCTGGCACAAGGCTTGACGGCGGGTGAGGCGAGATTGGACGAGGAAGAGTTCCTGGAAACATTCGTAGCTACCCAATCTGAGCTGCTGGATTGGGTACGTGAGGGCAAGATCACTGATGTGAAAACGGTCATAGGTACGTTCTGGTTGGAAAAAATCCTGAAACAGCAATGGTAGTTTGAAGCTTATTTAAACCGATTAACGGTGAATCAACCCTGACCTAATAAAAAAGCCGCTGGAATATTTCAGCGGCTTTTGTTTTAGCAAAACCAATATTACATATTCGGATAATTAGGACCGCCACCACCTTCAGGTGTTACCCATACGATATTCTGGGTTGGGTCTTTAATATCGCAAGTTTTGCAGTGAACACAGTTTTGCGAGTTGATCTGCAAGCGGTCTTTGCCGTCATCCGTCTTCATGAACTCGTATACACCTGCAGGGCAGTAACGTGCTTCCGGGCCTGCGTATTTAGCCAGATTTACATCCACTGGAACATTGGCATTTTTTAATGTCAGGTGGATAGGCTGATCTTCAGCATGATTGGTGTTCGAAATGAAAACAGAAGATAAACGATCAAACGTCAGCTTGCCATCCGGCTTTGGATAAACGATAGGCTGGAACTCAGAAGCAGGGCGCAGACATTCGTGATCAGCATGGGTATGGCGCAGAGTCCAAGGTGCTTTACCGCCGAAGACCACTTGATCGATGCCGACCATCAAAGTGCCGAGGTACAAACCTTTACTCATCCATGGCTTAAAGTTGCGCGCTTTGTGCAATTCTTCATGCAACCATGATGCTTCGAACGCTGCGCTGTAGGCAGTAATTTCATCGTATTGACGATTTTCACCCAAGGCCGCAAATACCGCATCCGCGGCCAGCATGCCGGTTTTGATCGCGGCATGGCTACCTTTGATGCGGCTGGCATTTAAGAAACCAGCATCACAACCGATCAAGGCGCCACCAGGGAAAGTCAGTTTAGGTAAAGATTGTAAGCCACCAGCAGTAATCGCGCGCGCACCGTAAGCGATACGTTTACCGCCTTCAAAGAATTTGCGAATTTCTGGATGTGTCTTATAGCGCTGAAACTCTTCGTATGGTGACAGGTAAGGGTTTTCGTAACCGAGACCAACGACGTAACCCACTGCCACCTGATTATTTTCCAGGTGATACAAGAAGGAGCCACCGTAGGTATCTGCATCTAAAGGCCAACCAGCGGAGTGGATGACCAGACCAGGCTGATGTTTCGCTGGATCGATTTCCCACAATTCTTTAATACCAATGCCATAAGTCTGTGGATCTTTACCTTTGTTTAGATCATATTTAGCAATCAGTTGCTTACCAAGGTGGCCACGGGCACCTTCCGCAAACAAAGTGTATTTGGCATGCAATTCCATCCCCAACTGAAATGCAGGGCCAGGTTCGCCTTCACGATTGACACCCATATTTCCAGTGGCGACACCTTTCACAGAACCGTCGTCGTTATACAAAATTTCTGCCGCAGGGAATCCTGGGAAAATTTCTACGCCCAATGCTTCAGCTTGCTGCCCTAACCAACGTACGACATTCGCCAGAGAAATAACGAAATTGCCATGGTTTTGGAAGCACTGTGGCAACATCCAGTTTGGTGTTTTGTGTGCTTTAGTTTCGGTCAGAAACAAGAAGCGATCTTCTGTTACTGGCGTATTGAGCGGTGCGCCGAGTTCTTTCCAGTTTGGAATGAGTTCGGTCAGTGCCTGCGGATCCATAACTGCACCAGACAGGATATGCGCGCCAAGCTCGCCGCCTTTTTCAAGGACGCACACGGACACCTCAGAGCCTTTTTCTGCTGCTAGTTTTTTTAACTTAATCGCCGCAGATAAACCTGCAGGCCCACCACCCACAATAACGACATCGTATTCCATGGTGTCGCGTGGACCGTATTGTTCAAGAATGTTTTGGGTCATGGGAGGTAATCACTTTCTGGAAATATTTTCGAACGAACGTGCTAAATTATCTTCAGCATATTATCTGCCGTCATCTTAATCTGCAAGTTTCTGATTAGAAGAAGCTCACCAACTGGCTGCTTCTCAATATTCGAATTATCGCAGACGGTGCTTTGCTATGCATCAATTTAGCGATATTTACTGTTGAAATAGCCCTAAAAATGCAGATAGAGCTAAAATCCATACAACACAAGCATGATCTGTATGTCATCATAGCAAGTGACACAGAATGCAGGCTATTAATCATTTTTCGCGGAGATACTGATGGGCATAGAAGTCAACTTTGAAGGCAAGATTGCGCTGATTACCGGCGCTTCCAGTGGCTTAGGTGCCCGTTTTGCAAAGGTGTTAGCTCAGGCCGGTGCACAAGTAGTGCTGGCATCGCGCCGTATCGATAGGCTCAAAGAATTGCGGGCAGAGATTGAAGCAGAAGGTGGTGCTGCACACGTGGTCGCACTTGATGTAACGGATTACTCGAGCATTAAGTCGGCAATTGCCCATGCGGAGACCGAAGCAGGCCCTATCGATATTCTGATTAATAATTCTGGTGTGTCGACGACGCAACGTCTGGTTGATGTTACGCCAGACGATTATGCGTATGTCATGGATACCAATCAGCGCGGTGCATTTTTCGTTGCCCAAGAAGCCGCTAAGCGTATGATTGCCAGACACAAAGGTGATTCGAGAAAGCAACACCGCATCATTAATATTGCTTCGGTCGCTGGCTTGCGCGTGTTACCGCAGATCGGCATTTACTGTATGAGTAAAGCTGCTGTCGTTCATATGACGAAAGCTATGGCAGTCGAATGGGGAAAATACGGTATCAATGTCAATGCGATTTGCCCTGGCTATATTGCGACAGAAATTAACGAAGAGTATTTTGAAACTGAGCAAGGTCAAAAGCTGATCGAAATGCTGCCACGCAAGCGCGTTGGCGCGCCTGAAGATCTGGATGGTTTATTGCTTTTGCTGGCGGCAGAAGAATCGCGTTTCTTGAACGGCGCTATCGTGACCGCGGATGATGGGATGAGCGTTCAATGATGAAGGTAGGTGACAAGAAACTGGTGTACACCGTCACCATTCCGATTCGCTGGGGTGATATGGACGCAATGGGACATGTCAATAACACAGTGTATTTTCAGTACATGGAGCAGGCCAGAATCGAATGGCTGGCGATGATGGGATGCCTGCCCGATGAGAACGGCAATGGTGCTGTCATCGTCAATGCGCATTGCACATTCAAAAAGCCGTTAAAATATCCGGGGCAAGTAGAAGTGTGTACGTATATCTCCAACATGGGACGGACGAGTTTTGAAACAACGCAAGAAATGCGTTCGGTCGGTGATGGCTATTCTCTTTATGCTGAGGGCGGCGCTAAAGTAGTGTGGGTTGATGCTGTGACAGAAAAATCCGTTGTTTTGCCTGAAGTCATCAAGCAGACATTTGCTGAATTCAAAAGCGAACAAAAACGTCGCCGATAATCTGAGCTCGCATACAGTCTCGTTTAAGCGTCATGACTTCAAATTAATATTGATTTGCCAATTTTGCTGTTGTAGGATGATTTTTTGCAAAGAGAACTCATTCTATGTCAGTGCCATTCAAAATCCCTTTCATATTGGTGTTTGCTTTGCAGCTTGGCGGTGTGCAGACGAGTGCTGCTGAGCTTACTCAAAATACTAAAGTTGAGGCGGCATCGGTCAGTCAGAATATGGCGGGCGATTGGGGAGGGACCTTGGCAGGTACTCTGCGTCTTATTTTACACGTCAAAAAGTCACCGTCTGGTGAATACGCATCGGTCTTAGAAAGCGTAGACCAAGGGCATGCCATGATTCCGGTTGATAGTATGAATGTAACCTCTGAGCACCTCGATTTTATTGTGAATGCTGTTCATGGATCATTCGATGCCACATGGAATGCTAAAACTAAAGCTTGGGTGGGAACCTGGAAACAAGATCAGGCAATGCCACTGACATTAGCACGATCAAATGGCATTATCCCCAAATTAAGCCGCCCTCAGGAAGATGCTATTGATGCAGCGCCTTCAGCGTATGCGCAACAGATCGTAACCTTCGATGGGGGTAGTGCGGGTGTTAAATTAGCTGGCACGTTTAGTGCCCCAAAGGGAGCGGGGCCCTTTTCCACTGTCATTTTCATTGCTGGATCAGGCCCGCATACGCGAGAAGAAGTAGTTGCTGGACATCGATTTTTTTATGTGTTGGCCGACTATCTGAATAAACGTGGTATCGCTGTACTCCGCTATGATAAACGCGGGGTCGCGCAATCGAGCGGCGATTATAAATCTGCTACCTCAGCCGAATTTATCTCCGATGCTGCGGCAGCTGTCCGGTATTTACTTAGCAGGGCAGATGTTGATCCAAAGCGTATCGGCTTACTTGGCCATTCTGAAGGGGGACTGATTGCCCCTGTTGTTGCCGCTCACGATCCACAAGTTAGTTTTATCGTTCTGTTGGCGGGCCCCGCTATACCGGGAGATAAACTCTTGGCAGAACAAATATACCTGATAGAAAAAGCATCGGGTGTTCCGGCAGAGCGTGCGGTGATTGGTCGCGAAGTGAACGAGGAATTATTTAAAGCAATTGCAGAGTCAAAGAATGAGTCTGAGGCAAAATTAATGGCCGCGACTATATTTGATAAAGCTGTTGAAGAACATAAAATATTTGGTAACGCGGAACAAATTAAAGCGACCGCCCTGTCAGGGCTTACGACGCCGTGGATGCGTTACTTTCTAAGCTACGATCCAGTTCCAGTACTTCGTCAGATAAAAGTTCCGGTGCTTGCTCTTAACGGATCACTTGATTTGCAGGTTCCGGCTAAATCTAATCTGGCTGCGATGCGACTAGCCTTGAGCGAAAACAAAGAGGTGACGATAAAGGAGCTGGCTCATCTTAACCACTTGTTTCAGGTCGCAAATACGGGAGCACCGGCAGAATACGCACAGATTGAGGAAACCATGAACTCTGAGGCTTTGAACGTCATTGGCGAATGGGTATCTGATCATGCAAAATCAAAGCGATGATTTTATTGGCTTGAATTAAATAACACGTCTATTAATTTGCTAGCTTTGGTAGATTACTCTCTCCACTCTTATTCTTACAGTACGACGTTTTTAACAAATAGGAAAACTATTTTATGAAAGCATCAATTAAATTCCTTGTAGGGGCGGCACTCACCATCGTGACTTGCATGTCCCAAGCGGGTTTTGCAGGTCTGAGTGGCGAATCTTCAGCAGAAAAAACTGCAAACAACCAAAAATTTGAAGGTGACTGGAGTGGTACTTTGGCTGGTGCATTACACCTTGTTTTGCATGTCAAAAAATCTGCTTCAGGTGAATACACAGCCGTTCTTGAAAGTGTGGATCAAGGACATGCGGTGATGCCAGTCGACAAACTCGATGTCTCCGCTGAACATCTATTTTTATCGGTCAATGCAGTCAAGGGGACATTCGATGCAAAATGGGATGATAAGACTAATGCATGGATTGGTACTTGGACGCAAGGTCAGCAACTGCCGCTCATATTGTCGCGATAATGTATAACTGAAGACACGAATATTGAACCTAAATGAGCGTTTTTTTAGAACCTGTACAACCCGCGTTGTAATTGTGTAAGGATTGGCATGGCGTCCCCATCTTGCTAAACTCAAACCCTTCGATTGACTCATCAGCCCTATGTCTTGGAGACTTAAATCAATGAGCGTAATCAATTCAAAAGTAGCCAACATCGGTGATTTGAAGCTGGAACATTTCAAAAAAGCTGACAAGTTTGAGAGTCATTTTATTCGGATTGGACAACTGCTGGGAGCGAAAGATTTGGGCTACTCTTATGATATCGTGCCACCCGGAAAGTCCTCTTGTCCTTTTCACAGTCATCGTGCGGAAGAAGAAATGTTCTTCATCGTGAAGGGTTCCGGAACGTTGCGTTACGGCGATGAAACCAGAAAAATTCGTGAAGGCGATGTGATTTGTTGTCCAACCGGCGGACCAGAAACTGCGCACCAAATCCTTAACGATTCTGATGCTGATCTCGCCTATCTCTCTGTCAGCACAATGATGCCAGCTGAAGTGTGTGAATACCCCGACTCAAAAAAAGTTGGTGCGTTTGGTGGTAGTTTGCGTCACATGACACATACTGACGATGCGCTGGATTATTGGAAAGACGAAGTGCCTTCCGGATGAGTGGTGGATTTTATTTAACGTTGCAACGGGTGACGTCTTGGATCGATCGCTGTTGATAATTCTGCTGCTTGTATCGATCAAATAACCTTTGTAGCGGACTATCAAGCCAATGACTGCGACTTTAATCTCAACATTGAAGTGAAAGGTGTCTTCGTCAACATATTCATAGCTTTCTCCTCGTGGGCACAGTATCTGTGGCAATCGCAGTGTCAAGAAATACCAGTTTCTCACAATATAGTGAAGTTGTCCGTTGTCCAAAACAAGGGCAATTCCAAACTTGAATGGCCCAAATTGCTCACAAATCAAGTGCTCTAGTCGTCCAGAACCGCATGCAATGATGCTGGTGAATTTCTTCTCTCCAAACTGTCTCGTCCAATACTCTTTGCCATCTTTTTTTTCGATCGTGAATTCTATTGGAATTCCTTTTCCAGCCTTTGGAAATCCGAAGCTATTTGCGATTAATCGGGATAGTATATTTTTACCTCTGATAACCGAGGCTGTTCCGACAAACTTTGAACCGGATGTTGCTGCATGTAATTTTTCAATTGCGACAGGTAAATCACTTGCTGCACTACCAAGCACTTTTTTGAATATTGATAGCCCGGGTTTAGCTTTTTCTGATTCTCTTAGGCCAGTATAAATATTACGCTTTAAAAATAATGTCTCGTAATCGGATAGCTCGAGTTCGGTTGTTGCTGGCCGGGCGCCATTGGAAGGAGGGTGTTGGCGCAATAGCCGCAAAACAATTGCTTCAAGCGCCATGCAAGGAATATACGGGCCGTCGTTTTCTTCAGCTAACAAATGCCATGATCTTGTTGATGGCAAGCCATCTTTAGATTCACCTGATATTTCAACAAACATGCCGCCACGATGTTCGCCCCAGCGCGCATGGGTGATCACGAAGTGAAATAGTGGGGCAAAGAAAATTAATGATGGGAGTATCCGAAATTTCACTAAGTACGAAAATGCGTTAAGCAATCGCAATAAAATTTCTGGTGTAGGGCCAGCTCCCATCCAAATAGAATCTAACTCTGTCCATATTTTAGGAAGTACTTTTAAATCAGGAACATCAACTAGAGAAAATCGTGTGCTCTGTAATGGAAGTTTGCCGGGCGGACTAATCGTATAGTGGCGTGATTCAGTAAAACCGTATGCCGTGATTTTTTTACCATCCTCAATCGTCTGGATTGATTGGCCTGCATAGGCGGAGATGGCTTTAATTACATTTGCCCCAACAATGGCATATGGAGACGGTGCGATGCCTCCCTGGATACTCTTAACTCTTTCCCAATCTGACGAAAGATGACGTACTACGGCCGCGGTCAGTACAGGGAAGCTACTTACACCTGATAATAAAAAAAGATTTGATTGTTTCGCTTGTGAGTCAAATTGAGTAATTCCATCTACAAATTCCGCCCCATCGGCAAAATCCATATAGTTAATTTTTGCTGTAATACACGCCTTGACAACTCTGTATGGGTCGTCGCCATAAATCTGAAAAGGACCGGAGGCATCGATTAATAGATCGGCACTGACATGCTGAATTTGATCGGTTAAATTGTTGTCACGGTCAATTCTCCATGGAATGAATCTGGCAGATCCAGATTGTGTGGAGCAGAACATCTGCGCTTTGTTTAGAGACCTGCCCGCGACATAAATTTCAATTTGATCGTTAGGTGCTAATAACTCGCACAGCCTTCCACCGAAGACACCATAACCGCCCAGAATAATTATTTTCATTGCTTTCACCGGATTAGTACGCCTGAGGTTTGCGCTGCGAAACTGCAGCTATACTGACAAGTTCGTTCTTCGAGGGGCAGTATTTATTTTATCGACTTCAGATTTTCGATGTATTCGATGCCTAGAATTTTAAGAGCCAGATTTCTTATTAATTTACAGACCGGATATAAAATTTTAGCGCCTAATTTTGTTCGAAATAGATAAAAATTAATGCGATTGAAAATACCTGAAGGTGAACTCAAGAGTGTCAAAAGATGGATCGCGTCCGGACCGTAATACATAGCATTGTTAAATTTCACTACCATCCCTTGGTCAATATCGAGACCTGCATCGGTGATTTCGTCCAGCAGTGTGCTGGGCAGTCGCGCATCGACGAGGTGTAGTTCTCCAACGGCTTCTCTGATTCGAATGTATTTGCAATACGTTTTGCAGACTGGACATTCTCCGTCGTACACTAGCCACACAACATGCGAGTTTTGAGTGGGGTAGTGCATATAATCTCCCTTTGAATGGAGGTTTAATGAGAGCGCCAATTAATGATAGGGTATAGTATATTTAACTAATTAGCTAAATACAACATGAAAATAGACAAAATATTTGAGGCACTGGCTTCGAACCCACGTCGTAAAATTTTGGCTTATTTGTCGGAATCGTCGATGACCGCCGGTGAGTTGGCGGAAAGATTCGAAATGAGTAAGCCGTCGCTTTCTAAACATCTGAAAATTTTGGAAAGTGCTGATTTGGTCAAGAGTGAGAAAAAGGGACAGTTTGTTCACTATAGCCTGGCTGATGATAATTTGATCGGTACCTTGCATACCTGCCTTGCGACTATTTGCCCGGTGGGCGGACCTTTGGTGCGCGAGAGCGCAGCGAAGGCAAAAAAGAATGCCGGACAATCGTAAGGCTGACATCAGTTCTTGTATTCATTGCGCGGCGGAACAGAGGTACCATTTTAAAAATGGCCTTGTATTTATTACCGCATAATCCCCAGCAATTTGTGCACCAATTCACTCGACGTCGAGGCTGAAAATTTTTTCATCAATTTAGCGCGGTGCATTTCTACTGTGCGCGGGCTTAAGCCAATTTGTCGGGCGATGAGTTTGCTGGTTTTGCCTTCGACTAGCAGGGCAGCGATTTCGCGTTCTCTGGGGGTTAGTTCAGCGCTGACCGGGCGTTTTGCGCTGAGGTCTTCGAAGGTCCAGATTCCTGCTGCATGAGGATCTTTTTTATCCAGTCCGCGGCCGGACACATGGCACCAGAATAATTCCTGGTTTGCCCGCTTCATGATGCGCTCATCAGAATAGGAACCTTTGGCATTCATAATTGGCACAATTCTCGCGCCAGTTCTTTCAAATTCGTCCGGTGTTGGATACAGCACCTGAAACGATGCGCCAACCAGGGCGTCTTTCTGGTAGCCAAACATCGCTGCCAATGCATCATTACAGGCGTGTATGATGCGATTCTGGGATACGCACATACCTATCGGTGCTAGTTGAAAAATGCTGGCAAAATCGATGGTTTGCGGTGGATTCATTTTAAACGAGAACAAAATTGCGTAGTTTTACGGTATTGCGCAGTATAACGTAGCATCTTATGCTTAAGGGCTATTAAAGAATAAGCATGCATTTTTGTATTCGGATTAGCTGCCTATCTGAAGCAGACTTCCGAAAATCGATTAAATTTATTAAATTCGTTGATAGTACTTGAATGCAATAAAAAAACCTATCCAATCAATCCTGAAATCAGAAGGGGACAGTGATGAATAAAGTTTATCCTGACGCACAAACCGCCTTGGCGGACATAGTAAAAGATGGGCAGACGATCGCCGTTGGCGGATTCGGTCTGTGTGGCATTCCCGAGGCTTTGATTGCCGCTTTGCGTGATACTGGCGCAAAGGAATTAACCGCAATCTCAAATAATGCAGGTGTTGATGGTTTTGGTCTGGGGCAGTTATTGACGACTCGTCAGATCAAAAAAATGATTTCTTCGTATGTTGGTGAAAACAAAGAATTCGAACGCCAATACCTGGCTGGCGAATTGGAGCTGGAGTTTACCCCACAAGGCACATTGGCAGAAAAATTACGTGCTGGTGGTGCTGGTATTCCCGCTTTCTTCACTAAAACTGGCGTCGGTACTATCGTTGCTGACGGTAAAGAAATCCGCGAATTCGATGGCCATCAATATGTGATGGAACGTTCTTTGGTATCTGACGTGTCTCTGGTCAAAGCCTGGAAAGCCGACAAAGCCGGTAATCTGGTTTATCGTAAAACTGCACGTAACTTCAATCCTAATGTGGCGATGGCAGGAAAAATTACCGTTGCAGAAGTGGAAGTTCTGGTAGAAATTGGTGAGATTGATCCGGATGAAGTGCATACGCCGGGCATTTTTGTGCAGCGTATCGTCGTCAATGCGCAACCGGAAAAACGCATAGAACAACGCACCGTGCGTCCATCTAACTAAGATCAGGAGAAAGAAATGGCTTGGAATCGTGATGAAATGGCTGCGCGTGCAGCATTGGAATTGCAAGATGGTTTTTACGTCAATCTTGGTATTGGATTGCCAACTTTAGTAGCGAACCATGTTCCACAAGGGATGGAAGTCTGGTTGCAATCAGAAAATGGTTTACTGGGTATCGGTCCTTTTCCAACAGAAGATGAGGTTGATGCTGATTTGATTAACGCTGGTAAGCAAACTGTGACGACCTTACCTGGTTCATCCATTTTTAGTTCTGCTGATTCTTTTGCGATGATACGCGGTGGCAAGATCAATCTTGCTATCCTGGGTGCAATGCAGGTGAGCCAGAAAGGTGATTTGGCTAACTGGATGATCCCTGGCAAGATGGTGAAGGGTATGGGCGGTGCGATGGATCTGGTCGCTGGCGTTGGCCGTGTTGTAGTCTTGATGGAGCATGTTGCTAAGGGTGACGCGCACAAGATTTTGAATCAATGTAACTTGCCGTTGACTGGCGTTGGCGTGGTCAATCGCATTATTACCGACCTCGGTGTGATCGATGTGACGCCGCAAGGCTTGAAGTTGGTTGAGCTGGCGACTGGCGTGACAGTGGATGAGATTGTGACGAAAACAGAAGCCAAACTTGATGTGACAGCGTTTGCCTGATGTAGGGCTCAAGCTGATTTGAGGGTTTGAATTAACATTCCGCCAAAAGCCAACGATTTGCTCGTTGGCTTTTTTATTTTGAATTTTATTTGATCTGAGTCATGTTTTGGCGTGTCGGCGGATCACCAGTTGGCTCTGGGTTATGTCCTTCAGTACTTTTTATCCATGAAAAGCCATCGGAATACGGGTGAATTAATGGTATAAATGTAAAATCTGATGCAAGTGATGTCTATCAGAAATATCAATCAAAGATAGTTTCAACGACAAAAGTCGTATCCACGTTATCCGGGAGTTTTTATGCGATCGACACGAAAATCCGTGCAATGCTTGTCGCCGACTGGTTTGCATACCATGTCATACAAAGAATGGGGTGATGCCAACAATCCTAAGGTATTGGTATGCGTTCACGGTCTGGCTCGGGTTTCGGATGATTTTGATTCCTTAGCGACAAGTCTGTGCGAAGAATACCGAGTTGTTTGCCCTGATGTGGTGGGGCGTGGTTCTTCAGGGCGACTACGCAACCCTATGCATTACCAGATTCCTCAGTACGTTAGTGATATGGTGACCTTGCTCGCCAGACTGGAAGTGGATACGGTTGATTGGTTTGGTACATCCATGGGTGGTTTAATTGGTATGGGTATTGCTTCACTTGAGGGGAACCCAATCCGTAAATTACTACTCAATGACGTAGGTCCAGCACTTAATCCTGTGGCGCTGAGCCGTATTGGCGAGTATGTGGGGCAGGCGGTGGCCTTTGAGCGCTTTGATGAGGCGCTGGCTTACATTAAGTCAATTTCGCAACCTTTTGGTGCGCACACTGATGCGCAGTGGGAGAAGTTGGCGCGTGATGTTTTGCGAAAAAATGACACCGGGCAATGGATTAAACATTACGATCTGGGGTTATGTCAGCCTTTTAAAGCGACAACGCCAGAACAGGTTGTTGCTGGCGAAGCTATGTTGTGGGCAGCATATGACGCAATCAAAAGCAAGACTTTGGTGGTGCGTGGGGCAGATTCCGATTTATTGTCGTCTGAAACAGCAACCGAGATGACCCGTCGCGGACCACGTGCGAGTTTGGTACTGATACCGCATGTTGGGCATGCGCCGACTTTTGTCAGTGCGGAACAAATCGCGATTGCACGTGATTTTTTTCTGAATGATTGAATATTTTAAAAATCTTAAAGAGTTTTAGAGGTAAGGCAGAGAAATGGAAATTAAAAGATTACATGTGGGCGCCCGTTTGTCCGAGGTGGCGATTTATAACGGCGTGGTGTATCTGGCAGGGCAGATCCCAGAAAATACCAGCAACGATATTGCAGGTCAGACTGCCGAAGTGTTAGGGCATGTTGATCGCTTGCTGCAAGAAGCTGGAAGCGATAAAACACGTATTTTGTCATGTCAGATCTTCTTATCAGATATCAGCTTGATTTCTGAGATGAACAAAGTGTGGGACGACTGGGTCGCGCCTGGTAACTCACCACCGCGTGCGACAGTAGAGGCAAAATTGGCGAATCCCGAGTGGTTGATTGAAGTTGTTGTTACAGCGGCGCAAAAGTAAAGATTAGTATGGTATCGACCTCCATTTCCGTTTCGGCTTCACGATTTTCTGATGGTCTGACAGACGCAGAAAAAGAGCGCCTAGCCTGTGCGCTGGAATTTGTTACGCCATGTTATTCAGAGCTTAGTGTTGTAACTGGGCAGAACGTGTTGCAATTTGTTGAGGGCGTCCTATCGACACTGGCGATGCTGCGAACGGATGTGGATTCGATGCTGGCGGCAATCTTATTTGAATTGCCGGATCTTAATCCCGTTGCGGCACAACAAATCGAGGTACGTTTTGGGAAAGAGATTGACGACCTAGTCAATGGCATCCGCCGCCTCATGAAATTGCGTGAAGCAACCTGGTCGCAGCAAGATTTGGGTAAGGGTAAAGATGCCGCAGGTAAAGCGGCGGCGCAAATGGAAACCCTGCGCAAAATGGTGTTGGCAATGGCGACTGATATGCGCGTGGTGTTAGTGCGCTTGGCGTCCCGCGTTACCACCTTGCGTTATTTTGCTGAATGCAAGCGTGACGATGGGGCGACGCGCCAGTACGCATCTGAGACTATGGATTTATACGCGCCTTTGGCCAATCGACTCGGTGTGTGGCAATTGAAATGGGAATTAGAAGATTTGTCTTTCCGTTTTTTGGAGCCGGAGCAATATAAACGTATTGCCAAAATGCTTGAAGAAAAACGGGTTGAGCGTGAAAGTTTCGTTGTCAATGCGATCGCCCGTTTGACTGCAGAATTAAAGGCCGCGGGTGTTAAAGCTGAAGTCAGTGGACGTCCTAAGCACATCTACAGTATCTGGAAAAAAATGAAGGGTAAGTCGATGAATTTCGACGAGCTCTATGATGTGCGTGCATTTAGGGTGATTGTCGACGACATCAAGGATTGTTATACGGTGCTAGGTATCGTGCACAATGCCTGGGCGCCGATTCCGAAAGAGTTTGACGACTATATTTCCCGCCCAAAATCAAATGGCTACAAATCATTGCACACGGTGGTGACGGTGGAAGATGGTCGGCCACTTGAGGTGCAGATACGTACGCGTGAAATGCATCAGTTTGCTGAATATGGTGTCGCGGCGCACTGGCGCTATAAAGAAAGCGGCGGCTCTAATTTTACGGCTCAGGAGTACGACGAGAAAATCGCTTGGCTGCGCCAATTGTTGGCGTGGAAAACGGAAATTGCTGATGCGGTTGTTGAGCATGAAGACGTGCAGCGTGAATGGGTTGAAAAGCTCAAGGCCGCGAGTCTGGATGACAGAATATATGTGTTGACGCCACAAGCGCGCGTGATCGAATTGCCATGTGGTGCAACCGCTGTTGATTTTGCTTACCAGTTGCATACGGATGTCGGGCACCGTTGTCGCGGTGCTCGCGTGGATAACGTTATGGTGCCGCTCAACACCCGTTTGCAAAATGGGCAGACGGTGGAGATCATTACTTTAAAATCAGGCTCAACGCAGTCAGGTCCATCGCGTGATTGGTTGAGCCCCGAATATTCTGTCAGTACCCGCACCCGCACCAAGATTCGCGCCTGGTTTAATGCAATTGACCAGCAGGAAACCTTGGCTTCTGGTCGGTCAATGGTTGAAAAGACTTTGCAGCGCGAGGGCAAGACCGCGGTTAATCTCGAAGAGCTGGCGCGCAAACTGGGCTTTGCCGCCTTGGATGAATTTTTTCTATCAGTTGGTAAAGAAGAATTTAGTCTGCGTCAGATAGAAACAGTCTTGCGCGACAACGCGCCTGTCGAAGAGCCAGATGAGTTTGTCGCGAACAAGAGCCGCGCATCGAGTGTCACGCAGGGTGCTAAGTCGGGTGTTTTGGTGGTCGGTACAGATGGCTTGATGACGCAATTGGCGCGTTGCTGCAAACCTGCACCGCCAGATAACATTGTCGGCTTTGTAACGCGGGGTAAGGGAGTCTCTATCCATCGCCTGACCTGCAAAAATTTTGCAGAAATGCGCAACAAAGCTCCTGAACGCGTGATACAGACCACCTGGGGTGAGCAGGTGAAAGATACGGTGTATCCGGTCGATATTTTCGTCATGGCACAAGATCGCCAGGGTCTGCTGCGAGATATCTCGGAGGTTTTCTCGCGTGAAAAAATTAATGTTATCGGTGTGAATACACAAAGTGCTAAGGGGCAGGCACGGATGTCCTTCACGGCGGAAATCGGCGGCACAACACAATTGCAAAGGGCATTGGCGGTTATTCGTGAAGTCAACGGCGTGCAAGAAGTACGACGTCAGTAAGAGTGATTTTTTATTTGGTGGCGGTCAATTTACCCAGAAAATCAGGCCCTATATAAAAAAGTGCCCTTGGGGGCTAGTAATTATTTCACTGGTTCTGCTATACTCTCGTTTCTTTAGACGCGTAGCTCAGCTGGTTAGAGCACTACCTTGACATGGTAGGGGTCGTTGGTTCGAGTCCAATCGTGTCTACCATAGAATTTAGTAGTACCTTTAGATAAGAGCGAGAAAGGCATCCTGGTTATGACACCGCGAACTACCACGCAAATGGTTTGGGAGCGACTCTAGTCGAGGATCTTTTTCGTCTGTATCAAATTTGAAAAAGCACGGCTAGCCGTGCTTTTTTTTCGTCTGCATTTTTTAATTCCCTTTTTTTAGCAAACTTCTTTCTCTTTGGAGAGTGATATGGTCTCAGTAAAACTTCCTGATGGTTCGCAACGACAATTCGATGCGCCGGTAACGGTTGCGCAAGTTGCATCCAGCATTGGTGCGGGTCTGGCTAAGGCTGCATTGGCTGGTCGTGTTGATGGTAAGTTGGTTGATACGTCTTATTTAATTGAGAATGATGTCGAGCTGGCGATTGTTACGGATAAGGATGTTGATGGTTTGGAAGTGATTCGTCACTCGACAGCACATTTGTTAGCGTACGCTGTGAAGGAGTTGTTTCCTGAGGCGCAGGTTACTATCGGTCCGGTGATTGAAAATGGCTTTTACTATGACTTCTCGTACAAGCGCCCATTCACACCCGATGATCTGGTGCTGATTGAAAAGAAAATGGCTGAATTGGCTAAGAAGGATGAACAGGTTACTCGCAAGGTATTGCCACGCGATGAAGCGGTTGCTTACTTTAAGTCGATTGGTGAGGCGTATAAGGCGGAAATCATTGAATCGATTCCGGCGGATCAGGATGTTTCTTTGTATACAGAAGGTAACTTCACTGATTTGTGTCGCGGTCCTCATGTGCCTTCAACAGGCAAATTGAAAGTGTTTAAGTTGATGAAGTTGGCAGGTGCTTACTGGCGCGGCGATTCCAAAAACGAAATGCTGCAACGTATTTACGGTACTGCGTTCGCTAAGAAAGAAGATCAGGAGCAATACCTGCACATGCTGGAAGAGGCGGAGAAGCGCGATCACCGTAAGCTCGGTAAGGCATTGGATTTCTTCCACTTTCAGGATGAGGCACCTGGCCTGGTGTTTTGGCATGCAAAAGGCTGGACTATCTGGCAGCAAATTGAGCAATACATGCGTAAGGTCTATCAAGACTGCGGTTATCAGGAAGTAAAGGGTCCGCAGATTCTCGACAGCAGTCTGTGGAATAAAACTGGTCACTGGGATAACTACAAAGACAACATGTTTGTCACTGAATCGGAAAATCGTGCATACGCATTGAAGCCGATGAATTGTCCTGGCCATGTGCAAATTTTCAACTCTGGTATGAAGAGCTACCGCGATTTGCCATTGCGTTTCGGTGAATTCGGTCAGTGTCATCGTAATGAGCCATCCGGTGCTTTGCACGGCATTATGCGCGTACGGGGCTTTACTCAGGATGATGGTCACATCTTCTGTACTGAAGAGCAGATTCAGGATGAGGTAATTGCATTTCACCCGCAAGCAATGAAGGTGTATCAGGACTTCGGGTTTGAAAATATTGCTATTAAATTGGCATTGCGCCCAGATAATCGTATTGGTACGGATGAGATTTGGGATAAAGCTGAAGAAACTTTGCGTGCTGGTTTGCGTAGCTGTGGTGTGACTGAGTGGGAAGAGTTGCCAGGTGAGGGGGCATTCTACGGTCCTAAGATTGAGTATCACCTCAAAGATAGTCTCGGTCGCCCATGGCAAGTTGGTACGATGCAGGTCGATTTCTTCATGCCAGGCCGTCTGGGTGCGGAATATGTGGCTGATGACAATAGCCGTAAAGTGCCTGTCATGCTGCACCGTGCGATTGTTGGTTCTATGGAGCGTTTCATTGGTATTTTGATAGAAAATCACGCCGGTGCCTTGCCTTTATGGTTGGCGCCAGTGCAAGTTTCTGTGTTGAATATCTCTGAGTCGCAAGCGGAATACACCAAGGCTGTTGCAGAAAACCTGAAAAAACAAGGGTTTAGAGTAAATACTGATTTGCGTAATGAGAAGATTACATATAAAATACGCGAGCATTCTATTCAAAAATTACCTTACATATTAGTAATCGGCGATAAAGAACGGGATGCCAACACAGTGGCTGTGCGTACGCGTGGCAATCTGGATCTGGGGGTAATGCCTCTGGATGCCTTCATCTCTCGCCTTCAAGGTGAGATAGCAAACAAGGTTTAACAGATCAGTCAGCAATCTCCCTTTTTTAGGGAGATGGCACGGTGAAGATTTTATTTTTTAAAGGAAACTGCAATAGCTACCGAAAGAACACATCGTATCAACGGTGAAGTTACCGCGCCTGAAGTGCGCTTGTCTGGCGTTGATAACGAACCTCTGGGGATCGTTAAACTGGGTGAAGCCTTCCGCTTGGCCGAAGAGGCTAATGTGGATTTGGTGGAGATTGCACCAACCGCGCAACCTCCAGTTTGTCGTTTGATGGATTACGGCAAGTTTAAGTACCAAGAGCAGAAAAAAGCTCACGAAGCCAAATTGAAACAAAAAGTCATTTTGGTGAAAGAAGTGAAATTCCGCCCAGGTACTGACGATGGTGATTACAACATCAAACTGCGTAATTTGATCAAGTTCCTTGATGATGGCGATAAAACCAAGATCACTCTGCGTTTCCGCGGTCGTGAAATGGCGCACCAAGAGATCGGTATGCGCGTTCTTGAACGTTTGAAACTGGATCTGGAACCGTATGGTCAGGTAGAGCAGTTTCCAAAGATGGAAGGTCGTCAGATGGTCATGATTCTGGCACCGAAGAAAAAGAAGTAATTAGTTAATTAGCTTTAATGTAGTAAAAAAGAATTTTGCGATGTGCGTTGAATGCGTATTGCGAAAGACCTGCCACGAAAGTGGCGGGTCACATAAGTGAGAAGTAGGCATCCAAGAGTAGCGATCGTTGCTGCCACCTACCATCATATAAAATGAGGCTGTCGTAATAGACAGATAGTGCTATGCCAAAAATGAAGACGAAAAGCAGCGCAAAAAAGCGCTTCCGCGTACGTCCAGGTGGTACCGTTAAACGCGGTCAAGCTTTCAAACGTCATATCTTGACTAAGAAAACTACCAAAAACAAACGTCAATTGCGCGGTTCCGTAGGTGTTCATGACACCAACATGGTATCCGTAATGCGCATGATGCCTACAGCTTAACCTCATACTCATTATTAAGGAGTTATTATGCCTAGAGTAAAACGTGGGGTTACAGCTCGTGCCCGTCATAAGAAAGTTTTAAACCTTGCAAAAGGTTACCGTGGTCGTCGTAGTAAGGTTTACCGTATTGCTAAGCAAGCAGTTATGCGCGCTGGCCAATACGCATACCGCGATCGCCGCAACAAAAAACGCGTATTCCGCGCACTGTGGATTACTCGTATCAACGCAGCAACACGTCAACACGGTATGACATACAGCGTGTTCATGAACGGCTTGAAAAAAGCTTCTATTGAACTCGACCGTAAAGTACTGGCAGACATGGCTGTGATGGACAAACCAGCATTTGCTGCGATTGTTAATCAAGTTAAAGCCAACCTGGCTGCGTAATTAGTAATTTGTAGTCGCTTGCGATGTGTTTATACATGTCGCATCTATCAAGCGGGGCAGAGGTTGATTCCTATGCCCCGTTTTGTTTTCAGCGCATTGAGAACTTTGAATCAAACTAATCTTGTTCCGTTGCTGTGCTAAAGATATTTTTCTTACTGTCGCAGAACGTTTGCTTGGCTAAGTTTTGTAAAAGTTCTATCATTATCAGTTTGTAAGCGGGAACAACGCATGAACCCTTTAGACCAAATCGTCAGCCAAGCCTGTGCTGATTTTCTTGCGGCAGCAGATGCCGCTGCGCTGGAAAATGCGAAAGCCTTATATCTGGGCAAAAGTGGCCAGATTACCGAACAAATGAAAAGTCTGGGTAAGCTCTCGCCAGACGAGCGTAAGACACAAGGCGCGGTGATTAACGCCGCCAAAGTACAAATTGAAACCGCCTTGACTGAGCGCCGTGACGCGCTCGCTAATGCGCAATTGCAAGCACGTCTGAATGCGGAGGCTATCGATGTGACTTTGCCTGGTCGTGGCCGCAGCGTCGGGGGGATTCACCCTGTCATGCGCACCTGGCAACGGGTAGAAGAAATTTTCCGTTCGATTGGTTTTGACGTGGCCGATGGTCCGGAAATCGAAACCGACTGGACCAACTTCACTGCATTAAACAGCCCGGAAAATCACCCGGCGCGTTCTATGCAAGATACGTTTTATATTGATGGCAAAGATAGTCAAGGTAAGCAGTTATTGCTGCGTACCCATACTAGTCCTATGCAAGTGCGTTATGCGCGCATGAATAAACCGCCAATCAAAGTCATCGCACCAGGTCGTACCTACCGCGTTGATAGCGATGCGACGCACTCACCGATGTTTCATCAGGTTGAGGGTTTGTGGATCGCTGAAGATATCAGCTTCGCCGATCTCAAAGGCGTGTATCTGAATTTCGTTAAGGCGTTTTTTGAAACCGATGATTTGCAGGTTCGTTTCCGTCCATCGTACTTCCCATTTACAGAACCATCGGCTGAAATCGATATCGCTTTCGGTAGTGGTCCGTTGAAAGGTCGTTGGCTTGAAGTTTCCGGCTCTGGTCAAGTGCACCCCAGCGTGATTCGCAACATGGGTCTTGATCCAGAAACTTATATCGGCTTTGCTTTTGGTTCAGGCCTCGAACGTTTGACGATGCTGCGTTATGGCGTCAACGATCTGCGTTTGTTCTACGAAGGCGACTTGCGTTTCCTGAAGCAATTCAACTAAATTTTTTGAGCGCGCTGCGCTCAGGCATCTCACATTAGACGGCTGAATTATGCAATTTTCTGAAAACTGGCTTCGCACCATGGTTGATCCGAAAATGTCTTCGGATGAACTCTCTCATCTGTTGACCATGTCGGGTTTAGAGGTCGAAGAAGTTGAGCCTGTGGCTCCTCCTTTTAACAATGTCGTGGTCGCGGAAATTCGCGAAATCGCCAAACACCCTGATGCAGATCGCTTGAATATCTGTCAGGTTGATGTTGGCACCGGCACCTTGCTAAACATCGTTTGCGGTGCGCCTAACGTGCGCGTCGGCATGCGTGTGCCGTGTGCGATGGCTGGCGCGATTTTGCCACCAGGCGCGGACGGTAAGCCATTCGAAATCAAAGTTGGTAAGCTGCGCGGCGTTGAATCGCAAGGTATGTTGTGCTCCGCCCGCGAATTGAAATTATCGGATGATGCTGGTGGCTTGATGGATCTGCCGGCGGATGCGCCAGTTGGTCAGAATTTCCGTGATTACTATCAGCTCAATGATTTGAAATTTACCATTAAGCTGACACCAAATAAAGCAGATTGCTTATCCGTATTAGGCGTGGCGCGCGAAGTGTCGGCCTTGACTGGCACGCCTATGCATTTGCCAACCACCAAGGAAATTCCGGTCACGCTGGATGAAATTTTGCCAGTCAAAGTTTCTGCGCCAGATTTATGCGGTCGCTTCTGTGGTCGTGTAATACGCGGCGTGAACGCGAAAGCGGCAACGCCAGAATGGATGAAACAGCGTCTGGAACGCAGTGGACAGCGTCCTATCTCTGCATTGGTCGATATATCTAACTATGTAATGTTAGAGCTCGGACGTCCGTCACATGTGTTTGATCTCGATAAGATCCAAGGTGGAATGGATGTGCGTTGGGGTAAGACTGGCGAGTCAGCCAAGCTCCTGAACGGCAATACCGTTGAGGTTGATGAATGGATCGGTGTCATTGCTGACGATAAAGAGATTGAATCTCTGGCTGGTATCATGGGTGGTGATTCAACTTCCGTGACACTGGATACGCAAAATATTTATCTGGAAGCCGCATTCTGGTGGCCGAACGCAATTCAAGGTCGGTCTCGTCGTTTCAATTTCTCTACCGATGCCGCACATCGTTTTGAGCGTGGCGTTGACTTCGAAAACATCGTTGAGCACATCGAACGTATTACTGCTTTGATCGTTGAAATCTGCGGTGGCACTGAGCAAGTCAAGGTTGGGCCAGTGGATGATCAGATCGTCAATCTGCCACAGCGTTTGCCAGTTAAATTGCGTACTGCTCGTGCGCAAAAAGTCATTGGCGTACCTTTGACTGATGCTGCGATTGCGGATATTTTTACGCGTTTGAATTTGCAATTCACGCATCAGGATGGTGAGTTCCTGGTGACGCCGCCATCATATCGATTCGATATCGAAATCGAAGAAGATCTGATCGAAGAAGTAGCGCGTGTTTATGGTTTCGAAAATATCCCTGCTTTGCCGCCAGTGGCCGCTAGCGCGATGTTGATCGCACCTGAAAACGAGCGTTCATTGTTTGCAATTCGTCGTTTAGTCGCAGATCAGGATTATCAAGAAGTCGTCAACTATAGCTTTGTCGAAGAAGCATGGGAAAAAGACTTTGCTGGCAACGATGCGCCGATCAAATTATTGAATCCAATTGCAAGCCAGATGGGTGTAATGCGCACGAATCTGATCGGTAGCCTGATCGCGAATGCACGTTACAACCTGAATCGTAAAGTTAACCGCGTCCGCATTTTCGAAATTGGTGCAGTCTATTTGCGTGATCAGGCGGTCGCTGATGGTGCTTTGTCGGTGGCTGGTTATCATCAGCCTAAGCATCTGTCTGCGCTGGCCTATGGACCAGTTGTCGAAGAGCAGTGGGGCGCGGCACAGCGTAACGTTGACTTCTTTGATGTGAAAGCCGATTTAGAGGCATTGTTTGCACCTAAAGCTTTACGTTTTGTCAAAACTGAACACGTTGCATTGCATCCTGGACGTAGCGCAAGCATAGAATGTGATGGTAAACACATCGGCTTCATAGGTGAATTACATCCGCGCTTGCAACAAAAATATGACCTGCCATTGGCACCGGTGGTATTTGAAGTGGAAGCTTTAGCATTGCAGGAAGTGAATGTCCCGGTTTACCATGAGATTTCTAAGTTCCAGGCAGTGACACGTGATCTGGCATTGGTCGTAAAACAAGGCGTTGCGGTGCAAGATTTGCTGGATGTATTTAAGGCGGAAGCGCACAATAATGAAGTCTGTAAAATTGTGCAAGCCATTGTTTTGTTTGATGAATATCGCGGTAAAGGTTTGGAAGCAGATGAAAAAAGTCTTGCATTCCGCTTTAGCTTGCAAGATACTCAAAGTACCTTACAAGATGACAGAGTGGAAACGGCAATGGCTGCTCTGACCTCCGCAGCTGGCCAGAAATTTTCGGCTAAGTTGCGTTAATAGCATAACTGGCATTGCCTGATAAAGATTAGATGAGTTTGATAATGAATGACGTAAATTCCGCTGAATTTCAATCGGTATTAGATGCCGATTTGAATCGTGCGATGCTAGAAGCAAGGGCTCGTTCTCAAGCGGAAAAAGAGTTGCCTACCTTAACTAAAGCCGAGTTGGCTGAATTGCTCTTTGAGCAAGTTGGCCTGAATAAGCGCGAAGCGAAGGATATGGTAGAAACTTTTTTTGATGAAATTCGTGATGCTTTGGAGCGAGGTGAATCGGTAAAATTGTCTGGTTTTGGCAATTTTCAGTTGCGTGATAAGCCTCAGCGTCCAGGGCGTAATCCCAAAACTGGTGAAGAAATTCCTATCACCGCTCGTCGCGTCGTTACTTTCCATGCGAGTCAAAAATTGAAAGGCATGGTGGATGATGTCAGCGGTCAACCTCTTGCTCATGCTGCTTAAAAATAGATGACTGAAATTAAGATTGAATCTGTCAGCTTGCCTCCGATTCCTGCTAAACGGTATTTTACAATTGGCGAGGTCAGCGAATTATGCGGCGTTAAGCCGCATGTATTGCGCTACTGGGAGCAGGAGTTTTCGCAATTAAAACCGGTCAAGCGCCGTGGCAACCGACGCTATTATCAACATCATGAAGTTTTGCTGATACGACGTATTCGCGAACTGTTGTATGAGCAAGGGTTTACAATTAACGGTGCTCGTAACAAGCTCGGAAGTGGATCGGCAAGATTGCAAAATCAGCTTGATGAGCCTGATGAAATGCCAGTCAATTTGCATCAGATCAGAGATGAATTGCGTTCTATTCTGACCTTATTAGTGCCATAGTTGGGTATTAAATAAAAATCCCCGGTTACTTTAAAGTACCGGGGATTTTTTTATATCTTATGGTTCAAATTCAGGCAATGGCCTTCATGTGGGTTTTTGCCTGACGAATTTGTCGTTCTCTGGTTGAGTTGCGTACTAATTTCGGAGAAGGGGATAATTCATTCTGGTTGGTTTGCTTTGTTTTAAATACGCTCACCGCAGCACTTAATTCACTTGCCTGACTTTCCAGCTTATCGGTAGATTCGGTTGCTTGCCCAACCAACGCGGCATTGTGCTGAGTAATTTCATCAATGCTGTTGATCGCCTCATTAACACTTGAAATGCCAGCGCTTTGTTCCTGACTGGCATTACTTACATGCTTGATAAGATCTGTGACTTGTTCAACATTTTCAGCGATCTCACGCATCGTTTTGCCGGCCGTGTTGATCATCGTGCTGCCGTTTTTTATCGCTTCGCCAGATGAGACTATCAAAGCTTTAATTTCCTTTGCGGCATTGGCACTGCGTTGCGCGAGGTTTCTGACTTCACTTGCAACGACTGCAAATCCACGACCTTCCTGACCGGCACGGGCGGCTTCAACGGCAGCGTTCAACGCCAGAATATTGGTTTGGAAAGCAATGCCATCCATAACCCCGATGATTTCAGAAATTTTCTTTGAAGTAGTGGTAACGGTTTGCATCGTATCAATGGCTTTGTCCATGACCTGCAAACCTTGTTGAACCGAATCAGCTGAGGCGTGAATGAGCGTGCTGGCTTGCGACAGGTTGCCAGCATTTTCTTTAATTGTGCTGGTCAATTCTTCTACTGAACTGGCTGTTTGTTGTAATG
Organism: Cognatundibacterium jejuense; assembly: GCF_014284255.1. Classification (GTDB taxonomy): domain Bacteria; phylum Pseudomonadota; class Gammaproteobacteria; order Burkholderiales; family Burkholderiaceae_D; genus Undibacterium; species Undibacterium jejuense. The sequence goes on from NZ_JACOFV010000005.1 coordinate 220,707, forward strand.
CGCCCGCCTGATTTTCAGTGCGACTTGCAAGATCAATATTTTCATCATGGATTTCTTTTGCAATTGTATTGACGTTTTCGGCGCCGGTGCGGATATTGTCGACCAGATTGCTTAAACCAAGATTCATTTTTCCTACTGCATTGATTAGTTGGGCGAGTTCGTCTTTGCCGTCGCTGGTTTCCGTATGTTGAAGATCGCCGTCGGCTGTTTTTGCAATTGCCGACGTCAGTACGCCAATATCGCGTGCCAAAGAAAAATAGATGCCGAGCAAGAAATAACACGCAAGTAAAACGAGAGCAATAATTGCCGCAAACATTCTGATGATTTTTAAATTTAACTGGTGAATATGTGTGTCTAAACGTTCATTAACCAGATTAGTCGCAGCAAAATCAGATTCGGCCAATTTATTTAGGCCTTCCTGGCCAGCCGCTAAAAATGCTGTGCCTGAGCTTTGATTGACTGAGGATAAGACTTCGTCTTTAGCGCGCTCCAGAAATTTAAGTCCGATTGTCAAGTTGTTGCGCAAATTTTCCAGCGTGCCTTTGTACTCTGGATTTTCTTTCTCAAGTGCAACGGATTGTTCTGTAAGTTGTTTGATTTCCTGCTGCGCCAGCATTTGCAATGAATTCAACGTAACATCTTCACCTGCTTCAAATAATCCACTGTCAATGTAGGCAGCACCGCGAGCGGACATGATGGATAATTTTTCAACAATCGATGGAATGTTGTTCAAATAGATGCCCGCTAATTCATGCGTCGTAAAATCGCTATCGAGCGCCAGTTTGCTGGAATAAGCGGTGGTAATAATTTTTTTTGTTAAGAGATCAAGTAATTGGCTGTATTGAACAAAGCTTTCAGCGGCCTTCATGCCTGCCTGTTTGGCTGAAATCGCTTGCCATTGCTTTTTGATTTCATCGGCAATCGCTTTATTGCTGATTTTGTCGAATGACTTCTCAATCGTCGCCTTGCTGGCATTAACCAGGTCGCCAACTTGTTTGTTGCCAGTCAATTGCATATGCATTAGAGCGCGATATTTTCTGAGCTCCATTTGCAATGATTGATATTGTTGAATCTGCTGTATCGCCACCTGTTTTTCTTTGGTGGCGGCTACCTCAGTTTGCATTTCGCTAAACAACATTGCCACCACGACAAAAAGTGGGATGGCAAATGCTGTGGCGACGAAAGCGACTTTATGGCCGATGCGAAAGCCTTGCATCAGGCGGATTGCAGGAGAGATAAGATTGAGCACGATATATTTGAAACTAAAATGCGGTTTGGGGGAATTGATTACCGGAAAGATTAATCCTCAAATGTTACGCAGCTATGACTATTGTGACTTTTTGTAAGCACTGTAAAAACGTGATACAAATGACATTTTGTTGAGAATCTGGGGGGGGGGAAGCGATTGGATGGGGAGGGCACTGAAATCTCGCGTGTATCAAATGTCATAACCATGCATGGGATATAGCACCGTGGGCCCTACGGTACTATGGATAAATTATCTTATGCGTTGACGCGGCGAGATTCAGCGATAGCCAATCAGTGTAAAGCCTGGGTACTACCTGGGGTGCTGACCACACTGAAACAGACTGGCAGCGGTGTCTGGAAATGTTTTCAAAAAATTTTTGAAAAACACAAGCCGGAAAAATTTGAATTATATCGTTGATACGCTTCAAGAATTTCTGGCGAAGAAAAAGGGCTTAACAGTAAAGTTAAGCCCTTAAAAATTTGGCTCCCCGACCTGGACTCGAACCAGGGACCTGCGGATTAACAGTCCGTCGCTCTACCGACTGAGCTATCAGGGAATAGAAGATAAAATCTTCGTTAAACTTTTTTGCAGTGATTTTTTATTAAGTTCACTACGTACTTCAAATTCTGTGGCTCCCCGACCTGGACTCGAACCAGGGACCTGCGGATTAACAGTCCGTCGCTCTACCGACTGAGCTATCAGGGAACAGAGACAAAGATTATATGCGCCGAAGCATCACTTGTCAACGCCTCGGCGGTTTTCAATTACAAAACTTTGGCAATCGATGCGATGACTTGATCGATATTTTTGTTGTTGAGTGCGGCAACACAGATACGACCAGTGTCCACGGCGTAGATAGAGTTGTTCTCGCGCATTTGTTGTACTTGCTCTTTTGTGAGTCCAGAATATGAGAACATGCCGCGTTGTTGCATCACGAAATCAAACTGATGTGCTGGTGCTTTTGCTTTTAATTTTTCTACGAATGCTTGACGCATCTCACGTATACGCACACGCATGCCTGCCAGTTCTTCTTCCCACAATTGGCGCAGCTCTGGCGTTGCCAGTACGGTAGCAACAACCTGACCGCCATGGGATGGTGGGTTGGAGTAGTTGGTACGAATTACACGCTTTAATTGCGACATGATGCGTGCTGCTTCATCCGCGCTGCTCGCAACGATGCTCAAAGCACCAACACGTTCTCCATATAAGGAAAATGATTTAGAAAATGAATTGGAAACAAACAAGGCACCACCAGCCTCGGCAAAACGACGTACTACCTGACCATCTGCTTCGATACCATCACCAAAACCCTGGTATGCCATGTCAAGGAAGGGAATCAATCCACGTTCCGTGACGACATTGATGATTTTTGTCCACTGATCGTCGGTAAGATCCGCGCCAGTCGGGTTGTGGCAGCAAGCGTGCAACAACACGATGGAGCCTGCAGGCATCGCCTTGAGTGCAGCGAACATGCCACTAAAGTTCACGCCGCGGGTAGTTGCATCATAGTACGGGTAGGTATTGACTTTAAATCCGGCTGATTCAAATAATGCGCGATGATTTTCCCAGCTAGGATCGCTGATCCAGACCTCGGAGTCTGGAGCGAAACGTTGCAGAAAGTCGGCGCCCAATTTCAACGCTCCGGTACCGCCAATTGCTTGCGCCGTAATCGCGCGCTTTTCTTTTATGACAGCACTATCCGCGCCAAATACCAGCTCTTGAACTGCTTTGTCGTAGGCGGCCAAGCCTTCGATAGGCAAATAAGTGCGCGGTGCATATTTCTCAATCAGGATGGCTTCGGCTTTTTTAACGCATTCCAACAACGGAACCTTGCCATTGTCGTCATAATAGACGCCAACACCCAGATTGACTTTGGCGGGACTTTGATCGGCATTAAATGCTTCCGTGATCCCCAAAATAGGGTCGCGAGGAGCCATTTCTATGGCTGAAAACAGAGGAGAAGAGGTGAGGGCGGTCATCGTGATAATATGGATAATTGTCTGTCCTTGTCGACAGAGATGGTTGGTATGATGTTTTAAAGCAAACTACATAAGACTTACGCAAAAATTCAGGCTAGGGTGAGCCAGAGACGATGCTACCGGTGTGCAGCAATGGCATTTAGTGTTGCGCCAGGGTATTGCGCAAGCGAGCCTGTTTGGGTAAGTTCTATGACAGCCTCATATTTTAGCAAAGGTAACAGCACCATGGCGGTAGCACCAGTGAATTCAGTCGCTTTATCTGAAACTTTGGATGAAGCAAAGTTTATTTCTTTCCCTAATTCAGCTTTTCAGCTTTACCAAATGTTTGAACCCGCGGGCGATCAACCTGCGGCGATAGCGAAGTTGGTTGAGGGAATTGATGATGGTTTGTTTTTTCAGACTCTATTAGGTGTGACGGGCTCAGGTAAAACCTACACTATGGCTAATGTGATTGCCCGTACTGGCCGCCCGGCAATTATTTTTGCGCCAAATAAGACTTTGGCCGCACAGTTGTACAGCGAGTTCCGTGAGTTTTTCCCACGCAATGCGGTCGAGTATTTTGTTTCTTACTACGATTACTACCAACCAGAAGCCTACGTCCCGCAACGCGATTTGTTTATTGAGAAGGATTCAGCCATCAACGAACATATCGAACAAATGCGTTTGTCTTGTACTAAATCCTTAATGGAAAGACGCGACGTCATTATCGTCGCCACCGTCTCGGCGATTTACGGTATCGGTAATCCTAACGAGTACCACAAAATGATTCTGACTTTGCGCGCCAAGGACAAAGTCAGTCAACGTGATGTGATCGCACGTCTGATACAGATGCAATATTCCCGCAATGAGGTGGATTTTGGGCGTGGTACGTTCAGGGTGCGTGGCGATACGATCGATATTTTCCCAGCGGAGCATGCAGAATTAGCATTGCGAGTAGAGATGTTCGATGACGAAATCGAAAATCTACAATTGTTTGATCCTTTAACTGGCCGGATTAAGCAAAAAATTGCCCGCTTTACCGTCTACCCTGGTTCGCATTACGTGACGCCGCGTGAAACTGTGTTACGGGCAATAGAAACGATCAAAGTGGAATTACGCGAGCGATTAGACTTTTTTCGCCGCGAAAACAAACTGATTGAAGAACAGCGCATAGAACAACGCACTCGTTTTGACCTGGAAATGATGGCTGAGATTGGCTTTACTAAAGGGATTGAAAACTATTCTCGGCACTTGAGCGGTGCCAAGGCTGGTGAACCGCCACCGACACTGGTTGATTATTTGCCAGCTGATGCCTTGATGTTCCTGGATGAATCACATGTCCTGACTGGACAATTGAATGGCATGTACAACGGTGACCGCGCGCGTAAAACCAATTTGGTTGATTACGGCTTCCGTCTGCCGTCAGCATTGGATAACCGGCCACTCAAATTTGCGGAGTTCGAGAGTAAATTGCGCCAAACAGTCTTTGTGTCGGCAACCCCAGGTGATTATGAACATCAACATGCAGATCAGGTCGTTGAGCAGGTTGTACGTCCTACTGGTCTGGTTGACCCAGAGATTGAAGTGCGTCCAGCCTTAACACAGGTCGATGACTTGATGGGGGAAATTACCGATCGCGTGAAGAAAAATGAACGCGTATTAGTCACTACCCTGACGAAGCGCATGTCGGAACAATTGACTGAATTCTTGGGTGAAAATGGCATCAAGGTGCGCTATTTGCATAGTGATATTGATACCGTAGAGCGGGTAGAGATTATTCGCGATTTGCGTCTGGGCACCTTTGATGTTTTGGTCGGAATTAACTTGCTGCGCGAAGGTTTGGACATTCCGGAGGTGTCCTTGGTGGCGATTCTGGATGCCGATAAAGAAGGTTTCTTACGTTCAGAGCGCAGTTTGATTCAGACCATTGGTCGCGCTGCGCGTAACCTGCATGGTAAAGCAATCTTATACGCCGATAAAATCACCGATTCAATGCGACGTGCAATGGGTGAAACAGAGCGCCGTCGCAACAAGCAATTGGCGTTCAATCTCGAAAACAATATTACGCCAACCGGCATTCGTAAGCAGATTAAAGACATTATTGATGGCGTCTATAATCCCCAAGAAGCGAAGGAAGATTTGGCAATAGCCCAAGAGGCGGCTAAATACGAAATGATGAGCGAGAAGCAAATCAGTCGTGAAATCAAACGTCTGGAAAAACTCATGCTTGATCATGCCAAAAATCTTGAATTTGAAAAAGCGGCACAAGTGCGAGATCAGTTGGCACACCTTAAAGAATTATTATTTGGCGCTGGTGGGCATGATGTACTTGGAGTCATCGCAGGTAAATAAAAAAAGCGATAGAGACTATCGCTTTTTAGACAACATGTTTGTTAAATGACTGCTTTTTGAAGTGGGATGATGTGGATGGTGTCTTAAGCACGATCCACGTCTTCAATGTTAAGCGCAATCTTTCAAGTCAGGTGTTGCAATGCAGATTTGATTTCTGCCACCTTGCTTGGCTTGGTATAGCATTGCGTCCGCTTGCAAGAACAACGCATTTTCTGTTTTGAAACTAGGAAAATCGGCGACGCCACCGCTGAAGCTAAAGTTTTTGATTTCACCCGGAGTTACTTCAAAGGCAACCTTGCCGAAAGCTAGTCGCATTTCGTCTAGCTTGCGTTTGCCTTGTTCAAGATCTGTATCCCAAAATACAGCAACAAACTCTTCACCACCAAAGCGGCTCAGTAAATCATGCTCACCCAAATGTGCCGACAAAATCAGCGAAAGTCGCTTAATAACGATGTCACCGAAATAATGTCCCCAGGTGTCGTTAATGGTCTTGAATTTGTCAATATCGATGACGCCATACGCGAGAGATTTTTCAGATCTGGCGGCGCGTCGTATCATATCGAGTGCTTTGTTTTGTAAGCCTACTTTATTAAGCAGACCGGTTGCACGGTCGCGGCTGATTAAATCCTTACTTGCACGAATTTTATTGATACGATTGAGCACCTGACGGGTTAGTACATCGATGTCTGTCACATTCAGGATTTCATCAAAGCCGCTATCGAGCGCTTTGCGTGCCAGTGCGGGGGAAGACTCATCTTGCAGCATGATGATTGCCCGACCGGGATCAAACTCAATATTCTTTTTTAAGACACCTACTAAGGCTTCGGTGTTCAAATATTGGGCTTCGTTGATTAATACGATATCAGGCTGGGTTTCTTTAACCCGCAGATGTAAAGCGCGTGCGTCTAAGCATTGAATTAATTCTACGCCGTTTTCTTCTAACATCGTTGTATCAAGCGGTGCTGTGTCGCCGAGATAAACAATCGCATTTAATTCGCCACGTTTGTGTTTGCCGAACAGATTAAATAATTTATCGACCAAAACATCGTTCGTGATAGGTTTTTCCGCGTAAGCCAGGCAATTGCTTTCCACTAATTTTTGCTGTAATAGGAAACGCTCACCTTGGCGTACAGTTTGCAAATACACATAGTGTTTACTCTGCGGCAGACGCTGCAGTAAATCACTGAGGAACATGGTTTGACGACGTTGCTGAGACATGTCATTTTGCATGTTATACAGCACGTCCAGATCGATTACGAACAGGTCATTGCCATCGGAGGTTTGTACCGCTGTGACGAAGTCACTCATCTGGTCAAAAAACAGGATGTCAAAATCGTACTTGTGCGCGCAAAGCAAGAGTTCTTTTTTGTTATCTTTGATGAAAAAAGTCTGGGTAAGCAGCAGTACTTTATTTTTGAAAATTGATACAACTTCTGGCATTTTGACTCCGTGCACTTTTTGCCTTTTCAACCTAGACACCATAGCCTATGTTGCGCGGAAGAATTTTATACGAAATTCTTCCTAATTCGTTTTATTTCATGATGAAAATTTGTGCAGGGTTGTTTATTTGGTATTTAAGAATTAGCTAGACCCGCAATGCAGCTTGATCTTGCCAATTATGATTGCCTTTTGACGAGAATCTCTAAATTTAGATGTAGTAACCCGCAATTACCACATTGATGTCAATCCGCTTAACAATTCAATGGCTCTTAAATTGTGTACTGCAGTGCGTCTCATTGTAGACTAAAAGAGTTGTGGCATTAAGTCAAAGCAATGCTGACATACTAGACTATATTTCTGGAGACATCATGGCAAGTAAAAAAATTCTTATGCTGGTCGGCGACTTTGTCGAGGACTATGAGGTAATGGTGCCGTTTCAGGCGCTGCTGGCGATTGGGCACCAGGTTCATGCGGTTTGCCCCGATAAACAAGCTGGTGACTTTGTGATGACCGCTATTCATGACTTCGAAGGGCAGCAAACATACACAGAGAAGCCTGGGCATCGGTTTACTGTGACACATGATTTTGCCAAAGTGAACGAGACTGAATACGATGGTTTGTTGATTCCTGGTGGTAGAGCACCAGAATATTTACGTTTGAATTCCCGCGTCATCGCGATTGTGCAATATTTTGCACAAAACAATAAACCTGTGGCAGCGGTGTGCCACGGTGCCCAAATCTTAGCCGCTGCAAAAGTATTGGAAGGTGTTCGCTGTTCCGCCTACCCCGCTTGTCAGCCAGAAGTGGAGGCTGCTGGTGGGCATTATGCGCAAATCGCTGTAACAGAAGCAATCACAGATAAGAATTTTGTGACAGCGCCGGCTTGGCCAGCGCACCCGGCATGGATTGCTCAATTTTTGTCTCTATTAGGTACAAAAATACATTTGTAAATCTAACACTACCCGTATAATCGACAACTGACGCAAAATTGCTGGTTGAGCTTTGCTGCAATCCTTAGCAACAAATTTGCGCCAGTACTGCGTGATTTCTTGTCGATGTGCGGGAGAATTTATGTGTGAGATTTTTGTTAAGGCCGATCCTGGCTTGTATGAATCAAAAGCGCGCTCTATACGCCTCCATGGCGTTGTGACCTCTATCAGGCTGGAAAAACTGTTCTGGCACACCTTGCAAGAAATCGCTGAACGCGACGGTCTCAGTACCAATCAATTGATTACCAAACTCTACGATGAGTTGAACCAATATCGCGGTCATATCGATAATTTCTCGTCTTTTTTGCGTGTTTGCTGTTTGCGTTATACATCACTGATGGTGGATGGTGACATTTCCAGCGATAAGCAAATGCCGCTTGCAAGTCTTACCTCGTCCCGACTTATCAACATTCCTTTGATGAGTTGATTGAAGATAAAAGTAGTCGCGACGTGCTGCTTCATTTTTGCTTGATTTATAAAAAATTAACAAAATAGTTCAGCTACTAGATTCATATTTCAAAACTAAACCATTTATCAAATATTTATGAAATCAGCTTTACTCATTATTGATGTACAGCGTGGCTTGTTTGATGCAGAACCTCGCCCTTTTGAATCCGATTTGGTGATTTCTCGCATCAACACCCTAACCGAACGTGCTCGGTTGGCTGCTACTCCAGTCGTGTTTGTACAGCACGAGGCAGCAGGAACTGCATTAGAGTTTGGTTTTGAAAGTTGGCAGCTTGAGCCTAGCCTGATTGTTGAAGAGGGGGATGTGATTCTGCGAAAAACTACACCAGATTCATTTTTGAATACCAATTTGGCTGAATTGCTGCGTCAATGGGACACTGAGCAAGTGATGATTTGTGGCTATGCGACCGAGTTTTGTGTAGATACCACCACACGGCGCGCTGCGGCTTTGGGTTTTCCGGTTATTCTGGTTGCAGATGCCCATACCACCCATGATAAAGGCCATGCTAGTGCGGAGCTGATCCGTGCGCATCATAATGCCACGTTACCGAATATCCGAAGTTTTGGACCAGCAATCAAAGCGATTATCAGTGAACAGATCGTGTTTGGCTTGTCAGTGTAAGTTTGAGAAGAAAATTTTTCGGTGCGTTTCGGTGCGTTTTGGTGTTTGGGTGGTGAGTAGTCCGTAGTGAGCAGTGAGTTGTAGAGCAAACAGTAGTAAAAAGAGGTTAATAAAATGAAGTAAATTCAAAAAAAATCAGATGGAGACAAGGATGGACAGACTTAAAGGACAGGCTGCAAGCGTGCGCAATACCGTCAGCATCAGCGGCGGCAATGAAAGTGAAGTCAGTACAACACATATCGCCATGTTTCAAGTTGGCGATAAACAAGTGACATTGAAGTCAAAAGAGCCAGTATTAATTAATGAGGGCAATGAAGTCGTTCTTGCTGGCACCGATAAAAGCGGTGTATTCAAGGCGCTGGCATATAAGAATTGCGCGACCGGTGCAGAAGGTAATGCCGGTTGGTTTGGTCGTATGTTGTTTGGTTTGTTCTTTCCTATCGTCAGTGTGATTGTTTGGCGAACTTTTCCTGGTGACTCGTTCAGTTTAATTCCCAAGCTGTTTGCGATGATGTTCCTCTGTACCGGCGTTTATATGCTTGCCAGTGGGGCTAATGTTTTTCGCGCTGTAGGCGTGGTAAAGGAAGCAGAAGCCTGAATTTGATGAGCTGAAAATAAAAATGCCAGCGCAAAATATTCGCGCCGGCATTTTTTATGTGTTGTGAATCTGATTTAGTCTTTTGCTACACGTTGAGCAATATGCGCTAAAGCTTCCTCGACCTGATCAATCAAAATCAGGCATAAATCACCTTCATTTAATCTGTCCATCGCCAGGTCGATAGCGACAAATTCGCCATTGATTTCATCGATGCGCGTGGTTTTAGTTGCACTCTTCAAGCCTTCACGCAACAGTGCAACAACTTCACCATCCGCACGACCACGTTGGCACTGATCCTGGTATAAGACGACATCATCAAATGAATTTCCAAGGATTTCAGTTTGCTGACGAATATCCTGATCACGGCGATCACCAGCGCCACTGATGACGACGGAGCGACGGTTTGCCGGCATGGTTTCTACCGCTTTGACCAAGGCTAAAATTGCATCCGGGTTATGACCATAATCAGCAATCAACGTTGCACCTCGGTAGTTAAACACGTTGAAGCGACCTGGTGCGTTATCTGCTTCATTTGCGAAGGTTTTTAAACCCTCGCGGATGTGTTCCCAGCTAATGCCAGCCGCCCAGGCTGCTGCTACCGATGCCATAACGTTCTCAACCTGGAATCCGATACTGCCGTTGCGCGTGATAGGAATTTCAGTCATCGGGATACATTCACGTGACTTGCCTTCAGCGGCAACTAAGTTTCCATTGTCGACATACACTGTACGTTTGCCTTGGGCTCGATGCGCTGCCATAACGGCATTTTGCTTATCTGCGGCAAAGAAAATTACCGGAGAAGGGCAGTTTGCCGCCATATTTGCGACGATAGGATCGGCGGCATTTAAGACTGCATAACCGTCATCAGCCACGTTCTGCACAATCACACGTTTTAAGACCGCTAAGTCTTCTACCGTGGTGATGTAATTCAAGCCTAAATGATCGCCAGAACCGATGTTGGTAATGACGGCAACCTGGCAACGATCGTAAGCCAGGCCTTCACGTAAAACACCGCCGCGTGCTGTTTCGAATACTGCCGCATCAACGTCAGGATGGGACAATACATTGCGAGCACTGCGCGGGCCACTGCAATCGCCGCTATCAATCTGACGTCCTTCAACGTAGACGCCGTCGGTATTGGTCATACCAGTCCGCAAGCCACTTGCTGTCATCAGATGCGCGATTAAGCGTACGGTCGTAGTTTTGCCATTGGTGCCGGTGACTGCAACGATAGGAATGCGGCCATCGTCGCCATCTTCAAACATCGCGTCAATAATCGCTTCACCAACTGCACGCCCTTTGCCGAATGATGGTGACAAGTGCATGCGTAAACCAGGCGCGGCATTGACTTCGACGATGCCGCCATTTTGTGCTTCGATCGGTTTTAAGACGCTGTCGCAAACCAGGTCGACGCCACAAATATCGAGACCCACCATTTGGGCTGCTGCGATTGCGCGCGCTGCAACTTCTGGATGGACATCATCGGTCACATCGGTTGCCGCGCCACCTGTTGACAGGTTGGCGTTGTTACGCAATACGACGCGTTGACCTTTTGGCGGAATCGAATCAGCTTCAAAACCTTGTTTGGCAAGACTGGCGAGTGCGATATCATCAAAGCGAATTTTTGTCAGAGAGGTCGAATGACCGCTGCCGCGACGTGGGTCTTTGTTGACCTGTTCAACGAGCTGTCGTACTGATTGTTTGCCATCACCAACTACTTGCGGTGGATCACGACGTGCCGCGGCAATTAATTTATTGCCTATTACCAGCAAACGGAAATCATTGCCTGGTAAGAAACGTTCTACCAGAATGTCGTCACGGAATTCTGACGCTGCATGGTAGCCTGCTTCGAGTTGTTCGCGCGTCGTCACATTGACGGTCACGCCTTTACCCTGATTGCCGTCTTTTGGCTTGATAACCACTGGCAGGCCAACTTCTAAAGCGGCTTCCCATGCATCATCAGGGCTGGTGACAGAGCGCCCCATAGGCACCGGAACACCAGCAGCGTGTAATAATTTTTTGGTTAATTCTTTATCTTGGGCAATCGCTTCTGCAATGGCACTGGTGCCATCCATTTCGGCGGCTTGAATCTTGCGTTGACGCGAACCCCAGCCAAAAACGACCAGGCTGCCATCAGTCAGGCGACGATAGGGGATGTTGCGTGCCAAAGCAGCGTTGACGATTGCACCCGTTGAAGGTCCCAGACGGATATCTTCATCCAGCTCGCGCAATTGGTCAAGTGCGGCATTCAGATCAAAATTCTCATTGTTTAATGCGGCAGCGATCAGCTTTTCTGCAAGCTCAAGCGCCAGGCGTCCCACTGATTCTTCGGTGTATTCCACCACCACCTGAAAAATTCCAGGTTCTAAGGTCTGTGTGGTACGGCTGAACGTTACCGGGCAGCCAGCTTGTGCCTGAAGTCCAAGGGCCGTTAACTCAAACACGTGTGCAATTGGAATGGCGTCATTGTGTCCGGTAGGTTGCAATACGCTTAATTCAGGGAATAAGGCACGCAAGCGGTCTTCAAATCCGATCAGACTCGCAATTGAGCATTCAGCCTCGCTGCAGGCGACGATGGCTTCTACTGCCGTATGGTGGCTCCACAAATTGGGGCCGCGCAGGGCACGTATGCGTGATACTTCCATAAAACTTAGTCCTGTTGAAAGGTCATAAATCAATTGGCGAGGTGCCGTGTGCCGTGCATCGCCAACTGTAAAATGTAAATCAAATAGTCATTGAGCGGACTATGCTAGCCCAACTGCTTATTCCAGCTGCTTATTCCAGTTAATTGTTTAAGTTTGCGTTACGACGAACTGCAATCTACCCAAGCAACCGGAATGTCCTATGCAATCACTCGTCAATATTCCGTTTTTGGTTGGAATCAAAGGTTCTGAGTCCTGCTTCTATCAGTTCCGGATCAATATTCAGAGCCCAAGCTGCTGCCACCGCTGCCAATATACTTTCCGGTTGCGCCGCTTTCGCTGGCTTTAACGAAGAGAGCGGCAACAAGGCTGTTTCTTCAGCGCCGTTGGCAAGGACAATGTTCTGATCGCGTACGAATACAACGCGCTCACCTTCTTCGCGATGTTTGACGATCACCGGCAGTGTCGCATCCAGCGCGTAGAAAATAACTTTACCATCGCACAGTTCAGCTAATTCGACAACTGCTGGTTCAGAAGCATTCAAGACTGCGACGCCATCAGGCAAAATAACATCGACCTGAGTACGCATGATCTTGTACATCTGATCAGCATCCTGAATATAAAAGTCCGCCAATTCAGTATGTCCGTCGAGATCAGTGACCACCCCAACGCTGCATTTGTCGTACGCGAGTCCATCCGTCAAGATCGTCCGTGCATTGGTTTCAAACACAGCAGCCTGAACATTGCGATTGATCAGCAAACGCTGACCACTCTCCCATGTAGCGCAATTGCCTTCGGTAACCAGACGTTTATTTAAATACAGACCTTGGCTGCTAGCGACACCGGTTTGCATATTGTTCATATGCAGTAAGGCGCCGATCAGACGCGAAATCAGGCTTGCTTTGCGCGTACCGGCTACACCAACGATTTGGATTCGTCCAGATTCATCTGGCGCAAACAAATGTTCAACAATCGCTTTGCCTACTTCACGACCTTCACCATTGGCTGGTTTGATATGAGCCAGCAGACCCGGGCTAGCATTAACTTCAATAATCGCGCCACGCTGTTGAGAAAGAGGTTTCGAGATATCTTCAGCAACCAGATCAACGCCTGCGATATCCAGACCAACGATGCGCGCTGCTAAGGTTGCAGCGGCAGCAACTTCCGGATGAATGGTGTCCGTGACATCCATTGCGACGTTACCATTTGGCTGGATCAGAACGCGTTGTCCATCGACTGGAATCGAGAAGGCATCCATACCCTGACGTTTGAGCTCAAGTAAAATTTCGGCGCCATATTCGGGGTCCAGCGCGTTCAACGGTGAATCTTCTCCAGTGCCGCGACGTGGATCTATATTGATTTGGTCATCAACCAGTTGTTTGATATTGGAAGTACCATTACCAACGACCCATAAGGATTCACCTTTGGCAGCGGCAACGACTTTTTTGCCAACAACCAAAATTCTGTGTTCATCGCCAGCGATAAAGCGTTCGACAATAACGCTCTTGCTATCGCCTTTGCGGGCTGCCAGATGATACGCCGCTTCAACATCAGCTTGCGTCATCAGATTGAGGGATACGCCACGACCATGGTTGCCATCGTAAGGTTTGACAACCACTGGCAAACCGATGTCTTGCGCTTCTTCCCAGGCTTCTTCGGCGCTGCGGACGATGCAGCCTTCAGGCACAGGAACGCCGCAGCTCTTGAGCAAGGTTTTGGTTAAATCTTTATCGGAAGCAATGCCTTCAGCAATCGCACTGGTGCGATCGGTTTCAGCAGTCCAGATGCGACGTTGTGCTGCACCGTAACCAAGTTGCACAAGGTTGCCATCTGTCAGGCGTATTGAGGGGATTTTGCGCGCAGTTGCTGCATCAACAATATTTGCAGTGCTCGGGCCGAGACAACGGTCGTCGACCAGTTCACGCAATTCGTTGACTTTGGCGGCGACATCAAAAGCCTGATCTTCAATTGCTGCCATCAATAATTCACGGCCAGCATTCAATGCTGCGCGACCTACTTGTTCTTCGCGGGTACGGAACGCCATTTTGTAGACGCCAACCAAATGCGTCGAGCGAGTTTGTCCAAATCCTGTACGCATACCAGCCAGGTTTTGCAATTCGAGGACAACGTGCTCCAAAATATGACCAGCCCAAGTGCCTTCTTTGAGTCGCTCTAAAAAACCGCCACGTTCGCCAACACCGCATCGATGTTCGATCAGGCCTGGCAACCAGGCGGTCAGTCTTTCATAAAGCCCGGGTAACTGGTCAGAGGGCGTGTCTTCCAGCGCACCAATGTCCAGCCACGTTTCAATCACAGGGCGGTAGGTCCAGATATTCGGTCCGCGCAAATGATTTACACGGAGAATGCTGATGTCTTTCTTCTTTGTCGTCATGTAAGTAATTTCTTTTAGGCCAGGTTGTTTTGACCGGGTCTTATCATTTTAGAGTTTTTATTCTCTTATTCAGGACATTCTTTGTTATTTTGGAAATAAAAATGGTTTTTTTAATTTATTTCCATCTGGCGCAATTCATCTAATCAATACAAACCAGCTTCAGAAGGGATGCTTGCTGATATACTTGCGCGTTAGCGCAACAGCAGTTAAACCTCATGATCAGTTTCGCCTGATTATTTTCTATTCGATAGAATACCGTAAATTGCTGTCTCCGTGATATGCCTTAAGCCTATAACGGAAGTCAAGTTATCCCTTTTTTTCAAAAATATGTCCCGATTTGATGCGGGACAAGCTCTACCGCCGGAGTTTGCAGCACGATGACCACACCACAAATCAGTTCAGAGTCGCCTATATTGTCACTTCCAGCGAGGTGGCAAGACGAATTATCAAAGCAAGTCGCCAGAGGCGAAAACGTTTTAAGTGCGTTTGAGGTTGACTTAGATCATCAACTTCGCTTTGTTAAAGGCCTCATCGTGGTCACTGACCAAGCTATTTTATCTCGCACCGCGGGCGAATCGGCATGGAAAAGCTGGGCGTATCGCAAAGATTTGCAACTCGCGCACTATGATCATGCGGGGGTCGGCTATCTTCAGTTGACAGATAAACAAGGGTTGCTGGCTACCTGGCGTTTTACCCTGGGGCAGAATTTGTTGGCGATCCGCTTGCTCGATCAGTTCAACAAACAATTAGAAAGCCGTATAAGTGGTTTGCCTGTCGTCGAAGTCGAACAAAACATTTGTCCTAGCTGCAAAGCTGTATTAGAGCCTGATCAGGAAGAGTGCCCGGTTTGTACTAAAGTTATCTATACGCCGCCGTCCACGTGGACTTTATTCCGTTTATGGCGCTTCGCACGTCCCTATAGGTTTCAGTTGCTGATCGGTTTCACGTTGATGCTATTGGGTACTGCCGCGCATATGATTCCGCGCTATTTGACTAAGCCATTGACGGATGAAGTATTGATCCCTTACCAAAGCCATCAGGCTGTAGATCCAAGACTGGTTGTTACCTATATCGGCGGTTTGCTTGGCTCTGCTTTGATTGCATGGTTATTAAGTTGGGGTAAAACTTATATCCTCGCTTTGGTTTCTGAGCGTATTGGAGCGGATCTTCGTACTGCTACCTACGAACACTTATTGAAATTGTCCTTAGAGTATTTTGGTGGCAAACGTACAGGCGATCTGATGTCACGTATTGGTAGCGAGAGTGACCGTATTTGCGTGTATTTATCGCTGCATTTGCTCGATTTTGCCACAGACGTATTAATGTTTATTATGACAGCTGCCTTTTTGCTGGAAATTAATACCAAGCTGGCGCTCGTCACTTTATTGCCGTTGCCATTTATTGCATGGACGATTCATTTGGTACGCGACAAACTGCGCACCGGATTTGAAAAAATTGACCGCGTCTGGGGTGAGGTGACGAATGTGTTATCCGATACCATTCCCGGTATTCGTGTGGTGAAAGCCTTTGCGCAAGAGGCGCGAGAAGCAGGGCGCTTCCGTGACGCGAATAAACACAATCTGGTAGTCAACGACAAACTGAATAAAGTCTGGTCGCTGTTTTCACCTACCGTGTCATTTTTGACCGACATCGGTATTTTGGTGGTGTGGGCGTTTGGTATCTGGCAAGTTTCAAAAAGTGAGATTACTGTCGGTGCATTGGTAGCCGCGGTGTCTTTCATCGGCAGCTTCTATGGCCGTATCGATTCCATGAGCCGCATCGTGTCAGTCACGCAAAAATCGGCGTCGGCGGCGAAGCGTATTTTCGATATTTTAGACCATGTTTCCAGCGTTCCTGATCCGCAAAACCCAGTGAAGGTCAATGAAGTTAAAGGTCAGATTGAATTGCGTGAAGTTGGTTTCCGCTATGGAAATCGTGCCGTCAATCGCGGTATTTCACTCAATATCAAACCAGGTGAAATGATTGGTCTGGTCGGACATAGTGGTTCCGGTAAGAGTACCTTAGTCAATCTGATTTGTCGTTTCTACGACGTATCGGAAGGTGCGATTTTGCTTGATGGAGTTGATATCCGTTCATTTGCCGTGTCAGATTACCGCCGTAATATTGGTCTGGTCTTGCAAGAGCCTTTCTTATTCTTCGGCACCATTGCAGAAAACATCGCCTACGGCAGACCAGACGCAAGCCGCGAAGACATTATTGCAGCTGCTCGTGCAGCGCATGCGCACGAGTTCATTTTGCGTCTACCACAAGGCTACGATTCTATGGTCGGTGAGCGCGGTCAGGGCTTGTCAGGTGGTGAGCGTCAGCGTATTTCGATTGCTCGCGCCTTGCTGATTGATCCGCGTATTCTGATCATGGACGAAGCGACATCTTCGGTTGACTCGCAAACAGAAAAAGAAATTCAAAAAGCCCTCGATAATCTGGTCAAAGGCCGCACTACGATTGCGATTGCACATCGATTATCGACCTTACATAAAGCAGATCGTCTGGTGGTGCTGGATCGCGGACAAATCGTTGAAGTTGGTGGGCACGACGAATTAATGGCAAAACAGGGCGCTTACTACAACTTGTATCAGGCACAAGCCAGAAATGCCGCTTTAGCTGAGAGTGAAGAATGAGTACAACAAAATTTGAATTGCAACGTAATTCCTTCGGCAAGCTTATTTTGACGAATGAAGCTGGTGAAGTATTTGAGGGTGTGGTGCCAGTGCGCGCATTTCCGATTCAATCACCATTAGTCGGTATTTCTATGGTGCTGACAGATGGTCGTGAGGTTGCATGGATCAATGAGCTATCAGACCTCTCAGACAACTCCAGAACTCTGGTGATGGAAGAGTTGGAAGGGCGTGAATTCATGCCAGAGATCTCTCACATTAAAGGCGTCAGCAGCTTTGCTGTGCCATGCACGTGGAGCGTTAGTACAGACCGTGGCGAAACTGATTTTGTGCTCAAAGGCGATGAAGATATACGCCGCATAGGTGCCACGTCGTTACTGATTACCGATAATCATGGAATACAATTTTTGATACGGGATATGTTTGAGATTGATAAACATAGCCGCAAAATTCTTGATCGCTTCTTATAGAATTTTAGACACATCGCCCCAGTGATTTTGTCGCACCTTGCTGGGGGATATTGCTTAAACCTAATGAAATTGTTCTGCAAAGAGCACCAACCAGGTTAGAGCGCTTTACAGCAATTCAGCTCCGCCTACGTCTACGTATTTTTTTTGCGGAAATGTCCTCAAGTAAGTTCTTTCAATAGACAATCAAGAAGTTCTTCTTGGAAAAGTATAGCTGTACAAGTTGCTTAGCTTTTTCTCACCAGATAAATTCAGCACAACGACATCATCTAAGTTAAAACCCATCTTTTTAATGAGTTTGTTAGAACTGATATTGTCTGGTGAGGTAATCGCGAGTAACTTGTCTAGACCAAGATCTTCTTCTGCATGCCTCACCGTCGCGAGGGCAGCTTCCAACGCGTAACCATTCCCCCAGTAAGCTGGTAGAAATGCGTATCCAATATCAGCGTGTTCAAGCACATCGCGTTTAATTAAGCCACAACAACCAATGGCGATACCTGTGTCACGCAAGGTGACAACGTAAAAACTAAATCCGAATCTGGCTTGACAAGCTAATGGACCTTCAACTATCCATGCCCGTGCCTTTTCCAGATCGCTAATGCCTCGATTACCGATGTTTTTAATCCAGCTTGGGTCGTTCATGAGTTCATAAACGAATTTTACATCGTTGATGTTGAATAAACGCAACGCCAATCTATTGGTGATAATTGCTTGCATAAAGATACGTGTATTCTATTTTTACTTGCACACTATGGCTCTGTTTATGATGGAACATGCTTTGATCAGAATTCCTTTTATTGCTCAAAAGTAATATCAAAAACTTTTTCTTGTGATCCTACTTTTCCAGAGTAATATTAATTTACGGATGCCATTTTACATGTGCTTCATATGTCTGTGCCCCTTGCAAATATTCACGTGTATTCACTGATTGTAGTTTCAAGAGAACAAAGGAGATGTTATGAAGTCATTAAAAGGACGTTTGATTTTTGTCATTGCTTTATTGGTCACTGTTTGCACGGTATTTTTAACCGTTGGCAGTTATCTCCGGATGCGGTCGCAAATTGAAAATGACTTGAATAACGAAATTCGCGGAGTGGCAACGAGTTACAACGCGGTATTAAGTAACTGGATACAAATTAACACTTCACTTGTTGAGAGCTTGGCAAAATCTCTGGGCGACGGCACTGATCTACAAGCCAGTTTAGCAATGATACGTGGCGGTGGTAATTTCCTCAGTGTCTATCTCGGTCAACCAGATAAGACGTTCACCAATAATCCAGCAGACGCGCCTCCTGCTGGTTACGATCCAACGGTCAGACCATGGTACAAAGGTGCAATTGAGGCCAAAAAACCGATTGTGACTTCGGCTTACATGGGCGTTACCCCTCCTGGACTAATGATCTCCTTCGCTGCACCAGTTAAAGGCGGCGAGGGTGGCGTTGCCGCTGCTGACGTTTTTCTGACTAAGATTGTCGATCAAATTCTCAACGTTAAGCTGACGGGCGATGGGTATGCGTTTTTGTTAGATAAATCTGGCCAGGTATTAGCACATTCGGACCAGACTAAAGTTTTAAAGCCTGCGAAAGACATCGCACCAGAACTGGCTCTGGATAATTTAAGTAAGCTCGCCAAAAATACCGACCCGATAGAAACGGTCATCGCTGACAAAGCTAGCTTTTTGTTTTTGCAACCAGTCACTGGTTCAGACATGTACCTCGCATTAGTCGTTGATAAAAAGAAAGCGCTCGCTTCTTTGGATCAATTACTGATGATCTCTGCCATTGTGCTGATCGTGCTGTTGGCGATTATCGTACCAGCTTCAACCTGGTTGGTCGGACACATGCTCTCCGGTTTGCAACGTGTACGTGATGCGATGGCGGATATTGCAGCAGGTGGTGGTGATCTGAGTCGTCAAATCAACGTGGAAGGTGAAGATGAAGTCGCACAAACCGCACAGGCCTTTAATAATTTCCTTGAGCAGCTTCGTGTCATGGTGGTGGACGTACGAAAAGCCACCGACTCCATCACCGTAGGCGCGACTGAAATTGCGACCGGGAACATGGACTTATCTGGTCGCACTGAACAACAAGCTTCGTCACTGGAACAAACTGCAGCGAGCATGGAAGAGCTGACGGATGCCGTCAAAAACAATGCAGAAAATGCCCGTGAAGCAAACAAAATGGCAGTCAATGCATCAGATGTGGCGACACAAGGCGGTGAAGTGGTGAATAAAGTCGTCAGCACCATGCAAGGCATTTCAGATAGCTCTCGCAAAATTGTAGATATTATCAGCGTCATTGAAGGCATCGCGTTTCAAACTAATATCCTCGCCTTGAACGCCGCCGTAGAAGCAGCCAGAGCCGGTGAGCAAGGGCGCGGCTTTGCCGTTGTAGCGAGTGAAGTACGTACCCTGGCGCAACGTAGTGCCGCAGCGGCGCAAGAAATTAAGAGCCTCATTGAAGATTCTGTCAGCAAGGTCAACGAAGGTTCTGAACTGGTAGATAAAGCTGGTGCCGCGATGACGCGTATTGTTGCTGCGGTTGATCAGGTTGCATCAATCATCAATGAAATCACGTCGGCTTCTGCCGAGCAAAGTGATGGTATCCAACAAGTGAATGTCGCCCTGGCCCACATGGACGAGGCAACGCAACAGAATGCGGCATTGGTGGAGCAAGCGGCCGCAGCAGCAGGCTCATTAGAAGAGCAGGCAAATTTACTTAAAACAGCCATGTCTGCATTCCGTATGGAGCAAACCCAATCAGCTCCACGCATTGCACCTGCAAGCAAAGTGAACAAACCGAAGTCTGCTCCACCTGGCTTGCCGTATGAAGAATAAGCCAGGTATTTATTTAGAGGTTTGATTAATCCAGGGTAGCAGTCACCGGCGCATGATCCGATGGCTGCTCCCATTTACGCGGCACTTTATCTATCCCACACGCGCTGCATCGTTGCGCTAACGGCGCTGATAACAAAATGTGATCGATACGCACACCCTTATTGAGCCTGAATCCCAGCGCCCGATAATCCCACCAGCTAAACGACTTCTCTGCTTGTTCAAACTGACGGAAGCTATCTGTCAAGCCCAAATCCAGCAATGCCTGCAACGCTGCACGTTCTTCAGGTGACACCAAATTCATACCAACCCACGCCGCCGGATCATGGACATCGCGGTCTTCCGGTGCAATGTTGTAGTCTCCCAATATTGCCAGTTGCGGGTAGCGTTGCATTTCTTCTTGTACCCAATTTTTCAACGACGCCAACCATCTCAATTTGTACTGAAATTTATCAGAGTCAGGCGCCTGACCATTCGGCACATACGCGCAAATAATGCGCATGCCGTTGATCGTTGCCGCAATAATTCTTTGCTGTTCATCTTCAAATTGCGGATTGTTTTTCTGCACGTCAGACAGCGGGTGCTTAGACAAAATCGCCACGCCGTTATACGTCTTTTGCCCCGTAAAGGCTACGTGATAACCCGCTGCTTCAATCTCCGCTTGCGGAAATTTATCATCCGTCAGCTTGGTCTCTTGTATGCACAGCACATCTACAGGATTGGACTCCAGCCATTTCAGTACTTGCGGTAATCGGACTTTTAAAGAGTTGACGTTCCAGGTGGTAATTTTCATAGATGTTTTAAGTGTTTGATTTTGTTGTGTATTTATTGGGAATTTGTAACTTTACTTATTCTGGCTACAAATCTTACTGCAAATAATTATAGGCATGCGACTTCATCAATTCTCGTGTGTTGGCATTATACGTTGTGCGAGGCGTTGCCCGACTTTTAGTCTGGAAAGGCGTCTTTGCACAAATCTCGTCGTTCAAAATGAGAAAAAGCTATTGTTTCGTAATGAATCGAAAAAGCAACATTAAGTAATGAAAAAAGTCATATTATAATTTACTCGTGTTTGTGAAAATGATATAAATAATTTATTGATTTTTGATGATTATTACTTGGATTAAATTCAATCATGCCTGATGAGTCGCCTTTATTCCGCCCTGAAGTCACCGCAGCCAACAGCCAGCAATGGATGGGCGCGATACGCTTAGCTCAACCGATTTCTGCTTGGTTGATCGCGATTGTTGCGACCTTTATTACGATGGCACTCATTACCTTCATCTACTTCGGTAGTATGACGAAGAAGGCACGTATTACAGGCATCACCTCCCCCGAAGGTGGTAGCATCAGTCTGATGGTGACCAATACTGGCGTTATTAAACGTCAGTTAATCAAAGAAGGTGACTCGGTACGTGCAGGCCAGGCTTTGTTTGAGCTGGCGACAGAGCATAATAATGGTCAAGGTGAATTATCTGAGCTGGTTGCACAACAGCTGCAAGCCCGCCATCAAAGTCTCGAAGCCGAGCAACGTCAACGCCTTCAGCAAACGAATGAAAAGAAGCAAGCGATCCAATTACATTTACGTAATCTGGAAACGGAAGCGACGCAGCTTGAACAAGAGATCACCTTAGCCCAACACCGTCACCAACTCGCACAAGAGAGCGTGAACAAGTTTCAACGCCTGCAAACGAGCGGCTATGTGTCTGAAGCACAGACACAACAAAAGCAAGAAGACCTCATCGACATCGATACACGTTTGTCTTCACTTCAACGCAATAAACTACAACTGACAGCTAACCAATTAGCACTTAAAGCTGAATACGCGGATTTAACCAACAGTCTGGCCAATGATCAGGCGCAACTTGACCGTAGCCTTGCTAGTCTTCAGCAAGAAATGGTGGAAAACAGTAACCGCAAGGCGAACTTTATTACCGCACCAGAAGCCGGCATCGTTACAACGATTAATTTTCAGCCTGGGCAATCTATTGCCGCCGGTCAAAGCCTCGCTACTTTGATTCCTCATCAAGCACAACTTGAAGCGCAACTGTATGCACCGAGCCATGCGGCAGGATTTGTCAGTCCAGGGCAAACAGTCTTGATTCGCTATCAGGCTTTTCCTTATCAAAAATTTGGGCTGCAAAAAGGCACCGTCATTGATGTCAGTAAAACCCCTTTTGCGCCGAGTGAATTACCTCCCAATTTGGCAAGCACGATTCTTAGTACTGCCCAACAGAACATTCAGGGGTTTAACAGCAATGAGGCTTTATATCGCATCAAAGTGAAATTAGAAAAGCAAAATATTCAAGCCTATGGACAAACGCAGGCATTAAAGCCAGGCATGACCTTAGAAGCCGATGTCTTGCAAGACAGCAGACAAATCTGGGAATGGGTGTTAGAGCCGGTATTGGCGGTAGCTAACAGAACGACCTGAAATTTAGCAAAGAAGATCAATAAAAATCAAGAGAGTAAAGAATTCGAATACTGAGCAGAACAGCAAGTGCCATTCTGCTCAGGTCGAAAAACCGTTCAAGGTGGTCAAGACCGAGAACGGTGGTAGTAGAGTTTATTCACATAGGGTGAATGGGCTTGATTTAACATATTTATGGTTAGGAAATATCATGAAGATGATTACAGATTTGGCAGTTTTAGAAGCAGTTAGTGGTGGCGTGGCTGTTGAGGATGATGAACAAATGCAATTGGATGAAGGTGGCGGTGGAGGTGGAGGAGGTGGAGGAGGTGGAGGTGGAGGAGGTGGAGGTGGAGGTGGTGGCGGCTTGTCAAGTTCTGATGTTGCAGCACTTTATAGCGACAAGGGATATGGTAGTACTAGCTCTGGACTTTCTCAAGGATCATGCGTAGCAATTTCTGCACAAGTTGGTACAGTAGTTGGAGCTGGTATTGGATGCGGTCTCGCCAGTTTACCAACCGATGGTATTGGTTGTGCGGCGGGAGCAAATTTAGGTGCAAGATTTGGTAGAGCGGCAGGATTTTTAACGGCGGCCGCTGTTTGCAAACCAAAATAATAAAATGAGCCTGTAAATAAATTTGTGTAAATGTCCACGGTCTATTAACCTCTGAAGAGGAATTTACCGATGGACATTGTAATGGATAGAGAGAAACTTAAAGCGTTGGCAAAAGAGCTTGCCAAGGACATTA
>NZ_JACOFV010000050.1 GCF_014284255.1 Cognatundibacterium jejuense
AGTCAAGCTTCCACACGTACTGAACCTTAGTCCAAGTCTGTTGCGGTTTGCCGTCCACGGTACCTGGTTTGTTTTTGCATGAACCCGACATCAACTGTGAGCGCACTGCATTATCCAAACCGCGGAAACCACTGGATTTGTCGATCTTGACGTCTGATACAGCACCATCGGCACCAATCAATACTGACAAGACCACGGTACCGGTCTCTTCATTACGTAAAGACGCACGTGGGTACTCTGGTTTGCAACCTGCAACGTTAAAGTCGATAACCCCTGGCACAGTGACCGGACCGGTCGCTTTTGCTGGCTCTGGTGGAGCAGTTTGCTGTGTTTTAGCAAACACTGGGTTCTCTGGCTTCACGTTCGATACTGCTGCGATCGTGTTTTGCTGCGGTTGCTGCTGTACTTGCACTTCCGGTGGCGGAATAAATGGTGGCGGTGGAGCCAACAATTTCGGCGGCGGTGGTGGTGGCGTGTCTGGCGGTGGTGGCGGAGGTTTGACCTCTTCCACTATTTTTGTCTCCATGGGCTTTTGGATGATCTGAACGATCTTGTTCCCCAAGCCATTGAGCAGCGCATACAACAGCACTACGTGAAATGCTAATACCAGCCCCATGCCAAGGAACTTCTT
>NZ_JACOFV010000051.1 GCF_014284255.1 Cognatundibacterium jejuense
GAAATAAATTTTGATTATTTCTACTTTACTTCTTCTAAATTGTTAAAGAACGAGATACTACTTAAACTACACTGACTTTCGCTTTGAAAGTTCAAACCTAAATCTTCACTTCAACGTCTATTGAGCTGCTTCTCTCAATCTTGCTGACTTAGGTTTGTACTATCTATTGGTAGGGCTGGTTGGGCTCGAACCAACGACCCCCGCGTTATCAACACGGTGCTCTAACCAGCTGAGCTACAGCCCCAGTATTGGTGGAGGTTGACGGGATCGAACCGACGACCCCCTGCTTGCAAAGCAGGTGCTCTCCCAGCTGAGCTAAACCCCCTTATACTTCATTAAGCTACTGCGCCTTTCAATCTTCAACCTGCGATGCTCGTCGTACGTTTGTACGACTGTGCTTCTCAGCTGAACCTTGAAACGCTCGCTACGCTTTCTGAAGCATAACTACTCTTCTTATTAAAGCCTAACTTCTGCTCTAATCTATTCTCGTTATTTAATTTAACAGTCAATAAAAGTGAACACTCAACTACAGCGCTACTCTAGAAAGGAGGTGATCCAGCCGCACCTTCCGATACGGCTACCTTGTTACGACTTCACCCCAGTCACGAACCCTGCCGTGGT
>NZ_JACOFV010000052.1 GCF_014284255.1 Cognatundibacterium jejuense
ATTGGAAAGGCTACCATTGCAACCATTCAGCCGCATCAGCGAACTACTTCCGCACAACTGGAAGCCTGCTCAATAAATCCGATCATCAATCTAAGGATCGGTCAACCTGTGTTGACCGGGTGCTTACTCTTAGCTGCCGAGGGCCAATCTAACAGCGGCGCCAGCCTGACATCATTCTTGCAAAACCTAAATTCAAATTTGCAAGGTGCGACAAAGACAGGGAATGTGGTGGCGACGCAAGCCTAGAAAAAATAGAAAAACACAACGTCATATCGGGCAGTTAACAAAGACCCGAAATTAAACATCATTCGGTTCTTTTAACGAGACTCACGCTTTCTCAGATATTTCTATTTCATATCAGAATTATTTTGTTGTACAACTATACATCTTGATCGAAATGAAAGCTGCCGCCTGATATATCCAAAACAACCGCCAACGCAGCTTCCCATTCAGGAATTTGCACATGAAACGTTGTCGCCAGCAAACTAGTATCCAGACAGGAATTAACCGGACGTTGTGCCGGGGTTGGGTACTCTGTTGCCGGGATGCCGGTGACCGTTGGTGCCACTTTGTGCAAAC
>NZ_JACOFV010000053.1 GCF_014284255.1 Cognatundibacterium jejuense
GGATTGCCATTGTGTAATCTGCTCCAGAACACGATCGGTGACCTTCGAAATGAGCGTAGGCGAGACGTCTGCGTCGTACATTTCTTTAAAAGTTTCTACGATTTCGCGGGTTGACAGCCCTTTGGCATAAAGCGTCAGAATCTGATCGTCCATCGAGGTCAAACGGGTTTGATTTTTTCGAACGAGTTGCGGTTCAAAACTACCGTCACGATCACGTGGCGCTGAGATTTCGACTTCGCCATGCGAGCCTTTGAGGCGTTTTGTGGTGCTGCCATTACGAGAGTTGCCTCGTGCTGGCTTGCTATCAGCATGCTTTTCGTAGCCGAGATGCTCGGTCAGTTCGGCATTTAAAGCTGTCTCTACAGTGAGCTTAACCAACTCCCTGGAGAGCATGTTGAGGTCAGCTTCAGTTTTAATGTCCTTGGCAAGCTCTTTTGCCAACGCTTTAAGTTTCTCTCTATCCATTACAATGTCCATCGGTAAATTCCTCTTCAGAGGTTAATAGACCGTGGACATTTACACAAATTTATTTACAGGCTC
>NZ_JACOFV010000054.1 GCF_014284255.1 Cognatundibacterium jejuense
TTCCGCGGTTTGGATAATGCAGTGCGCTCACAGTTGATGTCGGGTTCATGCAAAAACAAACCAGGTACCGTGGACGGCAAACCGCAACAGACTTGGACTAAGGTTCAGTACGTGTGGAAGCTTGACTGATAGAAACTGACGCAGGTGAGGCAGCTTGCTTGCGGCAGAATCTGGATACTACGGTATCAAATAATTTTAGTAAAAAAATTTAGTAACGGCGCAAGTCACTTATAAAAAAAGGGGGCGTAATGCAAAATATTAATCCCCCGTCCAATCTTATTTTGTTAGAAGGAAGCACCATAATGAAATCTCGTATCTCCGCATTCCTGGCGACTGCCCTCTTGGCATTGAGCGCTACCGTTGCAGCCCCGGTTTTCGCTGACGAAGCAGCTTCTGCTCCGGCAGCACCGGCAGCTTCTGCTACTGCACCAGCAGCACCAGTTGACGCCGCAGCACCAGCAGCCGCTCCAGCGGATGCAGCAGCACCAACTAAAGAAGTTATCGAAAATCCATACGGTTTAGATGCATTGTGGAAAA
>NZ_JACOFV010000055.1 GCF_014284255.1 Cognatundibacterium jejuense
AAAAACCTCTCACCACAGAGGCACAGAAGCACAGCAAAAACCGTAGAGCAACACAGTATTTATTTGCTCTACGGTTTTTAAAAGTGATGATGAGTTAGTGGTTTTGAACGTTAAAGTAATCTGAAAGAGACACATTATGGCAATGGCAATCGGCAACGATGGTGATGGCGAAGACGAAGTCAACAGCACCATCAACACCACCCCGTTGGTAGACGTCATGCTGGTTTTGCTGATTATCTTCCTGATCACCGCACCGGTGATCACAGATACAGTCAAACTCAAGCTGCCGGCAGAAACCAACCAGATATTTAAGACCAAGCCAGAAAACATCACCATCTCAATTAGTAAAGATGGCGATATTTACTGGAATGGCGGCATGCGTCCGCTGCCAGGCGGGACAGAAGATCTGTTCGAGAAACTCAAAGTAGAAGCCGTAAAGATCCCGCAACCGGAAGTTAACATCCGCGGTGACCAGAACGTTCGCTACGAATTTATCGGCAAAACGATCCTCAACGCCCA
>NZ_JACOFV010000056.1 GCF_014284255.1 Cognatundibacterium jejuense
CATCCCGAACAGGACCGTGAAACGACTCTGCGCCAATGATAGTGCTGCAACCAGTGTGAAAGTAGGTTATCGTCAGGCTCCAAATTGCAACCCCTCTCTGTGAAAACAGCGAGGGGTTTTGCTTTTAAGTGAGAATACTAGATTTTTGTAAGTAGTATCCAGGAAATAAACGAAATTACTTACAAAGGTACTAGACAA
This sequence comes from Cognatundibacterium jejuense, assembly GCF_014284255.1. GTDB lineage: Bacteria > Pseudomonadota > Gammaproteobacteria > Burkholderiales > Burkholderiaceae_D > Undibacterium > Undibacterium jejuense. Next base: position 199 of record NZ_JACOFV010000056.1, read on the forward strand.
ATAGCAGTAAGCGTACTATAATATTGCTTCTGTTGATGTTGGTGACACAGCATCGTAGTAGTTATCTGACTAAGCAAGAATATGGGTGCTTAGCTCAGTTGGTAGAGCGGCGCCCTTACAAGGCGTAGGTCGGGAGTTCGAGCCTCTCAGCACCCACCACAGATAATTACAATCAGAACAAGGTTTTCAGGTTTAGGAGTGGTAGTTCAGTTGGTTAGAATACCGGCCTGTCACGCCGGGGGTCGCGGGTTCGAGCCCCGTCCGCTCCGCCAATATAAAAAAGGTCTTATAATTCAATGAGTTATAAGACCTTTTCCT
>NZ_JACOFV010000057.1 GCF_014284255.1 Cognatundibacterium jejuense
GTCCACTCGATCCGATTTATCCGATTGTGTATCTTGATTGCATCGTCATTAAAATCCGTGACAATATGCGCGTCATCAACAAGGCAATTTATCTGGCATTGGGGGTCAACATGGACGGCAAGAAGGATTTGCTCGGTTTATGGATGTCTGACAATGAAGGCGCCAAATTCTGGTTGTCGGTACTCACTGAACTAAAAAATCGTGGCGTCCAAGATATCTTGATTGCTTGTGTGGATGGACTCAAAGGTTTCCCGGAAGCGATTGCAGCAGAGTATCCAGAAACCCGCATTCAGCTTTGTATTGTTCATATGGTGCGCAATAGCTTGAAATATGTTTCCTGGAAAGACTATAAGGCCGTTACAACCGATCTTAAGCGTATTTACCAGGCGACAACAGAAGATCAAGCGTTGACAGAATTGGAGCGCTTTAGCCAGCAATGGGGTGAACAATATCCGCAAATTGCGAAGTCATGGTCGACCCACTGGGTCAACCTGAGGACGTTATTTGAATA
>NZ_JACOFV010000058.1 GCF_014284255.1 Cognatundibacterium jejuense
CGCGCAGGGATTTCCAAAGTTGGTTTCGTCATCGAACCACCACCACGCGGCTAATTGAGCGGGTAAATAAAGGAAGAATATGGGAATGCAAATAGGTTCCGGCAGCTCTTCAGCCGATCCGGAAGTGATGATAGAAATGAACATGACGCCGTTGATCGACGTGATGTTGGTGTTGATCATCATGCTGATCATCACCATTCCAATTCAGAATCACTCTGTGAATCTGAATATGCCAACCAATACACCATCCAAACCAACAGAACCACCAGTGGTTGTGAACATTGATGTGGATTTTGACGGGACGGTATTGTGGAACGGTGTCGCAGTGGCTAGTCGTGCGGAATTGGAAAGCAAGCTGACAGAAGTGGCAAGCAATCCAAATCAGCCAGAAGTTCACCTGCGTCCGAACGCAGTCGTACCGTACAAATCGGTCGCTGCTGTAATGGCTGCAGCTCAACGTCTGGGTGTGACCAAAATCGGTATGGTCGG
>NZ_JACOFV010000059.1 GCF_014284255.1 Cognatundibacterium jejuense
AATTGCTGATCTTTGCGCCTCAGTCACAGAGGCTCTCTTTTTTTCGGCCATTACGTAGCACCAAAAATCCTCACCAAATGTGGCTACACTAAGTGCGCAATTTGCCTCGATAGCGGAATCAATTATTTCATCCATGAACTTATCACGCTGTTCCACTGACAATCCACTTACACCGTTTGCCGTTACGATGAAGACTAATTCTTGGTATTCACCGACACACATCTTTTTGCGCTGGCGATGGTTGTACTTACGATTCCATTTATTCAAATTCATATTCATTAATTTATCTTTCAAATTTCGCTCTTATTTTTTGTTTGTGCTTCACGATATTACGTCAAGCAAACACAGTTAGTCGCGCCGCCGGTTGGGGTGTACGCCAGAAAACCGCCTTGCGCTGAGTTTTTAGACGTGCCAACGAGTACAAAACCTAGAGCCGGTGCAGCTTGCAGCCG
>NZ_JACOFV010000006.1 GCF_014284255.1 Cognatundibacterium jejuense
TACCTCGCAATATGGAATTAAAAGCCTTTGATCCTCATCGCAAAGAATTTAGCTGCATGTATGAAGTCGACCACGTCCCGCCGGTTGATCCGGAGGCGGAAGCCTGGTTTCAGGAAGGCATGCGTGTCGCGGGACGTGATTTGCAACCTAATCAGCGTTACCAAATCACGCACAAATTACTCGACTTCCGTTGTACTCTCACTACTAAGTCCTCATTTGTCGTGTAGCGAACATGCCTGCACTTTGGCCCCAAAGAAATTTGCTTGTAATTGAAACGCCTGCAAGATTCTTTGTCGTCCGGGTTCATCCTCTGGCAAGGCAAATACGACTTTTAAAAATTTGGGTGCATGGGCAGCGCGACTACTGCCGATATCGTTTGCCAATAAATCTTGCTCGAGCAATGTCATTACCGACGGGATGACATGTTGTTGTGCGGCACGCATTTCTTCCAATACTTCGGTCTCAGTCACATTCACTGTGTCGTGTGCGCCTTGAAATTTCTTTACGCCGCCAATGTTGACTGCCATACCGCCGGTAATTTCAAATTCGGTCGCGGATAGCCGCTCGTAATGAAATGCCTCCCAGCCTGGTACACCACGTCTACGTTGGGCGACCACGGCCATCGCGGCGGCGGCTGTACCACCGCCATTGATCATTCCGACAGGCAACATTTCCGCTAAACTTGGCGGGATGGGGGCGTTGATAGGTTCGGTCATGACAATTTCTCACTCTAAAGATGCTGAAATGCCATTGTATGCTGAGTCGGTGCAGGGATCATATAAGATCGTTTGGACATAGCCGGAGCGCAGATAAAGGGGAACTTATTGATAAAAAGACTGCCCAAGCAGCCAGACCATGGAAGAAACCTACCTGCGAGCAACGATGACAGATTCGTGACATTTTGAGCAGAATTGCTGCAAGAACGTAACGAAAAGTGAATATCTAGCAAGAAGCCCCTAATCACAGGTAGAATTCAGCGTCATTTAATTTGGAAGCATCTCTCTACGTGATATCTACGTCAGATATGCGATGATATTTATTCGCTGCACAGCAGTTCAACTTTAAGGAAATATTCATGTCGATCAAATCCCGCGTGGTTTTGGGTAGTGCTATTGCGTTGTTCGCGCTGAGCGCTTGTAATGATAAAGATAAAGCGGCATCTGCCACGACAGCTGCGGCAACTGATAGCAAAGAAGCAGTTGCAGCGACCGTCAACGGTACCCCTATCGCGAAAAAACAACTGGATCAGATCATGCAGCAACAAGCTGCTCAAGGGATGCCTGACAATCCAGAAACACGCAAAATGGTGATCGACAATCTGGCAATGCAAATCATCGTTGCTCAGGAAGCCGAGAAAAAAGGCCTGGATAAAGCACCTGAAGTGAAAGAACAGCTGGAAATGGCACACATGTCCATCCTGGCAAATTCTTTTGTTAAAGATTACATGAAGACAGCAACAGTGACTGATGAAGCGCTGAAAGCTGAGTACGACAAGTTCAAAGCTTCCCAAGGCGGCAACGAATACAAAGCACGCCACATCCTGGTAGCGACTGAAGCTGAAGCGAAAGACATTATCGCTAAAATCACTAAAGATCCAAAAGCGTTTGATGGCTTGGCAAAATCCAAATCCAAAGATCCTGGTTCTAAAGACAAAGGCGGCGATCTGGGTTGGTTTAACCCACACAATATGGTGCCTGAATTCGGTAACGCTGTAGCGAAACTCGAAAAAGGTAAATTCACGACTGAACCTGTTAAATCTCAGTTCGGCTACCACGTGATCATGTTGGAAGACTCACGTCCATTGGCAGTACCGTCCTTAGAAGAAGTAAAAGCCGGTATGACTCAGCAATTGCAACAGCAAAATCTGAAAAAAATGCTGGACGACATGAAAGCAAAAGCAAAGATTGATATCGTTGCTGCACCAGCTGCAGCTTCTGCTGCGGCAGTAAGCGCGGCACCTGCTGCACCAGCATCAACTGCAACTGAAGCTGCTGCATCTAAGTAATCGCCTTATCCTTCAAAAATGGCTCATCACCTCACGGTGGTGGGCCATTTTTTGTTTGCCAATTCGGTTTTTTAAACTGTACTTTAGTTTAGGTGTCACACATAGGAGAAGCACATGTTGGAATTAAATCCAAAATCAACCGCCTTAATTCTGATTGATCTGCAAAATGGCATTACTGCGTTGCCACTGGCACCGCGCTCTGGCGCTGAAATTTGTGCTATCTCTGAACGTCTGGCGGCGCAGTGTCGCACAGCGGGTGCTACCGTAGTGTTGGTCAATGTTGGCTGGGCAGCGGACGGTGGTGATGTCTTGAAACAGATGGTTGATGTACCGATGGCGAGACCCGCTGGTGGCTTATCGGCCGATTGGAGTGATCTGGTACCTGGCCTGGCACAGCCTGGAGATTTACACGTCACCAAACATCAATGGGGAGCTTTCTACGGCACCGATCTGGATTTGCAATTACGTCGCCGTGGCATAGACACCATCATTCTGGGTGGCATAGCAACTAACTTTGGTGTCGAATCGACCGCCCGTGCAGCCTGGGAACATGGCTATCAAACCATCGTTCTTGAAGATGCTTGTAGTAGCATGAGCGAGGAATTACACCGCATGAGCACGCAGCATATACTGCCACGCATCAGCCGCGTCAGAAGCTGTGCGGATATACATTTCCTTACATCGACGGACTAAGATTTGACCTCCTGCTTTGTGTAGAAAATGCAATAATGACGCCGCAAATGTTGCGTCATTATTCTTACCAAAACAGGATTATGCATGCCAAATAATAATTTCGTCTGGACTGGCAGTGAGATCACGCTGGACGTGCGTCCAGATCGTCTGGATATACGTGACCGTCAATTCACACCGGCGGTACGCCACCTTCACCCAACTTGTCCTTCTCCAGATTGGGTCGCTGCGCATTGGCAGGCATATGTCGATGCGGGCATGATCTTGAATCAAGGGTCAGCTGGTGCCTGCACCGGGTTTGGTCTGTCCGCAGTGATTAATTATCTGCATTGGTGCGAGAACCCCGATCATCAGCAAGTCAGCCCGCGCATGGTTTACCACCTCGCCAAATTTTACGATGAATGGCAAGGTGACGACTATGTTGGTTCCAGCTGCCGTGGTGCGCTTAAAGGTTGGAATAAACATGGCGTATGCAGCCGCGATCTGTGGCCATTTACCGTGCATGCTAATAACACTGCCGTCAGTTGGGAGGCACCAAAAACAGGTTGGGAACAAGACGCCCAAACACGGCCATTGGGTGTGTATTATCGCATCAACAAAGACAGCATCAGCGATATGCAAGCAGCACTTGCAGAGACGGGAGCAGTGTATGTATCGGCCAGTGTGCATACCGGCTGGTATTTGTCTTCCTATCGGCAGCCTAAAAAGCCGCAGCCACTGACCAACCTAGATCAATTACCTTTGATTCCGGCACAAGCTCAAGGCATCGGTGGCCATGCGTTTGCTTTGATTGGTTATACCTCGCAAGGCTTCGTGGTTCAAAATTCCTGGGGGACGGGATGGGGATGTCAGGGTCTGGCAATACTCACTTATGAGGACTGGCAAAATAATTGCACTGATGCGTGGGCGGTCTCCCTTGGTGTGCCAAGCAGCGGTGTCAGCGCCTACGCCAGTACCGATTCTTACACGCCATTTCAATCCGGCCCGTCGATGCTCGCGGGATTAGTACCACCGATGGCGAGTAGGCGAAGCGGGCCTCCTCAACATAAAAAACCAGTCCACGCTGCGCACAGTCTACCGCCGCTGAGTCTGGACCAGGCCTATGGTTTGAGTCTTGTCATGGATAATAATGGCGCACTTATTCAACGGTTGGTGGCATTCAAAAATGCCGCTACCAGCGCCGAGCACATTGTCTATCATGCGCCGCTCGCCGCTTACACCCAACATAAATCAAAACGTGCTTTCAAACTCACGCTGTTTGCGCTCAGTGGTCTGGCGGATGAAGACACTACCCTGGCACATATTGCCTCGCTGGCACCGTATTTTCTGGCGAATGGCAGTTATCCAATTTTCCTGACATGGAATAGCGGTCTGGGTGATAGCCTGGATCAATTGCTATCGAGTGAATTTTCTACAGCTGGTAAAAGCACCGCGCAAGACATGAGCATAGAAAGCTACGCCGCGACCAATGGTGGCAAAGCCGAGTGGACGCTGTTAAAACAAAATGCCGAACTATCTGTGCTCAATGACAGCCCACCACGCGGCTTGCATGTACTGGCGCGTTATTTGCAAAAATTGGCGAACGAAATTGGCCAAGACCATATGGAAATTCATCTGGTAGCTCATTCTGCAGGCGCACAACTGATTGGCAACTTGTTGCCGTATCTGAAAAAATTGAAGATCAAAACGTGCAGCTTGTTCGCTCCGGCTTGCAGCTTAGATTTTGCCAATGCAAAATTTTTACCTGTACTGGAATCGGGTCTGATTGCACGCAACCAATTTCATTTGCACGTATTATCCGACGAACTGGAAAAAACTGACAATGTAGCGCAGATTTACAGCAAATCTTTGCTGTATCTGTTGGCACGTAGCTTTGAAGCTCGACATAAAACGCCAATGTTAGGCATGGCAACGTCTTTGGACGCTGATTTTTTTTCCGGAAAAATCAAGGACAATGCACAATGGAATCCGGCGGCAATTCCAGCGCTCAGAAAATGGAACGACACGTATTGGGGTAAACAATTGCCTAGAGGATTTGCAGCTAAAGGGCAAGGTTTAACACCCAAGCAAGCGAGCACTTTACATATCCAGCAGCAACGCTACGTGCATAGCGGTCATGAGGCATTACGGGCAGGTCATACGACGTTTGATTACGATGAAAAAACCATCAGTGCAACACTTTTGCGCATCGCCGGAATGAAGCCGGACCAGACTTTGCCATATCCGGTTGGCAATTTAAACTTGTAAAAAACATTTTGAAATTTTGCATAAAAAAACCGCCATCAAACCAACGATGGCGGTTTTTTTTCATTGCTTTAATTTACTTCGATGGCTTACGACGCGTCGTGCCGCTGTCTTTATCAAACTTTGACGGACGACCATTCGAGAACTTACCTGCTGGCTTGCTATCGGAACGGCTGTCAGAACGCGCACCTGGCTTGCCTGCTGCCTTTTCTAATACGCGACGATCGCCACCAGATTTTTTCTGTCCTGCCGGGAAATCATGCGCCACGCCACCACTGGTTGGCTCGCCGACTGGGCTGATTTTAATCTGCTTACCAGCAACCCATACACCTTTGAGTTGCGCCAGCAATTCAGGTGGCATACCAACCGGTAAATCCAACGTGCTGTGATTATCAAAAATATCGATACGACCAATGTATTTTGCTTCCATGCCTGCCTCATTGGCGATGGCACCAACGATATTGGCTGGCGTTACGGTATCGGCTTTGCCGACTTCAATGCGGTAAGTTTGCATAGGAACGCTGACCTTGCCTTTGGACGCTTTTTCTTTTTTAGGCTTGGCGGGACGGTCGTCTTCATCTGGTGCGCTAAACGCACGTTCTACCACCTGATTCATACGGCTACCAGGTGCAGCGTCAGCGATACGTGGTGCGCGTTCAGTGCGCTCTGTACGTTCAGCACGTGGTTCGCTACGCGGCGAACGGGCTGGCGCGGAGGTACTGCCGCCTGCTTTTTCAGCACTGATGCGCAAAGACTGACCAGCAACACGAACGGATTTCAAATGATCGAGCATGTCTGCTGGCAAATCATCTGGCAAATCGAGAATCGTGTAATCGTCGTAAATGTCGATGCGGCCGATAAATTTGGATTCGATATTCGCCTCATTGGCAATCGCGCCAACGATATTACCCGGTTTAACACCATGTTCGTGGCCGACTGCGATGCGGTAAGTTTGCATACCTGGTTCCGCAGTACGTGGGCTATGCTCGCGACGGACACTGCGGTCTTCGCGTTCAAAACGATCACCACGGTCACGGCCAGGGCGGTCACCGCGATCACCTCTGTCGCCGCGATCATTACGTGCAGGGCGCTCATCACGCCAGCTATCATCGGACTTCACTTCTTTGCGATTTTTATCCAACAACAAAGGTTCGTCGCCGCGCGCCATTTTGGCTAACGCAGCAGCAATTTCGATAGCCGGAATATTGTGTTCACGCTCGTAATCTTCGATCAGCGATGTGTATTCGTCCAGACCACCTTCTGCTAATGCGGTGGAAATCTGATCTTTAAAGCGGGCGATACGCACATTGTTGACCGTTTGTATCGTCGGCAATTCCAGTGGAGACACGGGTTGGCGAGTAGCGCGTTCAATCGCTTTCAAGAGATTTTTTTCACGTGGAGTGATAAACAAAATCGCCTCGCCGCTGCGGCCAGCGCGGCCAGTACGGCCGATACGGTGAGTATAGCTTTCTGGATCATACGGTACGTCGTAGTTAATCACGTGGCTGATACGCTCTACGTCCAGACCGCGGGCGGCGACGTCGGTCGCAACCAAAATATCGATCTTGCCGTCTTTTAATTGCTGAATCGTGCGTTCACGTTGTTGCTGATTGATATCGCCATTGATTGCTGCAACGGAGAAGCCTCTTGCATCCAGTTTGGCGGCCAATTCTTCAGTGCCCAGTTTGGTACGTGCAAAGATGATCATGCCGTCGAATGTTTCTGCTTCCAGAATACGGGTTAACGCATCCAGCTTATGCATTCCGGAGACTAACCAGTAACGCTGGCGAATATTATCGGCAGTGCCAGTTTTAGCGGCAATTGTCACTTCAGCAGGCTTATTCAGATAAGTTTGTGCAATACGCTTAATCGCTGATGGCATCGTGGCCGAGAACAAGGCAGTCTGGCGACCTTCCGGTGTTTCTTGCAAAATGCGTTCAACGTCGTCAATAAAGCCCATGCGCAACATTTCGTCGGCTTCATCGAGAACCAATGTTTTAATTTTGGACAAATCCAAAGAACCCTTGTCCAAGTGATCAATCACCCGGCCTGGTGTACCAACGACCACGTGCACGCCACGGCGTAATGCTGATAATTGTGGGCCATAGCTTTGGCCGCCATAAATCGGCAACACGTGAAAACCTGGAATATGGCGGGCATAAGTCTGGAATGCCTCGGCAACCTGAATTGCTAATTCGCGGGTTGGTGCCAGCACCAAAGCTTGCGGTGTAGTTTGACGGATATCTAAGCGTGACAAAATCGGCAAGGCAAACGATGCCGTTTTGCCGGTACCAGTTTGCGCTTGGCCCAGGACATCGCGGTTATCCAGCAAAATAGGAATCGTTGCCGCCTGAATAGGGGAGGGTGTTTCGTAACCGACATCTTGTAAGGCGCGCAATAAAGGCGCACTCAGTTGCAGATCGGAAAAAGTAATAATAGGTGTGGATTCTGACATGGCGATGCTCGCTCGTTCGCTCGTATCGCAGGATGCGACAAGATTTGGGGCGTAGTTTACTCTGTTGTCATACAGTCAGGGAGAAACTACGGCTTAGTTTGCACAAAAAACAGGCAATTCTTCCTGAAAAGCCTACTTTTCCAGCTAAAAGTTAGTTTTAGAGCTATCTTTTTTTGCTCTTTTGTGAAAAAGAAATCGTTTAGCTTATTTAAAAAATTTTAAAAAAATCAAAACCTTTCAACGCAGAGACACCGAGACACAGAGAAAAATTGAACAAAATACCGCTTTTCTTAGGGTGGCCGTAACCCGTGCTAATCTCTCGGCGCTACCATTTGGCGGGTTGCAAGCTCACTCTCTTACTTCGCCATCAACCCATATCGACGCAACATTGCGTCTTGTTCACCATTCGCTTGAATATGAGCAATTGCCCGATTGATTTGCTCGATTTTCCAGACTGATTTTTGCGATAAACCACATTGGGTCGAGAGTACTGAGAACGGGGTCTTAGACAAAACAAACTGATCGCGTTGGTCTGGGAAATTTTTGAAATAGCCTTCAATCTCTGCCTCAGAACTGATTAAACCGTCTGCGCCACCCTTGGTCAGCAAACGAAACATACTTGAAACATCAGTTAAGTCGATACGTTTGATTTTTCCTGTTGCGACCTCTTTATCAATTTGTGGATAAAAATAACCTAGACGCGTGGCTATTTTTTTATCGAACAATTGCTGCGGAAATTGATTTAAAACAGGTTTGTCACGTAACACCACAACACGTTCAATCTGCGGCAAATTTGGTAAAGACCAAAATAGCTGATCGCGATTGTCTGTCCATTGCGGACTGAAATAGCACACCATATCAGCCTGACCAGTAAATAGGGCTTGCTCTACACGACGACGGGAGTAGACCACATACATCGTGCTTGCACCGATTTCTTTCGCAATTGCATCACCGAAATCTTTGAGTACGCCACCAGTCAGGTGGCTACTTTGATCAAATATATTCAGCGGATAGCCGAGTGTATCGAATACGGCAAACTTGATTTCCTGTTGTGCCTGTTGTGCCTGAACGTTTGCTGAAAACAGCCAGCAGCTCAGCAGCATCAGAACTGTGCTTCTTAGCTTAACAAAAACCAAATGCGTTCGATGTTTCACGCTGTCTTATCCTTCATCAAGTTAATGATTGTTCACGTATTCATCACGGGCATCAAACTGGAGGAATAAGGAAACCCACGGTTACCTTGCAGGCCGCCTGTATGAATTGCCACAACTCTTGTTCGTTCAGGAAAATACGCTTGCATACAAAGCGTATGTAGCGCAAATAGCATTTTTCCAGTGTAGACGGGTTCCAGCGGGATTCCAGTCTGACTTACAAAATTTTTGCAGAAAGACATTAGCACAGAACTAATTTTCGCGTAGCCACCATGGTGAAAATCAGTCAACAGACGATAGTTATCGTATTCGGGGTAACCAGCCTGTTGCAACAAATTTTTAATATCATTATGCAAATAATCTGCATTATTGAATGCAGCTACACCAATGACCTGACTCTTTCTCTCAGCACCCGCCAATACCCCTGCCATTGTCGCGCCAGTACCACATGCGAGCATGAAAACATCAGGGCAGCTTCCGATGCTAGTGCTTACTTCGGCTACTAATTCAGCGACGCCGTGCAATGCTGCAGGGCTACCACCTCCTTCAGGCAACCATACGTGTTGCGGACTCACCTCTGGCAGACACTGACGCCAATAATCAGGTTCGTCGCGCAGTTGTCGGTAGCATTCCCGGCCGACATAGCGTATTTGCATCCCTAAGCGGCGGCAATCCTCAAGCATCGCACTGTCCATGCCGTCAGCAGCACGTATCAATGCCGTCGACGCATAACCCAAGATAGCAGCAGCATGAGCCAAAGCATGAATATGGTTAGACCAGAGTCCGCCCATACTGACCAGATGTGGGTGCTTTCCTTGCAAAGCCATCAATGGATATTTCAATTTACGAAACTTGTTACCAGATACCTGGGAATGCAAAAGATCATCCCGTTTGACCCAAAGGTCTATCCCCGGGAATAAATCACTGTAAACTCGCTGACAAGGAGAGGAAGAGGCAAAGAACACGATGCAATTCTGACGGCGATGATGGTAAAGTAGTATTGTACGCGTACCATCTGCATGAAGTGAATGTCGCTTTGCCGTTCACCGCACCTGGTACTCATTTTGACCGGAGAGGACATGCCCGCAGATCTCGATCAGCCACTCGTCAGTGCCAGACATCAATTATCAGAATTGATTAAACAAATCAAAGAAACCGGGCAGCAAGACAATCTCTTGCCGACGCTGGAGACGGTATTGACCAAGCTTGAAGGATTGGCACAGCATGACCACCTGACCGGCGCACTCAACCGACGCACTTTACTCAGCATGCTCGAAGCTGAATTGGCGCGTTCTTATCGTACCGGACATACGTTCTCGTTTGCCGTCATCAGCGTCGACGGACTTGAAAACATCCTTGAAAAACATGGGCAAGCTGTGGCTAAACAGGTCTTGCAAATGCTCAGTAAAGAGGCCTTAGACATGTTACGCACGCTTGATTCCTTTGGTCGTGTCGCCGCAAATGAGTTCGCCATTGTGATGCCGACAACTTGGCTTGATCAAAGCATGAAAGCGATTGCACGTCTCAAAAAACGAACTTCTGCAGTAGATTGGAATAAACTGGCGCCAGATTTAGTCATCACGTTTTCGACTGGGCTGACCACCAACGCGATTAAAGATACAGCTGAAACCATGCTGCAACGTGCCACAATCGCATTACAAAATGCCAAAGCCAAAGGCCCTGATAGCATCACCGATATAGATCCTCCTTTACCAGAATACGACCCTAACGCTCCCGAAAATAATCCACTCTGAACGTAACAATGAGTAGAAATAAATGACATGTGCCAGCATGCTCAAGAAGTTTTGTGGTATTTCAATGGTGGCAATGCGATTGAATTTGTCCTTTATCGACATTTACCTCAAGGAGAGGTAGCGCATGAACGCGCTGCCTGAATGGTCTGGGACTGGATATCATGGAATTTACCAAGATACAAAATTCCCAAAAAGAGACTAGCAGCAACACCGATGAATACCAGCAGTTCAACGATGGCCTGCCCGCGCAATAATGAACGATCCACTGACATAAGCATTATTTCACGTCGAAAACTGTTGAATTAATGGGCACGTTGGCTTTGACTGAGACAGGCTTTGTAACAAGCACACCAAATTGATCTTTTGTAAGAAAATTGCGCGCATATGCTGGCAAAAATTTTCCATCAATTTGGATAAACTTGGTTATTCCCTTTGGTTCTAAAATACAAAACTCCCCTAAGGCTTTGTTGAACTCGCTACTTGCTTGGCATTTGAGCGGTATCCCGTTGACAACTTTAGGAACGGAATAGAGGGAAGTATCTTCCGCCGGCTCTTGGACCATATCCACCTGAAACTGCGGCCCAACGCGCTCACCGTTTTCTTGCACGTCAACTGCATAGCTCTTACCATTCTTTATTATCAGGTGCGATTCGGTTTTTACAATCGACGTTCCACAGCCTTTCTCTGGCACGTCGTCGTTGATATTGATACCGTAGCTAAAGTTGCTATGTAAATAGTTTTTGCCATCACTGATGTAGACGTCCTTATCGATGATGAAATCGACTGGCACGTTCACAAAAGGCTTCACTGGTAAATTTCTTGCTTTTGCCAATTCGACACAGGATTCATAAATCGTTTTGTACCAGTCACGGTATTGGGAGAAATTTTCTGGTTGAGTAACGGTGACGACTTCGTACGTCTGTCCCGCAACGCTGTTGGCATCACTATTTGTTGCATCTGAACTGTCCGCACTATTGCCGCACGCAACCAATTGAAAAGTGAGCATGGCAACGACACCAAATTTGACCTGTCCGTATTTCTTGTTTAACTGCATGTTGAATCTCCGCCTAATAAGCTTGCAATTGGAGGTAAGCCTTTCGTGGCATCAGCGATACCACGCGCGACTCTTCAATCGGTGGCGAGCGAGGCTTGCCAATAAGGATTAAAAAAACTCAGCTACTCAGTCATACCTTGACCTAGCCGACGATGACATAAAACGAATTTGTTCATGATTTCTCGGTTAGGTTATAAAATGAAACTAAATACTGCGGGCGAAGAGTAATGTGAAAAACAAATTACGTTTTGACAATTACACATTGTTACACTCCTCATAGCAACGTTAAACTAGAAAGATTTGTTCATTAAAATCTTGCTATTGAAAAAAAGTAGTCGTACTCCCCCACAAATACCGCACATCTTTACCTATATCAAACGTCGAGTTAAATGAAAAAACTATCGTTATCAACATTAAGTATCTGCCTGATCACTTTTTTAAGTATCGCGGGCTGCAATAAAAAACCGGTTGAAGCACATTCTGTGAACCCGGCTGCCAGTCCAGCGAGCGCCGCGTCGGAAACTGCGACGCCACCTACAATCGCTGCAACACCTGCAGCTCCAACTGCAGCAACGCCGTTTGATCTGGACTCCGTTGCCATGACTACTGTTAACCTGCCGCCATTTCCTTATGTTGACTATCCGGTAACGTTAGACGAAAGTTATCGCTCTGGATTACCTCCTACGCCATTTGATATTGCTTATGTCATTGCAGGAAATGAGTTAAAAACCGTAGAAGGAAAAGTGTCGATACGCCACTTCCCCAACAATCCAGCAAAGCTCTCTGTGGTCGCAGCACAGCGCAATTATGACGAAGCGATCAAAGCACTTGGTGGTGTGAAGGTGAATAAGCTTGAGCCCACAGATCCTGCCTTTATAAAAGCGCAACCAGGCGGACTTGAAACTCTTTTGGGGAAATTGCATATCAACGATAGTCCGCGCTCCGATAATCATGGCCTTGAGTCGTTTAGCCAATACCTTATCCGCACCAACAAAACCAATATCTGGATAGCTGTCATTGAAGAAAACGGTGGAATAACGACCACATTGGTCACCGTAGAAGAAAAAGCACTGGAACAAAGTGTTGCACTGATTAAGGCAGATGCGATGGCGGCAAGTTTGCAAACACAAGGTCATGTTGCCCTGTATCTTTCCTTCGATACTGACAGTGATATGATCAAAAGTGCGAGCAAACCGGTCGTAGAAGAAATCGTTAAACTGCTACGTTCAGATGACAAGTTACAACTCAATATCGAAGGTCACACCGACAACGTCGGTTCAGCTGAACATAACAAAACCCTGTCGCTAGCGCGTGCGCGTGCGGTAGTGAAGGAAATCACCGATAAAGGTATAGCCGCTGCGCGACTCAATGCGATTGGTCTTGGTGCAGAGAAACCTCTGCAAGACAATACGACAGAGCAAGGCAGAGCAAAGAATCGTCGCGTCGAGTTGGTAAAGCGCTGATTGGCTGGCGCTAAGTTGTACAACACAACTTAGCATTTCACAATTCCCAACTCACTACAGTTTAAGTCAGCCAAAGATCTCCGATAATCCAAATACCGCGACATCACGGTATTTGGAAGTCTCATTTTTTTGCGGGTGTCAACACGACCAAGCATGTCGCAAGCACTACCCCGGCGCATCCTGCCAGAGTGCTCAACGTGATATTTTCGTTGAGAAATAAAAATCCCCACAATAAAGCAAACAAGGGAATCAAAAACGTCACCGTCAGTGCCTTGGTAGGACCAATGTCGTGAATCAAACGGAAGTACAACAAATAGGCAATCGCGCTGCAAAGCAGGGACAGCGCGGCAGCGGCCAGCACAATGGTAGTCGTGACAGCGCCTGGAACGGGTGAAAATGGCAACGACGGTAACAGAAATAGCGCACCACCCACCTGAGACGCTGTTGCCATTAAAACCGGATTGACGTCGACCGACAGCTTCTTGGTATATACACCAGCTAAGGCATAACAAATCGTCGCCGCAGAACATGCCAGCAATGCCAGCAATAACTCGGTACTCCATTCCACTGGCCCCAACCGTACCAGCATGGCTACTCCAAGCACGCCGACCAACATGCCTGCCATTTTACGTAGTGTGAATTTTTCTCCTAAAAAAATCGCTGCCATCACTGCGCCCCACAAGGGACTTGTCGCATTCATAATCGCCGAGTACCCAGCTGGAATATGCTGCGCCGCATAGGCATAAAAGACTGCAGGTAAGGCAGTGCTGATGGCACCAAGTATCAGGAACGATTTCCAATACTGACGGAAAACAATCGGCTGTTTGCTGACTAACATCCAGGCAATCAGTGCCAGACCGGCCAGACCAACGCGGATCTCAGCCGTCCAGAATGCGCCAAGCACAGGAGCGATAATGCGCATGAATAAAAACGAGGCACCCCAAATCGCCGCCAGGCTAAATAATCGGAATAAGTCACTACTGCGCATGTCGGTTCCAGATAATCCAAAGAGCGTCAGCTTAACAAAGACTGCGGTTCTGCGCTCGCCAGAATCGGACACAAGATAGCAGACAATCTGCTCAGGATTGTAGATACAAATTACATAGGCTTAAAGCACCAGGCGTAGGCTTGACTGACTTTGAGTTTTTCATTACTACCATGCAATTCAACCGTGTAACGCCCCATCTCGTCGCGGTGTGCTTTGGATATCGCATCGGCGCGCACCACCACGCTGCGGTGAATTTGCCAGAATTGTTCACTATCGAGACCATCCATAATTTCTTTCAGTGGTTTGCGCACGTGGGCTTCATCGCTTGCGCATACCACCCGGGTATATTTTTCATCCGAAGTAAAAAACAGGATTTTATCGATCGCGAACATCTTGATCGTATCGCCAACACTGGCGCTGACCCAACGTATCCGCTCCGGCGCATTGCTGCGCAGGCGTTTATCTAACGCCGACATTAACTGGCTGATATCGGGCGCATCTTGCTTGCTGTCGATCCGTGTTTTCAAACGCTCTATGGCTTCAATCAGACGCGCTTGTAATATTGGTTTAAGCAAATAGTCCACAGCGCCAGCCGCAAACGCGTCAATCGCATAACTGTCATACGCCGTGGTGAACACGGCATGACAACGCCCTTTGACGGCATGGGCGACGTCTAAACCTGTCATGCCCGGCATACGGATATCTAAAAAGGCGATATCTGGTTGGTGTTCGTGTATCGCCTCAAGTGCTTCTGCGCCGTGTTCGCATTCAGCAACGATCTTTAATTCTGGCCATAGTTCAGCCAACATACGGCGCAGCTCTTTGCGTGGCAAATCTTCGTCTTCTGCGATGATTGCAGTCGTCATATTTTTCTCCCACCGTCTCTGATTATTTTTCTAAAGGTAAGCAAATGATTGCGGTAACACCGCCTTCAGGATTGGCTTTTAAAGTCAGGTTCGCAACATCGCCATACATCGATGCAAGGCGTTCTCTGATGTTTTCCAGACCAATGCCAGAGCCACTCGTCGTGCCACCAAAGCCAACACCATCATCTGCCACGCTCAGCTCAAGCAAGCTTTGCTTATCAAACACCAGTTCACGTGCGTTGATTGCAATATGAGCTGGCCCTATTTTTGGTTCAACGCCATGTTTGATTGCATTTTCGACCAGGGAAATTAACATTAAAGGCGGCAAAGCAGCATCTGCAATTTCAGATTCAATCGAGAAATTCAGGCGTGGAATTCTGGCCTGCATCAAATTCAAATAAGCACGAGCAGCATCGAGTTGCTGTTGCAGCCGTGCTTGAGAAGAACTGCCATCTGAGCGAAATTTTGGGATGGTCGTCCGTAAATAATCGACCAGATGATCAACGATTGCGGTTGCTCTGACTGGTTCGGTATTAATCGCAGAGCGCACGCCAGCTAAAGTATTAAACAGGAAATGGGGCTCCACTTGCGCCACCAACACCGACAAACGTAATTCAGCTTCGCGCCTGGCTTCTTGTGCCTGCTTTAGTTCACGCAAACGCTGATCTTCCAACAGCCGTTTTTTCTGACGGAAAAACAGCCACAGGTCAAATCCACCACCCAAAGAAATCACGATTAAGGTGTCGACGAAGCCGTTCACAACCGGTGTTAAGAACTGGTTGATATTTTGATTCGCTTCTTTAGCTGTTTGCTCATCTGACGATGCAGCGGTGGAGGCGGCACTTACTTGGGGTTTTGGTTTTACAGAATGGAAGCTGTTAATTCCACTCTCCAACTCTTTACTTGCCGGACTATTGTGTCCCTCAAATTTGGCTGCAAATTCAAAGCTGCCATGTACTTTTTTTTCTGAGCTGACCCAATCACAAAAATAATCGGATAATTGATAGATGCCATAGCTGAGCAATCCGCCAAATACCAACGCCAATGTCAGGTAAATAGCTTCTTTTTTTTCGACAAACTGAAGCTGCCGTACTAACACAGCCAAACCCGGCCCAGTCAGGTATAAAGCCGACACACCTATACTAATTGGCAACATCACCGGTAATACTTTACTCAGCGGCAAACTCAATAGCGTTGTGATTACCAGGATAAGCAAATCGATCACCACCAGTGGTATCAGCCATGCCAGGCTTCGATAGTAATACCATGTGCGCGAAAAAACCGGATAGTTGCGTGCCCGGGTAAGCCAGCTGTCACTACCGATTGAAACTTCAGGCGGTAGTGGCTGTTCAGTGGAGCGATTATCTATTTTAGTCATCATCCTTATGTTCCCTCAGGCAAAAGCATCGCTACTCAAGCTTAGCGAATCAACGCAAATTTAAGGAAAATCAGAATAGAAATGGAAGTATGCGACGAAATCGCAGATAGCCTGATGAAATCAGGCCAAAGCGCGATGGATTACGCAGTATCACCGGCGACCTGATCGCCGCTGACGTCGTCAGCACCGGATTCAGTCACGGCAGGTCGTTGTTGTTGCTTGGCAATCCGAACGATGGTGTTGCGTATCGAACTCAATACCGCGACAGAATTGAACGGTTTGACGATAAAACCTTGTACGCCACGTTGTTGGGCAGCTTGCAAAATTGTGGCATCGATCTTAGAAGAAACCATAAACAACAATGTCTTTGGTAATTCTTTACGCAAATTATCAAGGATAGCCAAACCTTCTTCATTCGCTTCGCCGATATCGATACAAATAATTTGCGGTTTGAGTTTGATCACCCGCGCCAAACTGGAAGGTGTCAGATTCGCATCACCAATCACTTCATGACCACCGTTATTTAATACGGATGTCAGCAAATTTCGGGCAACGGCATTCGCATCCAGGATAACGGCTTTAAGCATAAGTACACCATGAAGTTTGAGTCATCTGCATATTAATGCAAAAATATAAAAAGTAGTAAACCAGGTGCTGTCGTTGGCACATTCTGTGGCTGGTTTGCCCTGATTTGCTCGCATTGCAGCCTAGCGATTGCTATCTTCCCGTCCACCTACCTCAGGTTTTGCGTTTTTTACGTACATATCCAGCCAACGATCTTGCTCCCATAACATCTGCATAATGGATTCACGGGCGCGATAGCTGTGACTTTCGTTTGGTAACATGACCAGACGAGTCACTGCGCCCAGGCCTTGCAAGGCCTGATACATGCGTTCACTCTGTAGCGGGAAAGTGCCGGTATTGTTGTCTTGTTCGCCATGAATCATGAGTAACGGGTCTTTGATCTGGTTAGCAAAGTTAAACGGCGACATATCCTGATACACTTTTTCAGCCTGCCAGAAATTTCTGTCTTCAGATTGGAAACCAAAGGGTGTCAATGTGCGGTTGTATGCGCCGGAACGTGCAATACCGGCGCGGAACAGGCGGGTATGGGCGAGCAAATTTGCCGTCATAAACGCACCGTAACTATGACCACCGATAGCGATGCGATGGCGATCAGCGACGCCAAGCCGCACCACTTCATCGACAGCGGCTTCTGCATCCATTTTCAATTGTTCGATATAGGTATCATTTGGCTCCCTTTTACCTTCGCCAATAATCGGCATACCTGGACCATCCAGCACGGTATATCCACGCGCTAACATCACCGTCGGGCTGTTATACGAAATGCGGTTGTATTTATAGGCCGAACCTGTGACTTGTGCTGCTGCATCCGCCGTTTTGAATTCACGCGGATAAGCCCACATCAACATCGGGCGTGGTCCATCACGCTTAGGCTCGTATCCTGCTGGTAAGTACAAAGTCGCACTTAACTCTACGCCATCAGCACGTGCATACCGGATTTGTTGCTTTTTTATGCCCTTTAATTGCGGCAAAGGTGTAGCGAAATTCGTTAATGCGCGTGGCGATTCGTTGCCAGCGAGATCACGTACAAAATAGTTTGGACGCTCATCGCTCGATTCTCTGCTCGTAATAATCCTGCTACCATTGTCATTCAAGAGCCCCACCACGTGTTCATAATAAGGCGCTTGTGAACGGAATAAATGTACGCTCTGTTTGGTGGTGAGATCGTATCGGTCTAAGAAAGGTCGATCACCTTCAGGACTCGCGCCCAGACCAGCGAGAAAAATGGCTTTTTCGTCTGGCGTAGTTTTCAAGGTCGGTAAACCGAACTGATTCAACTCGATCACCGGATTACCCTGATTGGCGTATTGATCTTCCGTCTTACGACTAAACAGCAATTCCGGTTTAGCATCGGCAGCGCCGGGATGGATACGCCAGGTGCGGGTATCACGGGTTTTCCACCAACTTTCTGTGACGAGAGCCAAACCATCATTGCCCCACTGCACGCTGGCAAAACGCCATGCCAGTTCCATCAATTTTTGTGGTGGTGTATTAAACGGTGCTGGTTGTTGTACCAGCAAATCGCGTACTTTGGCGGTAACTTCCGGATCACCGCCAGCCTGCGCTTCCAGCCAATACAGGGTCGCGGGCTTGTCGGTGCGCCAGCCAAAATCACGCGGCCCCAGCTGGACTGCATCACTACCGATGGGTAAGCGCTCACGCATAGGGCGTTCAGCGACAGTCTTTATTTTCTTACCTTGTTTATCCCACAGTTCGATTAATTGACCGAAGCGATCCATGGGCAACATCGTGGAATAGGGACGGCGTAATTGCGTGGTCAAGATCATTTTGCCATCGGGTGACACCAGTGCTTTACTGAGAGTCAACACCGGATTTAGACGGTGCAATTCACCTTTGGTATTTACAAAACCTAATTGCGTTTGCAGTTCCCAATCCAATATTGCCGAATCGGTAGGTGTTTTGAGCATATCTGGGTAAGTGCGGTTTTGGGTAGTTTTGCCACCCTTGGTTTCCAGGGTATTTGGGCCGTCTGGGATAAATGGCGCGGGCGGCAAAGGCTTTTGACGCAGTGGCAGTAAATGCACAAATAATTGCTCGGACCCATCGCTCCATTCAAAACCGGGGCTGGTGGTTGCATTTAATTTATCGGCAATCAGCCGGTGCACTCGCGCTTTCTTGACATCGAGCAGCCATAACTCTACTCCACCCTCGACCCAGCAACTAAATGCGACCCATTGCTCATCGGGTGACCATGCAGTGTCGGCGATACGTGGATTCTTGGGCAAGCCACTGACTGCAACGGTTTTTCCGGTTGTAACATCGAGGATACTGAGGCCATTTCCGAACTCAAACTGACTCGCGGCACGAGTACGCGGATTGATGCGTAAGCCAGCGAGTCGCAATTCAGGCTGCGCAACTTCGGCGATGCCCGGCAAACCTGGCAACGACATCAACAAGGCAGTTTTACGTTGGGGACCTAACTTAAAATTCGGACCGCGTGGTGCATCAACGATCGCCTGCAACTCGGGTGGTGGCATTTTGTAGATGCCGTCATTGGGATTCACTGCTCTTGCGCCATTCGCTGATAAACAAAAAGGTGAGACAACCAGCAACAACAAAGGGGTCAGTCGGCGCAAGTTCGAAGGCATAGTCAAATAATGATGCATGTTTCTGAGTTCAAGACGCGGTCAATGAAAAATGAGGACCCAAATTGGGGGCATACATGAATGAGCTACCAATCTCATTCTGCCTGGAAAGTACAGCAGTGTAGCGCGACGCCATTCTTTGTCTACTGATAATTTTGAAATAGCGGTAAGGTCAACCGTATTTGCTGCAGCGCACATGGCTGCGCTTTTTACGACAAATACCGTCGCTTTTTCATGCTTTTTTCGTATTCTCAGTGTGCAATTGAGCATGAGACTCGCTCCTTAGGCTAATTATCCTTAGTATGATGCCTGTGTAGCGGGTGTCATTTCGCAACGAATGCAACTAGTCCATAAAAAGAGATTAATATGTCAACAACATCACCTACCTGGTTTGCCAACCTGGGTTTGCGCGGGAAAATGCTCATCGCGGTATTAGCGATGGTTGTGATCGGCTTCACCGTCACCACCAGTTTACTCAGTTTCCAGGCCAGCAAGATGCAATCGGAATCGGCTGAACAATATGCAACGCAATTGGCGATATATAACGCCGGCCTGATTACCGAAAAAATCGATCTCGCCCTGCATGCCGCCCGCAACATGGCTGCTAATCTGGCCGCGATGCAAGCGTCTGGCCAAGCGAACCGCGCGAATGCCGACCTGTTGTTAAAGAGCATCCTGGAAAGCAATCCTGAATTTACCGGTGTCGGCACTATCTGGGAACCCAATGTGTTTGACGGTAAAGATAGCGAATACATAGGCAAACCCGGACACGATGCGACAGGGCGCTACTTACCGTATTGGAATCGTGGCAGCGGTCAAACCCAGGTGGAAGCCTTGACTGATTACGACAAGGAAGGCGCTGGTGACTATTATTTGCTGGCCAAAAAGAGTGGTAAAGAAGTCCTGTTGGAACCATACATGTACAAAATCGCTGGTAAAGACGTATTCATGACGACGATAACCGTGCCGATTGTGATCGCTGGTAAGTTCGCGGGTGCGGTCACGGTTGACCTGCCGGTGGCAGGCTTTCAGCAAGAGGTGAGTAAAATTCGTCCTTACGAAACCGGTTATGCAAGTTTGTTATCGAACAAAGCAGTGTTTATCGGCGACGTAGACGCTAAGCGTGTAGGTACTGAATTAGGAAAATTATCCGGTAACGAAGCGGCGTTATCCGCCATTGCTCATGGCGAAACATACTCAGATACGATAGACGATACGAATTTAAACACGCGTATGTACCGGATTTTTGTGCCTATTCGCATCGGTGGTAGCGATACGCCGTGGTCATTTGTGATCAACGCTCCGGAGGACAAAATTCTGGCTCAGGTGCGTCACCTGCGAAACGTTTCTATCATCGTTGGCTTCTTAAGCGTGCTGGTGGTATCGGCAATGCTGGTCTTTGTCATCAATAAGTTAATCATCCGCCCTCTCGGTGGGGAGCCCGATGTTGCAGTGGATATCGCCAGACGCGTTGCAGAAGGTGATTTAACTACACATGTTGAATTGCAAGCCGGTGATCAAAGCAGCATGTTGTATGCGCTGCATATGATGCAGGTGCAATTGCGTGGCATCGTTGGTGCGATTCGCGAAAGTAGTGAATTTGTATCGGGCGCTTCAAGTGAAATTGCAAAGGGCAATCTGGATCTGTCGCAGCGCACCGAAAATCAGGCATCCTCGCTGGCACAAACAGCCAACAGTGTCGAACAGATGAACGACACCGTGAAAAAGAATGCTGATAATGCCGAGCAGGCGCGCCAACTGGCGGTTTCTGCTTCCCACACGGCACATCGCGGCAGTGCCGAAGTTGAAAAAGTGGTGGCGACCATGCAAAATATTTCGGTTGAATCACGCAAAATGTCCGACATCATCGCGACCATAGAAGGAATTGCTTTCCAAACCAATATTCTGGCCTTGAATGCCGCCGTAGAAGCTGCGCGGGCTGGCGAGCAAGGTCGTGGCTTCGCTGTTGTGGCGAGCGAAGTGCGCAATCTGGCTCAACGTAGTGCCATTGCCTCCAAAGAAATCAAATCATTAATTGAAAATTCTTTGCACAAGGTGAATGAAGGTACGGTAGTGGTCGATGCGGCTGGTGCCACGATGAAAGATATTTTGTCTGCGGTTGAAGGTCTGTCGACCATCCTCGACGAAATTTCAACCGCCTCGTCGGCGCAGAGCCAGGGTATTGCACACATTAACGGCGAAATCAGCCTGATGGATGAATCGACTCAGCAAAATGCGGCTCTGGTAGAAGAATCCGCCGCTGCAGCCGACTCATTGAAAGATGAAGCGCAAAAACTGTGGCAGTCGCTGACAATTTTCAATATTGGCAATAATGCCCCATCAGCAAGCTCATCCTCTGTGGCAAAACGCATACATCGTGCGCCTTGAAGTGGTGCTTTGCAATGAGCTGGATAGACCAGCTTAAAGGCATCCTAGCCTTTCAAAACACAAGGATTATCGAACTTGCGCAAGGAAAAGGTGAGAAAAAGCGACTGATTCTCGCCTTTTTTGAAAATCTCATTGGCACACTTTTTGCTGCATCGCAGCATATGTCTTTCTATATGAGTTTTTCATCGTGGTAAGCTAGCCGCCGAATTGATGCAATTCGAAACATTTTGCATTCAATATTGAAAATTAATTTGCCACAAAAGTATTTAAAAAGTATTTATTAACTAAAAACCAAAAAACGGAGAGCAGTTTGAACAAAATTCAACCATCCGGGGCGCACACCATCCTCGGGCACCCTGACAGCTTATTTGTCCTGTTTTTCACAGAAATGTGGGAACGTTTTTCTTACTACGGCATGCGTGCATTGCTGGTCTTGTTTCTGGTCACGAGTGCCGCAAAAGGCGGTTGGGGCTGGACCCGTGAAGAAGCAACCGCGCTATATGGCTGGTACACTGGTCTGGTATATCTGACACCTATCCTCGGTGGCTATATTGCTGATCGTTTCCTTGGCAGTCGCCGTTCTGTGGTGCTCGGTGGTTTCATTATTGCCGCCGGACACGCGTCACTCTTATTTGATACACCAACGATGTTTTACGTAGGTTTATCACTGGTGGTTGCCGGTACGGGACTGTTTAAACCGAACATTTCCGCCATCGTTGGTCAGTTGTATAACAAAGATAACGAACACGCACGTGATTCCGGCTATACCCTGTTTTACATGGGTGTGAATTCTGGCGCGTTCTTCGGTATTTTGTTGTGCGGCTATATCGGTGAAAAAATTTCCTGGTCGTATGGCTTTGCGCTGGCTGGCGGTTTTATGCTGTTGGGCGCTATTCAGTTCTTCCTCGGCCAGGGTATTTTCGGCGATATCGGTTTATCTAAGTCGCAACAGAAAACAGAAGTCGTCGCTGAAGTCGAACCTGAACCGCATATCGTTAAAGACCGATTGAAAGCGATTTTCGTTTTCTCTTTCTTTACGATTTTCTTTTGGTTCGCGTTTGAACAAGCGGGTGGTTCTATGACCATTTTTGCTGCCGATTACACCGACCGCACACTGGTTGGTACCAGCGGCATGCTGTTTAAAGTCGTCAACAGTCTGATGACGGTGATACCAACGGCGATTCTGAGCTGGTTGTTGCTGAAATTGTTTGCTGGCACGGCAAAACGCTATCTGGTATCGAATCTCCTGTTGATCACCTGTATCGGTATCATCTGGGCGTTGGTGATCTGGATGCTGGGTCGTGAATTCGGGATGTCACAATCAGACGTACCCGCAACCTGGTTTGGTGTACTGAACTCCTTCTTCCTGGTGATTCTGGCGCCGATGTTCTCTAAGATGTGGGATAAATATTGGTCGCCAAGCGGTCCGATCAAATTCGGTACTGGTCTGGTGTTGCTGGGTCTGGGTTTTGCTGCCTTGTCTTACGGCGCAGCAGGTATCCCTGCTGGTGCAAAAACAGCTTCTGTCAGCATGGTCTATCTGATCGCCGCTTACTTCTTCCATACGATGGGTGAGCTCTGTCTGTCACCAGTTGGCTTGTCGTATATCAGTAAATTGGCACCACAACGCCTGTTGGGTCTGATGTTTGGTGTCTGGTTCCTGAATACATCAATCGCGAATAAGCTTGCAGGTATGAGCGGTAGCTACATCGATAAAATCTCGGAAACGTATTCTCTGTCGACGTTCTTCCTGATCTTCACTATCGTTCCTATTGCTGCTGGTATCGTGATGATGCTGTTGAACAAGTGGATGGCGAAGAAAATGCACGGTATTCACTAACATCGGTGCGGTTTGCTTTAAAGTATAAAAAATCCCCGCTTGCCAAAACAAGCGGGGATTTTTTTATGGCGATATCAGCATCAATACCGCATCGAGTTCAACATATTACGGACGTTCAATTGCCAGTGCGACACCCATGCCGCCGCCAATACACAGGCTAGCCAGGCCTTTTTTGGCGTCACGACGAATCATTTCATGGATCAGGCTGACCAGAATGCGGCAACCAGATGCACCGATAGGATGGCCAATCGCGATCGCACCACCATTGACGTTGATCTTGCTGGTGTCCCAGCCCATTTCTTTATTCACACCAATAGCTTGTGCAGCGAACGCTTCGTTGATTTCCATCAGATCCAGATCTGCATGCGTCCAGCCGGCTTTTTTCAAGCACAATTGTGCTGCCGGTACCGGGCCCATGCCCATGATCGTTGGATCGATGCCAGCAGATGAATAAGCTTTGATGCGCGCCAACACTGGCAAACCCAGCCCTTCTGCTTTCTTGGCAGACATCATTATCACTGCTGCCGCACCGTCATTGAGACCGGAGGCATTACCTGCTGTCACTGTGCCGTTTTTGTCGAACGCTGGACGCAATGCTGACAGAGATTCGAGCGTGGCACCATGTTTAATGAACTCATCGGTATCAAAAACCACCGTGCCTTTTTTGCTGACGATTTCTACCGGAATGATTTCATCTTTGAATTTACCGGCTTTTTGTGCTGCTTCTGCCTTGTTTTGAGACGCTAAAGCAAACAAATCTTGCTCTTCACGAGACACGCTGTATTTCTTCGCAACGTTTTCAGCAGTGATACCCATGTGGTACTGGTTGTACACGTCCCACAGACCATCAACGATCATGGTATCGACCAGTTTGGTATCGCCCATGCGGAAGCCATCGCGGGAGCCATTCAATACGTGCGGCGAAGCACTCATGTTTTCCTGACCACCCGCAATAATCACATCGGCATCGCCCACTTTAATTGCCTGGGCTGCCAGATGCGTCGCTTTCAGGCCGCTACCACAGACTTTATTGATCGTCATTGCTGGGACGGTGTCTGGCAAACCGGCTTTGATGACTGCCTGACGTGCGGCATTTTGACCAACACCCGCGGTTAAGACTTGTCCAAGCAATACTTCATTAACCTGATCACCATTGAGACCAATTTTGGCTAACAAGCCCTTGATCACAATCGCACCTAATTCTGATGCCGGGATTTTTGCCAGGGAGCCACCAAATTTACCAACGGCAGTACGACCAGCAGCAACGATTACAACGTCTTGCATATGAATTCTCCAGTTTTCCAAAAAAATGAAATGCTTAGCAATAATTGAAACATTCACGCTTTACAACAAGCTGACAGATTACACCACCAACGACAATAACGGCGGCCTGAACTAAATTTCAGACGAAAAAAAACCCCCGTGGGAGTCGGGGGCTTTTAGCTTTTTCACTAAGCACGAAAGTTTATAAAAAATTCGCGCTTAATTTTTAATTACTTCTTTTTAGCAGTTGCTTTTTCAGCAGCTTGTGTAAATTGCTGAGTTGCTTTGCTGAGGTTTTCTTCCAAAGTCTGAACAGCTTGTTTCGTTGTTTTAGACAGTTGTTCGTAGCCTGCGTTGATGTTACCAACAACCGATTTCAAAGCAACAACAGCTTGTTCGGAACCAGCTGGTGCATTTTTTGTCACTTCGTCGATCAAACCGATTACTTTCGTGTTTGTTTCAGCGATGTGTGCTTCAACTGCTTTAGTGAATTCTTGCTGAGTTGCCGTTGTGATGCTTGCCAGGTGACGGCCATATGCCAGTGCTTTTTCTGCACTTGGTTGGGCTTGAGCTGCTGTCAATGTGAAGAATTCTTGTGGATCTTTAGCAGCCATTAATTGCTTAGCAGTTGCTGTACTTTCTTCGAAAGATGCTTTAGCAGCATTGACGTTCAGAGCAAACAATTGCTCCAGACCTTCAAATGCTTTTTTGTTCAATGCTGTCAAAGAAGCAAATTGTGCTTCCAGGTTAGTTTTAGTAGCAGCGATAAATTGTTCTGGTGATGTAGTCATGACATTCTCCGGTAGTGAGGATTAAGTAATCGGCAGCGCCTACCACGAATTTGTTTATGGTGCACCGCAACAACCCTGATTCTACACGTCGGATTTTATACGTCAAGTACTTTTTGTGCATCGCACCAAAATGAGCTAAATGATATTACTTGGCATAACAGCAATACTCAATATCCATGCGGGTTTCCAGCTTTTTTAGATAACTTATCAAGTCAACCGCAAACTCAAGGACTGATGTTTTTCTGCCTCAAACTTGAGCAGGCTTTGTTTATTTTTTAAGCCACCGGCATACCCGGTTAGCGCACCGCTAGAGGCAATTACGCGATGGCAAGGAACAATAATTGATATGGGATTGCGCCCATTAGCCGCGCCTACCGCTCTCACGGCTTGTGGATTTTCTATCTGTCTTGCGAGGTCGCCATAACTTAATGTGGCACCAAAAGGTATAGCTTGTAAGGCACGCCACACCTGCTGTTGAAACGGAGTTCCCGCTGAGAAATCTAAAGGTAAATCAAATTGCTCGCGAGTGCCGGCAAAAAATTCTCCTAATTGCTGCGTGGCAAGATTTAATGTATCCACGTCGTCTGTCCGTTGCCATCCGTCCATACCTTTGAAATGGCGGTGGTCTTCAAAATACACACCAGCCAATCCAAGCTCACTCGCCGCCAGAGTTAAGCGACCTAAGGGACTATCGAATTCAGTAAATTTCATTTTATAACTCCTAAGACCTATTTTAATGATTGCCATAGCAAAAGAGCAGCATAGGCACGCCATGGCGACCACAAGGCGGAACGCTCTAATAGTTGTTTCTCACTGCAGCGAATTTCAGCAGGTTCGCTTGCTTGGGCGGCCGCCTTTTGCAAACCCAAGTCGCCAGCTGGAAAGGCATCTGAAAACCTGAGCGCCCGCATTGCAATGTATTGGGCAGTCCATTCACCAACGCCGCGTATTTGCTTCATCTGCGTGATCGCTTGTTCCAGACCACGATCAGCGGCCTTTTCAAAACCGCCATCGAGGGCAAATTGCGCGACATTCTGCAAAGTAGCGGCACGTGCGCCTGGAATGCCAATACTCGCTACTTGGTCGATCGATAACTGCGTTAACAACAGTGGTGTTGGAAAATGATGTGTCACTGCTGCAAAGGGCGTTGTCACTGCGACGCCAAAGCGCTGCACTAAACGTCCCGCAACCGTGGTCGCACCAGCAACACTGACCTGTTGTCCGAGTACGGCACGGATCGCCAGTTCAAAGCTATCGAAGGCTCCGGGTACACGCAAACCAGGCGTTTTCTGAATCTGACTAGCCAACATAGGATCTTCTTGCAAATGGCTGTGGATCGTTTGCGGATGGGCTTCCAGATCAAATTGTTGACGAATTTTTGCCAATAAAGGCATCAATACTGGTGTTAATTCTGGTGCTACTTGCAAGCAAATCTGGTTTTTTTCAGGCAAATGACTGACCTTCAACCAACCCGACTTTCCGTCCATTGAAACACTACGTACATAAGCCATACCCGATTTTTCTACGATTACCGTTTCCAACCCCGGCATGGCACGACCACGTAAATAGTGCATCAAGGCGTCCCATTCATACGGAGGTCGATATGCAAGACGCAGCGTCAGGCTTTCATCTGCGGAAGGTGTGGCACGCCGTACTTCACCCGGCGTCATGTGATAACGCTCAGAAAACAAAGCATTAAAGCGACGCACACTACCGAACCCAGCGGCAAAGGCAATATCAGCCATACTTAATGCCGTTTCTTGCAATAATTTTTTTGCAAACAGCAAACGCTGGGTTTGTGCCATTTCTACCGGGCTGACGCCAAATTCTTGCAACAAAACACGGCGCATTTGCCGCGAAGATAGACCAACCTGTTGTGCCAGCGTTTCGATGCTGGATTCATTGAGCGCTCCATTCGCGATTTTTTTCCAGATCGCATGGGCAAGATTTTGCTGTATCGCGTATGGTGCAAGTTCTGGCCGACAGCGCAAACATGGCCGGAAACCCGCGGCCTCGGCAGCTGCTGCCGTCGTAAAAAATATACATGATGTTTCTCGCGGCGTTTTCACACCACAAATCGGACGGCAATAAATCCCTGTGGTTTTGACCCCCGTAAAGAACACCCCGTCAAAACGGTTGTCGCGCGCCGCCAGAGCACGATAATAGTGCTGCTGGTGTTGTGCAAGTGTCGGGATATGTTTATCAGAGCTCATGTTGAATTAGAAATTTGTTAAATACGCTGGTAACAAGGTGGCCGCGAATCACTCGTAACCATCGTCAGTAAAAGCAGGCTGCGCCAGACCTCTTTATACGCGGCCTCTCAGTTTTGATCTAGCCATTTTCGGACAAACAACTCTGTGTATGAACTCGCAATTCTTCTTCCTGCGCCACAAAATTATTGATTGAATTTTTTTAGTTTCGGCTAGTCTGATACTATTCAATTTCTCTTTTTTAATATATTAATTCACATGACCAAACCTCTGCTCATGCTGCTATGTTCTGCACTGGCAATTCAATCCGGTGTTGCAGCAGAAACTTCCGCGCCATCCACACAAGCTAGCCCTGTCAAAAAAACGCCACATCCAAAAGCGCTTGCGACGAATCCTTTACTGATAAAAAGCACGCTGCCATTTGAATATCCAGTTTTCGATAATATTCATAATGAAGACTATGCACCCGCATTTGCAAAGGCGATGCGCGAAGAAGATGCCGAGATCAAAGCAATTGCTAATAACCCGGCGAAACCAAGTTTTGAAAATACCATCGTCGCTCTCGAGCGTTCAGGGCAAACATTAAAACGCGTCAGCACGATTTTCTTCAATCAGACTGGCGCCAATACCAATCCGTCATTAGAAGCTTTATCTGGTGATCTGGCGCCGAAGTTATCTGCGCACAGAGACGCGATCGTGTTGAACGCGAAATTGTTTGAGCGTATTCAATCCTTGATGGACAAGAAATCCAGCTTACATTTAGACGCAGAATCTGAACGCTTGTTGGATCGCTATTACGCAGATTATGTGCGCTCGGGTGCGAAGTTGTCCCAAGCCGACAAAGAAAAACTGAAATCCCTGAATGCCCAGTTGGCCACCATGGAAAATAAGTTTAACCAGAACGTATTGAAAGAAATGAATGCATCTGCTTTGGTCGTTGATACTAAAGCTGAGTTAGCGGGTCTGTCAGTGGCTGAAATTGATATTGCTGCCGCTGCTGCCAAGGAAAAAGGTCTGGATGGCAAATATCTCATTCCGCTGATGAACACCACGGGCCAACCCCTGTTGGCAACATTGGAAAACCGTGGCACCCGTCAGCATTTATATGAAGCATCGATCAACCGTGGTAGTCATGGTGGCGACGCAGATAATCGCGAAGTTACGTTGACACTGGCCCGCCTGCGTGCCGAACGCGCTCAGTTATTAGGTTACCCTAACTTTGCTGCCTATAGTCTGGAAGACGAAACCGCAAAAACACCAGCGGCAGTCAATAAAATGCTGAGTGGGTTAGCCCCTGCAGCGGTTGCGAATGCAAAAAAAGAAGCTGCTGAATTGCAAAAAATGATTGACGACGAGCATGGTGGATTTCAGCTCGCAGCGTGGGACTGGGCGTTTTATAGCGAACGTCTGCATCAACAAAAATTTGCGTATGATGACAGTCAGTTACGGCCGTATTTTGAATTGAATAACGTATTGCAAAATGGCGTTTTTTACGCAGCCAATCAACTCTATGGCATCACTTTTAAAGAGCGTAAAGATTTGCCAGTGTATCAACCAACCGTGCGCGTGTTTGAAGTGTTTGATGCCGATGGTAAGTCACTCGCTATTTTTATCTCCGACATGTATGCACGCAGCAATAAGCGTGGTGGGGCATGGATGAATAACTATGTGGATCAGTCTGCTTTGTTCGGTTCCAAACCAGTAATTGCAAATCACCTCAATATTCCACAACCACCTGCTGGTGAACCAACCTTGTTGACACCAGATGAAGTTAAAACCGCATTCCATGAGTTTGGTCATGCGCTGCATGGTATGTTCTCGCAAGTACGCTATCCGCGCTTCTCCGGTACGAATGTGCCACGTGACTTCGTGGAATATCCATCTCAAGTCAATGAGATGTGGGCAGTTTGGCCTGAAGTATTAAAAAACTATGCCAAACACTATCAGACTGGTCAGGCAATTCCACAAGACCTGGTCGACAAAATCATCGCCAGCGGCAAGTTTAACCAAGGCTTTACGACCACGGAATATATTGCAGCAAGCTTGCTGGATCAACGCTGGCATCAATTGTCGGCGAAGGATATTCCAAGCGACACGATGGCATTTGAAGCAACAGCGTTAAAAGAAGCAGGGGTTGATTTTGCACCGGTACCACCACGTTACCGTACGCCGTATTTCTCACACAGTTTTGGAGGCGACTATTCTGCTGGTTACTACGCCTACCTGTGGAGCGAAGTACTGGATGCCGACACCGTAGAATGGTTTAAAGAAAACGGTGGCCTCAGTCGCAAAAACGGTAACTGGTTCCGTCAGCAACTTTTGTCACGCGGCGGCAGTATTGATCCTATGCAATCGTTCCGTAATTTCCGTGGTCGCGATGCAAAAATCGAACCTTTGTTGATTCGTCGTGGTTTGAATTAAGTTGATATTCTGACGCTTGATCGTTAAAAAGGGAGGTGCAAAAAATGCATCTCCCTTTTTAATAGGTTTAACCAGCATCTAGAGATGGTGCAACCCGCGCTACCAGATAGCCACAAAAAACAAAACGCCCGATGAAATTCATCAGGCGTTCGCAACTCTGTTCGCGCACAAGCTCTGTCAGGCTCGTTCGTCTGAGCAAAGCAAATAATTATTCAAGCTTCCAGACAAAATCAACTTTTGCCCAAGTTTGTTCAGGCTTGCCATCCTTGGTACCTGGTTTAAATTTGCACTGTGCCAACGCGGTCAGTGCAGCTTTATCCAGGCTCTTAGAACCGCTGGATTTCTCTACTTTAGAATCAACCACTTTACCGTCTGTACCAACCAGAAAACCCATGCCAACGGTACCGGTTTCTTCATTCATCAAAGCTGCTTTAGGATACTTTGGTGGATCGCAAGACTTATTGTCCATGACTGGTGCAGTTTCTGCTGCCATTGCGGAAGAAGCTGCAGCGAGTAGCAATGATGCAATCAATGTAGAGAGCGATGATTTCATAATGATATTTCTTTTCGTTTCGAATAAATATAAAAAGTACTTATTTTTGATGCATAGGACTGACATTGCATGGTTCTGGCAAGTAGTGAACCTAAACCTGCGCCAGACCAGCTATATCAGTCCTTAGGAATTAAAACTCTTCCCAACCGTCATCCGCACCTGCTGATTTCGCATTTGATGAACTCGACGCGCTTGATGTCTTAGTTGCTGGACGAGATGCAGGCAACGACTTCATCGGTGCGCGTGCTTTAGGTTTCGTGGCTCTCAAAGCTGGTTCTACACGTTTTGGCGCTGGCGCCTGTGCTGGACGATGCGTCAGTAAAGAGTCATTGCCACTCAATTTAAAGACGCTAACGACTTTCGCTAACTCAGCTGCCTGATCTTGCAAACTTTGCGCCGCCGCCGCTGCCTCTTCAACCAACGCTGCATTTTGTTGGGTCACGCCATCCATTTCAATAATGGCGTGATTGACTTCTTCAATACCGGCGCTTTGTTCCTGACTTGCTGCGGTAATTTCAGCGATGATGTCGGTCACGTGTTTCACGCTGCTGACCACCTGATCAATCGTCACACCCGCTTGTCCCACCAGTTTAGTACCGACTTCGACTTTTTCAACCGAGGTATCAATCAAGGTTTTAATTTCTTTTGCCGCCGCAGCACTACGCTGAGCGAGGTTACGCACTTCGGCGGCAACCACCGCAAAACCACGGCCTTGTTCACCAGCACGTGCCGCTTCCACAGCGGCATTCAAGGCCAGGATATTGGTTTGGAACGCGATACCATCAATCACGCTAATGATATCGACAATCTTCTTGGATGATTCATTAATCGAGCCCATGGTGTCCACCACCTGCGCAACCACCACACCACCTTGACGCGCAACTTCTGAAGCAGAAGCAGCGAGTTGATTCGCTTCTCTTGCATTGTCAGCATTTTGTTTAACGGTGGTCGTCAATTCGCGCATAGAAGACGTGGTCTTTTCTAGCGAACTAGCTTGTTGCTCAGTGCGGGAGGACAAGTCCAGATTACCCATCGCAATTTCGCTCGATGCAGTTGCAATCGTGTCTGTACCGGAACGGACTTGCGCCACAATATTAACAAGGCTGTCGCGCATGTTTTTCATTTCGAAAATCAGGCTATTTTGATCACCAGCAGCAACATCGATCGGGGCTGTCAGTTCACCAGCAGCAATCTGACCAGCAATTTGAGCAGCATAACCTGGCTCGCCACCTAATTGCTTGAGCAAACTACGGCTGATGTACAGCGCCGCCACCACACCGCCAGCAAGCGCAATCAACCCCAAAATCAACATCAGACTAGTCGCTGCCTTGAATGCTGAGCTAGCTTCAGCGACGACCTGACCGTTGACTTTATCTTCCAAAGTCACTAATTCATCCAAGGTATCTAACCAGCTTTGTTGTACCGGGCGTACTTTTTTAATCAAAGCGATAGTCGCCATTTCCTGATTATTCGCCAGACCTAATTCTTGTGCTTTTGCTGGCAAACCTGACGCCGCGCTTTCACGCTCGGTCAATTTGCTGATCAAGTCTTTCATTTCCTGACTTGGTACGCCGTCAGTTTCTGATAATTTCAAGAACTTTTCTTTGGCTTCAGAATATTTTTTGGATTGATCGGCAATTTTGGCCAGATCTTTTTCCATGTCTGCAGCTTCATTGAGGAGTGTCAGATTGCGTAAAGAGACCATGCGATCATACACAATGGCACGCATATCCAGCGCCAGACGAGTTTGTACATTACTGACATTTACGATATTTTCCAAACGGCCTTGAATCTGCGCCATTCTGGAAACACCGACGATCGTGACGGCAATGAGGAGTGCCAATACCAGAGCAAAACCTAGCCCCAGACGCTTACTAACGGTCATATTTGAGAAATTCATTGCGTAACTAGTCTGAAAAAATGGTTAAAACTAACAAAATCCCGGTTTTGCTTAGAATATCGGGGCAATATCAGCTGCTTAGGTAACGCTGACTACCTCTTATCTTACTTCGACTAAATGCGCTTCGGAAATAAGATGTAAATAAATTTTCGAGATATAAGTCAGAAATATACTTGAATTTTACTTCGTGGAAATGTCTTTTTTAAGTAGTTTCCACAACTCGAACTTGAGTACTGGTATTGCCGATAAAACTTATTATCAATTTAGCTCAATTTATTTAGAGACACGCTTTACACGCAACTTAATTATGAATCGCAATTTGAAACATGACCTGAATTTTCTTTGTCAATTTTTGTCAATTTCGACTAAATAACTTCGAAAATCAAAAACCGTTTGCGCCTTGATAAGCAGCATCACTGATTAGATATAAGCTTACTTTAGCGAAATGCTAATCTTAAGGATAAACACGATGTCATTCCTGTCAACGTGTAATTTCACAACACTTCCATTCGGGGTTTCCATGTCCGGCAAGATTCGTTATTTCTTTCAAAAGCAAATTCATCAAGTCGACAATATTCCGACAACACGTACCTTGCTCCAACATTTACGCGAAGACTTGCATTGCACTGGCACCAAAGAAGGCTGCGCTGAAGGTGATTGCGGCGCGTGTACGGTGGTCGTTGGCGAAGTTAACAATGGCCAATTGACAATGAAATCTGTCAACGCCTGTTTGCAGCTGATGCCAACACTTGATGGCAAAGCGATTTTTACTGTTGAAGACTTGCAAATCGGTGAAGACTTGCACCCTGTTCAACAAGCGATGGTCGAATGCCACGGATCACAATGTGGCTTCTGTACTCCGGGATTTGTGATGTCCTTATGGGATCTGTACCTTGATCGTGAACCACCCTGCGCACCATTGCAACGTAAGCAGATTGATATTGCCCTGTCCGGCAATCTTTGCCGCTGTACCGGCTATCGTCCGATTATTGACGCAGCACATAAAATGGAACAATTGCCACGCCAGCATTTCGATAAAAACGCTGTGCTGCGGATACTAAACACAATCGAGCAGAGCGAAACCCTCGACTACGTTCATGCTGGCCAACATTTCTTTGCCCCACGCAAGCTGAGCGACTTAATTGCGTTGCGCAAGACCTATCCACAAGCATGCCTGTTGGCAGGTGGTACGGACATTGGTATCTGGGTGACCAAGCAATTCCGCGATTTAGGTCATATTATTTATCTTGGTAAAGTCGTAGAATTACAACAGATCAGCGAAGAAAATGACACTTTAAAAATTGGTGCTGCGGTCAGCCTTGATGATGCATATCGCCATATTTGCCAGCACTATCCGCAAGAATTAAATGATCTATGGCAGCGCTTTGCCTCATTGCCGATACGTCACGCAGGTACGCTTGGCGGCAATGTAGCCAACGGTTCACCGATTGGTGATTCTATGCCATGGCTGATTGCCTTAGGCAGCCGTGTCGTTTTACATGGTGGTGCTGGTGAACGAGAACTGGCCTTAGAAGATTTTTATCTCGCGTATCAAAAGAAAGATCTGCAAGCAGATGAAATCGTCTCTGCGGTACGTATTCCCTTACCGCGCGCGAATCTGATTTTCCGCACTTATAAATTAGCGAAGCGTTTTGATCAGGATATTTCAGCAGTCTGTGCTGCTTTTTCGGCAGACCTGGTAGGTGACCGTTTAAGCAATGTGCGTATTGCTTTTGGCGGTATGGCTGCGACGCCAAAACGCGCACAGAAAGCCGAAATGGTCCTCAATCAACAGACATGGAATGAAGCCAGTCTGAATGTCGCCATGAGTGCCCTGGCGGAAGATTACGCACCTTTGTCAGATATGCGTGCGTCCGCCGGTTACCGTTTGCAAACTGCACAGAATTTATTGCGTCGTTTCTGGCTGGAAACCTGCCCGGATTCGCCGCTTACCACGCAAAGTGTGAATGCCTTTGCGAGTGCGAATATGAATGCGGCGGAGGCAAAATGAAAGATTTGGCACAAACAAATACATCAGCACCTTGGACAGAAGTCGGCAAACCACATCCGCATGAATCTGCGGTATTACACGTTTGCGGTACGGCTAACTACACCGATGATTTACCGGAATTGCAAGGCACCTTGCATGCCGCGCTCGGCTTATCCACGCAGGCACATGCAAAAATTAACAACATCAATCTGGATGCGGTTCGCGCGGCAGAGGGTGTCGTCGCTGTGTTTGCAGCAAAAGATTTTCCCGGCACCAATGAATGCGGTCCGATTATCAAAGATGATCCGATTCTTGCTGATGGTAAAGTCGAATATGTCGGTCAACCAGTGTTTGTCGTTGTCGCCCACAGCCACGATCAGGCACGCCGCGCAGCGCGCCTGGCAAAAATTGACTATGACAATTTGACACCCATCCTACATCCAAGAGCCGCACGCGACGCCGAATCCTATGTCCTGCCACCAA
Source organism: Cognatundibacterium jejuense (assembly GCF_014284255.1). Lineage (GTDB taxonomy): Bacteria > Pseudomonadota > Gammaproteobacteria > Burkholderiales > Burkholderiaceae_D > Undibacterium > Undibacterium jejuense. Next base: position 35,079 of record NZ_JACOFV010000006.1, read on the forward strand.
TGTCTTTATCACGCGGGGATGCGCGGCAAGCGCTGGAAAAAGCACCGAATCGTATTCAGGGTAGCTGGCAAGTGGGTGGGCAGGAACAGTTTTATCTCGAAGGCCAAATCGCGTATGCGATTCCAAAAGAAGCAAACGGAATGGCGGTCATGTGTTCGACTCAACATCCAAGTGAAATGCAGCACATTGTCGCGCATGCGTTGGCTATACCGTCGCATAGCGTGCAGGTCGAATGTCGGCGCATGGGTGGTGGTTTTGGCGGTAAAGAATCACAATCGGGTCTGTGGGCAGCGGCAGCAGCCTTGTGTGCTTTCCATTTAAAGCGCCCGATTAAGTTACGTGCAGATCGCGACGATGACATGATGGTTACCGGTAAGCGTCATGAATTTCACTACGATTATGACGTTGCTTACGATGAGCAAGGCTTAATCCTCGGTGCGAGATTTGAGATGGTGTCGCGCGCTGGTTTTTCGGCAGACTTATCGGGGCCGGTAGCAACCCGTGCTGTCTGCCACGTCGATAACACTTACTACCTGTCAGATGTCGATATTCGCGCGATGTGCGGCAAAACCAATACCCAATCAAATACCGCGTTCCGCGGCTTTGGTGGGCCACAAGGTGCGATCCTGATTGAATATGTCATCGATGAGATCGCGCGCTTATTGGGACAAGATGCGCTCGATGTGCGCAAGCTAAATTTCTATGGTCGCAATGATGCCGAAGGTAGAAACGTCACGCATTACGGCCAGAAAGTTGCTGACAATGTCATCCATGAATTAGTGGCTGAGATTGAAGCGAGTAGCAGCTATCGTGCTCGTCGACTTGCCATCAACGAATTTAATGCGCAAAGTCCTGTTCTAAAAAAAGGGCTGGCGCTGACACCCCATAAATTTGGTATCGCGTTTAACGTCACACACCTGAATCAAGCGGGTGCATTAGTTCATGTATACCTTGATGGATCGGTGCTGGTCAATCATGGTGGCACCGAAATGGGACAAGGCTTGAACACCAAGGTAGCGCAAGTTGTGGCCCATGAGCTTGGCGTACCACTCTCTGAGGTTCGCGTGAGCGCAACCGATACGACAAAGATTGCCAATACTTCGGCCACTGCGGCGTCAACGGGTGCTGATCTCAACGGTAAAGCGGCGCAGGATGCAGCACGTCAGATACGCGAACGGCTGTCTGAATTTGCGGTAAAAACTTACGGTGGCAATGTTGTTGACGTACGATTTTCTGATGGACAGATTTACTGTAATGGCTCCAGCATTGCGTTTGAAGAGGTCGTCAATAAAGCTTATTTTGCCCGCGTACAATTGTGGTCCGATGGTTTTTACGCCACACCGCATTTGCAATGGGATAGTAAGACCATGACTGGTAGCCCGTTTTCTTATTACGCTTATGGTGCGGCGGTGTCTGAAGTGATTGTCGATACCTTGACTGGTGAATGGAAATTACTGCGGGCGGATGCTTTGTATGATGCTGGCAATTCCCTGAACCCTGCGATTGATGTTGGCCAGATAGAAGGCGCGTTTATTCAAGGCATGGGTTGGTTGACGACGGAAGAATTAGTCTGGAATGCCAACGGCAAATTGACTACGCATGCACCGTCGACGTATAAAATTCCGGCTATATCTGATTGTCCGGAAGACTTCCGCGTGCGTTTATTTAAAAACACCAATGTCGCTGATAGCATCCATCGTTCAAAGGCAGTTGGCGAACCGCCATTGCTGTTACCATTCTCAGTCTTCTTTGCCATTCGCGATGCGATCGCCAGCGTTGCTGAAGGTAAGATCAATCCACCGCTCACTGCACCTGCTACCAGCGAAGCCATTTTACGTGCTGTGACGGCAGTACAAACTTTGCAATCTCAGTAAATCCATGACTATCACTCTTGCCCTACGCGCCAGCCTTTTGCATTACACCGATGATCCGGCATTGACGGAGGACGGTATCCATTGGCATGCCGATGGTTTGCTGTTATTGGAGGGAGAAAAAATTGTCGCAGCTGGAGACTATGCTGCTTTAAAACATCTGGTTCCTGATGAACTGACGGTGCAACATCACCCAGGCAAAATCATTATGCCGGGTTTTATTGATACGCATATTCACTATCCACAAACGGATATGATCGCGTCGCCAGCCCCGGGTTTATTACCGTGGCTGGAGCAATATACGTTTCCGACAGAAAGACAATTCCAAAATCCAGCGCACGCGAATGATGTCGCTTCGTTTTTTTTGGATGAATTGCTACGCTGTGGCACCACCACGGCAATGGTGTATTGCACAGTGCATCCAGAGTCCGTCGATGCTTTTTTTACGCAAAGTGAACAACGTAATCTGCGTATGGTCGCTGGCAAGGTCATGATGGACAGACATTGCCCGGAATTTTTACAAGACACCGCAGAAAGCAGCGCGCGCGATAGCGACGCACTAATACAACGATGGCATAACCAAGGTCGCCAGTTATATGCGATTACGCCGCGCTTTGCGCCAACTTCAACGCCAGAACAATTGCATCTGGCCGGAGAGTTAGCCAAGCAATATCCTGACACATTTATTCAGACACACGTCGCGGAAAATAAAGATGAGTGTGCATGGGCCAGATCACTGTTCCCCAATGCCCGCAGCTATCTGGATATCTACGACCAGGTCGGTCTGATGCGTCCACGCGCGATGTATGCGCATTGCATCTGGCTCGATGATGAAGACAGACGACGCATGGCGGAAACGCAATCCGCAGTGGCATTGTGCCCGACATCGAACTTATTTTTAGGTAGCGGCTTGTTTGATTTTGACAAAGCAGAAGCAGCGAATGTGCCTTTGTCGATTGCTACCGACGTCGGTGGCGGAACATCGTTCTCGATGCTACAAACGATGAATGAAACCTACAAAGTTGCGCGCATGGGTGGACGCTATCTGCCAGCTTCTCGTATGTTTTACACCGCAACCTTGGGTGCCGCACGTGCCATGCAATTACACAATACCATAGGTAATTTTCAGTCCGGAAACGAAGCCGATTTTATTATCGTCGATCCAAAGGCCACGCCATTGCTAGCTCGGCGCAGTGCGCATATCAATTCTTTGGAAGAGCAGTTATTTGTTCTCGCAATGCTGGGAGATGACCGCTGTATCGAGGCGACTTATGCGGCGGGTAAGCTGGTACACAGTAAGATATAAGCGCCCCTAGCGTTGACACTTAGTTGCTATATATAAATCGCAAATTCCTTACTACACTCTTCCTGCCACAATGAAAGGGCAGATATTTTGTCAAAAATTTTAATGTAAAAAGCCCGCTTTGAAACAAAGCGGGCTTTTTTTGATACTGAAGGCCTCCATCAGGATCGGAATGGCAATCGTTGCAGTTAAATGTGGATTGATCCAAGTACACCAACGCTAACCGCTTCGCAGCGACAATAAAGTCCTTGCTTGGTCAACCACCATAAAAAAAACCGGGAAAACTTCTCCCGGTTTTTTTACATTCTAATTTAAGTTAAAAATTAGAATTTGTAGTTCGCAGTGACATAGCCAAAACGACCGTGTGGATCATAGTACGAAGGATCGTAACCAGATTGGAAGTACTGACCGCCTGTAATTGCCGTTGGTGGCATTTTATTCAAGAAATTCTTCATACCAACACGGATCGTTGTATTTTTCAAACCTGTATAAGTTCCTTGTAAATCCCAAGTTTGGAAGGCGCTAACAGGAATGGCTGTCGTGATAGGACTGAAACCTTGAGGAACGTTATCATCATATCCAGATTGATAATTTTGTGTCACGGTTAAGCCATACGCACCATTCGACCAGTCGAAGTTCAACTGATGTTTCCATTTGAAAATAATACCGCCGTTAGTAACCGCATTCAATACGTTACCATCAGCGTCAACAGTTTTTCCTACGCTTGGCTGTACGGTACCATCAGGCAAGGTAACCTCGAAACCACGTGTATAAGTACCATTTAAACGCATGCCGAAAGTACCATATTCTGGTGATTTCAACACCTTCCACTTAAGGTCAATGTCAACCCCATCAGTTTTCTCTCTACCGGCGTTCAGATTTAATAAAGTAATTTGTGAAATATTGCCTGACGCATCACGTGTTACCAATCCTGTGTAGGCTGGATTACCAGCAGCAGCACCTTTAACAACAGCTTGAGCACCGTATGAAGTGATCAAATTGCGGATGTTAATATTCCAGTAATCAACGGCAACGTTCAGATCTTTAGTTATATCAGCAACGATACCGAGAGAAAATTGCTTAGACTTTTCTGGCAACAGATTTAAATTGCCACCGGTCAATTGATTAAATTGGCCTTTGATTTTAGCAACTGGATCTGTAAAAGTTACCGTATTACTAAATGCTTGTGGGGTGTACAGCTCAGGCAATGCTGGTTGGCGGTAACCTGTACCATACGATGCACGTAACAGAACTTGAGAAATAGGGTGATAACTCAGACTGATTTTTGGGTTCGTAGAGGTTGCATCAGGGTATCTATCCGTCCGAGCAGCCAAACTTGCGTCTAAATTCTTGAGAAGTGGTACAGACAATTCACCGAATACAGAGGCAGAATGACGGCTTACATTAAATGGCAGAACCTGGTTACCATAGCCAGAGATGTCGCCAGTTTGATAAGCTGCACTTGGATTGTAATTCATGTTCTCGTTGCGCCATGAGAACCCTGCTGCACCCTGTGCCATACCTGCTGGCATTTTAAACAAATCGCCGGAAATTTTACCATCCAGAGAGTCGGTACCTAAACTAGAATCCAACATATTACCGTTGTAGTTCAGGGCAGCAATTTGTGCTGCCAATGCCGGAGTCTGGGTTTTTGTGAACGGATTAAATGCTGGGTTGTTACTCAGCAATTGAGCCATTTTGAATTGTTGCTGATAACCGCCCAGAGTCGCTTCAGATACAGTGCTCGAATTGTGTGTGTAAGCGATATCGTAGTCGTAATTCTGGAAAATCGTACCACGTAAGCCAGTTACAAAATGAATCTGATTTGAAGTGTCTGAGTGAACACGACCACCGCCGTCAAACGCACGATAGCTGACAGAAACCGGACCTGAAATACCCAATCCAGCTAAATACGAAGTTGGATAGTAAGGACTAGTTGGAGATAAAATAATCCCTGGGTAAACATTGTTCTTAACAAACAGTGTATCCGGATACAAGAATGCGGAAGAATAAGGTGATGCTTGTTCCGTCACTGTCGTTACCGCATGGGCAAAGAACCCATCAATGAAGAACTCATGATCATCTGACAGTTTGAAGCGGAAATTTGCACCTAAATTTGTACGATCCACATCTGGAACCAATGGAACCAGTGGTGAAGGATTATAACGGCAAGTAGCTTCCGCAACGTTCCATGAACTACCATTCTGTGCACATGTGTTGCCTGCTAAGCCACCAACTGCAAGTGGATTATCCTGGCTTACCCCAGTATTAATACTGTAAGGAGGAATAGTGTTAGGAGCTGGGGAACCTGGAATCGTATTGATGCGACCGCTAGGTGTTGCGCTTGTGTCCCACAACCCATTCACGTCATCCCAGGAATGCTGCGCGTAAGAACGCTGAGAGCCGTAGATGGCTTTTTCTTTTGAGGCATCTAGAGACACAGTAATGTTATAGCGATCTTTTTCAAAATCACCAAAGCCCGCAACGATACCTGCTTTTGAACTTTGACCACCGCCGTCCGAGGTTCCGCCGAAAGTGCCCGTCAATTCTATGCCAGAGAAATTCTTGCGGGTAATGAAGTTGATAACACCGCCGATAGCATCTGAACCGTACACGCCAGAAGCGCCATCTTTCAAGATTTCGACATGATCAATCATCGAAACTGGAATTGAATTGATATCAACTGTCGTACCATCAGATGCATAATTTGCAACGCGACGACCATTAACCAAAATCAATGTTTTATTTGCACCCAAAGCGCGCAAACTTGCAGAGGCTAAACCGTAGGTAGTTGAACCAGTACCTTGAGCAGTTGTAGTACCGCCTACAGCACTATTAATCGACAAGGTATTCAACAGTTGCTCTGTTGATGTCGCGCCAGTTTTTAAAATGTCTTCGTGTGTAACTACTTGAACCGGCAACGCACCTTCTTTTTCTGCACGTTTAATACTTGATCCAGTAATTTCAACGCGTTGTACTGCTTGTGCGTTTGTGCCAGGTGTTGCTTCTTGCGCAACGGCCACTTGACCTATTGCAGCAAATGCAACACCGCCAACGAACATCAGACGAACTGACTTCGCTAAAATTTTTTCAACCATAAAGAACTCCTCCTAAGTTTTTTGAATTTACGCTTGCACGTATCCAGCTTTTGTACTGAAATAAAATCTTCATATATACAGAAAATTTAAACAAACATTTCCTCAGATACTCCTGAATCAAATCTTTGGTTCACCAAGATATGTGACCAAATTATGAAAAAATATTTATGCGCTATAGGAACATTTTGAACAAATACATGTCAAGTGGGTCTTTTTTTTTTATTCAAAAAAACCACACTGATCTCATCTGGCAAGCGCTTTTTTTGTCACAAAATGGCGCGATTTTTTCTAAATTTATGTACATCTGAAATAATTCCGCAGCGCGATTTAGGCTCTCAGATTAAGGAAAAATCTTTTCATTCCAAATAATCTTCATAATAACTCTCACATCAAATCGATTTTGTTAATGATTTACACTGTTCATCGAATTTGTTGTGGGCTCACGTATAAAACTATGTTACATAGTTACGCACCAGATTTGTGCAAAGTCTACAACATCAGAAGGGTGAAAAAAATTGACAAAAAAAAGATTGCTTTTTCAATTGGATGTTGAGGGGATATTTTGTCGCTAAATTGCAACGAGAAAATATTGCCGATATGCATTAATGATCGCTAACTCGAAGAAGAACAGCATTTCTTTTGGTAGTGGTAAAAAAAGACGCTGAGAATTTCTCAACGCCTTTTATGATGCTTTTTATGCAATTAATGATATTTATAGGACTTACACAAGTCGCATACGAATCCCTTTGATAATTCCGTGTGCATTAGCACTATCCTTCCGTCGCACTAATTCAATATTGTTTGTGTTACTTTTAGCAATAATAGTGTCATCAAATAACAGATATTCATCCGAACTCATGACAGCCTGTGAACCCACATTATCCTAGACCGATTGTGGTGTCAGATGCTCGTGCAAGTACATTCGGTTAATGGCATCATGACTCATGATTTCTGTATGGTCAGCAAATTGGTCAGCTTATGATTTACTGGCGTCACAAGCAGATATCGGCAATAACCAAGGCGTCTCGGGCTTTGTTTCATTCCCTCCAAAATACCTAATTTCTTTAAATTATGGGTTTACATCAACTTGTAAACGTTTGTAACTGCGCAAGTCCCATTTAAAAAAGACAAATTGCCAATAATCAGGTGCTTACATACGGTCATTTAAGAAGTTTTAATCTACTGAATATGATTGCCAAAACGCAAACAATGCGGGCTAATGCGACATTAGCGTTCGCCGAATCACCAATTTTTTGTGTGTATAAACTAACGTTTAATGATACTTTGTAATGATATTTGTTGGTTTTTTGTACTCTTTTAGAAAATTTATTTGTAGAAACACCCGATCAGCAACTTTTTGCAGGTAAGTCAAAAATTGGGCACAACGACAAAGAAAAAACGCAATGTCTCAGTTGTCATTGTTAGCTACTGGAATTCAATAAAATTTTTTAGGTGTATCTGATCAACTTTGATGCTGTTAAGGATTGAAGCCTCTTGTGCGAATGTGCGATTCAGAATCTGCCATTCAGACCCATGGCACACTTAAACGAAAAAAAGCTGAGGCTCCTCATGGGAGACTCAGCTTTTTTTCTTTGTTGCCCTTGGCTATATCATCAGAATTACTTCAGAGTTTTGCCTGATGAAAGTAGATTTCTATTATTTCGCTGGAGCCTCGGCCGAGGCCGCTGCCACTTTTACTTCTGGTTCCGTAAACTGTCCACCACTTGCGTTTGCCATATGAACGACGGCGCGGGCGACTTCTACGTCGTCTAGATCTGGGTTGCCGCCTTTGGCTGGCATGGCGCGAATACCTTCAACGGCATGTTTCAACAAGGTGTCATACCCTTGTGCAAGGCGAGGTCCCCAAGAGCCGGCATCTGCAAATTTCGGTGCACCTGCAGCACCAGTGCTATGGCAAGCGGAACAAACCATTTTGTAGACGGCTTCGCCAGACTGCAATTGTTTAGGGCCGCTAGTGTCTTTGAATGTGAAACCTTCATCAGCAACAGGTTGAATACGTGCTGCAACAGCTTCGGCGGTCAAGGCAGAAGAACCAGCGCCGACCTTTTTATCGTTGGAAACGTATTGCACTAACAAAACAATCGCAATAATTGGAACCAAAAATCCTGCGAGAACTGCGGCGATGAGTTGTTTAGGTGTTTTTATCACTGATTCGTGTTCGTCGTGCGCGTCGCTCATGGTTTCCTCTTTGCAAATGAAATGGTCATCCCGGTTGCTTGCCAGTGATACAAATCAACTGACACCAAAGTTTTGGATTATAGAACCAAAAGATCAAGCTTTGCGGATAAAAGCATGGTTTGTCTGATTTGCATCAGTGAATTTTATTGTGCAAGACGGTAACAAGAGCCGGGATCGCCTGTCAGGATGCAATTTTGCATCGACATTCAACAATGAAAGTCAGACTTTTTTCCAGTTCAGGGTAACTTATTGAATTCGGTTGATCTTTTTTTGCGAGTCTTCCGCTATTAACAAGATCCAAAACGTCAAAAGTCCGCTTAGTTTCGCTAAATATTAAAAATATTGTGTTAGGTGCAATGCAAAATCGCTCTTAAACGGATACAATTGCGATCCTCAGAAGTGAGTACAACGCGACCGTCTTCCAACGGATAGGATACGAGTTTCCGAAGCTCGCAATACAGGTTCGATTCCTGTCGGTCGCACCAGTTGCATTACTTTTGATTCCCAAGCGCAAGTTACTTGCCACGCTGCTCTGCTCCCAAGTTTTCATTCGATACATGCTTAAGTCCAATGTCGCTGGCGCGATTTTGCACAAGTCCCATCATTTTAGTTGCTTCCACAATATCGCTTTGTGTCTGCTACACTCTTCCTGCTTGTTGTTATTAAATAATTTTAATTTTTAAATACTACCAACTTTACTTCGGTGTAAAACGCTCAATGGTCGCGTTGCGTGGGCATAGCATCCGGGTACATATGGTCAATATCTCAACTTCAAAAAGGTGTTCTATGACGTCTTCTCGTTTCTCGCTATCCGCTGTCAGTTTATCTTTGGCATTTGCTTTTGGTGGATTAATGCATGTACCTGCCATCGCAGCGGAGTCTGCACCTCCGGCGGCAGCTAACGCAAAATTACCGGCTGGCATACAGTTTGTACGAAACGTCGAAGGCATCAATGAGTATGTGCTACCGAATGGTTTAAAAGTATTGTTGGTACCAGATGCGAGCAAACCAAGCACCACCGTCAACATCACCTATCGTGTTGGTTCACGCTATGAGAACTATGGTGAAACCGGGATGGCGCATTTGTTAGAGCATTTGATGTTTAAAGGTAGCAAGCAACATCCGCGTTTGTGGGAAGAAATGTCGCAGCGCGGTGTGCAGTTTAACGGCACGACTTCCTATGACCGCACAAACTACTACGAAACCTTTGCGGCAAAACCAGAAACCCTGAAATGGGCGCTTTCCATGGAAGCGGATCGCATGGTGAATTCACGAATTTCTGGTGAGGACCTGAAAACAGAATTCTCGGTGGTCAGAAATGAAATGGAAAAAAACGAAAACTCGTCTATAGGCATGCTGATGCAGCGTGTCACTTCCAGCGCGTATCAATGGCATAACTATGGCAAAGATACGATAGGTGCACGCACTGACGTAGAAAATGTCAATATCCCTCATTTGCAAGCATTTTGGCGTAAATACTATCAGCCAGACAATGCAACGCTGACCGTTGCAGGCGCGTTTGATGCAAACCAGGTATTGCAATTAGTGGTCCAATATTTTGGTAAAATTCCACGCCCCAAACGCGTAATTGAACCAACCTACACTCTTGATCCGACACAAGATGGTGAACGTGATGTGACCGTGCGCCGCGTTGGCGAATCACCTGCCGTAGTGGCGATGTATCACACGATGCCTGCCGCGGATCCTGATTACGCAGCGACTGAGGCACTCGCCTTAATCCTCGCAGACAGCCCAAATGGCCGCTTGTACAAAGCCTTGGTAGAAGCGAAGAAAACCGTTGACGTCTTCCCTTATGCAGCCAATCTGGATGAGCCAGGTTTCTTACTGATAGGCGCAAATCTGCGTTCTGACCAGGATACTGCCGAAGCCAAGAAGATCATGGTCAGTACGATCGAGGGCTTTGCTCAACAACCGGTAACCGAAGAAGAATTAGCCCGCGCTAAAGCAAAGCTGAATTCGGATCTGGCACAGATATTTAATGACCCTGAAAAATTCGCGGTGGCTTTGTCAGACAACATCGCTTCCGGCGACTGGCGTTTATTCTTGTTGTTCCGCGATCGCGTCAATGCGCTGACCGTCGCCGACGTCCAAAGGGTTGCCACAACCTGGCTCAAAACCAGCAATCGCACGACTGGTAGCTTTATTCCTGAAGCAAAACCAGAGCGTGTACCAGCGCCAGCCAAGGTCAACGTGACAGAACAAATCAAAACCTTCAAACCTGGTGTAGCAATTGCTCAGGCCGAAGTCTTTGATAGCTCGACTGCCAACATCGATAAACGTACTCAGATTGGTTCACTCGACAATGGCCTGAAATATGCGTTGTTGCCGAAAACTACACGTGGCAATACGGTCGTCATGGCAATGAACCTATATCTGGGTGATGCACAAAGCCTTAAAGATCAAGCACTGAATGCTGAATTGGCAGCGGCAATGCTTAATCGTGGAACTGAAAAACTCAGCCATCAGGCATTTACTGAAGAACTCGATAAACTCAAAGCCAAGTTGCAAATTACGGGTGGTGCCGGTAATGTCAGCGTGACACTGGAAACTGTACGTGACAACTTGCCACGCGTGTTGGAATTGGTGCACGATGCCTTGCGTCAACCCGCGTTCAATGAAACGGAATTCACCCAACTGGTGAACGCACAATTGGCGCAACTGGAAGAATCCAGTAAAGATCCGCAGGCATTGGCTATTGATGCGGTACGTCAGGCGAACAATAGCTGGCCAGCTGGTGACCCGCGTCGTTATCAAAGTATCGCTGAAAAAATCGCAGGTTTAAAGAATGCTAAGTTGGCGGATGTTCGCGCGTTCTGGAAGGATTTCTATGGCATTAATCAAGCAAATCAGGCGCAAGTTGCCGTGGTGGGAGAGTTTGATGCGAATGCGCTTAAAGGCCAACTAGCATCTGCGTTTGGTGCATGGAAAGCTGGTCACGATTTCCAACGCCTGAACAAGGTGTACAACGCGACTCAAGGCAAAGATCAACGCATTGCGACGCCAGACAAAGCAAACGCATTTTTCTTTGCCAATATGAGCGTACCAACCAGCGCGCAAAGTCCTGATTATCCAGCCTTAGTCATGGCAAACTATCTGCTCGGTGGCAACGTAAATTCGCGAATATTTAACCGTATCCGTCAAAAAGATGGGATCAGCTATGGTGGTGGCTCCTCGTATTCTGCAGCGTATCTTGACGAGGTAAGCAGTTTCTCCGCCTATGCTATCTACGCTCCGCAAAATCGCGAAAAGCTAGAAACCGGTATGCGTGAAGAGATCAACAAAGCAGTCAGGGACGGCTTCACAGCAGCAGAATTAGAAGATGGCAAAAAGAGCTATTTGCAAGAACGTCAGCTAGAACGTAGTCAGGACAATCTGTTAGCTCAAAATCTCGCCAGTAACTTGTTCTTGGGATTAAATATGCAACATGATACTGAACTCGAGAAAAAAATATCGGCGCTCACCGTGTCCGATCTCAAAACAGCAATGCAAAAGTATCTGGCTTACGAAAAAATGGTACGTGTTTTTTCAGGTGATTTTAAGTAAGCACGTGTTCAATGCATAAAAAAAGGGTGTCGGATATTAATTGAATCGATTATTCCGACACGAGTTTGGCCTTGCTACTATTTCGGGCGAGGCCATTTTTTTACAGCTTCTCTCGCAGAACTGTGTCCTCGTCTTCGCGGAGGATGACCAAGTGCCGATTTGTTGCATGCCATACCAGTCATCCAACCGCCAAGCTGCAATGAGTCATTCCCGTGCAGGTGAGCATGTGGTGGCGCATTAGCCCCTTGATGCCGGATAGCAGCACAGCCGAAATGAAACAAAGTCGTTGGCATGCTGTTGCTTTATATAAAATGAAATAGGCTTGTACTGTTCTTTCATCCTGCCTTTGTTGTTCTCAAGGTACATTTTTAATCTTAGTCTGGCTTATATTATCTATCGGCAATGCTCATGATCACATGTGACATTATTGCTTTGAATTAACATCATGGAGATAAGAGAACCCCTAGGTTATAAAAAAGCAGAGCCGGAAGCAAATTCTGGCGTGCCTTCTCACTGACTACCCAGCTGTCGAAAAAATTTATGCGTGGATTTCCCACATTATTGAATGCAATATTCGTGGCGGTCATATTGACTTCGCTGCCTATCACTGCTGCCTCAGCGCCAGTAGACCGTCTGCGTCTGGCCTCTCTGGACTGGTCTCCTTATGTTAGTCCATCATTACCTGACGAGGGATTCGTTGCGGCGATAGTGAAAGCAGCGGCGCAAAAAAGTCAGTCAGAGGTCAGTATTGATTATTTTCCATGGAGCCGCACGGTACAAGTTGGTTTAAACGATGCGGACTATGCCGGATATTTTCCGGCGTTTTATTTGAAGGAGCGCGAGAAAAGCTGCTATTTCTCAAACACTTTGGGTAATAGCACGGTGGGTTTTGCATCGCTAAAAAATAAACTCTTTGATTGGCAAACCTTACAAGATTTGCAGTTTTATTATATTGGTGTGGTACAAGACTACGCGAACGGCGAAGAATTCGACGCGCTGGTCAAACAACGTATCATACGGACGGACACCGCCCCCTCAGACATCAGCAACGTCAGAAAACTACTTGCTGGTCGCGTTGATGTGATTGTGATCGACAAAAACGTGTTGCGTCAGTTGCTCATTACGGACAACAGCCTGAGCAAAGACAAACTGAATATTGTCTTTCACGCTAAAGAATTGACCAATTTTTCTATGCATATTTGCTTCCAGCATACAGCTCGTGGCTTGCGTTTACAGAAAATTTTCAATGCAGGTTTAAATACACTCAATATCAAACAACTCGAAAACCAGTATTTTTTGCAATTACAGCCAGGCGTTGTATCCAAGAGCACAGCGCATTGAGTATTTTATCTAAGTCAAACTCAACTTCTATCTTCTCTCATAGGAAGCCGGTCGAGAAGCAATTTTTGCTGGATACATTTTTGTCATATTCTATTCATTCATCGTGTGTAGAATCAGCGCATGAGTTTTTATGTTTCTCGCCTTATTTGTCAACGAATTATCATCGTCTGCGCGTTTGCGCTAGCTGCATGCAGCGCTTTTGCTACTGAATTGACAGTCGTCACGGAAGAATTACCACCACTGAATTACGAGGATCACGGCGTCGCCACCGGCTATTCAACTGAGCTTATTGAGGCGGTCTTGCGAGAAGCGAAGATCAAATCGACGGTCAATATTTTGCCCTGGGCACGCGCTTATCAAATGGCGACAACGCAGCCTAATACGCTGATTTTTTCGACCACCCGTAATGCTGATCGCGAGGAGTTATTTGAATGGATAGGCCCTATTAGTTCAAGACAGATCTACTTATACAAACTCAAAAGTCGCACAGACATTGAAGTCAAAACTGTCGCTGATAGCTTTCATTACAAAATTGGTCTGGTTCGCGAAATGGCATCCGCGAAAACGTTTTTAAAAAATAATAATGTGCCGGACACTGCAATAGACTATGCACCGACTGCAGAATCAAATCTAAAAAAATTATTAGTCGGCAGAATCGATCTGATCATTTCCCTGGATTGGAGCGCGGCATATCAAATGAAAAAAGAAAAACGCAACCCCAATGAGCTAGAACCTATGCTGGTGTTAGATGATAAAAGTAGCTATTACTTCGCACTGAACAAGCAAAGCGATCCGGTTCTGGTAAGAAAAATCCGTAAAGCGTTTGAAAAAGTGAAGCAATCCGGATTAATGGACAGACTCAGAAATAAATACATGCATTGACAAAGGTACCGTCCGGCTACTTCAATGAATATCAGGCTCTTTTTGCTACACAGCTTGTCGTCAAAACAAAGTTAATTGCCCGCTGCTCCCCTTATCAATCTCAGCTAGCCTGACCCCGAGTCCCAACAACCTCACCGGTAAATGCCGTCGAGCAAAGCCGGTTTCTAATAAGTGACCATAGACCTCCTGGCTCATGTTTTTACCCACACACTCCACCGTGGTGACACGAAAATCTGAAAAACGTATTTTGACGAAAAGTTTATGAATATGAGGGATAGCACCCGCCCTGTCCGCGCGCCGTTCAAGCGAAGTATATAACTCCGGCATTTCTGCCACACAGGCTGCGAGGTCAGGTAAATCGTTGGTATAAGTTTCTTCAACGCTGACCGATTTACGTTCGGAACTGGTGTCCACTTCACGCAAATCGATACCACGACAAAGCTGGTATAAGTTGTTTCCAAGCTTACCAAAATGCAAAGTTAAATCAGCTAATGACCATGTAAGCAAGTCCTTACATTCATTAATTCCCATGCTGTGTAACTTTGCAGTGGTGACCTTTCCCACACCAAATAAGCGCTTAACAGGTAAAACGGCGACAAAATCCTGTACCTGATCGGGCAAGATCACAAACATGCCATCCGGCTTATTCCAGTCACTGGCAATTTTGGCGAGAAATTTATTTAGAGCAACCCCAGCTGAAGCTGTTATACCTACTGTATCGGCGATGCGAGCACGAATTTCTTGGGCAATGAGCGTTGCGCTGCCATGGTGGTGTGAGGATTGACTGACATCCAGATACGCCTCATCGAGTGACAAAGGTTCAACAGCATCAGTGTAATCGCGGTAGATCGCCAAAATTTGACGTGAAGCAATGCGATATTTTTCCATCGCTGGCGGCAATATCACCAGATCCGGACAACGGCGTAATGCCTGCGACATTGGCATTGCAGAGTGAATACCAAAGCGTCGCGCTTCATAATTACAAGTTGCCACTACCCCGCGCTGATCCGGCCGTCCTCCAACGGCCAAAGGACGACCACGAAGAGACGGATCATCCCGCATCTCTATTGATGCGTAGAAACAATCACAGTCGCAATGGATGATTTTTTTCAACTCGGAGAATCAGGCATAAAAGGAATGCCCTATTTTAGCCTAAATTATGCAAATTACTGTATATAAAATCAGTATTTGTGATTGCATGTCCAATGACAAACCAACTGATTTACGTCACTATTGAGTTATTCTTCTCTTTTTAGATTTTGATCATGAAAAAAATTCTCTCTTTACTTGCTAGTTTTGCTCTGAGTTTGAGTTTAAATATTGCGCATGCTGACATCGCCCATCCTTACGATGAAACAGCAGATGCACCAGCGATGGTTACCAAAGCGCTGGCAGAAGCCAAAACAGCAAAAAAAGATGTATTGGTTATTTTTGGTGCCAACTGGTGCAAAGATTGCCTGGAATTAAGTAAATCTATGCAAGGTCAAAGCGCAGCCTTAATCGCCAGCAAATTTGTGGTCGTCAAAGTCGATGTTGGCCAATTCGATAAAAATCAGGATCTGGCCAATAGCTATGGCAACCCGATCAAAAAGGGCATTCCTGCCGCGGTGGTGTTAAAACCAGACAATACCGTCCTGTATGCGTCGAAAGGTGGTGAATTATCGAATGCGCGACGAATGAGCGAACAAGGTGTTTATGATTTTTTTAATCAGATTGTCACTCAACGTCAATGAGATTTTTATTATAAAATAGCAAAGTAATCATGTAACAAGGCTGGCAGACAAAAAGCATAGTTTGTTTGTTTGTCAGTCAGCATTTTCCCTCAAGTTTAAGCAGTACCGACGATCTTTGTAACGCCACACGAAGCTTGCATTACAGGCACTAGACTGCAAACTTAGTGTTCCCTTTTATCAGTAAACTGTGCGGGCAAGGCTATGACTGGAAAATCAAACCTGATCGCGATCGACTCCTCCATGCCGTCCTTACCGCCGCAGGATGAGTTGGAAAAAAGTCATACCTTGCTGAGTAACTTCTCGCGCTTTTTGCCGGGTATGTTTTTTCAGTTCCAACGCTATTCCGAACATCAATTTTCCTTCAAGTACGTCAGCGCAGCCGTTGAGCAATTGTTTGAGATAACAGCAGAACAGTTAATCAATGACGCCAGTATTTTGTATCGAAAAATACATCCTGATGATTTAGCGTATTTAATCATCGGCATACGCCGTTCCGCAGCAGAACTCACCATCTGGCATCATGAATATCGTGTTTTACGCACTGACGGCGGCGAACGTTGGTTAGCCGGTGATGCGACACCAGAGAAGCAGGCCGATGGCAGCGTGTTATGGCATGGTTTCATCAGCGACAATACCGAACGCAAACTCACGGAACAAAAATTACTCGCTGCCGAACAACAGATGCGGCTGGTAATGAAAGCCTCGAATCAGGGCTTGTACGATATCAATTTACAGTCGGGTAAAAGTACCTTCAGTCCGGAATATTTGCAAATGCTTGGTTACTCAGCAGAGGATTTTCCTGACTCTTCGCAATTTTGGAATTATTTCTGGTCTGATGGCGTACATAAAGATGATGTGGCAAATCTCAGAAAAGCGTATCAAAAACATTTTGCCTCGCGAGGAACAATTGATTACCACGCAGAATTCCGACAAAAAAATAAAGCCGGCGAATGGCGCTGGATTATGTCGATCGGGGCGGTAGTCGAATGGGATACTAACCAACGCGCAGTGCGCATGGTCGGCACGCATATTGATATCACTGAACGTAAGCGCATTGAAGAAGAATTGATGCTGAATCAGGAACTCCTCAATGCCAGCAAAAATCGCTACAAAGAATTAGCCAGAGAACTAGAAATTCTGATCGCCAATGCGCCGGTGGGCATCATGTTCGTCAGTAATGATGTGATTGTCAGGGCCAATCAGGCCTTGGCCGAGCTTTGTCGCTTTCCCGATGCGCAATCGATGATAGGCGTCAAAACTTCTTTCTTATATCAACATCTGGATGACTATGAAGCCTTTGGCGATGCGGTCATTCCCAAATTACTCGCCGATGAATTAGTTGAAATCGAATGGCGCTTGCATCGCAATAACGGTGAAGCATTTTTTGCACGGGTCGCTGGTCGCGCTTTGTCCTCAGAGACCTACCACAAGGGTACGGTCTGGATGATCGAAGACATCACCGAACAACGACGCACACTCGATGCATTGCGTGACAGCGAAGGTCGCTTGCAACGTCTGATGAATTCAAGCTTGATCGGTATCGTGCATGGCAATCAACGGAAGCGCCTATTGGACGTGAACCAAGTTTTCTGCCAGCTGTGCGGCTATACGCGAGAACAAATTATCGGTGAGAGCTATTTCTGGCGTGAGCTGATGTCAGAATCTGATCAATACATTTGTATGCAAGCGTATAACGAACTTCAAACGACTGGTACCACTTCGTCGTTTGAGATCATGCTCAGGCATGCGGATGGTCGCTCTATTCCTGTTTTGGTTGGTGTCAATCATCTGGAAAACTCCCAGCAAGAATGGGTAGCGTTCACTATGGACATCAGCGACCGTCTGCGCATGCATCAACTCAAAACCGAATTTATTTCCGTGGTCAGCCATGAACTACGTACGCCACTCACATCGATACGTGGCTCACTAGGCTTGCTAGAGTCCGGAGTGGCCGGTACCTTATCCGACGCTGCTCAACAATTGGTACGTATTGCTAACGCCAACAGTAAGCGCCTGATTGGTCTGGTCAATGACATCCTCGATATGGATAAACTCGCCAATGGTAAAATGAGCATCAAATCCGAACCCGTCGATCTGGTCGCTCTGTTATATCAGGCAATAGAAGCAAATACCGCCTACGCCACCAATTTGCACGTCTCGTTAGTGGCAGATGTACGCCTGATTCCTGATTCGACGACCGATACACCACACGCGTGGTGCCTTGGTGACAGTGACCGCTTAATGCAAGTCATCACCAACCTGATTTCGAATGCCGCCAAATTCTCTCCGGAAGACGCAGAAGTCAATATCCGGTTGTTCCAGTCCAACCATGTTTATCGGATGGAAATTTGCGATCATGGCCCAGGGATACCATTAGAATTTCAGGCGCATATTTTTGAACCCTTTACGCAGGCTGACAGCACTAATACGCGACAACAAGGCGGAACCGGTCTTGGTTTATCGATTGCAAAGACTTTGATAGAAAAAATGCGCGGTGAGATCTTCTTCGTCAGTTGTCCTGAACACGGCACGACTTTCTGGTTTGATTTACCAATTTATGATCCGGTAAAATCGGCTTAAACTTGAGTGGGTGCAACCCGCACGGTGCTCACTATACTTCAGTCTTGAATGTACTTAGCTTACGTGATTGATGAAATTCGCCAGGGCTAAGATTAGTCCAGCGTTTGAATGCACGCCTGAAGCTGCGGGCATCAGAATAGCCGAGTTGCTCAGCAATAAGTTCCTGACTCAGATCTGTTTGCAATAAGCGTTTGGCACGATCTATCCGGATGTTTTCGATAATCTGAAAATACGACATTCCTTCCCGCGCCAGCAAGCGTTGTAAAGAACGTGGGCTGGTTCCCAAGGCCTGTGCCATTTGATCAACATTATGTAGTTCACAATGCTGATTAACCAAGGTTCTTAACAAACTTTGCCGTCCCAGTGCGCCGACAGCTGCCAGCTCTTGTTCGCAAGCAGCTCCGGCCTCTTGCACGATCTTCAGATCGGGGGATTTTAAGGGTATTTGCAATATGTCATTGGTGATTAAAACACGACTGACATCAGCGCCGGTAACGACAGTACAAGCAAACATCTGCTCATACAAAGCCAAACTGATTTTTGTCATGCCACGTAATTCGACCTGGTGTAAGCGAAATGCTGGCCCACACAATTCGCGCGCGGCGTTGACGGCGGTGAGTAAATGATCGACCGCTAAAAAGTCCTGCAATTCAACGTCGTCAAACAACGCATGCGCAATCAAGGCTGAATACGGACTACCCGCTTCAAATTGCAAATGCACCATAGAACCAGCAATTAACTGATATTTGAGACCAAATTGCAAAGCATCCAAGATGGTTGGCTGCGCCAGCATGCCACGTGCCATCTGCCCTAATTGTGGTAGTGATTTTCGTGCCCCCGACCAGATACAAATCTCATCACCGGCATGATGTCGTGCTTGCAGCAAGCCTTCGCGCGCCTGTAAATAACTAATCCGGCCGCCCTTTTGCTGTTGAAATTCGGGAAATAAGTCAGGACCATGCCAGTTTTTCTCACGCGCAATCGCCAGCAAACCCGTGAACGGATGCGCCGGAAAAATTGCATCTTGCACCGATAACAACGGTGCAATGGTGTCGGAAACCTTGACTGACATTGTTTAAAATTATTTATTTCATCATTGATCTTCACGCGTTGTCTTGCACAAACAACGTGGCAGCAAATGTCCTTACTTTATCTGAACGGGCGTACTAATATCTTTCTTGCGCTGAAGTGAAACAATCTTGCTAGCGTTAGTATATTTGCGCAAGTCGTAGTTGTTACCGTACATGGTAAAGCGTGATTCAGCAACACTGCACTGCAACATAAAAAGAAGCCGGAGCAAGATTGCGCGTGATTTGGTTCATACCAAAAAACACCTCGACAATCCTGCATCCGTCTTCACCATAAAAATACGGAGACTCTATGAATCAAAACAGTGACTACATCGTGGTCGGTGGTGGTGCCGGTGGTTGTGCGGTCGCCGGACGCCTGACTGAAGATCCCAGTATCAGTGTGACGGTGCTCGAAGCCGGTGGCGGTGGTGACAGTTGGGTGGTCAATGCACCGATCGGTGTTGTCGCGATGTTGCCAACCAAGCTCAATAACTGGGCTTTTGAAACAGTCCCACAACCAGGCTTAAACGGACGACGTGGATATCAGCCACGCGGCAAGATGCTGGGTGGCTCGTCCGGCATCAATGCCATGGTGTATATCCGTGGCCATAAAGTCGACTACGATCACTGGGCAGCGTTAGGCAATACTGGCTGGTCGTATGATGATGTACTGCCCTACTTTAAACATTCTGAAAACAATGAAACCCATGGGGGGAAATTTCACGGTCAGGATGGCCCTTTACGCGTCAGTGAATTGCGCAGCGATAATCCGTTCCCGCATTTGTATGTGGAAGCAGGAAAGCAAGCAGGATTCCCGGTAAACACCGATTTCAATGGCGCGGAACAAGAAGGTGTCGGCATCTATCAGGTCACGCAATATCAAGGTGAACGTTGGACTGCGGCACGTGGCTATTTGCATCCGCATATGGGTAAGCGCACTAACCTCAGAGTAGAAACCGGTTGTCAGGTCACGAAAATTTTGTTTGAAGGAAAGCGTGCTATTGGTGTGCAAATGATGCAAAACGGCACACTCAAAACACTGCGCGCCAATCGTGAAATTTTACTGGCTGCAGGCGCTTTCCAAAGCCCGCAGTTATTGATGCTGTCTGGTGTTGGCGACGCTAAAGCCTTACAGGCATTAGGAATTCCGGTTATCCATCACTTACCTGGCGTCGGCAAGAATTTACAGGATCATCCGGATTTCGTTTTCAAATACAGGGCAAAGAGTTTAGATCTGTTGGGTATTTCGGCGGGTGGTAGTATTCGCATGATGCGGGAGTTCAGCCGCTATCAAAGTCAACGTCGTGGCATGCTATCGTCAAATGGTGCGGAGGGCGGTGGCTTCTTAAAAACCGATGCCAGCATGGCAGCACCCGATATTCAATTGCACTTTGTCGTCGCCATGCTGGACGATCATGCACGCAAGCTCCATCTGGGTCACGGTTACTCCTGCCACATGTGTTTATTGCGCCCTAAGAGTATAGGCGAAGTGACACTGGCGACGCCCGATCCACTGGCTGCACCCTTGATCAATCCGCGCTTCCTCGAACATCCGGACGATATGGAAAGCATGGTCAAAGGCTTTAAGCTAACGCGCAAAATCATGGATGCGCCAGCCTTGGCAAATGCGCGTAGCAGCGATTTCCAGACTGCCAATGTGCATACCGATGACGATATTCGTGCCGTTATACGCGCCACCAGTGACACGGTGTATCACCCGATTGGTACCTGCAAAATGGGCGTGGATGCGATGGCGGTGGTTGATCCTGCCCTGAAAGTGATAGGGCTGGAAGGATTGCGTGTGGTCGATGCCTCGATTATGCCAACCCTGATCGGTGGCAATACCAATGCACCAACCATGATGATAGGAGAAAAAGCAGCAGACATGATTAAGGCAGAGTTACGCCAGTAGCCAATAAAATTTGAGCGCTCAAACCTTTGAGCCATCGCTGCGCTTGTAAACGTCGCGGTGGCTACCCTATAAGCCGGCGTATGACCCGTTACCAATATCTCGCTGTAGTGCGCCACAGCAAGGCAAATTTGCTTGTTTCTTTCATGCGCCTTCAGCCTTTAACAAGGTCTATTATGCGCTTAGAAAAATACACCGCAGCACCAAAGTAAGTTGATCAACTTTCAGCAAAAAAACATCTCATTTACATTGCAAAAAACGCCACGAAGTTTCTGAGCTGGCATAGAATAGATCTCCTTTATATGAAGTGAACGGGATACGATTTCATGGATTTTTTGACCCTGACTGCGCGCGATGGCGCGACGGTGAGTATTTGCCATCAAGGTGCACATGTCTGTTCGTGGATACCAGCTGGCGGCACAGAACAACTTTTCTTAAGCAAAAAATCAGAGTACCAGGAAGGTGTGGCAATCCGCGGCGGAATTCCAGTCATTTTTCCGCAATTTGCCAGCATGGGTACCCTACCTAAACACGGTTTTGCCCGCACCGCTGAATGGAAGTTGCTACAGCAACAGCAAACGGAAGATGGTGCAGCACAAGCAATTTTTTACCTGAAAGAAAATATTGCTCGCCTGACGATCTGGCCGCATGTATTCAATGCACAATTGGCTGTCAGTGTGCACGACAATAGTTTGCAGGTCGCTTTATCGATACAAAATACCGGTGACACCACCTTTAGCTTTACTTCTGCCCTGCACACCTATCTGGCCGTCAACGATATCCGTGAAGCGCGTCTGCGCGGTCTGCAAGGAGCACTTTATCGCGACAGTCTGACTGGCAAGAGCCATTGCGAAGAAACTGCAGAACTGTTGCACATTGAGGGTGAAACCGATCGTATTTACGCCAATGTTTCAGACCAGCTGTGCCTGCAACAAGCGCATCAACATCTACATATTCACACCACGGGTTTTACTGATGCAGTGGTGTGGAACCCGGGACCACAAGCGGCACTCAAACTCAGCGATATGGAGCTTGATGGAGACCAGCGTATGCTTTGCGTCGAGGCAGCGAACATTATGCGCCCCATTTCACTGGCTCCCGGGGAAATCTGGACAGGTAGCCAGAGTTTTATGGTTACGCAGATTGAATGACTGTTAGTTTATTGTTTTGTTCTTACGTTGCCACTTTTTAAATTACCTTTGATCATTTTCAGGAATACTATGCCTACCCATTCTGTTCGCCAATCAGGAATCTCGGTGTCACTCAAACCAGTATTACGCGCTTTAGTACTCGGCGGCGCCATTTTGTTCACGGCTCCTGCGGCTTTTTCTGACACACTGCCTAAAGGCATCACTCAGGTGACCAGCGTTGAAGGTATCACTGAATATCGCTTACCGAACGGCTTGCGCGTTTTGTTAATGCCAGATGCCACTAAGCCGACGGTGACAGTCAATGTGACTTATTTGGTCGGTTCACGTCAGGAAAATTACGGCGAAACCGGTATGGCGCATTTGCTGGAACACATGATGTTCAAAGGCACGCCTAAAAATCCTAAGATCACTGAAGAATTCAACAAGCGCGGTATGCGTATGAACGGCACGACCTCATTAGATCGTACCAATTACTATGAATTATTCCAGGCCGATGACAGCAATCTGGAATGGGCGTTGTCGATGGAAGCCGATCGCATGGTCAATTCCAATATTGCCCGCAAGGACCTCGATACCGAAATGACTGTGGTGCGTAACGAATACGAACGCGGTGAAAACTCACCTGGTAGCGTATTGATGAAACGCATGCAAAGCGTAGCTTACGATTGGCATAACTACGGCAACTCTACCATCGGCAATCGTAGTGATATTGAAAACGTCAAAATCGAAAATCTGCAAGCCTTTTATCATCAATACTATCAACCGGACAATGCGGTATTGCTGGTCGCCGGTAAATTTGATCAGACCAAAGTTTTGCAATGGATTAATAACTCGTTTGGCAAAATTCCTAAGCCAAAGCGTAGCTTGCCAGTATTCTGGACGGTAGAGCCAACCCAGGATGGTGAACGTAGTTTCATGGTGCGCCGTGCAGGTGATATTCAAATCGTGATGATTGCTTACAAAGTACCAGCTAATCTGCATACCGATCGCGATGCCATGAGCTTTGCCAGCGACATCCTGACCAACGCCCCACATGGTCGTTTGCATAAGCAACTGGTAGAAACCGGCAAAGTTGTACAAGTATTTGCAACAGAGGTTGGACGTGTAGAACCTGGTCTTGTCATTATCGGTGCGGCAGTCAAAAAAGGGGATTCAGTCGATGCCGCTAAAGACGCCTTACTGGCGGGGATTGAAGATTTCAAAAATAATCCGCCAAGCAAGGAAGAAATCGATCGCGTCAAACGTGATAACGCCAATAGTTTTGAAAAAATGCTCAACAACCATGAGTCGATTGGTATCAGTATGTCTGAATATATCGCCATGGGTGACTGGCGCTATTTATTCAAAGACCGTGATGATGCCGACAAAATGACGTCAGAAGAAGTCGCCGCAGCAGTTAAACATTACATGGTGCGGGACAACCGCACGGTAGGTATGTTCATCCCGGAAGATAAGCCGCAACGCGCTGAGGTACCGGCAGCACCAGGCATTGCTGAAGTGATGAAAGACTTCAAACCTAAGGCCGCGAAACTCGAAGGTGAAGCCTTTGATCCAGCACCAGCCAACATCGACAAACGCACAGAAATTAGTCAGATCGGCAATCTGCAAGTCGCTCTTTTACCTAAAAAGAATCGTGGTGAAACGGTGAATGTCTCAATCTCTTTGCATTGGGGCGATGAAAAAAGTTTGTTTGGCAAGAGCACAGTCAGCGGTATGGCAAGTAGTTTGCTCGCCGCAGGTACCAGCAAATATAGCCGTGCCGACATCGACGATCAGATGTCTAAGCTGAAAATGAGCGGTGGCTTGTTCTCTTACCAGACGACCAAAGAAAATCTGGCCGCCTCACTGGCGCTGGTCGCACATGTGATGCGCGATGCCACTTATCCAGAAAGTGAATTCACGCAATTGCGCGATCAGACCCTGGTTGGGCTGGAAGCTTCACGTAATGAACCTGGTGCAATTGTCGGACGCGAAATGGCGCAGTATTTCAATGTCTATCCACAAGGCGACTTCCGTGCGCCTAAAACGCTGGATCAGTCTTTGGCAGATGTGCGTAGTGTCAAATTGGATGACATTAAAGCCTTCCACAACGACTTTTACGGCGTGTCTAAGGGGGAATTGTCTATCGTTGGCGATATGGACGTAACAGCGACCAAAGCAGCCATCAACAGCGCGTTTGGCGACTGGGCGAGCAAAGCGCCATACACCCGTATGGTCAGCCAACGTGCTGATCCGGCACCGGTGCGTAAAACTTTCAACACACCGGACAAAGAAAGTGGAGTGTATGCCAGCGCGATGACTTTGAGCTTACGTGAGGATGACGAAGCGTTTGCGGCCTTGCGTGTCGCTAACTACATCTTTGGCGGTGGCGCTGGTTTGAACTCACGCCTGATGGAGCGCATCCGTCAAAAAGAAGGCCTGTCATACGGTGTAGGCTCTAATCTGTCTGCGGGTGAGATTGATCCGGTAGGTAGTTTCAGCATCAGCGGCACAGCAGCACCACAAAATCTGGCGCGCGTTGAAGTAGCGATTAAAGAAGAATTAGCCCGTGCGCTGAAAGATGGCTTCACTGCCGACGAACTCGCCAAAGCAAAATCCGGCTTGTTACAACAACGCGTGCAATCCCGCACGAACGACGGCAGCGTGGCTGGCGGCTGGAATAGCAATTTATTCCTGAAACGCAGCTGGGCATGGTCACAAGCCATGGATAACAAAATCAAGGCACTGACGGTGGAGCAAGTGAATGAGGCATTCCGTCGTTACATTGATCCGGCAAAGATGAGTGTGTTCATTGCTTACGATGAAGCCAAAGCGAAAGCCGCCGCACCGTCAAAATAAGGCATTAAAAATAAAACCTTAGCAGGGATTGGCGGACTGCACCCGCCAATCCCACTCAGCCTGCGAACTACCCCTACTAACTAGTCAGACCTGCAATTTCCTTGCGACCCGCATGAATACTAGGAGGTTGTATCGCAGTAAGGTAGAACAAGCACATAAAGGGTTCTGTTGCAATCGCGAGTCCAAGGCCACCAAATCAGCTCAAACAGCACTCACTGAAACTTAGTTTTTTTTGTCACAACTTACATCACCTCATCTGAATCATATTTAATCAGCATTTTTCTATAAATCATCATTGCAGGTATTTGACTTTATATCTTTCATATTCTTGATCTTGTTCAGATTGGGAACTCGAAGCAATTGGAGGATTTTTTTGCCACCACCACGTTATTATTGCAGCTATTACTAAGCCAGCAGCTTCACAACCACCCGCAACAAACACCAGGAATAACTAAGAAGAACAATCTACCATCTGGATCAATACGAGTTAAAGGATTTCCCCCGACATACGCATACGTAAAAAAACCGGCAAAGGATGTTTCCCTTACCGGTTTTTTTGTCTATAAGTATAAAGAGATGAGACTGTGTACTATAGCCGTATTATGAGAACGTTATAAAAATTAGTTTTTAATGCCATTGACCTCAATACTTTGCAGCAATTCATCTAAAGAAAAGTCATCTAAATTCGCCCATTTCATACGTGCCTCTATAAATCTCCGTAAAGCGACAATTAATTCATGCACGTGACTTGGCATATTTTCTGCAACACAAATCTGTATCGTTCGAAAATCTTTCACCGAAAACGATAACAATCTACCGGTAGCGTCGTATCCGGCATATTCATTATGCTGAATATCGATTGCCTCAATACTCTGCTCCGCATCTTTTAACGACCAATAGATAGATACGTCGCCGTTTTCATCAATAATCAATGGCATTTTCATATTAAAACCTGTCACACCAATTTTTATCCGGAGACTTTTTCTCCCAAGGACGATGTCGTCCAATACCTTGCACTTGAGGAGTTTTACCATTGCCATCTGGCGAACCTCTACGATGGTAGTGAGGCCACTCGCCATATTTATTACCCGTTCTATTTCCCCACGGAGCAATTATTATATTTTTGTCAATGCCTATCTCTCCACCAGATTTAATACCAATCGCATTAACCACAATACCCGCTCCTACTCCTCCCCAGTATTCTCTCGAACTGAAATCAACTGCGTCATTGGTTCCCATTATTTCGCGAATTAAAGACGTCATCCCTAAAGACACACCGTCACCAAAACCTGCAGCGGCATTAACAACAGGCTGAGGAATAGCCGGCATATCAGCCCACCCCGCGCAGCTCCCATTTTCATTTCGATACAAACACATCTCCAATTCCGATGGATCCGTTCCAGAAACAGGATTCCCACCCACATAGGCATAGGTATTGATGCCACCGTTGAGTCCAATCGGATCACTCGTTACATACCGCCCCGTTTGCGGATCATAATACCGGTTGTAGTTGTAATGCAACCCCGTCTCTTGATCTTCATACTGCCCCGGAAACCGTAACTTGGACGTGATCGTTGCTTTATCAGTTGTGACTGCAGGTGTCGTGACCGTAGCGCGTCCAAATGGCGTATAACTCGCACTCCACACGATATTGCCTGCTTTATCGGTCGCTTGCATCGGTGTTTGCAAATGATCGTTATGGTAGTAGGCGATGGTGTCTTGACCTGAGCTGTTCTTGGTTTTGATGAACAGTATTCCGGTCATAAAGCCATTGTCTGGTTTAGGACCGTATTGGGTCGTAATGGTAGCGCTACCGCTTAATGTCGTGGTTTGATCTGCATTGAGTGTGATGTCTTGCGTTGCTTCTGCGATCAAGCCTTCGTCAGCGTAAAGGAAGCTGGTGCATTTTGCCGGGTTGAGGCTTGCTCCATCATATCTTTTCCAACATCGGTAAGAACTGGCACGCACAACGATTAATAGAAGAGTGATCCACAAACACGCCGCGCTCTTGCATCATCTCTTCAATACGGCGATAACTCAAAGGATAAGCGGCATACCACCGTATACAAACCAAAATCACTTCCAGCGGAAAACGTCAGCCTTTGGTGTTCACCGTCGTCATCAAAAATTACCGTTCGCATCAAACTCCTTCGTTTAAGGTAATCACTCTCTTTTCAAAATTAACGCGACATCCCTACTAACTACCCCTTCCAACTACGCTGCAAGCCGGTGTCCGTATGGATCCAGCCACCGTTTGCACTAGCGCGGTAATAGAAGCCCACACCACCCTCACGAAAACTGGTGATCAGCGAGCCCAGTACTTCTTCATGTAAATGGGGAATACGGATGTCAGCGGCTTTGCCGTCCATATGCAAGGATTTACGTGCGGCAGGAACACCTTGTTCGATCAACCGACGATTAGAATCTGGTGTGCGATATCCAGATAAAATTTCTAGCGGTTTGGTCATACCAAAACGCGCCACATAGGCTTGGGTGGCCCATAAGGTTTCAAACAACTTAGGATCGATTGCTGCGGATTGTTTGCCATTCACGTCACGCAAAATATGGCACAACTCCTGATAGGCAGAATCGATAATTTCACCATCTTTCCAGTAGAGCAATTTGCTACGCTCGTTGGATGCCGGGCGGATCAGATCAATCGTCCGTGGCTTTACCCAAAAATCGATGTCTAAAGCTTGCGAGTCGAACAGATCAGGCGGCGGCGCTAATTCGGACGATTTTGCATCCGCCGCATGCGCAGAGCCTATTAATTTTGTGGTGCTGAACAGGCCAGCAGCGGTGAGAAGAATACTTTTCTTTAATATTTGGCGGCGTGTAGTCATAGGCAGTCTGATTCAGAAATAAGAAAAGTGCTCACTAAAATGAAAAAAATCATGGCCTGAATTCCTGTGAAAGGGCTTATGCAAAACCATCAGGAGACAAAACGGCAAACAAAAATCTCGCTTTAATAAATACCCCAGGTTTCGCAACCGGGTCATTTTGTGAAGTTCCTGTACACCAAGTGTAATGCCAAAATACAAATATGCAACGCCCATCTCCTTTTTTTACATCCGGGAACACGGATTCTGCATTCCGTCGCAATCTATAGGCAATTCTGTCGATAACAAGACTACACTTAAGTATTGCTCAATATTAATTAACTCACTTAATTTTATATTATGAAAAAAAATATCGCCTGGCTAGTTGTAGCCCTGATCACTCTCTCAGCATGTGAGGTAAAAATTGATGGCGAAAAAATCGTCGGTAGTGGTAAATCCATCACCGAGCAAAGACCGGTAACCGCATTTACTGAGCTTGAAAATCAAAGTTTTTTCGATATCGTCATCACCAAAGGGGATAAAGACGAAGTCGAAATCACCGGGGATGATAATTTGGTTTCCCAAATCGAAACCGTTGTAGAAGGTCAACGACTCGTCATTCGGAATAAAAATAAGTCGTTTAGTTTTACCTGGAAAAATACGCCAGGTACCGTCAAGATCAAAGCAGCACACTTAGATAGCGTGGACAACTCCGGCAGCGGTGATATAGAACTACGCGGTCTTGAAAACGACAAGTTTTCGCTCAAATCGAATAGCTCGGGCGACATCAAAGCAATCGGCCAGGTGCAATCACTCAATGCAATAGCGAACGGCAGTGGTGACCTTCACCTCGATCAATTATCAGTTGCTCAGGCCGATATAAATATGAATAGCGCAGGCGACGTGAAGATGGGTAAGCTTAGCAAGCTACTGAATCTGAAAGTTAACGGTAGCGGTGATTTTCTGGCTGATTACTTGCAAGATGCGTCGGTCAACCTGATGTTACAAGGACCAGGTAGCGCGAAATTACGAGGTCAGGTCACAGAATTAAAAGTCGATGCCTCCGGTTCAGGTGACCTCGATGTTGAGGGACTCAAAGTAGCGCAAGCGACTTTACAATTGTACGGGCCTGGCGACGTCAATTTGGCTGGTGCAGCAGATAACTTGATGATTACCATTAACGGGTCAGGCGATGTCGATGCAAAAGACTTACACGCAAAAACGGTCGTGCTCAAAAATAATGGCCCTGCCAATGTTAGTCTCAACGTTGATCAAAACCTCAATGCAGAAATCTCTGGTTCAGGCGATTTAGACGCAAAATTGAATGCGGCCAATAAGATCGAAATAGTCATGAATGGTCCTGGAGCCAGTTCATTATCCGGCACTGCGGATAATCTTACTGCCAAGATCAACGGCTCAGGTGACCTGCATGCACGTGAATTGCTGTTACGCTTAGCCAACATCAAAGTAAATGGTCCAAGCGAGGCAGAAGTTAACGTTAAACAAACGAACGGCGCGCGTGTGGTACGAATTGACCGCAACGGCGTTGTGAATTAGCGTTTTTGATTCAACTCTACCCGCCCCAGAGCAATAGATGGGGCGAGTGAAGTTGAGCGTAATGCGTCTTACAAATGAAGTTTTAACGGCGACTAACAACGCTAAACGTCATGCTTACTTTTGAATCCGGTACGCATGTTGCAGCACCAGCCGACTACCAGCAATCAGGCTATTCAAACCTAAAATCAATTGCACTAATACCTGACCAGGGACTAACCAGATTTGACCGCGTGGTGGGGCTACGCGGGTCACTGCAGTTAATACCGGCTCTGCCCATGCAGCGTCTGGCGTGACGTCTAACAAAATATCGCCGTCACTATTGGTATGCAAATAAATTTCGCCGCCATGCAACAAATGAAAGCAAACACCATATCCAGCTTGAGGGTTCTTGCCTGTTATTTGTTGTAATTCACGGTCATGCAAATCCAGCCAGGCTTCGACATCATTGACGTTTTCCAGCGATACCCACGCGTGTTCACGCAACAAATACTCTGTCTTTGAGACTGTTCCGGCAGTCTCATCTGCAGGAAATTCAGACGACATATAATTTTTCTTTACTTATTCTTAGAATCTATTTGATCTGACGGACTTGCAATCCACGCTGTTTCAACAAATCGCTAATGCTATTGGTTCCCGCAATATGTCCAGCGCCAACCACCACCAGCACGTGCTTACCCGCTGCCATTAATTCGACGATTTTATCAGCCATGGCTGGGTTACGCTCATCGAGTAATCGTTTCATGATTTTTTTTGAGCCCGGATTTTTGTTTGCCTCGGCTTGCAACATGCTCACGACCTTTTCTGCGTTTCCGTCCTTCCATGCTGCAATAAGTTGGTTGGTATCACGTATTGCTTCACCGTTGCTTATACTTTCTAAAGTTTGCGACAACATGGCATCGCCTTCTTCATCACTCAGACCACCTAAAATCTGCGCCTGGTATTCCATGGTCTCTAACTCGACGATCGATTTTTTATCTTTCTTAGCACGATTGATGAAATGGATATCTACTCCTTGTGCAGGATCGTAGCCTTGTCGCGCAAAGCTACCTACCAACAGTCCCGTCGCAACCATCGCAGGCTTTAATGGTTGAAAGCGCTCTGCCACAGGTCCGGTCATCTTTTGTAAGGACTCCCATGTCGCTGGCTGCAGGTGATTTTGTAATTTGTCCGGCGCTGCATACTTTAACAAGGGTAAGGCCTTGACTGCTGCCTCGCCATCAGTGCCATCAAGCTCAACTGCTAAGGTGTCAGCCTGCTTATATGCTTTTTGGACTTTTTCCGGTAAGGGATAAAAACTTGCTTTCGCGAGATGAATGGAACCAAATAAATAGGCAGTATTGGTCGCCGATTTCACTTCCCATAACACGCCTTTAGCGGTGGTCTCTGCGGTAGTTTTGGCGTACGTATTTCCAGCAAACAGCGCAATCGAAAACAGCACAGAAATATGTTTCAGGAGAGCGTTAGAGAATTTAATTTGCATGATGATGGGAGTCAATGTGGAAAATATTTATTCGGAGAATTCAGATCGCGGAGGAAACGGGCAAATAATATCAAACCTGAGCGTGTAAAGTTTGCTTTTAGTCTTTATGCAGCATAGGGTGGCGGCGCCATTCTTCGGTAGCTTTTTTAAGTTCCCGGTCAATGTCTCCATTTTTACGCATTTTGTCTATTTGCTCGTTGAACGCATTTAAATATTTAAGACACGGACTTTTGCTGACAAATCCAACCAGGTTGGCTGTTTCTGTCACAAACGGTTTGACTGCCTGTATCCGCAGATCTAATTTTGATGTCATCAACGCATTGGTTGCTGGGTAATAACCTGTCAATACGTAGTCAAATCGATTGGCAATCAACATCCGGAAACTGGTTTCCATGTTGTGCGTCACTTCAACTTGCAAATGTTCATCCATGAAACTATCAAAGGGCTGACCAAAACGGTTTCCACGCGCAACACCACCCCGGCGTCCGATCAGATCTTCCTTTTTTGCGAAAGAAAATGACTCACCTTTACGCACAAAGACAGCAACCGGATTGCTCAACAACGGTAAGCTAAAGGTCAGAAATTCGCGGCGTTCCGGGGTATCTTTTAGACTAGTGACCAGATCGATACTACCGTTTTCTGCTGCGATTAAGACCCGCTTCCACGGTCCCAGATAACGAAATTCAAAAGGAACACCTATTGCATTTAATGCTTTAGTGGTCAGGGTGATACTCGCCCCCTGAAAATGCTGACCGTCATACCAATGTAGCGGGGGATAAGCGGGGTCAGCGGAAATAACAACTTTAGGGCAAGCTTCCTGCGCCAACACGGTTGCTGATGTGGCTAGTGATATGGTGAATAACACAAACAGATCCGAGAACCAGCGGTGCATCGACAACCCCTTTACCACACTGAAAATGATCAATTAAACATAATTGACAAGGTAACAAAAAGACTATTGTGTAGGCAATGTAAAATAACAGAACTGGCAAGTCCTTGTCGCAAACGAAGATAGCCTAACAGACAGCCGACACCTAGTTGCGCACTAATCGCAAACACCAGCAAATAATCTCTGTCATTGGTGGAGTAAAAATTTGCCAGATGTGCGAGTCCAAAACAAATGGTGTAAAACCAGAAGACATAAGGGTAATAACGAATAAAAGCTCTGCCACGAGCAAAACGTCTGCCGTTACCGATCGGCGCGCGTCTCATCAATATCTTGTCTACCAGAGCGGCCAGTAAAATAACCCCGGCAACAATCGCAATAATAGTGAAACTTTGTGCGCAGTACAAAGACAGCAAGACAGGTCCGACGAACAAGCTGTAGCCAACTCGCCGCAACCCAGCCCGGAATATAAGTTCTTCAATAATCGGGGCGACAAGTACAGCTAAGTACATATTACGAACATTGAAGTCCAACTTGTCTTCTAAACCTGCCCAATGCTCAAGAATAGCATTAATAGGGGTAGCAACTAATAGAATGAAACACAGATCAACAGCCAGTAGGAACAAGATCCTGCGCCAGCCATGACTCAGAGGAACGGAAACACCGCGTCCACGCTGAGGCTTCCTTAAAAAAACCAGCAATTCATGCCATTCTTGACGCCAGACAAAGCTCGGCTTTGTACTCCGCACTGGCAATTCCTTTACTACGCTATCGCCAGATATTTCTTCACTACATTGTTGCACCATCCGCTAACCTCAATATCAATCTGAAAACATTTTTACTCAATCGATTGTCAGATGATGGTTTGTTTTTGTCAACAAAGCTTTTAAATTCGCTAAGCGTTCTTTTGGGGTTAGTGTTTCGGCTTCGGTGGGCACGGCGTCGCCTTCATCAAGCTTCATTTCTTTAATGAATCGGGAGACATCACAATGCACCGGGGCGCCAGCGCGTTTGCGCTTTTTGCACCAGGTAATATGCAGGCTGCGCTGGGCGCGCGTGATGCCCACATACATGAGTCGCCGTTCTTCCTCTATACGCGCCGCTAAGGTCTCTATTGGTGCATCTGGGTCGCCTTTGTGCGGCAAGATGCCTTCTTCAACGCCAACTAAAAACACGTGCGGATATTCCAGTCCTTTGGATGCATGCAAGGTCGACATCCGCACGGCATCTGGTTCTTCGTCTTTGCCTTCCATCATACTCATCAAGGCCACCATCTGCGTCAGATCCAGCAGACTGCGGTGATCATCGGTGCCGTCCTTGCCGCCACTGCCTTTGGTTTTCAGCCACTGCGTAAAATCGAGCACGTTTTGCCATTTGCTCTGCGCAGCGCGATCATCAAAGCTATCGTACAAATAGGCTTCGTAGTTGATTTCTTTCATCAAGTCATCGAGCAATTCTGCCGCGTGCCCTTCGCGGTGCGCATGCGCCTCAACGTGATTGATAAAGGTCGCAAATTCACGCAAAGGCCGCAATTGTCGCTCAGTCAGCTTCGCTTCGATGCCGCCCTTAAATACCGCCGCAAATAATGAGCATTGCCATTGACCAGCGAATGCGCCTAACACTTCCAACGTGGCCTGACCGACACCACGTTTTGGCGTGGTAATGGCGCGAATGAACGCCGGATCATCGTCTTCGTTAGCAATGAGGCGTAAGTACGCAATGATGTCTTTGATTTCTGCACGGTCAAAGAAGCTCTGACCACCAGAAATCGTGTACGGAATTCGTTCTTTGCGCAAGGCTTGTTCTATCACTCTGGCCTGATGATTGCCGCGATACAAAATCGCATAATCGGAATACTTGGCGCGGCGTTCAAATCTGTGCGCAGAGATCATGATGGCGACTTGTTCTGCCTCTTGCTCATCGTCTTGCATGCCCAGCACTTTGACCGGATCACCGAGACCGTGTTCTGACCACAATGATTTTTCAAACAGCTTGGGGTTATTACCAATCACCGCATTGGCGGCTTGCAAAATACGCGTGCTGGAACGGTAATTTTGTTCGAGTTTAATGATTTCCAGATTGGGAAAATCAACTTGCAGGGTTTTCAGATTTTCGATAGTTGCGCCACGCCACGCGTAAATCGCCTGATCATCATCACCCACGGCGGTGAACATGGGCTTTTTGCCGATCCCGCTGACTAATAATTTCACCAGCTCGTATTGGCAGGTATTGGTGTCTTGATATTCATCGACAAGCAAATAACGCAAACGGCGCTGCCATTTGTCGCGCACCTGTTCGTTACTGCGGAATAACTCCACCGGCAAGCGTATCAAGTCATCGAAATCGACGGCCTGATATGCTGACAAGGTGGCAACGTAGCTGCGATAAATGCGTGCGGCAGTGGCTTCATCTTCGTCTTGTGCCTGTTTCAGAGCTTGTTCGGGATCGATCAGCGCATTCTTCCACAAGGACATGGCGGTTTGTATCCGGCGTATCAATTGCTTATCGGTGGTAATCGCCAAATCCTGCACCAAAGCAAAGCAATCATCGCTGTCCATAATCGAAAAACGGTCTTTCAATCCCAGTGCCTGCGCTTCTTGGCGCAGAATTTTGACGCCCAGCGAGTGGAAGGTCGATACCGTCAATTGCTTGGCCTGACGCGGTTCCGCCAGCAGTTTGGCGATACGTTCCTGCATTTCCAGCGCGGCTTTATTGGTAAATGTCAGTGCCGCGATGTGCTTGGGTTCATAGCCGTGTAATTCGATCAGATTGACGATTTTTTGGGTAATCACCCGGGTTTTACCCGAGCCAGCTCCTGCCAAGACCAGGCATGGGCCGTCCATATAATTGACAGCATTTCTTTGGGGAGCATTGAGACCGTGGGACATAGGCGCTTGAAAAACAAAGTAAGCGCTATTGTAGCCTTATGCCAGCATGACAGCGGGATTTACCACGATAGCGGTCAACAAGAGTAAACTAGCGCCCAACTAATTTGAAAGCAAGATCATGAAATTTGAACATTTGGTCGAAATTAACGACATCCTTAACCCTATCGCTGATTTTTTAACCCGCGAGCAATTGTGGCGTGGTCTGGTCATGCGTGCCGACTCACCTAAACTGTTTGTGCCGCATCTGGATGAAGCCAGCATCATAGACCGTACCGAAGCCAGCATGACCAGAACTTTGCGTTATGGCAATTTATCAGTCACAGATACGGTCAATTTTGTGCATCTGGATCATATCCACTATGACGTACCAGCGCAGGGTGAAATACCGCCATCTTCCTTGCGCATGGTGATCGAAGAGCCACAGCCTGAGCATTTGTTTGTACGCTTTATCTACGAAAACAGCGCCAGCGCAGAGCAAGATCAGGCAGAAGAAATGTATAACGAATACCGTCGTTCAGCATATCTGGAAGCGGATATCGACACCATCAGAATGATACGTGAACTAGCTGAAGCCGGACGTCTGGATACGCCGCTGAATTAAACAGCAAACTATTCGTCAAGCTTTAGGATGTCGCCTGCCCAAAAAAATGTGCAGAAAAAGCAATACGGGCAAGGCGCAACCTATCACCCAATGCGCAACCGACCAAAGTGGACGGGCGGTTTCGCTGGCGAAGTAGTACAAACCATAACCAGTGACCGCCAGCCACATCAAGCTAAGGATCATGGTCCAACCACTTGCCCGGTTACGATGGGCACGATGGGCGCGACGCATGTGTTGCAGCAACAAACTACCCACTAACACCGCAAATGGCATGATCAAGGCACCGTGGACTTGCATAGACCAGTGTTCTAAGGGATGTACCGTTTCTCCAAACTCACCCATCACACGCAGGCTGAAATGCGCGATAAGCCAGGCAATGCCGCTCAACAGTAAGGCAGTCAGCACGGCGTAGATACTGAGCTTATGCCAATTTTCTAACTTGAACTGCAGACGCACAGCACTTGTTGAAGTGGGATGACGCAGACTTTGTTTGTGGGTACGCATAGGCTGGCTAATAATGAATGGCTGGCGATAATCAGAGAATAAATGCTTTTGCCTGATAAGTTTCCAGACAAGGATGACGCGCA
The DNA here is from genome assembly GCF_014284255.1 of Cognatundibacterium jejuense. Lineage (GTDB taxonomy): Bacteria > Pseudomonadota > Gammaproteobacteria > Burkholderiales > Burkholderiaceae_D > Undibacterium > Undibacterium jejuense. The sequence continues at coordinate 71,436 of NZ_JACOFV010000006.1, forward strand.
TCGTGCGTTGCGGCAAGTAGCTTGGTCAGGCCATCCGCCAGCATACAGGAAGGTGCGAGCACCGAATAGCTGTGAGCGGCATGCAAAGAACGCCCGTTACGACCATCGAACAAGGCGCTATGCCATTCGCCACGCCATTTTTTCTGAGAAAAATACGTCGCCGAACTTGCCATTGCCTGATCTTGCAAAAGGATATTTCTTGCCATTGTCGTAGGTTGTTGCGGATCACGAATTGCTATTGCGTGTTGGCCCAACACGCGGAGATCGCCACCAGCATTAACGCAAGCGTGTTGTATACCAAAGTTTTGTAATGCCAGAATCGCCTGATCAACCGCATACCCCTTAGCGATTCCACCGACATCTAGCCAGTCGTTGCGTAATTTTTTTATCTGACCATCGTTGAACAGTTCATAGGCCTGTTTGCCGCTTTGATATTCGGGTAGCGGCGTGCTTGCGCTGTGAGGTAAAAATTCGCAGGCAGCGAGACGGCTGGCAATTCTCACGTCAAAAATCCCGGCTGTGACCTGATTCAGTTCTTGGGCAAGATTCAGAACGCTGAAGGTATGAGGACTTAATTTGATCTTTGCGCCGATAGCAGCGCGATTAAAGCTTGTAATGTCGCTGGCATCAGAATGAAAACTCATACACTCATGGACGTCGCGCACTACGCCAAAAGCAGCTTGAAATGCCGCTTGCAGCAGGTTGTCCGGCAACGCATCCAAAATGCTGATATCGACCAAAGTGCCTAACCAAGGCTGGGCACGACGGTTCATTTTTTCAATGTCACCTGAGCGATGGCAGCAATACGACGAACACCATCCGTCACGTGGGTACATGACAAGGTCGCGCCGCTGATATTGGCAATCCCTTCGCCGACGACCAAACCCGTGTTTGCCGTTTTTCCGACAAATTGCCGACGCCAGTTGGCATTGCGAATTTCAAAGCCGTGGCTTTCACGATAAGTCAGAATTTCAACTTGTTTGACGCTGGCATCCGGTAACAAACCAACAGCATAAGAAATCAACTCAAACTTGCCGATGACGTCATCCAACACCACGTAACCTAACAAGGTATTGTCTTTGTATGCGGCGATAGTACGCCAGGCAACGGAGCGTGCTGGCACACCGGCGATTTTTTCAACCTGCTTCATTTGCTCAGTATTTAATTGCAAGGGCTGCGCATTGAAGTGATTGGCCTCTGGAAAAATACTTTGTTGTGCTTGCTCTACCGTCAGATATTGCGTGGCAAAAGCACTGCTGCTCACAGCAGCGAGTGTTGTCAAAGACAGAGGAGCAAGCATTTTCATAAAAACAATCAGAACGAGTAACCAACACCGAGATTATATCGATCTTGGTTGCTATCCTGCTGGAACTTTTGGTAGTCCGCTTTCAGCACTACGCCTTCACCGATGCGGAAATTAGCACCCATGGTCGTTACTTTTTGATCTGCTGCCGGAGCTAAACCCAGACCTTGCGGCATTGCCGTATACGATTGTGCTGTATTGAACTGCTCATAACGTAAGAATGGAGTCAGGCTGTAACTATCTGTTTTCCAAACCTGATACGCAGCCTGCGTGTACCAACCATAGAACGAGGATGGAACCGGCGTTACTTGTCCCGCAAAAGTCTGATTCAAAGCAGCAACGCCAGTGATGGTGCCGCGGGTATACAAGGCGCTCACATCAAGCTTGCCGGGGTTGTAGCGGGCATGCATATCCCACAAAGTGACGCGGGCATCGTTCGCGACGGAATTAGGCGCACCCTGTCCTGCTTTACCTGTAAAGGCCGAGCCACCTAACAACAAACCTGGCACACCGCGCCAGTTCAATGCTGCGTGCATGCTCAGGTCACGCGATTTAGCGAGCTGCCCTTCCTGGTGAATACTGCCTAAAGGAGATGTGCTGCCGTCAGTGCTGGTGGCGTCCCATTTATTGATATCAAAACCTGTCGTCAGACCCGCGTCCCAGCTAATGCCGTTGTCATGCGTTCCGGACAAGCCAAAACCTGCTTCGCGCCAGGTACTTGGGATAATCGCAGTTTCAACAAAATTTCGCTTTACGCCATAGTAAGCAGTTGGTTCATGATTGGTGTTGAGCAAACCGACTGGCATCAAAAACAGACCCGCTTTGCCACTCAAACCCGGACGAATTTCATGCTCTACGTACAATTGCTCAACTTCGCTCTCACCTTTGTCATCTTTGGAAGTGACTGCGTGTTCCCATTCAAATTCGGCAACCATTTTAGTTTTTTCGTCAAAACGATGGGTGATGCCAATGACTGCACGAGCGACATCCGTTTGCGCCTGGCTGTTTGACTGACGAGGGCGGGTGTAATTGACCTCACCGTAGCTGCTGATCACGGTCTGCGAACCTGATTTGCTTGCTTGTTCTGCCATTGCAACCGCTGAACCAGTGGTCGCGGCTGTAACACTAGAGATTGCCGCCGTATTTTCTGCAACGCTGGTGCTCAATTGTTGTTGATTCTTGGCGACACTGTCTGTTTTTTGCTTGGTCGCAGCCAATTCAGCTTTAATCGCATCCAATTCAGCGGCAAGTTTTTCTATTTTTTGAAGCAAGGCTGCTTCATCAGCGTGAGCTGGCGTAACAAAGGCGGTAGCGATGATGGCGCTGCAAATGCTCAGGGAAAAGATATTTTTTTTCATATTCACTTTCGGTATTTTAATTTTTAATGTCGATATTTTTATTGCTATTGCTTAAGGCTTGTAACCGTCGTTCAAGGTCGATAGGAAGGTAATCACATCCTCTACCTCTGATGGCGTCAGTGCAGCAGCCATGCCTGGTTGGCGGTTGTATGGCACTTCCTTCACATTGACGTTACCCGCATAAGCGGCAGGCAAATCATTAAATTTTTGAATACTTCCATCTGTGCCAAATGGGAACCACTCTTCAGGATTGGTATCACGGCGCACATAAAAATTGACGACATCGCGCAGGTTATTAAATTGGCCGTTATGGAAGAACACTTTGCGAGTCGCTACGTTACGCAGCGTTGGTACCTTGAATGCGCCGCAAAATTCAGTACGTTTGGTTAAATCAGTACGATCCGGGCCACAGACACCCATGTCGAAATAATCTGCTGCTGCGGTTGCCGGTATCAGCTTATTCCTCGGCACACCCAGATTGTCGAAGGTGAAGTCGGTAAACAGTGGGGCTGATCCATCTGCTCCCTTCTTGCTGATGTGGCAGGCCGCACAATTACCCTTAGTTGGATTATTGAACAAAGCAAGTCCGCGTAACTCGCTGTCCGACAGGGTGGCTTTGCCTGCTAAAAAGCGATCGTATTTTGAATCGTAGGGATGAAAATCACTGTCTTCCAATTGATACTGTTGTAATGCAAACAAGGCACGTTCAAATGCGCTGTCCACATTGCTAAAAATAGTGGCGCCAAAGGCATTTTTGAATTCGTTGACATAGCCCGCGCGCTGCAATTTGGCAACGACGTCGGCACGTCCGTTGTTGGCCATTTCGTGTGCGGCCATGAATGGCGTCTCGGCTTGTACCGCCAGGTTTGGTGCCTTACCGTCACGGGTAAATCCACCTAAAGGCTTACCGTCGTCACCAAATGCAAAAGCCGGTGTTTTATCGAGATAGCGCAATGAAGGAACTGCGCGAAAGCCTGGCACATCCAGGTTTTGACCACCAAGTTGGACGCTGAGATTATTGGTTTGGGCGTGCGCATTGCTAGGATCATGGCAAGTTGCACAGGACATTTTCCCTGATGCTGAGAGGCTGATATCGGAAAAGATTTTTTTTCCGACCTGCGCGGCTGCACTCATACCCGCATCAGAACCCGCGTTGCTCGCTGGCGCGGCGGAAGTACCACCACCGCCACCGCAAGCACTTAACACGGTGATTGAAGCACTCAGCATAAGGCCCAGCAAAAAGCGCGGACGAAAATAGACATAGGCTGCTTTAGAGGCAGCAATTGAGGTGGATGGCATCATAATTGTAAAAGAAAGCGCAGACTTGTCGCTTTAGAGAAAGAGACAATTCTTAACACAAATGAGAATGATTGCTATTGTATTTTATAATGATTGATAATTACAACTAAAATTGCCTGATGTTGTCGATCGAGTACAAAATAAAAACCCAGTATTTGATCTTTTTATCAATCAAAAATCTGCCAAGTGTCGTTTTCTCACGCTTAACTCTGGGATAATGGCGAACAATTTTGTTTTCACCCTCACCTTTTAAGGTCCATCATGACTAAACGCGCCGCCAAGCCAGCAGTGACCCTGCCTGCTATTCCAGCTCCAGAACCGTTCCAAGCCAAGACCCTGAAACGCAAGCAATTTGCCAGCACTGGTGATGTGCATATCCAAGGTGATGTGACGATCACGACGCAATTAACCGTCGGTGGCGATTTGTTGATTGATGGTGATTTGATTGCAGAAGAAGTGTATTGCCTCGGTAAGCTGACGGTGACTGGTGATATTCAGGTGCAGTCTTTGTACATCGGTCATACGCTCGATGTGGGTGGCAATATCGATGTTGAATTTTTGGTTAAAACTGGCTGCAGTGCCGAATGGATGGTACGCGTACTGGAAATAGATCAGCGCAAACCAGCAAAAGATGGCAGCAGTTTTATGGATGCTCTGGTCCATCCGGCTATCCTGGCGCGTCATGAGCACAACGATGTGTTTGGCGGTTTTGGTGATATCCAATGCCTTGGTTATTTGTCTTGTGCGGATCTTGATTGCCACGGCAATCTGCAACTCGACGATGATCTGGAAGCATCGGAAGTGCAATTCGTTGGTGGTCATCTGGCAGCCAGCGCCATTCACGTTGCGGGCGATTGCAATTGCCAGGGTGAAGTATTCAGCGAAACTAATATTGAAGTCGAAGGCAGTCTGTTTGCCGGCGAAATCATCAGCCAGGGTAATGTTGCTGCGGGTTCTATCGGTAGCCAGGGCGATATCAGCGCCTGGGGCAGTATCCGTGCCAAAGGTGAAATCAGCAGCTTGTTTGGTGAAATCCACGCAGGCCGCTGGATCGCCACGGCTGCCAGTTTGTACGCGGCAAAATACATCAAGGCCGGTGAGTCAGTGGTCGGTGAAAAAGGCATCAGCTGCGGGAAGGACTACGGCATTTTCGCTGGCTCTACCCTACCACGTTCTGAATGGGCGACCAATGGCATGATTTCGGCAAACGCCAAACCGCGTCTGATCTTGTCTGGTGAATTTGTGGCAGATAAAAAGCTGCGCCATATCGATGCGTTAGAAAAAAAGCGCGATAAAGAACTGGATTGGGAAATTTCACGTCGTGTAAAACGTGAAATGTTGGCAGAGTAAAGATCCCACGAGATACCCTGTCGCCAGCAGCACTCGGTATCTCAGTTTGACCTCTTTGCAATCTGAACGACAATGATGCTGTGCTTATTTGTACGCCTTATTTACCTCTAATAACGATAGTTTCCTCTCTTGCTCGCTTGCTCGCTTGAGACTGAGAAACAAAACAATTCACGGAGCACAATTTGAACAAATTGAATTTCTTTTCTTTACTATTAAGCAGTGCTGCAATCAGCAGCATGTCAATGGCATATGCCGATGAAGGTCAATGGCAGCCACACCAGTTACCTCAACTGAAAGCGGAATTAAAACGAGTAGGCATTGTCCTTCCCGCTGAAAAATTAGCCGATCTGACCAAAGCGCCATTGAGCGCGATGTTATCGCTGGGCGGATGTTCCGCATCATTTGTCTCCGATGCCGGTTTAGTCGTGACTAATCATCATTGCGCTTATGGTGCGATACAACGCAATTCCAGCGCCCAAAAAAATTACATCAGTGATGGGTTCTTAGCTAAAACCATGAGCGAAGAATTGCCGGCCGGTAGCGATTCGCGCATGTATATCACGGACAAAGTTGACAACGTTACGGCCCAGGTTTTGCAAGGTATCAGTCCTACAATGACTGGTAAAGATCGTCATGCTATGGTCGAAAATAAAATCAAAGCATTGATTACCGAGTGCGAACAAGACAAAGCCTACCGTTGTTCTATCCCTAGTTTTCATCGTGGCATGGAATATTACCGGATACGTCAATTGATGATCCGTGACGTGCGTCTGGTGTATGCGCCTTCGGACAAGATCGGCAATTTTGGCGGTGAGGTCGATAATTTTGAATGGCCACGCCATACCGGCGATTTTTCATTTTTACGTGCTTATGTTGGCAAAGATGGTCGTCCTGCAGACCCATCACCCGACAATATCCCGTATAAATCTAAAGATTTCTTAACGATTTCAGCATTGGGTCTGAAGAATGGCGATCCGATTTTACTGGCAGGTTACCCCGGCCGGACTAGTCGTTATAAATTGCCAGAAGAAATCCGCTTCGCACGCGATGTCAGCTATCCAAAGCGCATTGCTGAATCACAATCTGACGTGGAAGTAATTAATGCAGCAACACAGGGAAATCCCGATGCGGTAGTGCGCTATGCAAGTGTGGTCAAGGGCATCAATAATGGTCTGAAAAAAACCCAAGGATTGGTTGATGGCTTTAACCGCAAAGACATCGCGGCCATCAAAGATGAGCAGGATGCCGAATTCCGCAGCTGGTTTAGTAAAAATAATCCAGACAAAGATTTTTTGAAAGAACTCGATACCGTGATCGCCAGTGATATGGCATTGACGGAAGAAGAGTTTGCCTGGTCAGTGGCGAACAATAGCGAGCTATTGAGAAGCGCCCGTACCTTGTATCGTCTGGCACTGGAAACCGCGAAGCCAGATGCACAACGTGAAGCTGGCTTCCAGCAGCGTGATGTCGCGTTTATTGCAGCACGGCTGAATCGTCTGGAACAATCGTATATGCAAAATGTCGATCAGGCACGCTATACCGCTGCATTACAAAGGTATAACAAACTTGATGCTAAAACCCACCCACAAGGACTCGACATTTTATTGCCGATGCCGGAATCGGTTGCCAGCATGTATCAACAAAGCGAGTTGGGAAATACGGCCAAACGCCTCGCGTGGCTGAAACAAGATGCTGCCGCGTTCTTACAGTCAGATGATGCCTTTATTAAACTCGCGATCAAATTACACGATATCGGGATGACACTCGAAGAGCGTCGTAAAGAAGTGAACGGAAATCTGGAACGCGTTATTCCACAATATATGCAAGCAGTGATCACCTGGAAAAACTCGCAAGGAAAGCCTGTCTACGCCGATGCCAACTCTACACTACGCGTTACTTATGGCACGGTTGCTCCATACAGTCCCAAAGACGGCGTGACCAAGGGTCCGTTCACCACCGTCGAAGGTATTGTTGAGAAACATACCGGCAAAGAGCCTTTCATTGCGCCAGATAATTTGCTGACAGCGATCAAAGAAAAACGTTACGGTGTATTTAAAGATGCGACACTTGGCACAGTGCCAGTAGATTTCTTGTCCAGTGCCGATACTACGGGTGGTAATTCCGGATCAGCAGTCTTGAATAAAAATGGCGAACTGATTGGGTTGAATTTTGATTCCACTTACGAATCAATTACCAAGGATTGGTATTTCGATAGCGCCATCACACGTGCAATTCATGTCGATATCCGGTACATGTTATGGGTTATGAAAGAAGTAGATCATGCAGACAACGTACTCAAGGAAATGTCAGTCAAATATCCGATTAAATAAAAATAAAGCATTTAAGCTGAAGCTCTGATCATTAAAACGGCATGTCGCAAGACATGCCGTTTTTTTTATTTCGTCAATAAATTTAAATGAGCAAAATTATCACTAACGGGGATGGCAAGTATCCAACATTATGTTTTAATGTCACGCTGCATTCCCTCTTGAAATAAATGGATAGCTTTTTATGTCAGAAGTAAAACTCGTGGTGTGTCACGAATGCGATCTGATTTGCCAGGAAAAAACACTCGCTGTTGGTGAAGCCGCCAGTTGCCCGCGTTGTCGTGCCAAACTATTTCAGCACCGTGGTTCGACCCTGGAACAAACACTGGCAATGGCATTTACCACTGTAATTCTGTTTTTAATCATGAACACCTTCCCGCTGATGGCATTGCATTTGCAACAAAATACGCGCGAAACCAGTTTATTAGGAGCGGCGTTAGCAATGTGGGATCGAGAAATGCCGGTATTATGCGTGCTTGTGATACTCACCACGATAGTTGCCCCTGCGATGCAAATTGGCATCGAAATTTATGTTTTATCGCGACTAAAGTGGGGCAAGCAGCTCAAAACCACAGGCTTGCCTATGGTCATCTTACAAAAGCTACGCCCGTGGAGCATGGTTGAAGTATTCATGCTGGGATTGTTAGTATCTTTGGTGAAATTAAAAGATTTAGCCGATATTATCGTCGGCCCGGCCTTCTGGTCTTGTTCAGGTTTGATTGTCGTCTCAGCTTACATGGGAACAATGTTAACGCCGCATAATGTCTGGAACTGGTTTCAGCAAAGGAAATCAGATGTCCAGGTTTGAAGACGAACAAATCCCTCCAGCATTGACGCCAATGCGTCATCATTTAGCGACCGGCGCCAGCGCTAATTTGGCAACATGCCGCATTTGCGAGACGCTCTGTCACATTCACGCCAATGATGCCAAATGCCCAGTCTGCGGAACACATCTGCATTTGCGCAGTAAAACAGCATTCAGCAAATCAGTGGCCTATCTGATTGCAGCTTATATTCTGTATATCCCCGCCAATTTATTGCCGGTCATGCATACCGAAACCATTTTCGGCCCTGAAGACGATACCATCATGAGCGGCGTGGTGTTGCTGTTCGCTTCCGGTTCCTGGCCTTTGGGATTATTGGTATTTTTTGCCAGCGTGATGGTGCCATTGCTAAAGCTTTTTTCTATGAGCTTTTTACTGTTTACTTGCTGGCGGCGCTCAGCCTCTCACCCTTTGCAACGGACGCAATTATTTCGTATCGTTGAAACGGTTGGACGCTGGTCGATGTTAGATATTTATGTGGTTACTGTGTTAGTTGCCTTGGTGCAGTTTCAAAGCCTGGCGGCTGTTTATCCGGGTGAAGGCGCGTTTGCATTTGCTACAGTCGTGGTACTGACGATGTTGTCAGCAATAAATTTTGATTCTCGTTTAATTTGGGATGCAATAGATACCGATGAATGATCATGTTCCACCCTCTCCTGAGGGACAAGATACCGCTGCCACAGCACGTGCTCAAGCGGCACAAATTCCCACTGTAAACGTCCATTCACGTCGGCGGCTGCCATCCGTGGTCTGGATCGTCCCCTTCATTGCGGCTTTAATCGGCTTGTGGCTGGTGATTCATAGTATCACCAGCCAGGGTCCGGTAATTACGATCACGTTTAAATCCGCAGAAGGTCTTGAAGTCGGTAAGACTAAACTGCGCTACAAAGACGTTGATGTCGGACAGGTCAAGGCGATCAGTTTATCGAGTGATAGGAAAAACGTGATTGTGACGGCGCAATTGATTAAAAGTGCTGCGGATATTCTTGCTACTGATACGCGTTTTTTTGTGGTCAGACCGCGCATATCTGGCGGCTCAGTATCCGGTTTGAGTACGTTGTTGTCAGGTGCTTACATTAGCGTCGACGTAGGTGTCGCCAAAGATAGTACGGATGAGTTCACGGGCTTGGAAACGCCGCCTTTAGTCACACGCGATTCTGTCGGTCATGAATTTATTTTACATGGCAAACAAATCGGTTCCATCAACTACGGCTCCCCAGTTTACTTCCGGCATATTGATGCTGGACATGTCACGCAATACAGTCTGGATAAAGATGGCAAGGGTATTACGCTACGAGTCTTTATCGACGCACCGTATGACCAGTACGTCAATACGCAAACCCGCTTCTGGCACGCCAGCGGTGTAGAAGTGTCGTTGGACGCAAATGGCGTCAAAGTCGCCACTGAATCGTTGACCTCAATACTCGATGGTGGCTTAGCATTTCAGGACGTCGACGATGCGCCACCAGGTTTAAAACCTGCCGACAATGGCACAGTGTTCAGCTTATTTGAAAACCGCGAACATGCGATGCGCTCTCCCGATACCAGAGTCCGATCCTACGTGATGTATTTTAAAGATTCGCTGCGTGGTTTATCTAAGGGGGCCCCCGTTGATTTACACGGTATTGTGATCGGCGAAGTGAAGTCTATCGGTGTGGATTTTTCTGAAAGTGGCGATGTGCCGCGCTTTCCTGTCGAGGTCAGCATTTATCCGGATCGTCTGCGTTCGCAACTCAGAAATGGCGCACAAGCACCGGATGACGATACCGCACGCAAAGAACATGCTTTGCTTGATCGCCTGGTTGCGAAAGGCCTGCGAGCACAATTAAAATCCGGTAATTTGCTGACCGGACAGCTCTATGTAGCACTGGATTTTTTCACCGATGCGCCGCCAGCAAAGATCAACTGGAATAGCGATGTTCCAGTATTACCTAGCAATAACGGTGGCTTGGCAGAAATTCAGGATACGGTAGGTCGGATCGCTAAAAAAATTGACAAGCTTCCATTCGAACAACTATCCGGTGAACTGTTGACCGCAATGACGAAGCTAAATAAGACGCTGGAAAACACAGAAAAATTAAGTCGTCATCTTGATACTGAAGTCACCCCAGAATTGACTTCAACCTTAAAGGAAGCGCGTGCAACCTTGACCAGCGCCAACGCCGTATTATCAGAAGATGCACCGGTACAACAAGACTTACGTGAAGCCCTCAAACAGGTTTCCAAATCAGCGCGCTCGTTGGCTAATTTTGCCGATACTTTAGAGCGTCATCCGGATGCGTTGGTGTTTGGAAAAGAGAAAGTTAAACCATGATCAAGTTCAATCAATACTCTTTGATTTCGCACCAGCAACTGCTACGCAAGCTGGGCGTTGCGGCACTTGTTACGACGCTGGTGGCTTGTGCCAGTCCAAATAAAGACCGTTTTTATCAGCTCGCTTACGCCAATCAAGACCATACGTCTGATGATGCAAAATATGACGTCATTCTCGATACAGTCACGATACCTGATGGGATAAATCGGCCACAATTAGTAGTACAAAAATCGCCGACAGAATCACAAATTCTGGATGAACAACGCTGGGTAGCACCGCTGGATGAACAAATCAGACAAACGTTTCTTTCTAATTTGCAGGCACAATTGCCAGAGGCGTGGTTAGCTCTACGTGCTGATACACACGCGACTTTACCGCGTTATTTTGTTCATGCTGAGATCCAGCAATTACAAATAACGCCAGGCCAGGACATAGCGATCGATATTGTCTGGACTATTTCCGACGCCAACAAAAAACCGTTACGGCGCCAGCATTTACGACGCTCAATGGCATTAAACGACGCAGATTACGGTGGCATTGCCCCAGCAATTTCCAGTGTATTACGCAGCATATCTGAGAACATGGCCAAAGATATCTTGCAAGCGACTCAGCAACGCCTGAAATAAATGTTTCATATTGGTGGTCGTTGATTAGTTCACGACCACACTTCGCCATGCAGTAGGAGCCAGATAGCCTTGCGCCCATGCCAGCACCTGATTAGCTGGCATGGGGCGTGCAATACCAAACCCTTGAGCAAGATCGCAACCCAAACGCATCAAAGCAACACCGTGCTCGGTGGTCTCAACACCTTCAGCAATGACCTCTCGTTTAAACGCCCGTGCCAGACCAATAATTGCACCAATCAAAGCCAGATCATCCTGGTCATCCAACATATCGCGGATAAAACTCTGATCAATTTTCAATGTATTGGCCGGTAAGCGTTTGAGATAAGATAAAGAAGAATATCCCGTGCCAAAATCATCTAGGGCGAAACGCACTCCTAACTGCTGCGCTGCCAGCATCACTTCGTGCACATATTGAATGTCTTGAATCGCTGCCGACTCCAGAATTTCAATTTCCAGACTTTGGGATGGCAATTGTGGAAAGGCAGAAAGAATCTCGCTAAGCTTTTCTAGAAAATCATGACATTGGAAATGTCTGGCAGCAATATTGACACTGATCACCCATTGGTGACCAGCAGCGATCCACTCCTGCAGGTAAGCTAGTGATTTACGCATCACCCATTCACCGACTTCAATAATCAGATCCGTTTGTTCTATCAGTGGCAAAAATTCCATAGGACTAAGTATGCCGCGCTCCGGATGGTCCCAACGCAGCAAAGCTTCCATTCCTATCACGAGCCCACGTCGCATATCGACCTTGGGTTGAAAATATAAGACAAATTCATTGTTATATAAGGCTTCACTAATCCGTACGCGTTGGTTGTGATGCGTGCGCACTTCCTGATCGCGTTGAGCATCGAACAAATGGTATTTATTGCGACCGCTGATCTTAGCCTGATACATGGCTTGATCGGCAAAGCGTAACAAGGCATCAGGGCTCTGTTCATCGCGTGGATAGATCGCCACACCAATACTGGCTGACATGACGGTGTTGCGCTGTTCGATCTGATATGGCTGTGCTAATTCGGCCAACAGAAGCACCAGATTTTTATCTACCTCTGCCAGATCATGTTGATTTTGAAGAAGGACTACAAATTCATCTCCTCCAAGACGCGCGACCAAATTTCCTTCTCCAACGCTGCGCTCCAATCTGCGTGCAACGCGTTGCAACAGCTTATCGGCGAACTCCTGACCATATTGTTCGTTCACAGCCTGAAAATGATCTAAATCCAGCAGACACACAGCGAGGAATGTATTTTGTTGACGCGCTATCGTAATCGCATTTTGAAAATGCGCGGTCAAAGAACTACGATTCGCCAATCCAGTCAAAATATCATGACCAGCCTGCCAGGAAATTTGTCTCAATAATTGGCGTTGTTCGCTCAAATCCCGGAAAATCAACACGCAACCCCGATGCGTACCATCAACCTGCCGAATCGGCGCAGCGGTAAAATTAATGTCTAACAGCTTGCCATTGCGGCAGCGTAAAGCTTGATTATTGGCTTGGTACGTAGAGCTTTGCCATTCAATATTTTGCAGAAACGCAAAAAACAAACTTTGCTGTTCGGGGTCGGATAATTCAAATACCTCAGTCAACAATAAACTTTGCGCCTCGTCCCGGCTCCATCCCGTTAACTGCCGCGCCACCCGATTGAGTGTCAGAATACGACCGTCAATATCGGTACTAATCACAGCGTCACCAATCGAATCGAGCGTGGTTTCGACTCTTTCTTTTTCTTCTGCGAGATCAGCCTGCATTTGCTTGCGTTCGCTGATATCGACCAGTGCGCCGATCACACCTGATGGTTTTCCTTCCACGCTAGTGTAGGTTGCTTCGTAATAAATGACGTCCAGATCTTTGTCCGCTGTCGGGACATTCATTTCTAAGACCAATTGTTGTCCCTGGTGCGCATCTTTTTGAGTGTGCAGGTTATAACTGATCTGCTCAATTAATGGCAAGATTTCTTGCATGGGACGCCCCACAGCGTGCTGCGCACTCATACCGAACATTTGCGTCCACGCGGCATTCACACCACGGCAAATTCCGTTGCGATCTTTAAAAAAAATAGGGATGGGTAAAGCAGTCAACAATTGCCAGGTAAAGTGTAATTGCTCGTTTTGTTCAGCCTGACTCACGCGCAGTGAAGTCACCAACTGTTCGACCTCTGCTGCCATACTATTAAAAGTAGAACTAAGCGCTCGTCCCTCCGAAGTGCCGCCCACTTCCATACGAACGGAGTATTCACCGTGTTGAAAGCGATGATTTGCCGCGGCCAGTTGTGCCAAAGTCTTTGCATTGGCTCTCACCACCAACGCTAATAATGAAAAAACCACTATCAGCAAAAAACTGGAAATAAGTAATTGTTGCTGCACTTTTTTCCAGATGAGATACGTTGCGGGAGCAGCATTTGCATCTATTCGCAACTTGCCAGTTTGTCCGTTTGCGAGGGCAACCGTGGTCTGTAGTTTCAATGGTGGAAGTTTGATCAGGTGTCCAAACCAGGGCGGCGGGTTTTTTGGTACTGTTTCTGCCTTAGTTAAATTTGATGCGTGAGGTTGTTGATGACTCTCTACGTTTTGTTGATCTGCGCTCCAGTAAATCGCTGCAAGCTCCGGTGTTGCGCCGAGCTCTTGCTCGAATAAGCGCGAAATATCAGTAACATTGCCACTTTCATCAAGTTCCGTGATGCGTGTGCTCAGGTAATGGGCTGTTTGCGTCAGAACGACTTGTTGTCTTTGATGCGCTAGTCCAGTTTCAGCATCTATTAAAAGGTAATACCGCAAGCCTGCAACGGCAAGGACGAGAACTAGTAATGGTACAAATAGGCGGTTATACGCGCCTTGTTGTAACCATAAATGCATGATTTTTCTGATAGTTTGCACAAATTCTATGAAAATCTAAGGTGAGAATAACTGTAGTTTTTATTCAATAACCGCAATTTTGCCTAACTTTCGGCGGAATTCTAAGTTTTATCACAACGAATATGTAATCAAATGTTACCGAGTGGCAACTATATGTAAGAAATGTTTACCGCTTTGTCTTAGTTGGCACCGCAAAAAGGCTCGCAAGAATAGCGCGGTTATACAAAATCAAAGGTAATTTTCTTTCGCCGCCTGCTATTTTCTGCTGTCTTGTGCTTCATGCCCTACAATAACGCCATAGAAGCTGGCATTGCTCTTTTATTGCCACGCACAGAGTGCATAGCACTTATCCATCCGTTTTTTGAAATGAGCTCCATGTCCGACTCCACTGCCTTTAATTCGCTCCCCTTGTCTCCTGCCATCCTCGCTAATCTGGAGAGTTTGGGTTATCAAACGATGACCGCCATCCAGGCAGAGAGTTTGCCTATCGTGTTGCAACAACGTGATCTGATTGCGCAAGCCAAAACCGGTAGCGGAAAAACGGCCGCTTTTGGACTCGGGATATTGGCCAAACTCAACCCGACGTATTTTGCTGTGCAAGGTCTGGTTATTTGCCCGACCCGCGAGCTCGCTGATCAGGTGGCAAATGAATTACGCCGTCTCGCCCGCGCCATCGAGAATGTCAAAATTCTGACCTTGTGCGGTGGCACCGCTATGCGCCCGCAAATCGCTTCGCTGGAGCATGGTGCACACATTGTTGTAGGCACGCCCGGTCGTCTGATTGATCACATCAGCCGCGGCACGATCAAGCTCAACAGCGTACAAACCTTGGTACTGGACGAAGCCGACCGCATGGTCGATATGGGCTTTTATGATGATATCTACACGATCGTTGAAGCGTGTTCCCCGCGCCGTCAAACCTTATTGTTTTCTGCGACCTATCCCGACAATATTCGCAAAGCCAGCGAACAATTGCTACGCGATCCGGTTGAAATCAAAGTCGAGTCACAACACGCTGCGAATCACATTGAGCAGTTGTTTTATCTGGTCACACCAGAAGAGCGCAATGAAGCCGTCGCGCGTTTGTTACACCACTATCAACCGATTTCTACCATTGCCTTTTGCAATACCAAAATTCACTGCCGCGAATTGACTGAAGAGTTGCAAGCTCAAGGTATCAGCGCCCTGGCCTTGCATGGCGATCTGGAGCAACGGGACCGCGATGAAGTATTGATCCGTTTTGCCAATCAAAGTTGTTCAGTATTAGTAGCAACGGACGTGGCGGCCCGCGGGCTCGATATTCAAACTTTGGGAGCGGTCATCAACGTTGACGTGTCGAAAGATACTGAAGTACACATTCACCGCATCGGTCGTACTGGCCGCGCTGGTGAAAAAGGTCTGGCACTGAGTCTGGCAACCCCAAATGAAAAAAAGTGGGTGAAGCTGATCGCAGAATATCAGGGGGAAGCCGTCACTTGGGCCGACATCAATGCGCTGGAAGCCGCACCAGATCAAACGTTACAAGCACCGATGACGACCGTTTGTATCTTTGGCGGAAAAAAAGATAAATTACGTCCTGGTGATTTGCTTGGCGCATTAACCGCCGACATTGGTCTGAAAAAGGAACAAGTCGGCAAAATCAACGTGTCTGAATTCTCTACCTACGTGGCGATTGATCGTCACGTCGCGCGCAACACTGTGGATAAACTTAGCCGCACGAATATCAAAGGACGTCAGTTTAAGATGCGTATTATCGATTAATTGATGACGCGTTGCTGATCGTGTTCTTCTGCCTCATCGGTACACCATCACTTCGGTAATCGGATGCGTGCGTAGTGAAGCGCTCGTTGGCAAAGATCGGTTGCTATTTGCCTATGACTGACGCACTGTCTGCGCTTCACCCGTATAGAAGATATTTTTTTGGATACGTTCAAACACCGAGACCGGGACATGCGGCGATTCGTCAGAAATACGGTCTAACTCTTCACGTAAAGTATCGAGATAATGTTTCTCGGCAGTCTCGGTATGTTCTGCGTACAGAATTTCCAATTTGCGACGGATGGCGCCGTAACGAGCAGCGGTTGCTCTATGCTTTTCCGATCGTTCAGAATATTTAAAAAAAGTCTGCAAACTCGATAATACAGCGGCAATGGCACTCAGGGTTCCGACGACAATTTTCGCGCCAGAGCTAATTTCTACCGAGCTTAATGAGGCAAAAACCGAGGTACCGATCACGGTCGTGATTAAAATCACTGGTACGCCAAGCCAACGCCCGCGGGTCGAAAGCAAATTCGCCATTTCGTAGTGTGCCATCTGCGATTCGCGTGCGCGGCGCAGCCATGCGAGCACGAGTTCACGTTGATTCGCGGGAGGCTGATAGGACGAAGAAGGTTTGCTAGACATAAATTGGTTTTGGAATAGGGAGAATTTGGCAGATGCCTGATTCTCCCACAATTCTTTATAGCTAGATAACTGATGTATGAGGTAAATCCTTCATTGTCTGCGTCTGACGAATTTCAAACAAATTCCATAGCGCACTGATCCACAGACCAATGCCTGCACCAAGGCAGATATTCACGTCACTTGGCCCATTCGCTGAGCAAAGTGGAAAAAGCACCGCCAACAATACAAAGTAAGCCCCCGTCAGGTAATGTTTAGGCTGATGGAACAGACGAGCTAATGGGAAAAAATGTAAGCCAACGATCAATACAATCAAAGGAAGATTCCATGTGGCGAGACCAAATTTATTGAGTAGGTTAATGCCGATAAATATCGCCAACCATTGTGCAGCATTGATCAAATGATAGGCTTTATTGGTCAACCGACTATCCTGGTCATTCTGGATACCGGTAAGCGTGGATCTGACTCTCTTGTCGATGCTGACCGCCCAAGCAATGATTGCGATACCACATGCTACGATCAGTACGTTAAATAGCGTTTGATGGCTGCCTGAATAATAATTCCAAGAAAGTAGCCACAGACTGCCAAAGACGGCAAAAATCATTGCTCCTATCGGGCGGCGTTGACTGGCTTGGGCTGAGACGGGTTGCACGAAAGCTTGTTCCATGATGATCCTCGCAAACTGGTTGATTGATGTTTAACTGGCACTCAGTATGCAATCTGCAGTTCGAAAAAGTCAGTGCAGATGATCACCAATCAACAATGACATTTGTCACAAGATGAGCACTGCTAGATGTCAACAGGATCAATCTCCACCGACCATTTGACCCGACTTTTTAACGATCGGAGGGTTACGATCCATTCTTTCACAAACGCTTGCAGCGCTGGTCTTGAAGCCGATTCAACCAATAATTGCGCGCGATCAACATTGGCGATGCGCGTCATGGTCATCGGAATAGGGTCATTGATGGTAATCCCTATGTGGGTCTGGCATGCGGCTGCTTGTTGCAAAAATTCCAATGCTTGTTGCAATTCTTTTGCCTCTGCGCGGAGCAAAGCCTGGTACATAAATGGTGGTAATTGTGCTTGTTGTCGTTCTAGCAAAAGATCTTTTGCAAAGTCTTCGTAGTTGTGCGCCATCAAAGCATGATACAAAGGATGATCCGGGTAACGGGTTTGTACCAATACTTCAGACATGTTACCGCCCTCTTTTTGTGCCGTCCGCCCGGCACGTCCGGACACCTGCATCAATTGGGCAAACAAACGTTCGCTGGCGCGGTAGTCTTGCGAGAACAAAGCGGCGTCAGGGTTCAACGCGGCAACCAGCGTCAGGCGTTTAAAATCATGTCCTTTGGCAACCATCTGGGTGCCGATCAGGATATCCACATCACCATCGTGTACACGTTCAAACGCGGCGGCAGCGCTTCCTTTGAGTCGAGTTGAATCGGCATCAATCCGAAATACCTTAGCGTCAGGAAAGATTGCAGCCAGACTTTCTTCCATTCTTTGCGTACCACGACCTAAAGGTTGCAGATCAATATTGCCACAAGTCGGGCATGAACGCGGGATACGTTGTTCCAATCCACAGTGATGACAACGCAAACGATGATCGCCTTTGTGTAAGACTAAGTTAGCTGTACATCGGGTACATTGGCTGATCCAGCCGCAAGCATCACAAGCGAGAACAGGGGCGTATCCACGCCGGTTCAAAAATAGAAGTGATTGCTCACCCTTCTCGAGACGTAGTTTTATTGAGGAAATCAAACGTGGGGTCAAACCATCGCTGGGTTTTTCGCGCTCCAGATTAATGATTTTTACAACTGGTAAAACAGCATTCTTGACTGCCCGTTCACGCAGATTTAATTGGTGATAACGACCGCTTTGGGCTCCCTGCCAGCTTTCCAAGGACGGTGTAGCCGAACCCAATACGACAGGAATATTCAACTGACGCGCACGCCAGATCGCCAGATCGCGCGCGGAATAGCGCAACCCCTCCTGTTGCTTGTAAGAAGGGTCATGCTCTTCATCAACAATAATAAGTTTCAGATGCGGGATTGATGCCAGCATCGCCAGACGCGTGCCCAAGATAATGCGTGCCTGCCCCTGATGAGCGGCGAGCCAGTGCAATAATCGTTCGCCTTCCGCCATGCCGCTATGTAAGGTCGATAACATCACACCCGGGAACCGGGCTCTGATGTGTGACTCAAACTGTGGCGTCAAATTGATTTCAGGCACTAAAATGAGGATCTGACTTTGCTCATCACGTGCTAGTACTTTGGTTGCCGCTTGTAAGTAAACTTCGGTTTTTCCGCTCCCAGTCACACCAAATAGCAAATTGGCAGCGAAGCCGGGTGCACCCGTAATTTGATCGACTGCAGCTTGTTGTTCAGCGTTCAAATCTGGTTCTGCGGTCGGCTGAGTATCATTCGGAGCGCTTAATTTGGCTAATTTTTTTAAATTTCGCTGGAGAGAAACCGGTTTAATTGCCTTTAGGTTCTTTGGCAACGCTGGCAATGCCACCTCGCCCAAAGGCCTTTGATAGTAATCGGCGGCAAATTGCACTAATGCCATCCAATCCGGCAACAAGGGTGTTAGCTCCGTCCGGACGGTGATAACGTCTTTGATCTTATTTTCTGGGACGTCGGTGCTCTCACGAATATCAACAATGACACCAACCAATTCTTGACGTCCAAATGGAACGACAAGTAATTGCCCGATATAGGGAATGCTTGCCTTGTCAGTCGCGGTCGAAAGCACGCAACGGTAATCAAACAGTGTGTCAAGAGGAGTGTCGAGCGCGACACGAAGAAAAATAGCTTTCACGGCCTAGTTTTTTGGCAATAAACAAGCGTAAACATTGATTTTATAAGGCCTTTTTGAGTTGTCCACAACTTCTGTGGATAACTTTGTGGAGAAAGATCTATTGACATTGGTTTTTGTTAGTGTTTATGCGGGTCTTGGGCTAGAAGTGGTTCTACATCAAAATTTTAATGTCTTTTAAAATCAATGACTTACAAATATTCGTCGAATAAAAAAAAATATTTTTAAAGCTTTTTTACAACGCCCTGAATTTGTGCATAAGTAAGTAAAATCAGTGAAAGAAATATAAAAGTTATTAGCTATTATCCACTTGGTTTTCCACAGCTTTTCGGTTGGGAAGGCGCATAAATACGAGGTTGTGCATAGCAACATGACGCGTTGGCGCGGCAAATCAGTCATTGTCGTTTTGCCAGCACCAACGATATTCAAATTTTAATACTTTTATCCGGTTCTTTGATTATATGACGGGCAGCAGATTACCCTAATCTGTGCATTTCAAATTATGTCATGCAACTTTATAGGGCAAGTCTGATCACTTATTACGCTGCTGACGGCTATATTCGTGCACGGTATCAACCAGAACACTAACGGATTCTGGCGGCGTAAACTGGGAGATTCCATGTCCCAGATTGAACACATGGCCATGACCTGCGGTCGGCGTCCCATAGGCATCCAGGGTTTGTATCACCTGCTGGCGGATTTGCTCCGGGTCAGCAAACAAGATCGCTGGATCTAGATTTCCTTGCAAGGCAACCTTGTCACCTACGCGGGAACGTGCTTGTCCCAGATTGACTGTCCAATCCAATCCTACTGCGTCAGCACCGATGGCAGCAATCTTCTCCAACCATAGGCCGCCACCTTTGGTGAAGACGATGGCGGGAATGCGTTTGCCGTCTTTTTCCTTTTGCAGCTTAGAAACGATGTCTTGCATATAGGATAAAGAAAATTCCTGATACGCAGCATCCGCCAATGCGCCGCCCCAACTATCAAAAATCATCACTGCCTGTGCTCCGGCATCAATTTGTGAATTCAGATAACTAGCGACGGCATCCGCATTCACACGCAAAATGTGATGCATCAAATCTGGACGCTTGTACAGCATGGTCTTGACCTTATGGAACTCTTTCGAGCCCTGGCCTTCGACCATGTAGCATGCCAGCGTCCAAGGGCTGCCTGAGAAGCCAATCAACGGTACGCGACCATCAAGCGCAGTGCGGATTTGCGTCACAGCATCAAACACATACTGCAGACTGCCTTCTTCCGGAACTTTTAAAGCCAAAATGTCTTTTTCGTCTTTTAATGGACGTTCAAATTTTGGCCCTTCGCCTTCTTCAAAATATAAACCCAAGCCCATAGCGTCTGGCACGGTCAGAATATCGGAAAACAAAATCGCTGCATCTAATGCATAACGATCAATAGGTTGCAAAGTGACTTCCGTCGCGAACTGCGGATTTTTCGCCAGACTCATAAACGATCCGGCCCCTTTACGGGTCGCACGATACTCTGGCAGATAACGTCCGGCCTGGCGCATGAGCCACAATGGGGTGTAGTCGGTTTCTTCACGCATTAAAGCTTTAAGAAAGGTATCGTTTTTCAGTGGCGAAAATTGGTGGCTCATGGGGGCTTTCAAAAAACTAAGGTTCACAGCAATGAATAAATATCATCGCAAATTTCGGATTAGTCGACATTATCGCTTAAGCCGCAGGGATCAGCATCTGATCTTGCGCAAGTTGCGTTTAAGGCTGTGAATTTCTTTTGAATAACTGTGGATAACTTTGTGGATAGATTTTCTTTATTTGAGGTTTACCTCGATTTTTTAATTACGTATGACAAGTTAACTTCCTAAGTCATTGATTTTATTATATATAAATATTCATAATCAGAAAGGTGCTTATTTTTATAAAAATAATGTACTTGACAGTTTGTGCATAAGTAATGATTTCAATTGGTGGTTTACGTTATTTATAATGCAAATGTATGGCCAATACCACTTCAAGCTTGAGCAATGAGTTTCGCTATCTTTAGATAACATGCATCGATTGAATTAGCTTCTTCGCCCATTTTTTGTCAGCGATGTTTCTGGTTGCAGACCTCCCCAAATCGAGAGACCTGCAATCGGGTTGAATGTTAGCAAAAAGCACGCTTATTTTCGTTATTCAACAATCAGTTTGCTATATTCGAGATTGCCGGGTGGATACTTGAGGTTAAGACTTGCAAGTCGTTCGTCAACAATACTGGCGATGACAAGATTTCTTTGGGTCTTAGAATCAGACGGCACCACGTACCAGGGTGCTTCCCGGGTATCCGTCGCCGTTAAGGCTCTTTCATATGCGCGTTGGTAAGCTTCCCAATGCACACGTTCAGCCAGATCTTGCATATCAAATTTCCAATGTTTATCCGGATCGGCTAAACGTTCCTCAAGACGCTGTTTTTGTTCAGCATTGGAGATGTGGAGGAAAAATTTCAAAACGATGGTTCCCGTTTCGACCAACATGCGTTCGAAGTCACGGATATGCACATAACGACGTTCGCATTCAGTGTCGTCAATCCAGCCATGCACTTTGCTGATCAGTACATCTTCATAATGGCTGCGATTAAAAATCACAATTTCGCCTTTACCTGGCACTTCTTTGTGAACACGCCATAAAAAGTCACGGTCTTTTTCAGCTTGGCTCGGCGCTTTAAACGCCACGGTACGGGCACCCAAGGGATGGAGTTGACCAAAGACGCTTTTCACAGTTCCGTCTTTTCCCGACGTGTCCATGCCTTGCAAAATGACGAGAAGCTTGTGATCGTGATTGGCGGCAAAGACCTCTTGCAGCCCGGAAATTTGTTCAGCCAGCGCAGTGGTTTGTAATTTGTCAGCTTGTTTATCTTCCGATTTCTGACCAGTAGACGAACCGATTAGCTTACGGGAGGCATCAGCATCTTTTAGTTCGAATTTGGCTGGGACATGAAATAGTTCAGCGACGCTCATGGTTTATTGACTTTCGGTGTAGGTGTTTATATTCACAAGAAGCCGCTGGTGTTCTATTTTCAGACAGCGATCCATAACAACGATTAACCCAGCCTCATGCGCTGATCGGGCAGCGTCAATATTCACTATACCGGACTGCATCCACAGACAGCGCGCGCCGATCTGTATCGCAGCTTGGGCAATCGGTGGAATGTCGTCTGCGCTGCGGAAACAATCAACGATGTCGATATGGTGGTGCTGTTGTGCTTCTGCCAGATCGGCATAACAGCGTTCCGACAAAATCATTTTTCCTGCTTCGCGTGGGTTGATGGGAATAATGCGGTAGCCGTGCGCTTGCATATCGGCCGCGACGGAATAACTGGCACGGTGTATTTTGGGCGACAAACCGACCACGGCGATAGTTTTACTTTTTCGAAGCAAGTCCGCTATGTCTGCCATAGGTTGGTCAAAAATGGCTGATGCGTGCATTAATCACCCTCATAAAACAAAAAGACAGCCGGAGCTGCCTTTTTATTGTACTGCTTTCGTCGCGTCAATGACGACAACGAATTAACGCTTTTGACGCAATTTGTTAATCGCTGCCAATTGGGCGATCGCGGTTGCCAATTCAGCCTGCGCTTGCGCATAGTCGATGGTGGAATCGCGATTAACCAAAGCTTGTTCAGCCAATTTCTTAGCTTCAGTCGCTTTAGCTTCGTCCAGGTCGTGGCCACGAATCGCGGTATCAGCCAAAACAGTCACTCCGTCTGGTTGCACTTCCAGCAAACCGCCAGCAACGAAAACGAATACGTCTTCAGACTGACCAGCCACTTTGATGCGCACCGCACCCGGTTTGATACGGGTTATCAGTGGAGTATGTTTTGGATAGATACCCAATTCACCAGCCTCACCCGGCAACGCGACGAATTCAGCTTCACCAGAAAAAATCAATTCTTCTGCTGAAACTACGTCAACGTGAATAGTGTGTGCCATGTTGGACCCTTTTTGTTCGCTTGAAAAAGCTCTTGCTGCGACGTTGCCGCCGCAGCGCTAGTGCTTAAGAATTAAGCAGCCAGTTTTTTCGCTTTTTCGATTGCTTCGTCGATAGTACCTACCATGTAGAACGCTTGTTCTGGCAAGTGATCGAGTTCGCCGGAAGCGATCATTTTGAAGCCCTTGATCGTGTCTTTCAGCGAAACGTATTTACCTGGAGAACCGGTAAATACTTCAGCAACGTGGAAAGGCTGAGACAAGAAACGTTGCATCTTACGTGCACGTGCAACCAGCAATTTGTCTTCAGGAGCCAATTCGTCCATACCCAGAATCGCGATAATGTCGCGCAATTCTTTGTAGCGTTGCAGAGTACCTTGAACAGCGCGTGCTGTTTCATAGTGCTCTTGACCCACAACTTGTGGATCCAACTGACGGGATGTCGAATCCAGTGGATCAACCGCTGGGTAGATACCCAGAGAAGCGATGTCACGGGACAGAACAACTGTCGAATCCAAGTGAGCAAACGTTGTTGCTGGAGATGGATCGGTCAAGTCATCGGCTGGAACATACACGGCTTGGATCGATGTGATCGAACCAGTTTTTGTGGATGTAATACGCTCTTGCAGACGGCCCATTTCTTCAGCCAGTGTCGGTTGGTAACCCACAGCGGAAGGCATACGACCCAGCAACGCGGAAACTTCAGTACCGGCCAGTGTATAACGGTAGATGTTATCCACAAAGAACAGAACGTCTTTACCTTCGTCGCGGAAACCTTCAGCAATAGTCAAACCAGTCAAAGCAACGCGCAGACGGTTACCTGGTGGTTCATTCATCTGACCGTACACCATCGCAACTTTGGAGTTTTCTGGGTTTTCCAGATCAACCACTTTTGCGTCAGCCATTTCGTGATAGAAGTCATTACCTTCACGAGTACGTTCACCAACACCAGCAAACACGGACAAGCCGCTGTGTGCTTTAGCGATGTTGTTGATCAGTTCCATCATGTTAACGGTTTTACCAACACCAGCACCACCGAACAGACCAACTTTACCACCCTTAGCGAATGGGCAAACCAGATCAATCACTTTGATACCGGTTTCCAGCAATTCCTGGGATGGTGACAGTTCGTCGTAAGCAGGCGCTTTACGGTGAATCGATGCTGTCTGCTCGTGGCTGACAGGACCGCATTCATCGATAGGGTTACCCAAAACGTCCATAATACGACCCAGCGTTGCTTTGCCGGTTGGTACCATGATTGGATGACCTGTGTTGCTGATAATCATGCCACGACGCAGACCGTCAGAAGTACCCAGAGCAATGGTACGGACAATGCCGTCGCCCAATTGCTGCTGAACTTCCAAAGTCAACTCGGAGCCTTCCATTTTCAAGGCATCGTAAATCTTAGGCATCGCGTCACGTGGGAATTCAACGTCCACCACAGCGCCGATACACTGAACGATTTTGCCATTAGCCATGTTCGTTCCTTCAATAAATATTTATACAGTTTAGACCGCTGCCGCGCCGGCGACGATCTCGGAGAGCTCTTTGGTAATGGCAGCTTGACGGGTTTTGTTATAAACCAGTTTCAACTCACCAATGACGTTACCTGCGTTATCACTTGCTGATTTCATCGCCACCATACGGGCCGACTGTTCAGACGCCATGTTTTCAGCCACTGCTTGGAAAATCAGCGCTTCTACATAACGGATCAGCAATTCATCAATCACCGTATTTGCATCTGGTTCATAGATGTAATCCCAGGAATGGGAAGACTTATCTACCGCCAGGCGATCCGCTGTCAGAGGCAATAATTGCTCCATCACCGGTTCTTGCTTCATGGTGTTAATAAACTTGGTATAACTCAAGTAAACCGCGTCGAGTTTGCCTTCCTGATAGGCATCCAGCAAAACTTTGACTGGGCCAATCAATTTATCGAGGTGCGGAGCGTCGCCCAATTGCACTGCATGGGAAACCACCTCTGCGCCAATACGATTCAGGAAGCCTAAACCTTTATTACCAATTGCGACCGCTTCTACTTTTGAACCCTTACCTTCGAGTTCACGCAATTTGTTGGTGACCAAACGTAACACGTTGGTGTTCAAGCCACCGCACAACCCTTTATCTGTCGTCACAACGATCACTCCGACCTTCTTGGAGTGATCTTGTTGAACCATGAAAGGATGCGTGTACTCTGGGTTGGCTTGCGACAAGTTAGCAGCGATGTTACGAATCTTTTCACTGTACGGACGAGCCGCACGCATCCGGTCTTGCGCTTTACGCATTTTGGACGCAGCGACCATTTCCATCGCTTTCGTGATTTTCTTCGTATTTTCTACGCTTTTAATCTTGCCACGTATCTCTTTGCCTGCAGCCATGAGTATTGACTCCTTCTAGCTACAGTAAATTAATAGGCGCCGGATTTTTTGAAATCAGCAATTGCGGCAGCCATGGCAGCTTCGCCATCTTTGTCCAGTTGCTTGGTTTCTTCGATCTTTTGCAACAAAGCAGCATGGCTTGTTTTCATGAAGTTGTGTACGCCAGCTTCAAAAGCCAATACTTGCTTAACAGGTACATCATCCAGGAAGCCTTTGTTCACGGAGAACAAAGTGACAGCCATCAAAGAGATAGACAATGGTGCGTACTGAGCTTGTTTCAGCAATTCAGTAACACGGGCACCACGATCCAGCTGCTTGCGGGTTGCTTCGTCGAGGTCAGATGCGAACTGAGCAAACGCTGCCAATTCACGATACTGCGCCAAGTCAGTACGAATACCACCGGACAAGTTTTTGATAACTTTAGTCTGCGCTGCACCACCAACACGGGAAACCGAGATACCAGCGTTAATCGCTGGACGGATACCGGCGTTGAACAGGGAAGTTTCCAAGAAGATCTGACCGTCGGTAATCGAAATTACGTTAGTTGGAACGAATGCGGAAACGTCACCAGCTTGAGTTTCAATGATAGGCAATGCTGTCAGAGAACCTGTTTTACCTTTAACTTCACCTTTGGTGAATGCTTCAACATAGTCTGGGTTCACGCGCGCTGCACGTTCCAACAAACGGGAGTGCAGGTAGAACACGTCACCTGGGTAAGCTTCGCGGCCTGGTGGGCGGCGCAACAACAGGGAAACCTGACGGTAAGCCACAGCTTGTTTAGACAAATCATCATAGATGATCAGTGCATCTTCACCGCGGTCACGGAAGTATTCGCCCATCGCGCAACCGGAGTAAGCGGATACGTATTGCATCGCTGCAGATTCAGCAGCAGTTGCAGCAACAACGATGGTGTATTCCATGGCGCCGTGGGCTTCGAGAGCGCGCACAACGTTTTTAACGGAAGAAGCCTTTTGACCGATCGCAACATAGATACATGTTACGTTTTGGCCTTTTTGGCTGATCACCGCATCAATCGCTACCGCTGTTTTACCAGTTTGACGATCGCCAATGATCAATTCACGCTGACCGCGGCCAACTGGTACCATCGCGTCGATAGACTTGATACCTGTTTGCAGTGGTTCAGAAACGGATTGACGAGCAATAACGCCTGGAGCGATTTTTTCGATTGGTGCAGTCAATTTAGCATTGATTGGACCTTTGCCATCGATAGGCTGACCCAGCGCGTTAACAACACGACCGCGCAGTTCAGGACCGATAGGCACTTCCAGAATACGACCAGTACATTTCACTGTGTCGCCTTCGGAGATGTGTTCGTAGTCACCGAGAATAACGGCGCCAACGGAATCACGTTCCAGGTTCAATGCCAGACCAAATGTGTTGCCTGGGAATTCCAGCATCTCACCTTGCATCGCGTCAGACAGACCGTGGATGCGGCAGATACCGTCGGTAACGGAAATAACCGTACCTTGATTACGAATCTCAGCTGTGTCGCCAAGGCCTTGAATCCGGCTCTTGATCAACTCGCTGATTTCAGATGGGTTGAGTTGCATACTAACTCCTAATATTTATTACGTTCTTACGCGGTCAGGGCTACGTGCATTTTTTGCAGCTTAGCGCGAACCGACGTGTCAAGCACCTGATCACCAACCACGATACGCACACCACCGATCAAAGCAGAATCTACTTTCACGGTAGGATGCAGTTTGCGGCCAAATTTCTTTTCCAATGTCACTGCCAGATCGCTTAACTGGGCTGCAGACAGTTCAAAAGCACTTGTTACTTCAGCATCTGCAGCGCCGTCGAAGGCGTTTTTCAGAGCGTGAAATTGGAAAGCGATTTCAGGCAGCAAAGTCAGGCGATCATAGTCAGCGAGCGTCGCTACGAAGTTTTTGGCTTCAGTAGTCACTGGCGATTTGAGCGCAGACAGGAAAATCTCAGCTTTTTGAGAAGCCGAGACTTTTGGGTTGTGTGCAAGAGCTTGTACATCGGAATTCGCACCCACATGACCCATTTCAGTGACCAGTTCCGACCAGGCGGACAGGTTACCGGTTTGGGCAACACGGAATAGCGCTTCAGCGTAAGGACGAGCGATCGTTGCGAGTTCGGCCATGATTACAGCTCGGTTTTCAGTTGAGTCAACAAATCTGCGTGAGCGGATGCGTTGATTTCACGTTTCAGAATTTGTTCTGCGCCTTTGACTGCTAATGTAGCAACCTGGTCGCGCAATTCTTCGCGTGCTTTAGTAACTTGATTTTCTGCGTCAGCCTGAGCAGCAGCGACGATGCGAGCAGCTTCAGTGGATGCAGTGTTCTTGGCTTCTTCGATGATCAATTGCGCGCGTTTTTCTGCGTCAATGATACGTTTTTGGCCTTCATCACGCGCACCAGCCAATTCAGCTTGCACACGCTTTTCAGCAGCTTGCATTTCAGCGCGGCCACGGTCGGCAGCTGCCAGTCCGTCAGCGATTTTCTTAGCGCGCTCATCGAGCGCGTTCATCAGTGGCGGCCACACAAACTTCATGGTGAACAATGCCAAGATGAAGAAAACCCCAAACTGAACAAACAAAGTTGAGTTAAGGTTCACGGTAATTCCTTATCTAGATGGATCAAGCCAGAAGCCAGCGACTTCCGGCACGAAAAGGAAAGACTATTAAGCGTGGAACGGGTTTGCGAACGCGAACAACATAGCGATACCAACACCGATCAGGAACGCAGCGTCGATCAGACCAGCCAACAAGAACATCTTAGTTTGCAATGTATTCATCAATTCTGGTTGACGTGCAGATGCTTCCAGGTACTTACCACCCATGATAGCGATACCGATACAAGCACCGATCGCGCCCAAACCGATGATCAAACCGCAAGCCAAAGCAACAAAAGATAAATCAGTCATGACATTTCCTTAAAAGTTAAAAATAATAAAAAGCTAAAACTAAAACCAAAAAACTAAAACTAAATCAACACTTACTACTTACTGCAATCTTAGTGATGTTCGTGCGCTTGACCGATATAGACCAGTGTCAACATCATGAAAATAAACGCTTGTAAGAACACAATCAGAATATGGAAGATCGCCCAGATGGAACCTGCAATCAGGTGACCTGCAACACCAAATACTGTTGCCATTGAACCCAACAAAGCGATCAACAAGAACAATAATTCGCCCGCAAACATGTTACCGAACAGTCGCATACCCAGGGATACAGTTTTTGCCGCGAATTCGATCAATTGCAGAATCAGGTTGAATGGCGCCATTTTGATACCGAATGGTGCGGAGATCAATTCGTGCAGGAAGCCACCCAAACCTTTGATTTTAACGCTGTAATACAGCATCAAAGCCAATACGCCTAAAGAGATACCGATGGTACCGTTCAGATCGGACGTTGGTACCACACGGTGGTGCATGTCTGCCAAAGACTCAGGAGCAACACCCAAGCTTACTAATAAACGGAACAAACCAGAGAACATATCAACTGGCAAGAAATCCAGTGAGTTCATTAAAGCAACCCAGATAAATACGGTCAGCGCCATCGGAGCGATGAACGAACGGTCACCATGAACGATGCCTTTAGATTGCTCTTCAACCATTTCAACCAGAATTTCGACCGCTGCCTGGAAACGACCAGGCACACCGGAAGTTGCCTTACGTGCAGCCAGCCACAGCACTAAGCTGCCGACGATACCGCACAGCACGGACCAAATAATGGTGTCGTAATTTAAGATGGAAAAATCAACGATTTTATCTTGGTGATGTGTCGATAAATGTCCTAAGTGATGGACAATATATTCTGACGCTGTTGGTGCGTTCTCGGTTGCGCTCATGGTCGTTGTCTAAAGAGTAAAATGAAATAACTTTTCAGTACTACGATGAAGGCGATCAAAAAAGCCGGCCAGTTGACATCGTGGTACAAGGTAACAACTGCACCCATCAGGGCAATTGTTAATCCAATCTTGATAAATTCACCGATGAAAAAACTCATCGGGTTGGCTCCTCCAGGCTTTCGGGCGCTCATCGTCAGGCGCAACGCGAAAAAAGCGTTTGGAATTGCACAGCACAGTCCGCCTAACAAGGCTGAAAATGCTAAAGAAATCGTCCCAAATACACCAGCAACTAGCGCGACGACCAGAGCTGCCACCATTTGCAGCAGTACGATACGCGCCATGCTTTCCTCACTTAATTTATAGATCTTGCTCGAATTCACCGCATTTGCCTCGAAATATTATCGGGCAGCGTAAATCCTTGCCTATCAAAACCACGGAATTATACGTGGTAGTGCGTAATAACGTCAAACGATACCTTCAGTGCACCAGAATGAGACACTGCCTATTTTTTTTGCAACTTCAGCCTATTGGCACCAACTTCTTCAACCAGCTCTGGCCTTGCTTCCAATTGCCGAGACCCGATTCACTGTTGATGTGGCCTTTCGCGCTTAGCGAATGAAATTCGCTTCCCCAGCAGTGTGCCCAATGTCCGCTTAACGCAACATCGCACCAAGGATCATTATCCGAAGCGATCAGAATACTAGGTACCGGCAGGCGATTTTCTGGCATAGGACTAAAGCTGGGTGCTGGAAACGTATTTTGTCCTACATCTGGCACTGCCACCAAAAACAGACCTTTAACTTGTTTCACGTGTAACGCCGATGTCTTGAGCGACGCAACCCAGTGTACGGCCAACGCACAGCCCAAACTATGAGCAACCAAAATAACGTCTTCCTTACAATCGTCTATGTGAGCGGATAATTTGGCCATCCAAACATCGAGTTCAGGTTGATCCCAATTCTCTTGTTGCACCCGTTCGATATTGGGCAAGCTGGTTTCCCATAAGCTTTGCCAATGCTGGGGACCGGAGTTGTATAAACCTGGGAGAGTAAGAAGTTTCACGTGGAACGCACCATGAGAATAAAAATGACCCATTCAAAAACGGGGACGAAAAAAAAGCTGCAAAACCAAATTGGTTTGCAGCTTCATGTTATTTTTTACTGACCGCGTATTTTTAAAATCACGCCATCAAGAGAATCGAGATCGGCAAAGTCGATCAGCATTTGCCCCCTGCCCTTGCTTCCCATTTTCAATGTCACCTGGGTTGCCAGCAGATCGGATAACTCTTCTTCGAGTCGCGTAATGTCACGCGACTTCTCAGCTTTGTCGCGTGGCTTGCCTGGCGAATTCATTTCAGACGTGGTTTTTGCCACCAGCTTTTCTGCTTCACGCACCGACATGCGTTTTGCCACAATCTGATTTGCCAACTGTATCTGGGTTGCCGCATCGGTAGCAAGCAAAGAACGCGCATGCCCCATATCGATATCGCCTGCCATCAACATGGTTTGTACTGGCTTGGCCAGGTTCATCAAACGCAACAAATTGGACACAGCACTACGTGAACGGCCCACCGCCGTTGCCGCTTGCTCATGGGTAAATGAGAAATCGGTAATCAAGCGATGTATGCCCTGAGCTTCTTCCAAAGGATTGAGATCTTCACGCTGAATATTCTCAATCAAAGCCATCGCTGCCGCGGCCTGGTCGTCTACATCTTTCACCAATACTGGCACTTCTTCCAGACCAGCCATTTGTGAGGCACGGAAACGACGTTCGCCGGCAATGATTTCATACCGGGTAACGCCGTTATTTTGTCCGATAGGACGTACCAGAATTGGTTGCATCAAGCCTTGCGCTTTGATCGATGCGGCCAGTTCTGCCAGTGCACCTTCATCCATACGGGTACGTGGCTGATATTTACCAGCTTGCATATGCTGAACTGACAGGCTGGTTGGCGCACCACTAACTGTGGGTACAGCATCCGCAAAATCGCCGGCACCACCAAGTAAGGCGTCGAGACCACGTCCCAAACCCTTTTGTTTTTTTATGACCATATTCATTTTTCCAACTGTTTAATTCTTTCGACCATTTCTGCACCGAAGGCAATGTAAGCCTGTGCACCTTTGGACGAGGGATCGAAAACCACGCCAGGAATGCCATACGATGGCGCTTCAGCCAACCTCACATTGCGTGGGATTAGAGTTTTAAAGACTTTGTCGCCAAAATGCTGTTCCAGCTGATCAGAGACTTGCTGGGACAAGGTCATGCGCGGATCGAACATGACACGCAACAAACCCACAATTTTGAGATCCGGATTCAGATTTGCAGAGACTTTTTTGATGGTATTTGCCAGATCTGACAAACCTTCTAGCGCGTAGTATTCGCACTGCATAGGAATAATCACGCCGTGGGCGGCACACAGACCGTTCAGGGTCAACATCGACAAGGCAGGTGGGCAGTCAATCAGGATGAAGTCATAATCAGCACTGACAGCCGCTAAAGCGTCGCGCAAGCGCTTGTCACGATTCTCCAGCTCCACCATTTCAACTTCAGCACCGGCCAGTTCGCGATTGGCTGGCAATACATCAAATCGGCCTGATTCGGAACGCAAACGAGCCGTCGCTACGTCCGAAAT
Source organism: Cognatundibacterium jejuense (assembly GCF_014284255.1). Taxonomy (GTDB): domain Bacteria; phylum Pseudomonadota; class Gammaproteobacteria; order Burkholderiales; family Burkholderiaceae_D; genus Undibacterium; species Undibacterium jejuense. The sequence goes on from NZ_JACOFV010000006.1 coordinate 103,714, forward strand.
ACCGAGCAATACTTCATACACAGAAGAGGTTAATTTTGCTTTGTTAATCCCCGCGCCCATCGTGGCGTTGCCCTGAGGATCAAGATCGACCAGTAAAACACGTTGGTCCAATTTCGCCAGTCCAGCGGCAAGATTGACAGTGGTTGTGGTTTTGCCCACGCCACCTTTTTGATTTGCTACACAAAAGATTTTTGCCATACAGGTTTTCCGTGGGTGATTCAGACTGGGGATTTTTTAACAAAAACAAGATGCCGCTCTGCTTGTAAACCCGGCACCGACAAAGCTTGCATGCCTGTGACTTGCCAGCCCTCAGGTAGCCGCTCGATTTCCTGCGCTGGTGCCACACCTTTCATGGCGATAAATTGGCCACCATCAGCCAGCAAATGTCCCGACCAATTAATGAAGTTACACAGTTCAGAAAAGGCACGTGAAGTAATCACGTCAAATTTCTCTTTTACCTGCAAAGCTTCCACGCGGCCAGTGTGTACAGTCACGTTCGTCAAACCGAGTTCGGTTTTTGCCTGACTCAGAAAGGCAGTCTTTTTACTGACCGTGTCGATCATAGAAACCCGAGTATCCGGATAGGTAATCGCCAACATCATGCCAGGCAAACCGCCGCCCGCACCGACATCCAGTACGTTTTTTGCATTAACAAAAGCCGGTGCCGCCGACAGAGAATCGAGCAAATGCTGCTTGACCATCTCTTTAGGATCACGAATTGCTGTTAAATTATAAACGGAGTTCCATTTTGATAGCAGCAACAAATAGGCAATCATCTTATCGATTTGCGCACTTGTTAAAGCTAGATCCAATTCTTGCACACCGTCGGCGAGCATGTTACGCAAAGCACTCGTATCGTTGATACTCATCAAACATCTCCTGCTGCGGGCATTGTTTCTTCTAGTACATCCGGGGCGGCGGCAAATTCTTTAAAACCGCGTTTTTTCAAATGCACCAGCAACAACGAAATGGCTGCCGGAGTCACGCCAGAGATACGACCACACTGCCCCAGAGTTTCTGGCTGATGTTTATTCAATTTTTGGCGCACTTCGATAGATAAGCCGTTGACTTCCATATAGTCAAACGTCGCAGGCATTTTGAGGTTTTCGAAATGTGCATGACGTTCAACTTCTTTAGCTTGCCGGTCAATATAGCCCGCATATTTAACTTGAATTTCGACCTGTTCACGTACTGCTTCGTCATTAACACCAGGGCCAGCTAAAGCTTGTCCTTCGAGACCAACCAACCCCATCAGGCTGTTGTAAGTCACTTGTGGACGGCGCAATAAATCAGCCAATGAGTACTCACGCTCGAGTGCTTTACCGACCACACGCTCGGCTTCTTCAGCACCGAGGATACGTGGATTAACCCAGGTAGAACGCAGGCGTTCCATTTCACGTGCAACACTTTCACGCTTTTGTTCAAACATCTGCCATTGCGCATCGCTGACACAACCAAGCTGGCGACCGATTTCGGTCAGCCGCATATCAGCATTATCTTCACGCAAACTCAGACGGAATTCTGCACGGCTGGTGAACATACGGTAAGGTTCTTGTACGCCTTTGGTAATCAGGTCATCCACCAATACGCCGAGATAAGCCTCATCACGGCGTGGCACCCAGACATCTTTACCCTGGGTTTGCAAGGCGGCATTCAGGCCTGCCAACATACCTTGCGCTGCTGCTTCTTCGTATCCGGTAGTGCCATTGATCTGTCCGGCGAAGAACAAGCCTTCGATCTGGCGGGTTTCTAAGGATGATTTCAAACCACGAGGATCGAAGTAATCATATTCAATCGCATAGCCTGGGCGCAGGATATAAGCATTTTCCATACCGCGCATAGAGCGAACTAATTCCAGTTGCACATCGAATGGCAGGCTGGTGGAGATGCCGTTGGGATAAAACTCACTGGTCGTCAGACCTTCAGGTTCAAGGAAGATCTGATGCGATTCTTTGCTCGCGAAGCGATGGATTTTATCTTCGATCGATGGGCAGTAACGTGGCCCAACACCTTCAATCACGCCGGTATACATCGGGCTACGGTCTAAACCGGCACGAATAATATCGTGGGTTTTTTCGTTCGTATGCGTGATCCAGCAAGGAACCTGCTTAGGATGCATCGCGGTATTTCCCATGTACGAGAACACTGGCACCGGATCGAGATCACCAGGCTGCTCTTGCATGACAGAGAAATCGATACTACGGCCGTCAATCCTTGGCGGCGTGCCAGTTTTGAGGCGTCCTTGAGGCAAAGCCAATTCTTTCAAACGGGCAGACAGCGATATCGCTGGCGGATCACCTGCTCTACCTGCGGAGTAATTATTCAGGCCAACGTGGATTTTTCCGTCAAGGAAAGTCCCTGCCGTCAAAACAACTGCACGTGCGCGGAATCGGATACCGACTTGAGTTACCGCGCCAACGACGCGATTGCCTTCGACCAATAAGTCATCTACTGCCTGCTGGAACAACCACAGATTGGGTTGATTTTCCAGGCGGCTACGGATCGCTTGCTTGTACAAAATGCGGTCCGCCTGCGCTCTGGTTGCTCGAACTGCCGGGCCTTTTGACGAGTTCAGAATACGAAACTGTATCCCTGCCTCATCTGTGGCGATTGCCATTGCACCACCCATGGCATCAACCTCTTTCACCAAATGCCCCTTACCAATGCCACCAATAGATGGATTGCAAGACATCTGACCGAGGGTCTCGATATTGTGGGTCAACAACAGCGTGGACTGCCCCATGCGCGCGGCGGCGAGGGCAGCTTCTGTACCGGCGTGACCACCACCGACAACAATCACATCAAATTCTTTAGGATAAAACATGGCTAGCTTCTGACAAACAAGGACTTAAGAGGCACGATTATAGTTTGTTTTTGCGTTGCAGCAGTTTTCAAAATGCAAATCTACAAAAAATAAGTCCCGATGTTTCACGTGAAACATCGGGAGCAGGAGTAAAAATAAGTAAACTCACAAGAAAGAATGCCTAAATTTTAATCAATTCTAGTTTGTGTAGCAGTGTCTTAAAAATATACATCGATTGTTTCACGTGAAACAATCACTTCAAAAACCCATCATAAGTTGTTTTGCAAATCAATGCGACCACCACAAACAGAAACATTTTTCGTACAAAACCGGTGCCATGCTTAATCGCCATATGGGAACCCAACAAAGAACCACCCACCTGGCATACTGCCATTGTTGCACCCAATATCCACAGAACATGTCCGCTAAACCCAAACCAAGACAAGGCTGCGGCATTGCATGCCACATTCAACACCTTCGCGACAGCCGAAGCACGTAAGAAGTCGTAGCCAAAAAAACGTACAAACAAAAACATAAAGAAACTACCTGTACCAGGGCCAAAGAACCCATCATAAAATCCAATCGTAGCACCCACTAACATACCAAGCAGAATTTCTTTACGACCAGAAAACACAGGTTTATCCAAAGCGCCAAACTCTTTTTTCTTAAACGTATAAATCGCCACACCAACCAACACAAACGGCAACGCTTTACGTAACTGATCCGGAGATACATGTGTAACGAGATATGCTCCAGCGAAAGCGAACACAAATGCCGCCAATGCGGCAGGCAATGCCATCTCCCAACGTATGCGAACTTTACGCAAATAGTTTTTCGCCGCTACACCCGTGCCCCAAATACCGGCAAATTTATTTGTGCCCAATAAAGTAGCAGGTGCTGTACCTGGCATCAAAGAAAACAAAGCTGGTACTTGTACCAATCCCCCGCCACCAACGATTGCATCAACAAACCCAGCAAAGAATGCCGCACCACCCAACAACAATATATCGACCATACTATTAACCTTATTCCAACAATCAACAAACATCCGTGCAATACACCATTTTTCCGACAGTTTTGCGTAAAGAGCAAAGTTCTGGCAAGCTAGAGAGGATAACAAGTCTCTGCCCACTCAGGTCATACAGTTTTCAGTATCTTTTACCAGAACAGGAAATACCCGCATGAATCACTTCGAGTTTCAGACTGTCCCGCATATCATCAGCCAGACTGGCGCCGCGAATCACGTAGGCCAGACCATTGCCCTTCACTACCCTGCAACCAGACATGTATTGTTGGTCACCGACGCCGGCTTCCTGAAAACCGGATTAATGCAAGCGGCGATTGACAATATCCGAGCGCAGCAAATTGAAGTCAGCGTGTTCTCTGATGTCGTCGCTGATCCACCTGAAGCGATCGTGCTCGCCGCCGCATCTCAAGCGCACATCTTGGGTATCGATCTGGTAGTTGGTTTTGGTGGCGGCAGTTCAATGGATGTCGCCAAACTGATCGCCATTTTGGCTGGTAACGAACAAGAATTAAGTAGCATGTATGGCATCGGCAATATCAAAGGTCAACGTCTTCCCCTGATTCAAATACCAACCACCGCCGGTACCGGTTCCGAAGCAACACCCATTGCCGTTGTAACCACGGGAGAAACCAGCAAAATGGGTGTTGTGGCACCGCAGCTCTACGCCGACATCGCAATTCTCGATGCACAATTAACCTTGGGGTTACCTGTTGCAGTCAGTGCCGCCACAGGGATAGATGCGATGGTTCATGCGATCGAAGCCTTTACCACCAAACATAAAAAGAACCCCCTGTCGGACATGTTGGCAAAGCAAGCGCTGCAACTACTATGGAGTAACATTCGCACGGTTTGTCGTGAACCACAGAATCTGGCCGCCCGTCAGGCCATGTTGTTGGGTGCATTCCTTGCCGGTCAATCGTTTGCCAACGCCCCTTGCGCTGCAGTACATGCCCTCGCCTATCCGATCGGTGGAATTTTCCATGTGCCACACGGCCTGTCCAATTCACTGGTCTTACCAGCCGTGCTGCGTTTCAATGCAAGTGCTGCACATCCCCATTATGCCGAGCTCGCTGCCATCGTTGCCCCACACGAGCAAGGTAGTAGCGAAGCAAAAAGTAGCGCTTTGATCAATGCACTGGAACAATTAACCTGCGAATTGGGCATCGCCACCCGTTTGCAGCAAGTCGGAATCAAGGAAGGCGACCTCGACAAAATAACCACAGATGCCATGCTCCAGACCCGCCTACTAGGCAATAACCCGCGTGAGGTCACGTGGCAGCAAGCAAGAGCGATTTACGCTGAAGTTCTATAAAGCCGGACAAAGTTCGTTAGCAAAAAGTGGTTCTTTTGGCAAGCAAATATCGATGAGCAGTCAACCGCACCAGCATCATTAAAGTGAGAAACCCGGAAAATTAATTCTTCCTTTTTCAAAACAAAACAGGCTGTGGATAGTCTTACACTTTTCCACAGCCGTTCCAAATGTTATTTACGCCTATCAAACTAACTCACCGGTGGACAACTTCTCTTTTTTCCACAAACTACGAGATAGACCTCCCAAAATCGTTGATGCTAAAGTCAATCTAAGCAGATTAAGACGAGATTTTAATCAAAACACATAAGTCCTCGCATTTATCAAAAAAAAACTCGCTAGGATGCTTTAAATCGCTCTTAAACAATACAAACTCATCACAACTCCCAACACAAAAAACAAAAAGCCTCACAAATTACTTTGCGAGGCTTTTTTATCCATCAAATCATAAAAAATTTAATGCGAAACAGAACTCCGCTTCGCGCCGAACACCGCGGCCAGTTCACCGACGATCCCCTTACGGAATAACAACACACAGACAATAAAAATAAATCCAGTCACCAAAGTGACCGAGTCCCCAAGTGTGCGGAACCACTCAATATGGGATACGTCTGCAATCCATGATCCTATATCACCCAATTTATCCTCAAGAGCAATGATCAACACCGCACCAACGATGGGCCCAACCAAGGTACCCAAACCGCCGACCAGCGTCATCAACACCACCAAACCTGACATCGCCCAATGTGCATCGGTCAATGTCTCAAAACCGATAACAACTGTTTTTGTGGCACCTGCGAGACCCGCAATCGCGGCGGACAATACAAACGCCAGCAACTTGTATCTATCCACGTCATACCCGAGCGAAATCGCGCGTGCCTCATTTTCTTTGACGGCGTTCAAAACCTGTCCGAACGGTGAGTGAATCGTCCGCACAATCAGCGCAAAACCAGCAACACAAATTGCTAACACAACGTAATACATCGCCATGTCGGAACCCAAATCAAGTACACCAAATAACTTACCCCGCGGCACCCCTTGCAGCCCATCTTCACCACCCGTGAACTTCGCTTGCAAAAATACAAAATACAGCATTTGCGCCAAGGCTAAGGTGATCATCGTAAAATAAATTCCTTGACGACGAATCGCCAATGATCCCATCACAAAACCAATCGCCGCAGCGACCACAACACCAGCAAGGATACCGGCCTCGAACGACCAACCCGCATCACGCAAAACCACACCTGATACATAACCAGCAGCACCAAAAAAAGCCGCATGTCCAAATGACAGAAGACCAGTAAAACCGATCAGCAAATTGAAGGCGCAAGCAAATAACGCGAAGCACAAGACCTTCATCAAAAATACGGGATACATCAGCTGCGGTGCCACCAGCAATAAAACCAGAGCCGTTCCATACGCAATTTTTTTATTCATCACAGCTCCGCCTATCTTTCTTTTCCAAACAAACCAGCAGGACGTATCATCAGCACAATCGCCATTACGATAAACACGACCGTCGCTGATAATTCAGGATAAAAAACACGTGTCAAACCTTCAATCACACCCAGGCCTAAACCAGTTACGATAGAGCCTAGTATCGACCCCATTCCACCAATCACCACCACAGCAAATACAGTGATGATCAAGTTTGACCCCATCAACGGTGAGACCTGAATGACCGGCGCTGCCAGCACACCAGCGAACGCCGCCAACCCCACGCCAAACGCGTAAGTTAATGTCACCATCAAAGGCACATTGACACCAAAAGCCTCAACCAATTTAGGGTTCTCAGTACCAGCACGCAGATAGGCGCCAAGCTTGGTTTTCTCGATCACAAACCAGGTCGCAAAACACACCACCAGCGATGCGACAACAACCCACGCGCGATAATTCGGCAGTATCATGAAACCCAGATTAGTCGCACCACTAAGGGCTTCAGGAACGGAATACGGTTGACCCGACACGCCATATACAGAACGGAAAATCCCTTCCAGCATCAGCGTGATACCAAAGGTCAAAAGCAGGCCATACAGGTGATCAAGTTTATAGAGCCAGCGTAACATCGTGCGTTCAATCACGATGCCAAACACGGCAACGATTAAGGGGGCGGCAATCAACATAAACCAGTAATTAATGCCGAAGTATTCCAGCCCCATCCAGGCCAGAAAAGCACCCATCATATACAAAGCGCCATGCGCAAAATTGATCACATTGAGCAGGCCAAAGATCACAGCCAACCCGAGCGACAACATCGCATAAAACGAACCATTCACCAATCCGAGCAGCAACTGGCCCAGCATCGCCTGCAGCGGAATACCAAAAATTTCCATGGCACTCTTCAAAAAAAATCCGTCAAAAAAACGGAAACATGTCAAAGAAAGTCAGCGTCCACGAGTACTCGCGGACACTGACAAGAGCATTCACATTCAACGATCAATGCGCATTATTTCCACAACGCGCACTTCGTATCTGCCTTGGTGGTAAACGCTTGCTCACCCGGAATTGTCTGAATTACTTTGTAGTAATCCCAGGGTTCTTTAGAATCCGCCTGCGCTTTCACTTGCATCAAATACATATCGTGAATCATGCTGCCGTCAGCGCGTACGTAGCCATTTTTAACGTACATATCGTTGAACTTCATACTGCGCAATTTCGCCATGACTTTATCGGTATCATCGCTACCCGCTGCTTTCACCGCGTTCAGATATTGCATCGTTGCAGAGTAATCTGCGGCTTGCAAACTAGACGGCATTTTTTTCATTTTTTCAAAATACCGACGAGCCCAGGTGCGTGCTTCCGGCGTCTGATTCCAGTACCAGCTATCAGTCAGATACATGCCATTGGTCAGGTTCAGACCCAGTGAGTGAATATCGTTAATGAACATCAGCAAACCAGCTAATTTCATGGTCTTGGTGATGCCAAATTCATTCGCCGCTTTAATCGCGTTGATGGTGTCACCACCGGCATTCGCCAAGCCAAGAATCTGCGCTTTTGAGGATTGCGCCTGTAACAAGAATGAAGAAAAATCAGATGCTGATAAAGGATGTTTGACCGACCCACTGACCGTTCCACCACTCGCTGACACCACCTTGGTTGTGTCACCTTCTAAGGCTGCACCAAACGCATAATCAGCGGTCAGGAAATACCAACTTTTACCACCTTGTTTCACAACCGCTGAACCAGTCCCTTTTGCCAAAGCAACGGTATCGTAAGCATAGTGAATTGTGTACGGCGTACATTCAGCGTTGGTCAATACAGCCGTGCCAGCACCGATAGAAATAAATGGTTTTTTCTTTTCTGCTGCGACTTTCGCCATGGATAAACCAGTGCCAGAATTGGTACCGCCAATCAACATATCAACGCCATCGCGATCAAACCATTCACGCGCTTTGCTGGCGGCGATGTCAGCTTTATTCTGATGATCGGCACTGACTAATTCAATTTTTTTCCCAAGCACGGTACCGCCAAAATCAGCAATCGCCATCTTGATAGCTTCTATCCCGCCTTTACCATCAATGTCGGAATACACACCGGATAAATCGCTGATAAATCCAATCTTCACAACGTCACCGGATACCTGTGCACCAGCACCGCTGGCCCATCCCGCGCACGCCATTGCTACTGCCAGACTAAGAAATTTTGATGTGGTTTTCATGTGTCTTCTCCAAGAAATAAGGATCAATACCTGCTCTGATTTTTTGTGCGAACTTATGTCAAATTTCTACTTCAATGTGTTCTACTTCAGACGCCCAACAACTGATTCAATACCGGCATTTTTTCTTGTAATTGCCCAGCAGAAAAGCTCTCTACGATTTGCCCGTGTTCCATCACATAAAACTGGTCCGCCAAAGGTGCCGCAAAGCGGAAATTTTGCTCAACCATGACGATCGTGTATCCCTTTGCTTTGAGCGTCAGAATCATGCGCGCCAAAGCTTGTACAATCACAGGAGCGAGTCCCTCCGATATCTCATCGAGCAAGAGTAATTTTGCACCTGTACGTAAAATCCTCGCGACCGCCAGCATCTGTTGCTCGCCGCCAGATAAGCGCGTTCCCTGACTGTGTTTCCGTTCAGCCAGGTTCGGAAACATTGCATAAATTTCTTCTACCGACATGCCTTTTTCATGACGCGATACAGCAGGCGGCAACATCAGATTTTCTTCTGTGGATAAAGACGAAAATATCCCCCGCTCTTCCGGGCAGTAACCGACACCAAGATGCGCAATTTTATGTGTCGCCATTGCGATGGTTTCTATGCCATTAATTTTAATCGAGCCTTTACGCGCCCCAGTCAAACCCATGATCGCGCGCATAGTCGTGGTACGACCCGCGCCATTGCGGCCGAGTATCGTGACCACCTGCCCCTGATTTACACGTAAATTTACATCATGCAAAATGTGGGACTCGCCATACCAAGCTTGCAAGCCCGAAATTTCCAGACTAGGAATTTGTGCATCGACACTCATGCATGCGCCCCTTCCAGTTCGGCACTGGTACTGCCCATATAGGCTTCCATCACTTGCGGATTTTCTGCGACTTCAGCATATGAGCCTTCTGCCAATATTGCACCGCGTTGCAAGACAGAAATGCGATCACAAATTCCGGAGACGACTTTCATATTGTGTTCCACCATCAAAATGGTCCGGCCTGCTGATACCTTTTTGATCAGCTCCGTCACGCGATGCACGTCTTCGTGCCCCATTCCCTGCGTAGGCTCATCCAACAACATCATTTCTGGTTCCATCGCCAGCGTGGTGGCGATTTCCAATGCGCGCTTTCTACCATAAGGCAAATCGACCGTCATCGTCTGAGCAAATTCAGTCAAGTCCACCTGTGCCAGTAAATCCATAGCCCGATCATTCAAACGATTCAGCGATGCATTACTTTTCCAGAAATGAAATGAGCTCCCCAACGCCCGCTGCAAACCAATGCGTACGTTCTCTAAGACGGTCATATGAGGAAACACCGCTGATATCTGAAAAGACCGGATAATGCCCTGACGTGCGATTTGTGCAGGTTTGTCGGCAGTGATATCACGACCGTTGAACAAAATCTGTCCGGACGTCGGATTTAGAAATTTGGTGAGCAAATTAAAGCACGTGGTTTTACCAGCGCCATTCGGGCCGATTAAGGCATGGATATGTCCCCGCTGAATTTGCAGGTTAACCTCATTGACCGCAGTAAAGCCTCTGAACTCTTTAGTCAGACGCTTTGTCTCCAGGATGACTTGAGTCATCTCATCTCCTTTGTTTGTCTTGCCTGAAACATGACAAACCCGCTGTCATTGCAGTGGGTATTTATTTTTCTCTGTGAGATCAAGCTCAGCAGACGATTTCTTCAATTCGGTTTCGATTCGGTTTCGATAGTAACGACTAAATCTGCTTGTATGCAAGCGTTAAAACAGCAAAAAATAAAAGAAATTGTTAATGCCTATCCTGCAAAATATATATCGCCGCTTTCTCCGCAATCATGATGGTCGGGGAGTTCGTGTTGCCAGAGGTAATGGTCGGCATCACTGACGCATCCACCACCCGCAAACCCGCAATGCCAAGCACGCGCAGCTGACTATCCACCACTGCGCTGACATCATCCTTACGTCCCATCTTACACGTACCGACCGGATGAAAAATCGTGGTTCCGATATCACCTGCCGCCCTTGCTAACTCTTCTTCGGTTCGGAATTGTGCACCCGGCTTCATTTCTTCAGGCTGATATTTTTTTAACGCTGGTGCAGCAATAATCTTACGTGTCAATGTCAATGAGTCAGCGGCAATTTTTCTATCTTCTGCTGTGCTCAGATAATTTGGTGCTATTTTTGGCGCGGCAAATGGATCCTGACAAACAATCCTTACGTGGCCACGGGAGCTGGGGCGTAAATTACAAACACTCGCTGTGAACGCCGGAAAATCATGCAAAGGATCGCCAAATTTTTCCAAAGATAAAGGTTGCACGTGGTATTCCAGATTCGCACTAGTTTGCGTCGCATCAGAGCGCGTAAACGCACCTAGTTGCGACGGTGCCATAGACATTGGCCCACTCTGCTTCAATGCGTATTCAAGGCCGATGGCAGCTTTGCCCCACCAGCTATTCGCCATGGTATTGAGGGTTTTTGCACCAGTAATTTTAAATGCCGAACGGATCTGCAAATGATCTTGCAAATTCGCCCCCACCCCCGCTAACGCGTGCTGTACGGAAAGCCCGAGACTATGCAAATGCTCCGGATCACCAACACCAGAATGTTGCAATATTGAAGGTGAACCGATGGCACCAGCGGCTAGAATAGTTTCGTGTACAGATTCTGCAAACCATTCCTGATCACCGCCAACAAATTCAACGCCAATACAACGCTTTCCATGTTCACCATCTTTAAAACGCAAACGACGTACCTGGCATCCGGTCATGATGGTCAGATTGTCGCGTGCCGCAGCGGGACGTAAAAATGCCTTGGACGTATTCCAACGTATGCCGCGTTTTTGATTCACATCGAAGTAGCCACAACCTTCGTTATCACCGCGATTAAAATCATCAGTTTTTGGAATGCCAACTTGTTCCGCCGCGTCACGAAATGCATCTAAGATTTCCCATGACAAACGCTGTTTTTCAACGCGCCATTCACCGCCTTGTGCATGAAATTGTTCATCTTTGCTGTAATGATCTTCGCTCTTTTTAAATAGGGGTAAGACCTGATCCCAACGCCAGCTATCATCGCCAGTCAGCGATGCCCACTCATTGTAATCGCGCTCCTGTCCACGCATGTAAATCATGCCATTGATCGATGAGCAACCGCCGAGCACTTTGCCTCTTGGATAGATCAGACTACGCCCATTTAAACCAGCCTCAGCCTCGGTGCGAAACATCCAATCAGTACGTGGATTATTGATGCAATACAAGTAGCCGACAGGGATATGAATCCACACATAGTCATCTTTACCACCCGCTTCAATCAACAGAACTTTATTTTCAGGGGCTGCTGATAAACGATTCGCTAAAACGCAACCAGCACTACCGCCACCGACGATGATGTAGTCATATTGTCCCGCTGCTTCCATGGAGGTTTTCCTTTTTTCTTTTTAGTTTTTTAAGGATTTATCTAAGGTCAGATGTTTGACTAAATCACGCATCAATTCGGTGGCACTCATCGCTTTTGCGCGGGCGATGCCCTGGCCGCACCACATGGACATCCACTCGGGATTATTGCTCTTTCCCGCCGCTGCTCTGATGGCCGCAGTCAACGCATTCTGTACCGGATATGCTGGCACCTGATCAGCCACTGTCGCCATGACTTGCATAAATTGATTATCTAATCCACGTGCAAAACGACCGGTAATTGCACGCGTTTGTCGGGTGGTATCGGCGGTGGCAGCTAATAGTTTTTCCTTGTAAGCAGGATGAATTCCAGACTCATGCGTAACCAAAAAAGCCGTCCCCATTTGCACGGCTTGCGCACCCTTAGCCAAAGCCGCGGTCACGTCTTCACCAGTAACAATATTGCCGGCAGCAATTACCGGTATGCGTAGCTGTGGAACTACCTGCGCCAGCAATTCCATGGTCGATAACTTCGCGTCTTCTTGTCGTCCAATAAATGTGCCTCGATGCCCACCAGCTTCGATGCCAGAGACGCACACAGCATCCGCACCTAACTCTTGCCAGGCCTGAGCTTCAGCCAGATGCGTAGCCGTACCAATGACCGACATACCGGCTTCATGCAAACGCTGTAATTGTTCGCGCTTCAAAATACCAAATGTAAAACTTGCCACGGCGGGCGCGGCACTGAGTAAAGCCTCAAATTGCTCGTCAAAATTTTCACACCACTTGCTTGGAACAGGCAATTGATCCCAGCCCAATGATGACCAGACTGGTTGCAATAAATCACATGCGTGTTGTACTTCCTCCGCCGATGGTGACGGCGTTTGTTGTACAAATAAATTCATTGCAAACGGTTTGTCCGTTGCCTGTCGGATCTGCCATGCCTGGTCCAGCATTGCCTCGGGAGACAACATCCCACACGCCAAAGAACCCAGCCCCCCTGCATTCGATACCGCCGCCACCAAAGCCGGTGTCGAAGCACCGCCAGCCATTGGTCCCTGAATAATTGGATGTGGAAATAAATCGCGCAAAGTCAGCATTGTTATTCCTTGAGATGGAAAGTTATTTCGCAACCGGCATCGTGAACTCTGCGCCTTTGCCTATGCTATCTGGCCAGCGCTGCATAATCGATTTGTAGCGTGTATAAAAACGGATACCTTCTTCGCCATACGCATGCATATCGCCAAACAAAGAGCGCTTCCAGCCACCAAAAGAATGCCATGCCATTGGCACAGGGATAGGCACATTAATACCCACCATACCGACTTGAATGCGACGTGAAAACTCACGTGCGGTATTTCCGTCCGACGTAAATAAAGAAACGCCATTACCAAATTCATGGCGATTAATCAGCTCAACAGCAGAAGCAAAATCAGGTACACGAACAATGCACAACACTGGCCCGAAAATTTCTTCGCGATGAATCTTCATGCCTTCTTTAACATGATCAAATAAAGTGCCGCCAAGGAAAAAACCACCCTCATGTCCGGCTACTTTCAATCCGCGCCCATCGACTAGCAACGTCGCTCCTTCGGCAACACCGTCAGCGATATAGCTTTCGATTTTTGCTTTGTGCATGGCAGTCACCACCGGGCCCATTTCGGCGTCGCTTTCCATACCATTTTTAATCGTCAATGCTTTCACGCGCGGCACTAATGTACTCACCAATTGATCGGCGATATCACCGACCGCTACCGCCACAGAAATCGCCATGCAACGTTCGCCTGCAGATCCATAAGCCGCACCCATTAATGCATCAACAGCTTGTTCCAGATTCGCATCCGGCATCACGACCAAATGATTTTTTGCACCGCCCAAAGCTTGCACACGCTTTCCTAAACGCGTGCCTTCGCTGTAAATGTATTCTGCGATAGGAGTTGAACCAACAAAAGAAATCGCCGCCACATCCGGATGCTGCAATAAAGCATCGACCGCTGTTTTGTCGCCTTGCACCACATTAAACACGCCATCCGGCAAACCCGCCTGACGGAATAAGTCTGCAATCATTAATGCACATGATGGATCGCGCTCCGACGGTTTCAATATAAACGTGTTCCCCGTCGCAATCGCCAGTGGTGCCATCCACATCGGTACCATGAAAGGAAAATTAAATGGGGTAATACCGGCAGTCACGCCCAATGGCTGACGCAGATTGTAGTTATCGATACCGCCACCGATGTTGTCCGAAAACTGTGATTTCAACAATTGCGGCATTCCACAGGCGAATTCAACTATTTCAATACCGCGGGTGACTTCTCCCATCGCATCGGACAAGACCTTGCCATGCTCGCGCGTGATCAACGCTGCTAACTCCTGGTGGTGCTGATCCAGCAATTCTTTGAACTTGAACATTACCCGCGCACGCTTGAGCGGCGCCGTTTCTGCCCACGCTGGCGCTGCCGCCCTGGCAGCAGCAACAACCGTATTGACTTCCTCCACGCTCGCCAAAACAACCTGGGAAATGACCTGACCCGTTGCAGGATTAAATACGTCTTGCTGACGACCACTGGCAGAAGGAAAAATCTGACCATTCATATAGTGCTGGAGTACCGATGTCATAAGAAAACCTTAATCAGAAAAAGATATTTGGCATGAGATTAATTCACTCGTCATGGCAAATCCAATGAGTTATTATCAACAGCAATATAAGGATTGCTTATAATAATCTGGTCGATTTTCTCCACATCGGAAAAAAACTGATGGACTTTACGCAACTACGCGCCTTTGTGACCATCGCCCGCGAAGGCAACCTGACGCGGGCCGCAGAACGTTTGCATGTAACGCAACCAGCGGTCAGCCTACAAATGAAAGCCCTGCAAGAACAACTTGGCTTACAGTTGTTCAACCGCAGCAGCAATGGCATGGTTCTGACCAATGACGGTGCCAAGCTTTTGCCGTATGCAGAGCGGGTATTAGCGAGTGGCGGTGACTTTATGCAAGCAGCCAATGCGCTTCATTCGACTTTATCCGGCGAACTGGCGATAGGCACCATTCTTGACCCGGAATTTACCCGCCTCGGCGTATTTTTGAAGCGCCTGGTCGAAACTTATCCACAGATCGCGACCCGCCTGCAACACGGCATGTCCGGCTGGGTTTTACAGCAAATTCGCGCAGGGCAGCTCGATATTGGCTTTTACCTGGGCGACTTGCCCAATGATGGCAAAACCCCATGCCACCGTCTGGTACTCACCGATTTTACCTATCGGGTTCTGGCACCAAGTGGCTGGAATAGCCGGGTACAAGGACAAAGTTGGGAAAAGCTGGCGCAGTTACCCTGGATATGGACACCGCCAGAATCAGCACATCATCGCTTGTTGAGTAAGATTTTTGCCCAACATGGAATTACACCCAACAAAGTAGCGCTGGTGGATCAAGAACAATCTATGCTTGATCTGGTGAAATCTGGTGTAGGACTCAGCTTAATTCGCGATGCGATTGCTATGCGTGAGGCCCATGCTCACGGATTGGTGATTGCCGACGCGGTAAGCATTACAACGCAGCTCAGCCTGATTTGTCAGGAAAAGCGAAAAAATGAAGCAATGATTGCGGAGAGTTTTCAACTAGTTAGCCAATCCTGGAAGTTAATCATCTAAAATCCCAAGTCTGATTAAATAACCTCTTTTGCCCGTTTTTTATAAAGCGGACAATGTTCGGATACCAGAAAGTAACAAGTGTTCAAAGTACGTGCGATTCAGCAGTCCCTGGTGACTTCTCTCGGTTTTTTTCTTATTCCGGCCTTGGCACAGGCGGAAAGTATTAAGCTGGTCATTCAAGAATTTGCTCCATTTACTTACACCGACCCAAAAACTGCTGAAATTAAAGGCTTTTTAGTCGACAAAGTAATTGAAATCATGAAGCGTGCGGGTGAAACGCCGAGTGTGACCAGTACCTCATTAGCGCGCGGACTCAACGCGACGATGAACGAAGAAAACACCTGCCTGTTTGGTTTTAGGCGCACTCCTGAACGCGAAAGTTTCTATAAGTGGGTCGGTCCTCTGACGACCGATAACTGGGTTCTCTATACGCGTAAAGATGACACCCGGGTGCTGAAACATGTCGAAGATGCCAAGCCATACGCCATCGGCTCTTACCGCAACGCAGCGACCGGCGTCCAATTAACAGAACAGGGATATCACATCGTTTTCGCTGGTGAAGATGAAGAAAACCCACGTCTCTTAATCAATAAACGTATCGATTATTGGATAGTGTCCGAATTACATGGCATGTACATCGCCGCGCAACAAGGTTTTGCCAAGGACATCGTGCCTGCCATTAAATACAAAAACATTGAACTCAATATGCTATGCAATGTTCATATGGATAAACAGAGAATTGAGCTATTTAATAAAATTAACAAAAACATAGACAACGATGGCACTATGGACAAAATTTTACGTAAGAACGGAATCAAATAATGGCGCGTACCACCAAAGCCAGTAATGCAGTTCAACGACTCAAGGACCGTACCAAACAAGGGGTATATTCCATGGTTACCATGGCTGATGGTCGTTTTTACCTGACACTCAGCGTCGCGGGTGCTGCTCCGGTCGCTGTTCACGAGCCAATGGAAATTGATGCATTTGTCAGTCTGGTCAATAGCCTCGAAAAACAAGCACCAAAAAAAGCGAGTAAATTAGATATCGCTTTTGAAAAAAAATTACACCATTCCAGAAATCAAGACCATTAATATAATTATCACTCCTTTCGTCACCAGGATCTCACCTTTATGAAATCACGTTTATTTGCCGCGTTGTTAGGGTTATTCACTATGTTATCCACAGGATTGAGCTCAGCGCAAACCCAGTCCGAAGCAACGACTTTCGGTGAAAATTTACAAAAAATTGACGTCAAAGTAGGCAATGGACGTGAAGCTAAATTAGGTGATGTTGCTGTCGTTCAATATACAGGCTGGATATACGATCCCCTAGAAAGCAAAGAACATGGCGCAAAGTTTGACTCATCCGTCGGTGGTGCGCCGTTCAGCTTTCCGATAGGCATAGGAAAAGTGATTAAGGGTTGGGACAAAGGTGTGGTTGGTATGAAAGTCGGCGGCAAACGAACCTTGATTATCCCTCCTGCTCTGGCCTATGGTTCACGCGGTGCGGGGAATGTCATCCCAGCCAATGCAACTCTGATTTTTGATGTTGAGTTAATCGACGTCAAATAATAGGTTCAGCTTCAAAAAGGAAAGCAGACCGGCGCACCAACAGCACCAGTCTGCTTTTTTATTTTTTTAAGTCGACAATACCTGATTAAATCGTAACGAACTGGCAAGCAGTCCCTGACGGTAATAAAACCGATGTGCAAGCGCATTGTTGAGTCCAGTGTCGAGAACAATCTTTCCACAGCCTTGTTCCAAGGCTTCCTGTTTCAACATTTCCATCATTATTTGTCCATAGCCAACGCCGCGCTCTGCCTGATCTGTAACGAGGTCTTCCACATACAAATAGTGCCCGTGAACCAGATTCTCAGCGATCCGGTAACTAGCCAGAGCAACGAACTGATCGGCTTTTTTCAAACTCCATAAGCGATATCCTGCTTGACTAGCGCGTTTCCAATACGCAATCCAACTGCTAACATCAGTTAAATGAGGCCGCAATTGCTGCATCAAGTTTAACACGGGCGGCAACTGGGTTTCTTCACAAACCCTTATCAATAATAGATCTTGCGGTAAGCAAGTGCTGGCTTCAATCGTATTCATACAGCCACCTGGCCGAGTCCTGGTGGATTGAAGCACAAAGCAACACCAATACGATTCCATTGATTGATGCTCGCGATAGCGACACTCAAAAATACTAATTCAGACTGAGTAAAGTGTTCTGACATCGCGGCATAAAGTGCATCATCTGGTATGCCATCCGATACGGAGGTCAGTGCTTCTGTCCAAGCAAGTGCCGCTTTTTCCCTGGCAGAGAAAATACCTGCTTCTTGCCATACTGCAACGAGGTCGATTTTTTCCGATGAAATTCCGAGTTTGCGGGCAATCTGGATATGGAATTGCAAACAGAAGGCGCAATGATTGATTTGAGACGCGCGAATTTTGATTAATTCAGTCAACTTCTTTTCCAGACCAGATGCATCAACCGCTTTGCCTAAGGACAATAAACTGGCATAAACATCCGGCGCGGTTTGGGTAAATTCTTCATAACTAAGAATAGGTATCGAGGACATCTTTTTCTCCGTAAATAAAAAACAATGAGATAATATCAGAACTCGAACATATTATCAGAACTCTGACATTATTCAAAAAACATGGCTAACAAAAAAATTCCGGGACCAGGAGAAGGCAAACGTGGAGAACAAGGTTATTTCGGCTACTTGTTGCGGCAGGCAACCACGGCATACCGCGCGCGTATGGAAAAAGCACTGGCAAAGTTAGAAATCACACCTCCGCAGTTTTCCGTTTTGACGATGATTGCCGCTTATGAAGGTGTCTCCAACGCAGATTTAGCAAGACTATCTTTGCTCACGCCACAAACTGTCAGCGTCATTGTGAATAACTTAGAGAAATCTGGCGCCATTACGCGGCGCGCCCACGCCGTTCATGGGCGAATCCAGCAATTGCAAATCACCACATTGGGCCTGGAAACCCTCGCGCAATGTAAAAGTTACGTAAAAGAGGTAGAGCAGGAACTCAGTATGTCATTGACTGAAGAAGAGGCCTGCATCGTCAAACGCTGGCTAGTCAGCATCGCAGTCAACGCGGAAAGCTAACTGTACGATTCACAAACTAATATTATTTTCAGGATTGTCCTAATCAAAATCTTCGTGTGGAATAAACTCAAACGTATAGACAGCATAAAAAAAACAGCAAATCGCCATCACCAATGCAAACGTACCAAAAAAGAAGAGTGGCTGTATTCCGGCGGGAAAAATATATTCGTACCAACCGACAAAACTAGATAACACTAAAGTCGCAAAAGCAAAATTCATTAACTTGCGCGAGTGTCGCAAGGTAGCAGCAGCAATTAATAGCATGACTAAAAGAGATAACGCGAAATTTACTATTCCAGACATTTCTCCTCCTTCATTTTTTAAAATAATAAATAACAAATTAGCATAAAAACACTTATATTTCATAGCTTTTTTACAATTTAACGCTTTTTTAATATATCTTACAAAGAAACATCCTTAGCGCAGCCAGAATAAAATGACAACATCTGTACATAGGAGCACAAACTACTTCCCTCAATAATCCAGTTATTTCAATCAATGTTCGATAAAATAGACGCGATGAGCAGCACACATTTGTTTTTGTGCGCACTCCGACACATACTGCCAATTCCTGTGATTTTCACTCTCCGCGAGTAAGCAAACTAGCTTCATACAAAGAATATTTCAGTTAATTTACTACTACCACAATCAAGATTCGACATAATGAAAATCAAGCTTGCCCTGATACTCGCATTGCAACTCATCGTATTTCCTACGTTCGCAGCAGATCAACTCCCACCTCCAGCAACAATCAATGTGCAAACGACGCAGTCGGTGATCGTGGTCAGCCCAGGCGACGATGCAACAAAAAGTCAGGGCGTGCAAATTGACCTGCCAAAAATGCCTGAAGAAAAGAAAAACCCTCACGCAAATGATCCCATTCGCACCTGGTCAGGCGATGTACCGGTAAAAGGAGTGATTTATATTTTGATTGCCTCTATGCCAGTGCTGGCTTCGCTGTATTTTGCTTATCAGTTATTTTTGTTCATTCAGGCACGTCGCCGTCGGTTGAGCATCCGACATCAAAGAGAAAACTAAAATCTGTGATCTTAAAAATGAAATCTGGTATTAAGGTTGTATCAGATTATGCATTTTTCATTAAATATTCATCTGCCTGTCACTTGCTTGTCACCTGCTCCTCCTAAAGTAATCTCCACAGATAACCTAAGAACATTTTTCAACTATCTAAGTTCGTCAAATTCATCATGCGACTAATGATAGTGAGAAAGTTCAAAACCATCGTCGGAGACCAGTATGTCAAGCAAAGCATTAATAGACAGCGCTGTATTTAATTCCACCACTTCAGGCCGCAAAGGTTTAGCGGACAAACTGTTCGCCCATTGGTTTAGCCGTCTCGTTTACGCGCAAATCTGGGAAGATCCGAAATCTGATCTGGATGCTTTGCAACTGCGTCCCGGGGCAAATATTCTGACTATCTCATCAGGAGGTTGTAACGCGCTGGCCTACTTGTCTGCTCAACCAGCCGCGGTGCACGCAGTTGACTTAAACGCAGCACACCTCGCCATGCTGAACATGAAACAACAGGCAATCAAGCACTTGCCAGATTACGAAGCGGTGCTCGCTTATCTCGGCGATGCAAACCACAACGATAATATCAAGCGCTATAAGCGCCATATCCGCCAACATTTGTCAGATGACGCTAATAATTTTTGGGAAAGCAGATCCATTTCTGGTCAGCCGCGTTATCACTATTTTGCTAAGCAAGCTTATCAACACGGTTTATTGGGGAATTTCATAGGCTTTGCACACACTTTCGTCAAAATGATGGGTGGCGACCTGAGCAAAGTATTAGAAGCAAAAAATCTCGCAGAACAAACTGAGCTATTCAATCGATACGTCGCGCCAGCATTTGAGAGCCACCTGTTTAAACTTATGGCCAAACAACCGATGGCTTTATATAGCCTCGGCATCCCACCATCCCAGTTTGAAGCGCTCAAACACGATGCGAAAGATGGCTTGCACTCTTTGTTTAAAGAAAGAATGCGTCATCTTTGCTGTGACTTTCCTTTAGATGAAAATTGCTTCGCACAACAAGCACTCGGTCGCCGCTACGACACAAAGAAACAAGCCGCCTTACCTATGTATCTGCAACAACAGCATTTTGATACCTTACGCAGCAACATTGATCGCCTGCATTCACATCACACCACTTTGACCAGCTTCTTGCAGCAACAACCGCGTGCCTCGATGGATGCCTACTTGTTCCTTGATGCACAGGATTGGATGGATCAACAGCAGTTGACTGAATTGTGGGAAGAAGTAACGAGAACTGCTGCGCCTAACGCCAAAGTTGTGTTCCGGACAGGCGGAGAAACATCACCGCTTGAACAAAAACTACCTGAGTCGATTTTGTCCGTCTGGCGTACCGATGCAGAAAAGAATCGCGCATTGTATGCAACCGACCGATCTGCCATTTACGGTGGCATGCATCTGTATACCAAAATTTGACCGAACTTTGACTTAAATTAAGATATCACTTGAATACTCCATTACCACCACGCATGGTGGCCGATGCCTTATGGTTACTCACAGCACGATCACGCGGTGGTAACCATTGGGTAAGCAACGTCCATTCAGAAATACAATCTGTCGACATTGCCGGTCATAGTTACCCGGTTACCTTACTCAATGACAGCGACTGGCAGGAAAGCTACGTCGCCAGCCCCCGCTCGACCTGGCTAAGATACGCACGCCAGGAAGCGATACGGCAAGTCGCACCTGGCCTTAGCAGTTTGCTCAAAGCAGCCTCATGTCTCATTTTTGGTCCCTTATCAGCCTTGATGCATGCGAGCAAAATCGACCAGGCGGCAATTATCGGCAATTATCTGATTTCGACCAATTTATATCCCAAATTAAGCACACAAGATATTGCAAGTTTAACCGAAGATATGCGTCAAAAGCACCCAGATCGTCCATTAATGATTCGCAACATCTGCCCTGAAGTTACGCCGGAATTAATGGAGAATCTGATTGCCCAAGGCTGGAAGATGCTTCCGTCACGCATGATTTACCTGTGCGACCCGCAACAAAAATCGGTCTGGAAACATAATCACGTCAAACAAGATGCCAAACTGCTTATTGATGGACAAGTAGAAATTGTCCACCAGGAACATCTTAAATTAAGCGACTTAGATGATTTAAGGAACATTTTTCGCCAGCTATTCATCGACAAGCACTCTCACCTCAATCCGGATTTCAGCCCTGCCTTTTTTGAATTATGTCTGGAAACCGGCTTTCTTGAATTAATTGGGTTGCGTTGGCAAGGACGTTGGGTTGGCATACTAGGCTTGTATGTACATCCAGAAAGTGGCTGGATCACCACGCCACTCATAGGCTACGACACGTCCTTGCCGCAAGAATTAGGTTTATACCGGCGTCTCATGGCTTTACTGTTACAGCAAGCCAAAGAACGTGAATGTCGCCTCCACTACAGCTCTGGGGCGAGTCAATTTAAAAGGTCACGTGGCGGTATTCCAGCACTGGAATTTACGGCAATTTACGATGAACACTTGCCCAAATCAAACAAAAAATATTCCAGCTTATTTATCAAACTCTTTCAACAATGCGCTCCAAGCATGTTGAAACGCGCTGACAAACTATAAAAATTTCTCCAGTTCTAATAAGGGGCAACAATAAAAGCGACTTATTGTTGCCCCTTTCTTCTGCAAAAATTATCCTTTTACACTTAAAACGCCTGTGGATAAGGCTGCTCATATCCCCAACACAAATTGGGGAAAACCCTCTTTATCTTTTCTTCACCAATTCTTATCCCAAAACTATCCGCAAAACATACAGAGCTTATCCGCGTACATATACAGAGCATAAGTCCTTGTTTCTGTGAATAATTAAAGACTTATCCACAAAAAAACGCGACGTTAACCATTACTACTATGTATATATAAACTAAGTTATATAAGTAAACCTGTTTTCGAAAAAATGCGGAAATCTGAACCAAAACAACAAACAACCCAAAAAGACCTTATGTTCTTTTTTAAAAGCAATGGATACGAATTTTTAGAATGTAGAACAAGCTTTGAATTTGGATGGCGATACTGATTTCAAAAAAGCCTGTGTATAAATCAACAAATGATCTCGTTCACTTTTGTAACCTCTTATCTTTTAAAAAATAATCAGCAAAATAAGATTTCATTCAGGCTTAAAAAATATTTTTTCGCGTGTTTAAATAAAGTTTCATTAGCAAAAAGCTTCGACATACTGCTCATCAATCGTAAAAATTCCACTTTTGCAGGTGATTTTTAAAGTTTTTTCTAAATTTTTCCATAAAAAACGACAAATTTAAAAATATTTCTGTGGATAAGTAGACTGATATCCACTGTATGCATTGTGGGTAAGCACAAGTTAACGAAAATAAAGTTTTTTTATACAGATTTTGTCCTGTGGATATACATGCTTTTTTCACTGGGTTATAAATCCTGTAAACAATTGATTCTGTGGATGTATACCGAGTTATCCACAGACAACCCCCACCGTTAACAATAACTACTATTTATATATAAAGTTATTAAACTAAGTGCTATCAACAGGCCAAATTTCAGATTCCCCCCTTATTGAAAAAATCCTTTAGAATCCATCACTTACAGAAATTCCTCCGTTAAAAAAAGGAACGGGGAATTAGGTTTGCCACATTTTTAGGCGATTTTTTCAGGGGTAACTACGGCATGCAAATATCTGCGTTCAGAGGGAAAAAACGGCTTTCTGTTGAAAATAGACATCTCAGAAAAAAGCGTTGATTTGAACATCGATATTGCACTGATTGGACAAGCGATAAACGGAGTTGAAAGTGTCTAACTGTCTGCTTGTAAAACATGCACTTTAAAAATGAGTAGGAAATACCAAATTCAAAAAATATGAACGGCAATATGAATTTTTATACGTTGAAGATCTTGATAACCGCGCTGTAGTCTGGATAAATCAGTATCCAAAAGCGAATATATTTTTTTAACTTTTTTATTGTATTATTTAAAAATAAACATGATGCGAAGAAAAAATACATCCCGTATTTTTCTTGTTCAAAAAAATAAGGTATAAAAATAGAACCTAATTAGTAAATTAATGGCAGAAGATGGAAGATTTTAAATAAAATTAAGAAAGAAAAGGATTAATCATTCATCTGCAACGCAAATCAAACCTGGTGATCGCTCTTAGCATTACGATTGCACTTCATGCATTTTTTTGGTTCGCGTTGAACGTTAAATTACCTTTTCATCACGATCAACAGCGAGTTTTGTCTACGCTGGTCATGGTAAATACGGCGAAACTTCCAGCATCCCCGCGACTGCAAACGTCGGTGTATAACAGTTCAAAGCCTTCGTATCACTCAAGACCTAATCCTGAGTTAAACAAGCATGTTGTTCACAGCGAGTCAGGCAACAATACGGAAAATAATATTTCTGTACAAGCAGACAACATAGAAAGCCAATCTAGTCCTCAGCAAAACGCACTGACACAGCAAGCACACGCAAATGCCGGCAAAATTTTTCTGGAGTTAAGTCAAAAAGAACGTCGCTCCCTGTATCAACTAAAACCGACTACATTTGAAGAAAAGTTGGCCAAAGACATACAAAAATCCGCAATGAAAGACTGCCAAAAAGACTATGCTGACAACCGTAGTACAGCGGTTATTATTTCCTTAACAGCCCTGGTCATCTATGACACGGTGACGAATAAATGCAAGTGGAGATAACACCCGCGCAATTAAACGCGTTTAATTTACAGGCAAATTACCATTATCGACTTTGAAAACACCGGAATACCGGAACAATTGCCCGAATAAAGGATGAACAAGTCGAAAATCCATCATGAAATGGTACTCATCAATAGCCCGCTCTTCTATGCTGGTATGACCGAGCACCAGCGATTCTGGAACAGGCAGCAGCCATTTGCCGATCTTAATTACATAACGTATACCAACATAGCGAATCGTGTCATCTGTGGCATAAACTGCCATTTGCAAACCCAAGAAAGAATTTACAAATTCGATCAATTGATTTCCGCCTGCTGACACCAGCATGCTCTGAAATCGAATAATTCTTTCATCAGGAAAGACAAAAGTTCTGTTCCAGTACTGCTGTTGATGAATGACGTACTTATCCACAGTCACTGGAATTTTCTTGCCACGACGGTTCAATAACGCTCCAAACAAGCGCAGCACATTCAGATAGACCTGCATCTGCCATGGATATTCGATGTCCATGTGTCCCGTCTCGTGTAATTCACCCCTACCGTAATGCGCCTTTAAAGCGACCGGTAATTTGTTCCAATCGTCGCCTAATGCATTTTCTACGAGGCTTTTCATCATGCCACCCCTGGTAAATGTTTGAATACCATTAAAGCGACAACCATCACCATAGAGGCAAAAGCAGGAACGCCTAACCAGAACCACATTTTCGCCAAATGCCAGTAGTCAGGGCTTAAATTTGTTGATTCTTTTAGTGCAAGTTCAGAGATTTTTCGCATACGAATTTGCAAGTAAACAACGGGTAACCAACAAAGACCAGCTAAGGTATATAGGCTCAGACTAGTGATAATCCACGGCCCTGTGATTGACCAGCCAGCGATATGCACCATCAACAAACCACTCACAGGTTGAAAAATCACACAAGGCGTCGTGAAGATCCAATCAGCTAACACCACATGTTTATTGGTGACAGCAATATGGGCAATGACGCGGCTACGATCAGCCATCCATTTGTAAAACGCGCTTCCTAAACCCGTGCCGAATAAAAGCACCATACTTAAAATATGCAAAGTTTTGATCAGGCTGTAGCTCATGATGTTTCTCCATTCATCAGTTTTTCTCTAAAAAATAGTTCAGTTGCAACAGGCGTTAGTGAACGGCCGAGTAGCTTTAATGTTGGAGCAACATCTGCGACATAACTCGCTTCTAACATCCGAAAATTGTCGGGATGAAGTAAAGGGTGCAGAAATCGCCCCAAAAATAAGCTAGCCATAGCGAAGTTGCGTGGAATAGGAATCAAACGGGCTGGTTTCAGATTTTGTGCTCTACGCATCATCTGTAAAAGCTCAGTAAAACCAATTGCTTGTGGTCCGACGATATCAATCGATTGCTTAATTTCACAATTTAGCAAGGCATTGACAACGACGGACGCGAGATCAGCGATGTAAATAGGTTGAAGAAGTTGATGTCCACGATTTATAACCGGAATTACATTTGAGCTCGCTAGTCGCATCAATAGTGAAGTGCTGCTTCCTCCATTGCCACAAACCAGTCCGGGCCGCAAAATCAGCCAGTCAAGATCCAGACTACGCAAAAATTGATCAGCTTTTAGCTTACTGCGATGATATTGCGAAAACGCACCCACCTCAGTTCCTATTGCTGAAATCTGGATTACACGTCGTATTCCTGCTTCCTGACAGGCTTTGAATAAAGCAGTGGGCGCGAGCGCATGAATCGCCTCAAAACGCTGCGTACGGGTCTCTCCAATGATTCCTACCGCATTGATAACGGCATCGATGCCATCCAAATGCCTGAACCAATCGCTCGGTACCAACATGTCACAAAAATTGCTACCGGTGCGGCGTGAAATAGGTTTGACGGTGTGTCCAGCAGAAAATAGTTCATCACAAATGTGACTTCCCAGAAAACCGCTGGCACCAGTGAGCAATATATTCATCTGGATGTCTCCAGAGAATAAACATTTTGGGCAATGTGTTTGGATGGTGAGCTATTTAATAAGCTATCTGCAGCTGTATTGATGAATGATTTAACGAAAGTAAAATTCGTAGCCAGATACGTATTCATTAAGGGCTCCAATATTGCAAGAAGAGCCTATAGTTTTATGGAATGCGCAGGATCAGACTTCCGGAAGGATAAAAATGGAATAGCTTTTGGTTCCAGAATGATCAGACAGGAACCAAAATAGCTTAAAAACGAACTTTTAGCTCTTCTTTTAGCTCTTCTTTTAGCTAGTTGAGGATGAAGAAATTAGCTTGCGGTATTGCCCTGGAGGCATACCTTCGATTTCCCTGAATGCTTCGTAAAATCCTGATTGCGAAGAGAATCCAACATTTAAACCTACCGAGAGTACTGATGCTGAGACTTCATTTTTCAACATGACTTTAGCTGCATTGATACGTTGCTCACGTAAATAACGCGAGAAGTTTTTGCCTAATTTCACGTTTATTAATTCGGAAGTTTGATGTGTACTGAGTTCAAGTTGGTGAGCTAATTCCGCCAGGCCAAGTTCAGGGTTGGTATAGATTTTGTTCATCTGCATCAGTTTATCTAGCTTTGATAATGCCGATGCACAATCGATGTTGTTTAAGGTTGACGAGGCATAACTGGCGCTTTCACGTACTTCAAGCGATAAATCAGGTCTGATACCGAGCGCAATTTGTACCAGAAAAAAAGCCAGACCTATCGCTATTGAATATAAATTAAAAAATAATTTATCTGGCAATGACGTGCGTAATAGCCCGAGAACCGCGACCGCAATGGCAATGATAAAAACGCCACCGAGTAACAGAATTTCATGTTTAAAATTTTCCTTCTCGCTGTGTAGTTGCAATACACTATTTGCCAACCAGGCCAGGTAAGTCGCTCCCAACAGAAATGCAATAGGAAGCGCTAACCATGAAGCCAATAACGGTGAGACGGCAATTGGTAGCAAATGTATTACATCGATCAGTTTAGGGTTTTGTCGAGTATTTTTGAGTAAAATTGGTTTGCTAAATAGAAAAAACGCTGGGGCAATAATAAACAGCAGAACGTTGTAGCCCTTCTCCGATACCCAATTCAGATCTGCATAAAGCCAGAAAAAATGCGTGACTTGCAAACCGCACAGGCCAGCAAGTAAAACCAATCCTATATAGCGCGAAAACACTAAATCCTGATAGTGCTTTTTATTAAAATGCGTGATGGCTAACAGCACAGAGCTACAAAGAGAAAAGCCGATCAACAAAATTGCAATTGCAGTAACTAGCGATATCAACTGAAGGTCCTTATTATGTTCATACTGCTCATAAAACATGGGCGCGTCGTTTCTTATACCCACGTGCCGCAAACCATAGTGCAGTTTACAAACTGGCATAACAATCATAAATCAAATGCATAAAAAAAAACGAGGTTCGAAGAACCCCGTTTTTTTTTGTTCAATACCGCTAATAATGCACGTTATCAGAAGCTATAAGCAATGCCTGCTGAATACAAAATAGGATTCAGCTTAACGTGTGTAGTACGTTGAATACTACCAGTCGTCGCGACCATATCAGTGCTAACGTCCGCAGCAGCGATATTGGCATTGATGTACCAATGGTCGGCGATTTTATAGTTCATACCAATAGTTGCCGCCAAGCCTGTATATGAAGAAAGCGTTACGCTAGTTGGGCCACCAGAAGCAAGATTTCCTGCTGGTTGAGACGTAATGTCATAAAACTTCGTATAGTTAATACCCAGGCCAACGAATGGACGGAACTTTGAACCGCTTTCATTGAAATGGTAATTAGCAAATACCGTTGGCGCAAACTGTTTTACAGTTGTAATCACACCAAATGGCGCTAAGTTGCCACGACCAAAAATATCGTGCTTTGGTGGGATTCCGCCAGCAAGCGCAACGGCCCAATGGTCACTGACCATGTGGGAAAAACCAAACAACAAGGTCGATGCGCTACCAACTGTCAAACCCGCTGGTTGTGGCGTCAAAAATGCCGGGCCGTTCGATGCAAAGTCTGGTGAACTGGAATTAACCGCAATATAACCAAAACCTGCAGCAACCAGATTTTTGTCTTCAGCTACTGCCGACAAAGAACTTAAACCCAAAATAGCACACAATGCGATATGTATTTTTTTCATGATTGCGTCTCCTAATTACTTCGCAAATTGTTGGAAGAAACCTGCAGCCGCAGCATTGCAGAACGGTGGAACCAATGCGCCGTGGTATTGGCTAAGCACTGTTGCTTGAACTTGTGCTGGTGTCTGACCGGCAGCAGTAGCAGCAGCAGCTACTTTAGCTTTGGCAGTTGCAAATCCGACTTTAGCCGCCGCAAATGGATCTGCAGCGCTGGTAGGAGATGAATCAACGTCAAGTACACTTAAGTAAGGAGCACCAAAACCATTCCCTGCCAAGAAAGCTTGTTCAGCTTGAGTACTTGCGAAGAATACTGTTGGATCATTCTTACCACCGCACAGCAGAACAGGAACGGTTGGTACTGGCAGGGTACGCAAATCATTTGCGATCGCTGCTTGTCTGACTGTATTTGCAGGTTTGCAGTTCAACGGAGTTGCTGGCGTTGTCATCGTTGTACAAGGATTAGCTTTGATATCTTGCAAAAATCCAAGAGCAAACGTGTCTGAAACCAAATTACCTGAACCATAGAATGGTGCTAACTGCGCTGGTAATTGGCCACCGTAAGTAACTTGACCAATAACTCCACCATAAGTAGACGAAAACATTGCTGTCGCAGGTAAAGCACCTGACGTATACAAATCAGTGATGCTTGCGTAGTTACCAGGAATCAAAGATTGTATTGTTGCCGCGTATGGTGCTGCATAGATATTGGAAGCATCGCCACCAGCGCCATAGATATTGCCATAGTGTGCTTGCCATGCATTGGTAATCAACGGCAAGAAAGCAGTTCCACCTAAGTTTGGCTGTTGAGCAAAAATTGCGTCAGCCAGTGCAGATGTCGCGTATGGACCAGAACCACCTGCCAACGCTGTTACTTTAAATTCGCTTGAATAGTTATTTTGCATCGATTGTTGCGTCGCCAAAGCAACGTAACCACCTTGGGAATAACCAGTCAGGAACAATTTACCAGAATCTTGAGCACCAATATTTGGGAAAGCCTGGCGTGCAGCGCGCAAACTATCGATGACGTCATTGGATTGCTGTGAGGCATCCAAATAACCAGTATATGGCAAGGAAGACAAATCGTAGCCGGCATAGTTTGGTGCAACAACGATGTAACCTTGCGCAGCAAAAGTAGCAGCAACCAGAACGGCTTCTTGATTTGATTGCAAGTTAGCCATATTGAATGATTTAGTTACTGTTGTTCCATGTGCGTAAACTACCACTGGGCGTGGACCTGCGCATTGTGCGGCAGAGCCAGAAGGAACAAAAATAGCACCAGTAGCTGTAGCTGGTTCGCCTTTGCTACCAACGGTGTTGTACTTCATGTAATACGTAGAAATGGAGCAAACTGGTGTACCCGTAATTTGAGTCAGACCAGGTTGTGCTGCATTTAACATCGCTGCAAATGTAACTGGATCCAGTTGTGGAACGGCTGTGCCATTTGCTTGTGGAATTGGTACCAGATTTGGTGGGTTTGCGACCAGCACACCGCGTGCTGTGCTGGTACTAACTGTTGGGCCGGCAGATCCACCGCCGCCACAGGCGCTCAACAGGGCGGCTGTGAGCAAGCCCAGGGTCAAATTGATTTGACGCATTTTTTTGTCTCCTTAGTAGAATTATTTGCAAGTAATGGAACGGTCGTCCTAAAACTCGTTAATTAGTATCTCACCCGACAATAGGAGTGAATAGCCAATAGAGCAATTCTAGAGGAAATCCTCTCAAAAAAAACAACGCCTCTTGAGCTTTTTGTCGTAGGGCGCAAAAAAAGAGATGATTATTTTTAAATTTTTATTAAAAAGAAAACTTTTTAATAAAAAATTGTATTTTTAATAAATAAAATCAATGAACCTTCTTTTTGCCGCTACATTGGTTCGTGACACAAAAAAGCCCGACAAAAATAACTTTGCCGGGCTTTTTGTTTGATTCCGCATCGTTACGAGCAACACAGAATCAGCATAGGAAGAAGTTTAACTTGCCATACTCATCAAACTCGCATTGCCACCAGCTGCGGTTGTATTGACGCATAAAGCGCGCTCAGCGACCAGGCGCCACAATGGTATCTCGACGTTGTCGTGGGTTTCGATCACGGAAACGATAGCGCCATCACGTTCTGCAAACATCGATTTATACGCATTGAGCAATGCGCCTTCAACCAGCGCGATTTGCGCATCACACTCTTTTGCTTCGGCAGTGTGAATCTGGCTACGTAACTCCGCCGGGAAATTCGCCGGCAGCAAAGCTGCTGATTGCAAAGTCATCACAGCCGTGTTGCCAGTCGCCAGTGTTGCAGCTAATTGATTTAACAAACAAGCTAAGCTAGTAGCAGCACAGAAAACCTGACCGCGCGGCGCAAAAGACAAAGTATTTCTTTCACCGGTAGGCCCTGGTAAAACCTGGGTTACCTTGTATGGACTGTGATGAATATATTGTTCGCCTAACACGGCAAGGTTGTTCAAGCCATTCGCTTTCGCCCATACCAACATTGCATCTAGTGGCGTTGGCGCCTGACGTTCATATACGGTATGTCCACCCAGGCCAATGTGTGGTGTACGTTGCAAACGTTTCAGGTACAGCGGACCACCAGCTTTAGGACCAGTACCGGATTTGCCTTCGCCACCAAATGGTTGCACCCCAACCACCGCACCAACGATATTGCGGTTCACATAGATATTGCCTACATGGGCGAGGCTAGTGATGAAGTTGATGGTTTCATCAATACGAGAATGAATGCCTAAAGTCAGACCAAAACCCGTGCCATTGATCTGATCAATCAGATTTGGCAACTGATCACGTTTGAAACGCAGGATGTGCAACACCGGACCGAAGACTTCTTTTTTCAACTCAGCCAGATTCGCGATCTCCATGACAGTTGGTGCCACAAACGTACCCTGGCGGCAAGATGCTGCTAAGTCCAAGGAGTAGAAGGCTTTTGCTTTGTCACGCATGTAGTCGATGTGCTTTTGCAAATTGCTTTGTGCTTCAGCATCAATCACCGGGCCGATATCAGTAACCAGACGGTCGGGCTGGCCCACGCGCAATTCTTGCATTGCGCCGTGCAACATTTCTATAGTCTTGTCGGCGATGTCTTCTTGCAGACACAAAATACGCAAAGCAGAACAACGCTGACCAGCACTATCAAATGCTGAAGATAAGACGTCATTGACAACTTGTTCTGGTAACGCGCTACTATCAACAATCATTGCGTTCTGACCGCCAGTTTCGGCGATCAATGGAATATCAATGCCTTCAGCGATCGCACGTTTTGTCAAAGTCCGATTGATGATCTGAGCAACTTCCGTAGAACCCGTAAAAATAACGCCCTTGACACGTGCATCAGCCACCAGCTGTGCGCCAACGACCTCACCTGTGCCAGGCAAAAACTGGACAGCAGCACGCGGTACGCCCCCTAGATGCAATAACTGTATCGCCTTGAATGCGATCAATGGCGTTTGTTCAGCAGGTTTGGCCAGTACCACATTACCTGCAGCCAAAGCGGCACTCACTTCACCAATAAAAATCGCCAGCGGGAAATTCCATGGGCTGATACACACGACAGGACCCAATGCCTGGATATTCACCTGTGCTTCTACTTGCGCGGCGTAATAGCGCAAAAAGTCGACCGCTTCTCTGACTTCCGCTAGCGCATTTGGTAAGGATTTTCCTGCCTCACGGATAGCCAGAGCCATGAAATCCATGGTTTGTGATTCCAGTAAATCGGCCGCTTTTTTCAGATAAGACGCACGAGTTACAGGTGCGGTTGCTTGCCACTCTAATGCAAAATGTTGTGCCGAATGAAGCGCATTTTGAACGTCCTGCGTATTAGCTTCCATTACTTCGCCAACTACATCGGATTGATTTGCTGGATTTAATACAGGGTGGCTCGCGCCGATACTAATCTCACCTGCTAACAATGAAGTTGCGGTAATTTTTTGCTGTGCAGATTGGGCGAAATGGGTAGAAATTTCTTGTAAAGTGATTTCATTGGAAAAATCCAGACCGGCAGAATTTTTACGTTCTTTCCCAAATAAATCTGCTGGCGCAGAAATACCAGCATGTGGTTTGCCGCCGAGTTCACGTGCCACTTTGATCGGATCAGCGATCAGGGTATCAATCGATACGCTTTCATCGACAATTTGATTGACGAAGGATGAGTTTGCACCGTTCTCTAATAAGCGACGAACCAGATAGGCAAGCAAAGTCTGATGAGAGCCCACGGGTGCATAAATACGGCAAGGCTTATTCAACTTGTCTTTTCCTACCACCTGATCGTATAAAGTTTCGCCCATACCATGCAGGCATTGGAATTCATAGTCGGTCACACCTGCTTGTTTAGCCCAGGTATAAATGGTCGACAAGGTCAGTGCATTATGGGTAGCGAACTGTGGATAAATCACATCGGTGGCGCCCAATAATTTTTGTGCACAGGTCAGATAGGACAAGTCGGTGTATACCTTGCGGGTATAGACGGGAAAATCACTCATGCCATCGACTTGAGCACGTTTGATTTCTGCATCCCAATAAGCACCTTTCACCAGACGCACCATAAACTTGCTACCGCTACGACGTGCCAGATCAATCAGATAATCGATTACGAATGGGCAACGCTTTTGATAGCCCTGCACCACAAAGCCCAGACCTTCAAAACCTTTCAGATCAGGATCAAATGCGAGTGCTTCCATCAGATCGAGCGAAAGTTCCAGACGGTCGGTTTCTTCTGCATCGATATTGAGACCGATATTGTATTGCTTGGCAAGTACCAGTAATTTTTTCAATAAAGGCAGTAACTCCGTCATTGTGCGGTCACGTTGTGCACGCGAATAACGCGGATGCAAAGCCGACAGTTTGACGGAAATACCTGGACCATCTTTAATGCCACGACCATTTGACGCCTTGCCGATAGCATGGATCGCGGTTTCATACGAGTTGTAATAAAACGCTGCATCTTTGGCGGTCAGTGCCGCCTCACCCAACATATCGTAAGAATAACGATAGCCGCGCTTTTCATTGTCCTGACTATTTTTGATTGCTTCTTCAATCGTTTGGCCGGTCACGAATTGATTGCCAAGCATACGCATCGCCAAATCCACGCCTTTACGGATCAGTGGTTCGCCACCTTTGGCTATCAGGCGGGTCAAGGCGGCACCAAGCCCGGTTTCGCTATTGGTGCTGACTAATTTACCCGTCACCAATAAGCCCCAGGTGGCAGCATTCACAAATAAAGACGGAGATTCTCCCAGATGCTTGGCCCAATCGCCCTTACTAATTTTATCGGCGATTAAACGATCAGCTGTTTGATGATCCGGAATGCGCAGCAAGGCTTCTGCCAGACACATTAACGCGACACCTTCTTCTGAAGAAAGCGAAAACTCGTGCATTAAGGCATCCACGCCGGAGGCGCGAGTACGCTGCTCACGTACCGCACTGACTAATTGGTGTGCGAGTTGTGCAACATCTTTCTGTAAATTGTCATGCGGGTCGACTTGCGAAAGTAACCATTGCACTGCGTCAACTTCATTTCGGCGGTAAACTTGCGTAATAGCTGCTCTCAATGGGCTCGCAGGTGGTAAAAGCTCAGATTGGAGCGCGGAAAATGGGATGGAAGTAGTAGGCACAGTGGTCGCAATCATATAAAAATAATCAAAACAAATATGATTTCATTGTATAGATGCTCTTTGAGGATTAATTCTGGTATTGAGAACATATATCGAAATTTTCTTTTTTGTGAGAAAATAATACCGAATATTATTAACCCCTCACTTGACGATTTTTGACTTCTTATGCTCGACAAAATCAGTAAAAGAATTCTGGCCGAATTACAAAATGATGGCCGTATCAGCAATGTAGAACTGGCGACCCGCGTTAACTTGTCGCCAGCCGCCTGTCTCGAACGCGTGCGTAAGCTGCAAGAGTCAGGTTACATTCTTGGTTATACAGCGCAACTTAATCCACATTTGCTTGATGTGGCTTTGTTAGTGTTTATCGAAGTAGTTTTAGATCGCACCACGCCAGACGTTTTCGATGCGTTCCGCCGCGGAGTGCAAGCCATTCCCGAGGTTCTGGAATGCCATATGGTTGCTGGTGGCTTTGATTATCTGGTCAAAGCACGTGTCAAAGACATGAATGCTTATCGCGATTTCTTGGGTAAGTCTTTATTGCAGCTTAATGGTGTGCGTGAAACACACACTTATGCTGTAATGGAAGAAGTCAAAAATACTAGTTGCCTGCCTATTAAGTAAAAAAATAGGCTAAAGTACACAAACATAGCATTAAATCGAGAACACGTAGAGCAGAAAATTTGTCAGCAAATTCAGATAGGAATCTCCTATGGAACGCCTGAAGAGATTAGAAGCTGTGCAAGATGTTGTGTTAGAAATCAGCCGGATATCTGCGTCCTGCAACGACATCGGTGATTTTCTGCAATCTGTTCATCAATCAATTAGCCGCCTCATGTATGCGGCTAATTTTTATGTTGCAATCTACGATGAGGCGCAAAACAGTTTGCGTTTTGTATATCGTGTTGACGAAGTTGACACCTTTCCTGACGCCTCGCAAAGCTTCACTTTAGCCAGTCCTGAAGAATCTCCTACTGCCTGGGTCATTTTAAATCGTCAGCCACAGTTTATGACCGCTGCTGACGATGAAGCCCGTGAACGAGAAAACCGGGAATGGGGAAATGGCACGCGCGCTCAATATTGGATGGGTCATCCCTTATTGGATCAACAGCGCAGGGCACTTGGCGCCATGGCGATTCAAATTTATGATAAACATCATATCTATACTGAAGAAGATCAGGATCTGTTTGGATTGATTGCCGGACACGTATCCACCGCTCTGCAAAACCTAATGAGTGTTGATCGCTTAGAGCAAGCGGTGAAGCAACGTACGGCTATGTTAGAGCATCAGGTTGAGGAACGTCGTAAAGCAGAATCTTTGCAAAGAGCACTGTATCAAATTGCTGAATTATCGGTCTTTGCTTCCGCTGAAGACAGAAAATTTTCGCGCCTACACCAAATTCTCCAGGAGCTGATGGCGGTTCCCAATTTCGTCGTCGCTCTTTTTCATGAAGATACGCAGGAATTTAGTGTTGAATATTTTGTCGATGAAATTGATGATGATGCGACAGGTAGCCGTTTTCCACTTGGTGCTGGAATGACCTCTTATGTCGTTCGTAAGAAACAAGCGCAGCTCATTAATCAAACTACGCTGAGTGAGTTAATTCAACGTGGCGAAATTCAAGTTTTAGGAAATGTATCAACCTACAGCTGGATCGGCGCCCCCCTGTTTGCTGATGACCGTTTATATGGTGTGATCATTATTCAAAGTTATCAACCTACTTTAACTTATACACAGGCTGATCTGGAGTTGATTGCCTTTGTTGCTAATCACGTTGCTGCCGCTTTTGCGCGTATTACGGCAGATGAAGAAGTGCGCCAGGCTAAATTAGAACTGGAACAAAAAAACAATAAACTTAATTTGGCGCTAGAGAACCTCAAAACCGCGCAAGCAGAATTAATTGGTCAGGAAAAACTAGCGTCGTTAGGACGTCTTGTCGCAGGGGTTGCGCATGAAATTAATACTCCTTTAGGTATATGTGTTACCGCCACTAGTCACATGGTGGAAGAATTGAGTTGCATCAAAAAAGATTTTGCGGAGGGTAATTTAAAGAAAGATGGACTGACCGACTTTTTAAGTGTTCTCGATCAGGCTTTACGTATCACCACCACCAACATTCAGCGTGGTGCGGATTTGGTGAAAAGTTTTAAGCAAGTCGCCGTAGATCAGTCTTCGGAAAGCATACGCGAGTTCGATATGCATCAATATCTGGAGGAAGTCTTATTTTCTCTTCAACCAAAATTAAAGGGGAAAAAATTCGAAGTCAGTTTGGAATGCCCGAAGGGCATCAAAATGAAAACCTATCCCGGTGCTATTTCTCAAATCGTCACCAATCTGATCACCAATTCTTTATTACATGGTTTTGAGGGCGCAGATAAAGGGAAAATGCAAATTCATGTTGAGCTCGACGACGAGAGTCAAGGACACGTCGTGTTGCATTATCGCGACGATGGAAAAGGGATGACGAGTGCTGAACTGGAAAAGCTTTTTGAGCCTTTTTATACGACCAAGCGGGGCAATGGGGGAAGTGGCTTAGGCGCACATATTGTTTATAATCTCGTAACCGGGCCACTTGCTGGTCAGGTCAAAGTAAAGAGTGAGCCAGGTCAAGGATTGCAGTATCACATGAAGTTTCCGCTACATCGAATTATTCACCCTAATATCGCTGCTATAAATTCTGACTGAATTGACACACGGTGTTTAACCTGGGTAACGTTCGTTAAAAATCAGTGCCTGATCAACATTGTTAATCAGCGTGTCGACAAACCTCGGATCCAGATGCGTTCCAGCGATTTGCCGCAAATGTGCCAGTACCTCCTCGACCGGCCATGCAGGTTTGTAGCAACGTTTTTGTATGAGCGCATCGAAGACATCTGCCACGGCGACGATCCGTGCAAACGGATGAATTTCTTCACCTTTTAAACCCTGTGGATAACCACTACCATCAAATTTTTCGTGATGCTGATGGGAGATAATGGCCGAGGCACGCAATATCGGTCTTTGTGAACCATCCAATATAGACATGCCCACACCAGGGTGTTGTCTCATTATTTCCCATTCATCACTATCGAGTTTTCCTGGTTTGAGTAATACGGAATCAGGCGTCGCAATTTTTCCTATGTCATGCATAGGCGCAGCTTGTTTAAGTATGTCGGCTTCAGCCTTATTCATCCCAGAAGCGATCGCAATTAAATAGCATATTTCAGACATCCGGCGCACATGGTTTCCTGCTTCATGGGAGCGAGATTCCACCACGTCACCCAGCCGCATAATCAATTCGCTTTGGGTATCGGTGATCTCCTGATTGAGCAATATATTGTCAAAAGCAATAGCAACACCTGAGGAAAAAACTTCCAATAATTTGATGTCAATATCAGAAACATTTTGGACGCCTTGCAGGATAAATAAGGAGGTTTTTCCGCTACTGTTTGGAAAATATCCTACGTAGGTATCCCCAAACAAATGGGAGATACGATTGGCGCAAGTCTGATTTAATTTCTCAAGTAATGCCGGAGTGAATATTTGATCTTCGTTGTTTAAATCACCGATCTTCGCCAGCACTTCATATTTGTTTTCGTCAGAAATACCTGACGCTCCGCGCAGACGCACTAACATGCTATTTTCTAACTGCAATAAAGCAACCACTTGTTGCAATAATCCATTGGCAAAGTCAGTTAAATTTCTTAGTTTAAAAATGTGGCTTGACGCATCAATGACGCGTTCGAGACCAGCGCGATAACTCGCCTGAAAGCGTCGTGCTTCTTCGACCTGCATAATGTCCCGGTATGCTCGTAGCGATGCAAATGTAGTGGTAAATAATTTTTTGCGATCGAGTTCCGTTTTTTCTTTGTAATCGTTAATATCGTATTCAACGATCACGCTTTCTTCGGGTGCTTGTCCGGGTTGACCTGTGCGTAAGACTATTCGGGTGAAATGATTGCCCGCATCTTGGCGCATCCAACGTGCTACTTCCAAACCCGCATCATCGGTCTCCATGACAACGTCAAGAAAGACCAAAGCAATATCACTTTCTGAACCAAGAATTTGTTTGGCCTCGGCGCCGCTATAGGCATGTAAAAATGCCAAAGAACGTTGGTCGAGTTTAAATCGGCTGAGCGTCAATTTGGTAACGGCATGGATATCAGGCTCATCGTCGACGATAAGCACCTTCCAAGATGGTAACTGTGTGTCGCTTGATTCAAGAAAAGACATTGTTGTTCCCTTTTCTAACGTAATCTAACTACCAGTTTGCTGAATTCAGTCTCGCCACATATAAAATAAAAAAACTAAAAGTACTAGAACCACCAGAACTACCAGAACTACTAAGAGTACGCAGAATTGAATATATCTTTATGTAACTTTATATGTCAATAGATATCTGGTATAAATTTTTTGCTCAGATTCTTTTTCATTCTATAAATCTCATTGAAAGCAGGAATAAATGGATCAACAGTTTCAAAATGGTTTGCAAATCCGCACCAAAGTCATGGGTGATGCTTTTGTTGAAAAGGCTTTCAGCAACGTCGATGCATTCACTGCGCCATTACAAGAATTTGTAACGCGTAATGCCTGGGGTACAGTATGGTGTCGCGGCGAACTGGAATTAAAAACACGCAGCCTGATTACAATTTCTATGCTCACTGCACTTGGCCGCGCCCATGAAATCAAAGGTCATGTTCGTGGCGCAATTAATAATGGCGCCAGTATGAAAGAGATACAAGAAGTTTTGTTGCATGCAAGCGTCTATTGCGGTATGCCGTTAGCAATTGATGCGTTTCGTTCAGCCCATGAAGTTTTAATTGAGCTTGGTCAGGTACCAGCGGAATAGCATTATTAATGAAGATTACTGCGAAGATCAATTCGCGCCATACCGGTTCGGTGATGTTGGCAATCAAGTCTTACCGCGAAATGCAGCAAGACTTGATTTATGCTCTTATTTTTTGGGTGGCGGGCCATCTTGCGGCTCGCCATCGCGACGCGGAGGTCGTTCAGGACGCGCAAATAAGCCTTTCGCAGATGTTGTGCAAGTTGCCGAAATTTTTCCTCCATGCGGCGTAGTGATCTGCACGATATCGCCTTCTTTTTTTCCTTTGCAATCCTCATAGGCTTGCGGCGGAGGTTCACGCCTTGGACCATGCTCACCCTCTTGCTGTGCAGGTGGTTTTTGGTCGGTGGATTGAGCACTGGCGCTATTGGTGATAGTGCCAGTGATTAAGCAACACGCCCACATCATTCTGATCAAAGATTTGCTGTTCATCATTATCCTCTTCATTCTATGGTTGAAAACGAGCAGACAAATTTTGCATGAGAATTATGGAGAAAAAATGAAGTTGACGTGATTGCCTGGGGCGGATGAAAACCGCAAAATTTCAGCAATCACAATCACAATCACAATCACAGCGAGGGAAGTATGATTTGGCGGGTTGCACCCACCATTTTTTTTACTTTATATACTTTACAAGTAGCTTATTTCTTTAAAACAGAATTTGCAGCTGACAACAAATTATCGCTGGATATACCCTGTTGTTTGAGTAGCGCATCAAGGGCTGGCAATAAAGGTCCTAAGGTTTCACTCAACATATTGCGCACCGTATCAACGATTACTTGTGTACTGCGTTCGATTTCAATATTCAGCGCAGAACCGACGGTCTTTTCTGCAAATACTGTCATGCGTAAAGTTTCAGGAATTAGCCAGACTTCAAACCAGTTTTCTTCCCGATTGACTTCCGCCACTGTCAGGCTCGCACCATTGATTGCAATGTAGCCTTTGGCAAAAATATAACGCAGCCATTCTGGCGGAACCTGAATGCGCAACACGTAATTGTTTTCGAGCTCACGTATTGCTCCCAGATGGGCAGTGAAGTCAACATGGCCGGATAAGGGGTGGCCGCCGATTTCTGCGCCATCTTTTGCGGCACGTTCGACGTTGATATTACTATCGACTTTGTACTTACCCAAAGTAGTGATATTGAGGCTTTGCTGCATGACATCGAAGTCAGCTGCATCGTCGCCATGCAACTGCGTCACTGTGAGACATACGCCGTCGACGGCAACACTGGCGCCGATTTCAAGGTCTTTACAGAAGCCTTCTGGAAACGCGATATTGAATGTGCGTAAGCCCGTTTTATCACTGATTTCAGCAATACGAGCCACACCTTGTACGATGCCTGTGAACATAATTAAATGAAGGTTTGTTTGGAATGAGGTGTGATTGTAAATCTAAATCGATATACCGATGTATGTGTTGAATTTTCTTAATCCTTATCTGCACTAAGCAGCCACAGCGATGGGCTGCTGTCTGGCGTGCATATCCAGAGGTAAATCGATGCTGAAACTTGCCCCTTCCCCCACTTCACTGACGCAATTGACTACACCATTTTGTGCTTCGATTAACTTTTTGACGATCGATAAACCAAGACCGCTGGAATGTTCACCCGCCGTTGGTACTGCAGATAGTTTTGAGAATTTGGTGAACAGCGACTGTTGATCCTTGACCGATAAACCTGGTCCTTGGTCGCGCACTTCAAATCGACCCGTTCCCTCATGTTGACTGACTGTAAGCCAGATAAATTTTCCTGCTGGGGAAAATTTGATCGCATTAGAAATTAAGTTATCCATAATACGCGTCATGGCATTGATATCAGCTGAAACGATCACTGATTCTTCAACATGAATAATTGCTGTCAGGTCCTTGGCTTTGAGCATTTCTTCGTACTGTAGCGCGATGTCGTTCAGTAATTTTCCCAGATCAAGTTCGGTTTTGTGTAAATGCAGATCGCCACTTTCCATCGCATTAACATCGAGTAAATTGGTGACAATATGCATCATGCGTTTGCCACTGGCATTAATTCGGCTCAGATAATTCTGCTGCTGCTCTTTGGGAATACGGTGATACATTTGCAGCAATAACTCACTCATGCCAATGATGCTGGTCAATGGGCTTTTTAAATCGTGCGCAGCGATGCTGAGAAAGTCGTTTTTCTCTTTATCGGTTTTCTTTAAACGTTGAACAACCTCATTTAATTCATTGGTGCGCAATCTGACTTTGGCCTCCAGTTCATATTCTGCTTGTTGCGAGACTTTGAGCAATTGCTTTTGAACGCGAACATTTTCAGCTCTGATCAGGCTGATTTTGTAGGCCTGCGCCAGGGCTAACAGAATCACTTCAATTGCAGCGCCGATCTGAAACCCAAAGTCGCTTAGCCAGCTCGATTCGATGAAGCCTAAATTGCGTAATGGGATTAGTATCGTGCCGGAGATCCATGCCGTGGAGGCTAATAGCACAATATATCCTGGTGTATATCCACGTAGGGCAACCACCAGAGAAGCTGGAAAAAACAGACAAATTTGAACCAATCCCAAATATTGACCGACACGCGCCAGCTCTGGCTGATGTCCAGCTAACGTCAACACCAGAAATAACACAATATTCAGTTGCACGAACCTGAACACTTTATTGGCAAGTGAGAACGTCGTTTTCAGCTTCAAAAAACTGCACATAAACATCGACGAACTCAGCACGATGAGTCTTGGCATCACGTTTGGCAAAATATCAACCAGCCATGGCCAATCCGGTGCGAAGTACAAACCTATGTGCCCATTGACGCTCATGCTCGCAATCAGCGTACTGATCGATAACATCAGATAATGGAACATAGAGATATCGCGATAGCTGACCATTAACAAGCTGTTGTAGATGATCATCGCCAACATAATGCCGTAAAAAATTCCAATCAGACTAGACAGAAAATTGGATGCTTCGCTGAAGGTTTTTTGATCGTATAAAGTTGCGCGAAAGAATACGGAGCTGGTACTTTGTATGCGAAAGTACAAGGTGTGAATTGCAGTATCGTCGATGTGAATTTGAAACAGTGGATAATGATGTTGGATTTCTAGTTGTGAAAACGGAAGGTGGTCACCGGCTTTGTGTACCTCAATTTCTCCATTCGCATGCAGTTGAAACATACGAATATCATCAAGCATGACCGGTATCATTTCAACCAGCCAGTCTTTTTGCGCGGTGCTATTCTCTCTCTGCAATTCTAACTTTAGCCAATACGCCGAAGGCGAGTATTCAGCACTGAGATTACCTGCTAATGGCGTAAATTGTTGTTTGATAGCTGGTTGCAGCAGGTCCGATAGTTCTAGCTTTCCAGACTTATCCTCGAATACCTCAAATCGTGATTGCAGCGCAAGCTTGCCTGTATCCTGACCAATCTGTAACGCAGCAGCTTGCGCTGTCATTCCTTTGAACAGGAAAAATGACAGACTTAATATGCAAATTAACCAATGCCGTGAAGAGGAAAAATGCATTTTTTTGTGTCAATCAAGGACGCTCGTCGCCCGCGATGGTGTTGAAATCACAAGAAACAAACTAGCGCAAAGATGCATTAAGGACCTTGTCGCTGGTCCTGAAGATTTCGCATTAGTCGTGAAAAAAGAAAATTGTAATAAATTGTTAAATTTACAGACAGATTATCAATTTTCTTTTTGTATAGCAACAATGCAAATATATATTCTTGTAACAAAACAGCTCTGGATTGACACAAAGCAATTTAGGCGATATCGGAAATAACCTTAATGACCGATTTCTACTTCCCGTTCAAGCTCCGGCACCAGGTCTGAATGTGTCATATTGGTCAAATTGTTACGCAACCATTGATGCGCGGGATTGCGGCTATCGCGTTCATGCCACAGCATATCTACATGCACTTCAGGTGTATCGAAAGGTAATTCTTTCCAAACCAGTGCGTCGGTCATGCCCGTGGCTGAAATAAGGTGGCGTGGTAGTACCGTCAACAAATCAGAATGTGCTACTACCCTACCGGCAGTAAAGAACTGATTAATCGTCAGCAGAATATGGCGTTCACGTCCCATTTTTTCCAAAACTTCGTCGATTAGCCCGTGTGCCCGGCCGGAAAAACTGACCAGCAAATGTTTGGCCGAGCAATAATCATCAAGACTGAGTTTGGAGCTGGCAAGAGGATGACCCTGCCGCATCACGCACACATAATGACCTGTATATAAGCGTTCATGCCGGATCGCACTGGTACCTGCTGCTTGTCCGCCAGACAATTGCGCCACCACCCCGGGGAAAAACCCCACGGCAATATCGATATCGCCGCGCAATAGCATAGGACGTGGTTCACGCGTCGTCAGGGGCACCATGCGTACATTGACGCCTGGTGCTTCATTTTGAATCGCACCAACCAGGGTCGGCATCCACAATGCTGCGGTCGCATCCGCCATGGCCATGCGGAAGGTTACTTGTGCTTTAGAAGCATCAAACGTGCCAGGCGCCATTGCTGCTTCGAGCTTGGCGAGTGCCTCCCGTATCGTTGGCCATAAAATTTCAGCACGTGGCGTCGGTTTAACTCCATACGCCGTACGTATTAATAATTCGTCATCGAGTGAATAACGCAAGCGTTTTAAAGCATTCGAGACCGCTGGCTGGGTCATGGCGAGTTTATCCGCAGCCCGTGTGAGATTTTGTTCAATCATCACGGCATCAAAGACCCGTAATAAATTCAAATCCAGAGTCAGAAAATTCATATTGCTT
Source organism: Cognatundibacterium jejuense (assembly GCF_014284255.1). Taxonomy (GTDB): domain Bacteria; phylum Pseudomonadota; class Gammaproteobacteria; order Burkholderiales; family Burkholderiaceae_D; genus Undibacterium; species Undibacterium jejuense. The sequence continues at coordinate 147,677 of NZ_JACOFV010000006.1, forward strand.
GTCTCCGTTGATATTGTTAAGAGCAATTATTCACAAACGATATATTAATTATAGGAAATGGAAATTAGAATTATATGTTGCAATGCAATATGATGCTCTCATCAACCAAAAATCATCGTAGAGATCATCATGAGTTTCCTCAATATTGCTTTTCCAGCTACCGCAGCTGTCCCTATGGCAGAAGTCGCGATCAGTTCTATCGTGGCCTCAGTTCGTCCATTACTCGGCCTTGGCCTGTTTGCCTCCATGTTTGTTGTGTTTAAACCGTTGCTGACCGGTATTGCACAAGCATTGAAGCTGATCGTCGCACCAAAGAAAACACGCGAAGAAAAAACTGCCATCCGTAACTTGCGTAATGCGCTGACCATTCGCCGTATCGCAAACGATTTTGACCGTAGTTCGCCAAATATGGCTGCTGAACTGCGCGCTTTAGCTGCTCGCGGTTAAGCCCCCACGAAGCCAACACGAAGCAAAAATTAAGTAACAACATTTATCAGTCCAAAAAAGAGGATTTTGCAATGCAGCATTTATCAGTGTACAGCGATAAAACGCCCTCTGCGTATTCCGCGCGTCAATTTGACAAAACTCCACGTTTGATCGCCGGTTCCCGCAGCCTGGCGTCGATGATGCCGAGTTTGTTGAGTACCGGTCTGATTACTTTGTTTGTGACGGCCTTTTTGCGCTTAGTGTGGATAGGCTTTGACAATGAATTCTTTGCCACTTGGATGGAAGCGTGGCTGACGACATGGCCAATCGCGTTTCCTCTCGCTTATTTAAGCAAGCCAGCGTTTAAGTTATTCAGTAAGCGAAGCGTTAAAGTAGATGCTAAATCAGGAGATATAGCTGTCGTCACCCTCAATAGTAGTCTGGCGAAACGTGCGCCACCGCATGCACCGTATTTCCGCTGATTTGTTTGTCACTCATAAAAAAACCGCGCCCTGCTCAGGTTCGCGGTTTTTTTATATCTGTATTCGTTGAAAACAAGTCAGTAGCGATTTGATTCAACCAGATCACTTACTAAGCAGGACATTTTTGGCGATATTCAGTAATTGCCTCGTCTTGAAGCTTTTTGATGCTACCGTCGTCTTCCATTGCTTTTAAAGTACTTTCCAATTCTGGAATCAAATCTTTATGTCGCACGTGCAGATAGGTGTAAATGGGGCGACGTTCTAGCGCAGGTTCTAAGATAACAACATCCTGAATCCCTAATTTTTTCAGGACGCAAGCACTAAAACGTGACTCGACTACGATGTCTGAACGACCTACTTCGAGTTTTTTAAATAAGGATTCAATCGATGGTGCTGACTCGCGCTCCGGTGTATTTTTAAGACGCTCTTCAAAGTAGGCCGTGCCAGCGATATAACCGACACGATACGGTCGCAAGCTATCATAACCATTTGGCGTGAATTTTTTGTTGATGGTATATACCACCGCTTCTTCGTAGGCGACAGGAAAATCGACTTTGACGCCGTTAACGAGATCCGTCGATAGTGCCCGGACTGCATTTCCATCCAGTTTCCCTTCTCTCCACATCACTTGCATACGCAGGCCGGGAAGCGGGACGAAACTGACATTGACATGCATGGTATTAAAAGCCTGCGTCAATATTTTTTCTGCCATTAATCTCGATGGCCGCTCCACATCAGGTACATAAATTTGTAAGATCTCAGTAGCGTGGGACATCCCGAACTGAAATCCGAAAACAAGCAAAAGAAGTGGTCGTCGCAAGTTGTTGAACAATGCCGGCATACGTTCTTTCGAAGTTATCTGATGTCGTATTTGCATCATATACCAACAACAAGAGTTACGCAAAAATGACGGATAGCAGGGCGAGTGCAACCCCATAAGCGCCGTGATTTTTGTTGCAAGGATTTAAAGGTCTGCACCCGCCTTGCAAAAAATGACTGAAGTTTTCATTCGGGCATAAAAAAAGCGCGATTGAATCGCGCTTTTTTGAGGGAATAAGGAAATTAAGCCAGCAGGCGTTTTTCCAAGGCGACGCGGGTCGCTTCCAGTTCTTGTGGCAAGTGATACGCGAGTTTTTCAAACAACTCGGTATGCAAGCCCAATTCGGTTTGCCAAGCGGCTTTATCGATGGATGTGATGGTGTGGAATTGTTCTTCGGTGAAGTTCAGTCCTTCCCAATTCAAATCCGCAAATGTCGGTGTCACACCAAAGACGTTTTCAACGCCGTTGGCTGAACCTTCAATGCGCTCCAGCATCCATTTCAACACGCGCATATTGTCGCCAAAACCTGGCCAGACAAATTTGCCATTGTCATCGGTACGGAACCAGTTCACGCAGTAGATGGCGGGCAATTTCGCGCCCATGGATTCAATCTTCTTACCCATGTTTAACCAATGCTGGAAGTAGTCGCTCATGTTGTAACCCATGAACGGCAACATCGCGAATGGATCGCGGCGAACAACGCCCTGTTGACCGACCGCCGCCGCAGTGGTTTCAGAACCCATGGTCGCTGCCATGTACACGCCTTCGACCCAGTTCCGCGCTTCGGTAACCAATGGCACAGTGGTTGAACGACGACCGCCGAAAATGAACGCAGAAATAGGCACGCCAGCAGGATCATCCCATGCCGCGTCGATGACCGGATTTTGTGTCGCTGCAACGGTGAAACGCGCGTTTGGATGGGCAGCTTTGCGGCCAGTTTCTTTAGCGATTTCTGGCGTCCAGTTTTTACCTTGCCAGTCGATCAGATGTGCTGGCGCTTCTTTGCTCATGCCTTCCCACCACACATCACCATCATCAGTCAGACCGACGTTAGTGAAAATGGTGTTGGAGGTCAATGATGCCATGCAGTTGGAATTGGTTGCGGTATTGGTACCTGGTGCGACACCAAAATAACCCGCTTCTGGGTTGATCGCATACAAACGACCGTCAGCACCTGGTTTGATCCAGGCAATATCGTCACCAATGGTGGTGACTTTCCAGCCTTTGATCGCCGGAATCAACATGGCAAAGTTAGTTTTGCCGCACGCCGATGGGAAGGCCGCTGCGACATAGTGTTTTTTGCCTTCTGGCGACTCAACGCCCAGAATCAGCATGTGTTCAGCCAACCAGCCTTGGTCGCGACCCATCGTGGACGCGATACGCAATGCAAAGCATTTTTTACCGAGCAAAGCGTTGCCGCCGTAGCCGGAACCAAACGACCAGATTTCGCGGCTTTCTGGGTAGTGAACAATGTATTTGGTGCTGTTGCATGGCCATGCAACGTCAGCCTGACCGGCTGCCAGCGGTGCGCCAACAGTGTGTACGCAAGGAACGAAGTCACCGTCTGTGCCCAATACGTCATACACAGCTTTGCCCATACGCGTCATGATGCGCATATTGACAGCCACGTATGGTGAGTCAGACAATTCAACGCCAATGTGCGCGATAGGTGAACCCAGTGGACCCATGGAGAATGGGACAACGTACATGGTACGGCCTTGCATGCAGCCGTCGAACAATGGGTTTAATGTCGCGCGCATTTCTGCAGGCGCCATCCAGTTGTTGGTTGGACCAGCATCTTCTTTCTTTTCAGAACAGATGTAAGTACGGTCTTCAACACGCGCCACGTCGCTAGGATCGGAACATGCCAGATAGCTGTTCGGACGCTTCGCTTCGTTGAGTTTTTTCATGGTGCCAGCGGCGACCATTTGTGCGCATAAACGATCGTATTCTTCTTGCGAACCGTCGCACCAGACGATATTTGCAGGTTTGGTCAGGGCCGCAATTTCCGCGATCCAGTTGATCAGTTTCTGATGCTTCACGTAAGCGGGTGCATTTAATGCTGCCACGCCCTGCATGATGGGTTGATTCATACTGCCTCCAATGCCATTTCAATAAAAAAACCGGTGTAGCGGCACGGCAGGATCGTCGTTAGCATGCTGTAGATTTGCGAGCACAGTGGAAAATTTCCCAGCTCTAGCAAGGCTTACACCATCGCGGCGGTTCTGTCGGATAATAGGACATCAGGACGGTGATCCCGATACCAACTAGCGCCTGTCAGATAAACAAGCGGAAGAATCAAAAAGCTACTTAACAGATAATTGTACACGCGAGTGATGATTCGAGCTAATTTTGCGTCAAAATGATTAACATAGTATTACGATTTGTGAAAGTGAATCTGTTTCACCTATTCGTCCCGGATCAAGGAAAAATTTCATGAAGATTGCCATTTTGGATGATTACCAGGATGTCGTGCGGCAACTGGACTGTTTCCAGCTGTTGAAGGACCATGAGGTCAAAGTATTTAATAACCGTGCAGTGGGTGCCGGACAATTGGCAATTCGTCTCGCCCAATTTGACGCACTGGTATTGATACGGGAAAGAACGCGTCTGACGCGCCAATTGTTGCAAAAACTGCCTAACTTAAAACTGATTTCGCAAACAGGTAAAGTCTCTGGCAATATTGATGTAGAAACGACCAAAGAATTGGGGATAGTGATTGCCGAAGGCATTGGTGATCCGACGGCGCCAGCAGAGTTGACTTGGGCGCTCATTATGGCTGCATCGAGACGTCTGAATAACTACGCCAGTCTGTTGCAGCAAGGAACCTGGCAGGCAACGTCGATACGCCCGGAACACAATCAATTAGGTCGGGTGCTTAAAAAGCGTACCTTGGGTATCTGGGGCTACGGCAAAATTGGTAAGCTGATCGCAGGCTACGGCAAAGCGTTTGGCATGCAAGTGGTTATATGGGGGCGTCCAGCCAGTCTTGCGCAGGCAGTGGCGGATGGCTATCAGGCGGCAAGCTCAAAAGAAGCCTTTTTCGCCGAATCCGACATCATTTCCATGCATCTACGTCTAAACGATGCAACCCGCGGCATAGTGAAACAGGCTGATCTGGAAGCCATGAAGACTGACGCCTTGTTCGTCAATACCAGTCGCGCTGAGCTGGTTGAGCCAGATGCGTTGCTCAAGGCTTTAGATCAGGGCCGTCCGGGCTTTGCCGCTATCGACGTATTTGAGTCCGAACCCGTAGCGCCCGATCATCCGCTGCTACGCCGTGAAAACGTCTTAGCAACGCCGCATCTGGGTTATGTTGAAAAAGACAGTTATGAATTGTATTTTTCGGCCGCTTTTCAAAATATTGTCGATTTCGCCAACGGAACGCCGAAAAATATCTTAGCGGTTTAAATCACAACACCTACGAAGCGCACAAAGCGCCGCTGGCAACCACGCGATTGTATGGCGGCAATTTGCAGCACAACAATTCGCCTTAGTTGCCGATGTGGATTTCACCCACCAACGGCAAATCAGGATCAAGGTGGCTGGTCATCAAAATGCATTGTTGATCAAGTCGTTTGGAATCACTTAATTGCGTTCGCAAATAATGAACTGCATCGAGGTCAAGCGCATTAAAGGGTTCATCGATTAACAATAGCTTTACCGGTAAGGATAACGCCAGAGCTAAATACATTTTTTTGTGTTGCCCCAGCGACAGCGTGTCTATCGTTTGATTGAGCATGGGTAGCAAACCAAATGCATTTAATTGCGTATTTAAGTCTGTTGCTTTGGCGGCGGGGTACAGATTTAAGTGGAGATCAAAGAATTCCTGCAGAGTAAGCCAGTTAAATTCAGGTGTTTCGCTACTGCACCAAAAACATTGTTGACGCCAGATAAAGCCCTGCTGGCGCAAATTGATGCCGTTGAAATGAATATCCCCCTTGGAAACCGCCAGTGATCCCGCCAGCAGTTTCAACAAGGTCGTCTTACCCGCCCCGTTGTTGCCGCGTACCCAGGTGATGCCTTTGGTCGCAGTGAAAGAAAAATCCCAGAATATACTGCGATGCGGGTAGGCGAAGCTGAGCTTGTTAATACTTAAATCCATAATTCACTTCCGATGGCAGTGAGAATCGCCAAAAATAAAATCAGGATACGAGCGCGGGTGGCAGCAGCGCTGTGGCTGCAAGCGACAATGCACAAATGTGCAATGCCAAGTGCGCCGATATACCAATGTGCAACGCCGGTATGAATGTTGACATGATTAGTCAGTAAGATCACAAATAAGCTCACCAAAGCAAGACCTGGGATCAGACACATGAGTTGACTCATAATTTCAAGCCTGATGAGATGCAAAGGCAACGCACGCAAATGAGGTCGCAAACGTAGCATATGTTCTTGTACCGCTTTGCTGCCGCGATCAGTCAATAATAAGCACAAACTGCTGGCGCCAATGCAAAACAAAAATCGGATAAACGGAGAATTTTGCTCTAACCATAGCCATTGAGCCAAACCGGCTGCACCGAATAAGAAGCATTGTTGAACACCGATGCCATTTTCAAGACGCCAGAACGGCAAGAAAAATAATGTGTACCATTGCCACAGCAAAGAGGTATGACGATGTTGTTGTAGAAAAGGCTGGGCAGGTGGCGAGTGGTATTCGGTCAGAGTATTTCTTTTTAACTGCGATTCGTAATGCTGATACCGTATCTGAAGTATCAAGCATCCAAACAGTAAAATCAGCGCCAGCGATAGCAATAGCAGCACGCTGCCTATCGCCATCACGCGGTAGTTGATGGCTATCTGTGTCCAATAGCAAATACTAGAGAGTACAAATCCGGCAGTAAGCGGCAACAGAAATAGCTTTACGACGGCGATATGCGCTAAGACGTGGGCATGCGGTGGCAATGGTAAGGTTCGAGCCCAGGCCATCAATTCCGTCGGAAGCAGGCGCTGCCGCAACAAGAAGACGGGGCTGCTCAACAGCGCGGAATAGCCAATGAAGAGTGCTATCGCGTTGAACCAAGATTGTTGCTCGTACATCCAGGTCGCGCTTTGCCACACTGGCCAGGATAGCAAAGCAATTGCCATCAGGACAATCTGTCCGGCAGCAAGCAAGAGCACCTCTATGGAGCTTTTCAGGCTAGCCGCGAATTGATACAAATTATGGCGGGCTTGTTTGGCGTGAAATTGACTGAAGTTCACAAGCGCTATTTTCTTTGAGCGTCAACGACGAGAATTGGAGAGCCAAGCATCACATAATTTTCATGCCGCTGGCCACCTAATACGAAATCAATGCTACCCGTTTTGCTGTAGCTGTGGCTTTCATAAAAGCCGATTGCCCGGTGATTTTGTGCATTGACTTTGAGCCATAGCGGGCATTGGTGCTGATCGTACGCCCAGTGTTGCGCCGCCTGTATCAATGCGGTACCAAGACCTGTGCCGATAAAGTGCTCTTGTACGTAAAGAGTCGCCAATTCTATCGCTTTGGTGTCACCGTAAGGACATGGTGCCGCAGAATTGATCACCGCGAAGCCCAGTAAATTCTCATCCCGCTGAGCAACGAACACGTGTTGTCGTGGATCTTCCAATATAGTGGCAAATTTGGCGGGTGTCAGTTCTGCCAGAACGTAATCGGCAATGATTCCCGAAATGCCGTTCCAGGCATAAGTGTGCAACCAGACTTGTAACGCCAGCACGCTAAGTTGGGTTGCGTCTTCAGGTCGCGAAACACGCAAGTGATACCCATGTTGAGGCTTTATAGTCATTGTTGGTGAGTCGAAATAAGTAATGATTGACTGGTTAAAAAACGGCTAAGTAGGAATGGCGCATTATTTCATCGAATTTTGAATGTAATCATTTAAATAAAAAAATCTGACCAAATTGTCGTAAGTTTTCCTCACATCTGTCGACATATCAATAATTTAACGTATTATCGTCAGGACTGATGCACCATTGCTTTAGTGTCGTCCTGGAATAAGTCTTACCATTTTTTAAAGGAAAGTAGTATGGTCAAAACTCCGCTTTTGTGTCGCTTGCTTGCCTTGGTTGCCATAGTAACGGTGTCCAGTTTGAGTTTGCCAGCCATGGCGCAGCAAAGCAAAGAAGCCAAAGAAAGCAAGGAAGTAAAAGAGACGAAAGAAGCCACTACGCCGCAACAAATGAGCTTTGTCGGTGTTGACCCTAACGGTAAAAAAGTTGCTTTGAGCGATTATGCTGGCAAAACTTTGTTAGTCAGTTTCTTTACCGCAGGCTGCAACCTTTGTGCCCACGATTTGAAATTGATGCGTGAGTTTTACGTCGGCAATGCCAAGCGCAACTTTGTTTTGCTCGCCATCAACATCGACCAGAACAAACAAGATTTTGATACTTATCTGCAACTGATTAACCTTGCGGTACCGAAAGAACAGCGTTTCCCTATCATTTGGCGCAACGCTAATGGGCATAAAGACAATTTTGGCACAATTGTGAATCAACCTACCCACTTTGTAATTAATCCCAAAGGGCAATTGGTATTGAAGCGTGAAGGCACGTTCCAGCCGAATGATTGGGACAACTTGTGGGAATCATTGGGTACTTGATCACTTAGATATACTCCCCTGCAGTACTTTAAAACGCCATTGCAGTTCCTTGTGGACAAGTCAATTTTTTTAAAATAACGGGGGAGTATATTTTTCTACCATTCCAGCGGCAAACTCCAGGCATTCGGAATCACATCGTGTCGTACTACAGCACGCTGTTGATAATATTGAGCGCGGCTTTCCGGGCTCCAGGTGTGTTCCCAACCCGGTGGATAACTCAATTGTAATTCAGCCGGAACAACCATACGCTGACGCACACTGATGAGTGGCAAATGTAAAGGTAGCGGGCTGTTCGGTGTATCTGCTCCCAGACTGTAGGCAAAGTTGGGTAAAAGTTTGTCGCAGATATCTGCAAACCACGCCGTATGGTCTTCGTCTTTTCCGATCGCTTGCGCCAGACCCGCAGGATCAAATTGCGCTAAAGCGTGTACCAATTCCTCGGTACTGGCACCGGGTGCATCCCCCCAGCCCATCACAGGATTGAAGTTGTATTCAGCGCCGGAACCATACCATCCTTCGCGACAAGGTCGCTGCATCCAATTGCGTGTGCCTGTGAATAACTGCCAGCGCCAATGTAAGCCAGATGGTTTTGGCCAGCTATACATATACAATTTTTGGTAACCAGCCGCATGCAAAGCACGTACCATTGCCATCAGGCGTGCATGTGGCATGCGCTCAGGTGGATGGCGGCGGAATAAAATCGCCTCGCCGTCTGCATGCTGAATCTCATCTGTGGATAAGTTCAGATCCAACACCCGTTTTTCATCACCAAAACGCGCAGATACCCACCCCGTCAATAAATTGACCGAGGTCAGCACGCCATAACCACGATGGCGGTGAAAAATAACGGTACCGGGTGCGATGACTTTCATGTTGTTGTTCCTGCGCCTACCTTGATATTGCTAATGCGCTAGTGTTTATACGTAGCCTGGTAGTGTAGCAGTTTTCAGCAATGGCATAGCCGCGCTACAATGTGCCTATTCCATCACCAACTTATAACCAGATCATGACACTGCGCATCCTCGCCACTGGCGGCACTTTTGATAAACACTATGATGAAATCGCTGGCAAACTGAGTTTTTCTGAGAGCCACTTACCAGAAGTGATACAACGTGCGCGTTTGACTGTGCCAGTCGAATTAGAAATTTGCATGTTGATGGACTCTTTGGATATGGACGATAGTCATCGCCAGACGATCTTGCAAGCCTGCCAGCAATCCGCAGAGAAAGCCGTCGTCATTATTCATGGCACTGATACCATGCGTGAAACCGCCGAGGTCTTAGGTGCCGCCAATCTCGGTAAAACTATCGTGTTTACTGGTGCCATGATTCCTTACGACATCGCCAATTCAGATGCTTTTTTTAACCTTGGATTTGCTTGTGCCGCTGCGCAGTTGTTGCCTGCTGGCGTGCATGTGGCGATGAATGGCAAAATCTTCCCGTGGAACGACGTACAGAAAAATCGTAGTGCCGGCGTATTTGTGAACAAATAAGGACAATCACAATGAGACTGCTGCTTGCCACCCTGTTGTTTTGTTTTTCTACGCTGGTTTCCGCAGCAGAAACCCGGTTTGATTCGCTGTATTTTTTTCAGTCAGAAGAAACCATGCAGGCCAAAGGCATAACGATAGAGAATCTCGGTCGTTATTCACGTAAATTACAATCCGCGATATATCGTTCACTTAAAGCTGCAAAGTTGCCGCCGAGCTCTGGCTATCTGATCGTTGCTATACGTTCTGACGGCGCGGTCACGTCATGGCTGGATATGAAGCCAGCCGTGCATGAATTTTACGATAATCAGATCTACGATGTCGTCCAGAAATTACCAGTAATGGACGTTAAAACTGGCATCTTTGTATTCGCTATCAAGATGTCGCTAGAAACACCTGTATTCACCAAAAAGCCTGTACCGGAACCCGCCGATTGGGTTGATGCAAAGAAGAAGCTGAACAATCCGAACGACATAGAGCAGCTGGTTTTTTCCGTTTGGCCTGAGTAAGCGTTCATGATGTGGGGACGGTGCAACCGGCCAAATCTAACGACCGCCTCGCAAACTGCATAGCGTTACAATCTTTTCCAATTTTTTCTCATTTGCGGATTAATATACAAAGTCAGCATTAGTATTTTTTCCAAATAGTGCCAAAAAGAAATTTTTCGTTTGATTTGTTGATAAACACAAGTCGCAAGGAAGAGGTGAATGATGCAAGCTCATCACGCATACGCAATTCCGGAACACGATCAGGCACTACGTCCGTGGACGTTCAAATTACACCAATGGATTTTTTATCTGTTTTTTGCTCTCCTGGTGATTGGCATGCATTCCGCCTATGCGGTGGAATTGACGATATATACCGAAGACTGGCCTCCCGTGAGTTTTAAAAACGGTGATAAAACCGACGGCATGGCGGTGGATGTGGTCGAGGCACTGAAGAAGCGGGTAGGTAGCAATGCGCAGATACAGCTAGTTCCCTGGAATCGTGGTTACAAGGCCTTGCTCGAAGAGCCAAACGTCATGCTATTCACCGTAGGACGTTCTGAGGAAAGAGAAAAACTCATGACGCTCGTTGGACCCGTGGCGGTTTCTCGCACGGTGCTGTACACCCGTAAAGGTAATGCCGCCAAATTATTGTCACTCGGTGACGATATTCACGAGGTGGCCGTTGGCGCTTATCGCGGGAGTATATTCGCAGATACGGCAGTCAAAAAAGGTTTTAAGACCTTGGATTTGGCTTCCACGCCTCAAGTCGTGGCAAAGATGTTGATGATGGGGCGCTTTGATCTGTGGTCTGAAGGCAGCATCGTGGTGCCTTCCGTCTTGAAAGAAATCGGTCACTCGGTGGATGAAGTCGAAAAAGTCATGGTGCTCGATAGTCTGGAATTGTATCTGGCATTTTCTTCGAGAACACCGTTGGCAACCATCAAGCAGTGGGAAGACGCATTACGACAAATGAAAAAAGACGGCAGCTTCCAAAAAATTTACCAAAAATGGCAACCCAATGAAGCGCCACCGCTAGAAGTGGTCAGGCTGGGATTGACCGCTAATTGAGATAAAAAAAGCGCCGACAAATTAATATTAGTTGGCGCTTTTTTTGACAGCTTATTGTTCCTAAGTGATCAAACCATCATTCTTAAACATGGTCTTTAAACCGCGTAAGGCCTGTCGGATACGCGCTTCATTTTCGATCAACGCAAAACGCACATACTCATCGCCGTATTCACCAAAACCGATGCCCGGCGAGATACACAGTCTGGCTTTTTCTAATACTTGTTTTGCAAATTCTAAAGAACCAAGATGACGATATTGTTCTGGGATATGCGCCCAGATGTACATCGATGCCTTCGGTTTTTCAACCATCCAGCCTAGCTCGTGTAAGCCTTTGACCAGCACGTCACGACGCGCTTGATAAGTATCGCGGATCTGATGGACGCAGCTTTGATCACCTTCCAGTGCTGCAATCGCTGCGACTTGCACAGGCGTAAAACTGCCATAATCGTGATAGCTTTTAATCCGCGCTAAAGCTGCGACCAATTCTTTATTGCCGACCATAAAACCAATGCGCCAGCCCGCCATGTTGTAGCTCTTAGACATGGTAAAAAATTCGACTGCCACATCGCGCGCGCCAGGCACTTGCATGATCGATGGTGCTTTCCAGCCGTCGTACACAATATCGGCATAGGCCAGATCATGTACCACTAAAATTTTGTGTTCTTTCGCCAGTTTGATGACGCGTTCGAAAAATTCCAGTTCTACACATTGCGCAGTCGGGTTCGATGGAAAACCAAAAATCATCATCTTTGGCTTTGGATAAGTTTCGCGTATCGCTCGTTCTAACTCCGCAAAAAAATCCACGCCAGGACTCATGCGTATCGAACGTATATCGGCACCAGCGATCACGGCGCCGTAGATATGAATCGGGTAACTGGGATTGGGCACTAATACCGTATCACCTTTATCCAGTGTCGCCAGCATCAGATGCGCGAGGCCTTCTTTCGAACCAATGGTGACGATCGCTTCATTGTCGGGATTAATCTCGACTTCATAGCGATCTTTGTACCAACGCGATATCGCACGGCGCAAACGCGGTATGCCTTTGGAAGCGGAATAACCATGCGTATCGGGACGTTGTGCGACTTCGACTAACTTATCCACAATGTGTTTTGGTGTCGCCCCGTCAGGGTTGCCCATGGACATGTCGATGATGTCTTCACCACGACGACGCGCCGCCATTTTAAGCTCGGCAGTAATATTGAAAACGTAAGGAGGAAGGCGATTGATGCGAGCGAAGGAAAAGTCAGGTGTGGACGTAGCGCTGCCCTCACCGACTGAACCCCGACCCGGCGGAGTTAATGTATTGGTCATGATTAAATTGTCCTGTTATGACGTAACGCCCGGAACCGTCCGAGCGACGCATCCTTACCAAGTATGGTGAGGACATATTGATTCTAAGCGGCAAAGCGCAGGATAGACAAGTGATTATTTATAGAATCACAATGCCAACAACACGGCAGTATTTTGGTGCACCGAATGACGCCACCAGAATCTTAAAAACGGGGATAATCAAAATATAACTTGTTAATGATAATGATTCGTATTTATAATTATGACTTGTATCATTTTATTTCAGGAATATTGTGCGCCACACCCCTTACCCGACCACGTCCTTTAAAAATTCCATCGTTCGTATTTCCTCACCGCGTCGTTTATGCGCATTAGCTGTGAGCGCGGCATGCGCATTTCCTCTCATAGGCTATGCGCAAGCAATTGACGCAGACAGTTCCAAGTCTGGTGAAAAGCAGCCAGAAATAGAAACGGTGAGCGTCTCTGGAAGTTGGTTAGGTACGGGATTACAAAACAATGTGCAAAAATTTGCCGGAAGCCGCACTCAGATGTCGATGGCGGCAATCCAGGACAGTGGTGCGGCGAGTATCGAAGAAGTCATGCGCCGCATTCCGGGCATACAGGTCACCGATAATTCTTCCAGCGGTGGCAGCAATATGTCGCTCAACATCGGCGTACGTGGATTGGATGGACGATTCTCTCCACGTTCAACGATCTTGCTGGATGGGATACCCTTAGCAGTCGCTCCTTACGGTCAGCCGCAACTCTCGTTTGCACCAGTTTCCCTCAACAGTATCGAATCCGTAGATGTGGTGCGCGGTGGTGGCGCGGTACGCTATGGCCCTCAAAATGTCGGTGGCATCATTAATTTTAATACCCGTGCAATCCCAGATGTGCCATTTACCGGAGACGCCAGCGTTCGCTATAACAGCTACAGCCAGGGTGGAAATAGCAAACAATACAGCGCCTTTCTCGGTGGTCAGCGCGACAATGGTTTGGGCATGGCTTTGCTCTATTCCGGCGCAGACGGAAGTGGTTGGCGTCGACACAGCGAAGAGCATAGCAGCGACCTGTCATTGAAGACGCGCCATGAAATTAACTCGCACTCAGAATTCAACGCTAAAGTCGGTTACTACGAGGCGACGTCGAATGTGCCGGGTGGTTTGACCAGCGCGCAGTATGCTGCTGACCCCTATCAATCACAACGCAATCGTGATTATTGGCAGGGACGTCGCAGCAGCATCGCATTGGATTATCTCAATACCATATCCACAAATCAGGAAGTGGAAGTAAAAACCTATTTCAATAGCAGTTTCCGCACTAGTGCAATGGCGAATAATTTTGACAGTAAAGCGACCAAAATCAATTTACAGCCGCGAAATTATAATGTCTTTGGCATAGAACCACGTTTTACTCAACGATTGCAAAGTGGGGATTGGCGTCATGACATTACCGTTGGTTACCGCTACTTGCACGAAGGCTCAAGTGAAAATAGCTACGACCAAAATCTGAATAATGCGCAGAGTGTTATCAAGCGATCTTCGCAGAATAGTAGTGACGTCAACGCGGTGTATATCGACGACCAGATTGCATGGCAACAATGGCGTATTACACCGGGCTTGCGCTACGAATCGGTCAATGTCAGCCGATACAATAATCTGAACGGTTATAGCGACACTGAAAACTACCGCCAGCCCTTACCTGCTTTGGGTATTGCATATATCGCCTCGCCTGCATTGACGCTGTTTGCCAACTACAACACCTCGTTTGGCAGCGTGCAATTTTTGCAGTTAAATTTGCAAAACTACGGCAACCAATTGCAGGCAGAAGTGGCCAAGACCGCAGAACTTGGCGCGCGTTGGAATCGTGATGGCCTAAAATTAGATGCCACGGTCTTTGACCTGCGTTTCAATAATCAAATCGAATACGTCAACACCTATTTCCTCAACCAAGGCAAAACTCACCATCGTGGTGTAGAAACCAGTGTTGAATATGCATTCGAAAAAATCAATCCCTTGTTATCGGGATTATCTGCCTATGCGACCTACGCTTACACCAATGCCACTTTGGAATCAGCGGAGTCCGGTGCTAAGATTGGTAATGACTTACCCTTTTTTGCACGTCATGTCGATACTCAGGGTGTGCGCTATCAGCGTCAAAACTGGACGCTCAATTTCAATAGCACGCATCAATCCGGTCAGTTTGCCGACAATGCTAATACGGTGAAAGAGAGCGCCGATGGTACCAATGGTTGGACGCCTGCGTATCGCCTCTGGAATGCACAGATCGATTGGAAAGCTTCGTCAAAATCCCAATGGGAAGTTTCTTTGGGGATCAATAACCTGACAAATGTGCGATATTTCACTCGTACTACGGATACCAATGCAGGCAAACTTATCGGTGCGCCTCGCATGACCTATGTGCAATTCCGCAGCAAATTCTGATTTGTTCTACATTTGATCGCTGCGTCTATACAATTGACGCAGCGGTGTTCTGTTTAGCGCGAAAAAACTCTCACCAACAATATTCTTACGCAATCCGGTAAACTCACGCATGTAGTGCCATATCCGCGCAGCATGACCCGTTTTCATCTTTTGCAACCCAGGAGAGTTTTATGTCACAAAGCCAAGTCGGTATTTTGCAGCCTTTGCCTGCCCATGCAACTTATTTGCATTTTGATCTGAACAACAACGTTGACAAAGATGCTGTACACCAAGCTTTGAAAAACGTACAGCGTCTGGTCGATGGTGAACGCATCGTGCTGGGCGTTGGCGCTAGTCTGGCGACATTATTGAAATTAAATATCATTGGTTTGCGTGATTTTACTGGAATCCCGGAAAGCAAAGTAGAGCTACCCGCGACACCCACCGCACTATGGTTGTGGTTGCGCGAATCTGATCGCGGACAACTGGTACATCAACAACTTCGCATTCAACAAGCATTAGCGCCAGCCTTCGTATTGCAGCAACAAATAGACGGGTTTAAATTCGACAATGGTCGTGACTTAAGCGGTTATGAAGATGGAACAGAAAATCCGCAGGATGAACACGCCATCGCCGTGGCCATTGATGTCGATGGTGGAAGTTATGTAGCGACGCAAAAATGGCTACATCATTTTGACCGCCTCGCACACATGTCACGTGGCGAACAAGACGACATGATAGGTCGCCGCCAATCGGATAACGAAGAATTAGACGATGCGCCAGAATCGGCCCATGTGAAACGCACTGCGCAGGAAAATTTTGAACCTGAAGCGTTTGTGTTGCGCCGCTCTATGCCGTGGTCCGCTGGCACGGACGCTGGATTTTACTTCGTCGCTTTTGCTACTTCATTTCAGGCATTTGAAGCGCAACTGCGTCGTATGTCTGGTGCCGAAGATGGGATTACCGATGCGTTATTTAAATTCACACAACCACTCACCACATCATATTTCTGGTGCCCACCAATGAAGGACAAACAGTTGTCACTTGATTGGTTGCTTGTCTGATATTCACATGTCAGCGGCGTCTTAACCAGATCAAGGTGCCGCTGATGGCGAATAGCAAGGGTAACAATCCAACGAAGCTGATGATTATCTTGCCGATGGTGCCGAAAATCTCACCGCTATGCAGCGGGAAAAAATAGCTAAAGAATAGCGCCTCTTTACTTGCCTTTAAAGGATCGCGGATTTTAATGATCTTGCCATGAAGAGCATCCACAGTCACACGCGTGGCACCGCTTCCTTCTCGTAACTCTCCTGGCTGATGCAGCCTTACTTCAAACCTGCCATCTGTTTTTTCCGGAAAGCTGATGCGCGTGACTCTCGCCATTGGAAATTCTTTTTGTGCCAGATCGATGATCTGATCGGGGTTGAGGTTTTTGATTTCGCTGTCAGTGAGATTATTTTCAGTTGAGGTTTTCGCTTCCTTTGAATCTGCTGTAACCGCAACAACTTGTTTGACTATCGGTGTGATCCAATCAGGCTGATTAAAATAAATTCCAGTGATCGCCAACATGAGCAATATGGGGGCTGAGTAAAAACCTGTTGCTCTGTGTAATCGAAAATTAAAGCGTTTCCACGAACCTTGATGGGATATTGTTATTGCCTGCCACCACGCTTTTAATCGCCACACTGGCCACCACAAATAGATACCGCTCAAGGCGATTATTGCCAATACGATGCCGTTGATGCTGACCAGCAATTTACCATGATCGCTGCCCAAAAAATTTCTATGCCACGACATCAGGCTCGGGACAAATTGCGATCGTGAAAAACTGATTTCATCTGGCACTCTTTCACCAATCATTGTTCCCGTATAGGGATTTATCATCATCTGTTTAGTGCCAGGCTTTTTATTCGGATCGCTGGCTTCTTTAAACCAT
Organism: Cognatundibacterium jejuense; assembly: GCF_014284255.1. Lineage (GTDB taxonomy): Bacteria > Pseudomonadota > Gammaproteobacteria > Burkholderiales > Burkholderiaceae_D > Undibacterium > Undibacterium jejuense. Next base: position 164,683 of record NZ_JACOFV010000006.1, read on the forward strand.
GCAACAAGTGCTTCATTTTCTTTTTCTGGCAGTTCCAGCATTGTCAGTTTACCGGTCGGATGATGTTGTTTTGCCTGTTCGACGAGTATTGATAATGTTAATCGTTCTCTGGCGACGGCATTTCCGTTTTCTGGTGCGGTAACCCGTAACAATCCGGGATTAAGAAAAGCATCGATTTCATGTTTCCAGGTAATGACTGTTCCAGTCAGTCCTTGCAAAATGAGAAGCAAAGCGAATGGCAATGCGAGCCAACAATGGAGGAGACGTAAAAATTGGTGTCTGAACGATGGCATAGAAGAATAAAAGAAATGTACCTGTTATTGTGGGAGTCAATACAGGTACAAAGAAAAATGGCAATGAATTATTATTGTGCGTTTTAGTTCGTCAAATAGATTTACTCATCAGCGTGAGGGAGATACGCTGCTGGCGCTGGTATCGCAGCACGAATGCCGTCAGCACGTAAATAAAACCGATCGGCCAAAACAGCTGTGCCACAGGCAAATAAGCCATACCCAACGAGCCAATTGCAATACCAGCGAGTGCTCCGGCTTTTGCCGCACTGTTGCCCAAACCCAGCACCCATCCTTGTTGTGCATCACTGCTCTCCTTTGATAGCAAGCTGTAAAACACCGGAAGCAATGCTGCCAGAAAAACACCCCAAAGAATACGGCTGACCACGATTTGCCACCATTGATGACTGAGTGCCTGAAAACCTAAGATGACGGCACAAGCCCAACAGCAGTATTCTATCTCACGCAACACCGCTGACCTTGACTTGTGCGCAAAGCGTTTTGCCCAAAATGGCGCGGCGACGCAAAGTCCCACTGCTAACGCGCCGTAACAGGCACCGGTGAGCCACGGTGGCGCATGTAAAACCTGATCTGCATAAATAGCAAAAAAAACCTGGGGCATCATTTTGGCACTTTGAATCAAAACGATAGCGAATAGCATTCCAAGTAAAGGAGAAAGAGAATGTGCGCTATTGCTGTGAATTTGATTTTCTTTAGCGTCGACAATGACGGATTTTTTTGTGCCATTCACAGGTTGCAGACAAAACAGGGTAGCGAGAGTGCAAGTACCGCAGATGAGTGCTGCGATCAAATTAATTTGATTGAAACCAAGTGACCCATAAATATATCCCCCCACCATAGGTCCCGACACCGATCCGATAGCCGTTGCCATCTGCAAATGTGCCATCAGTGTTCCTCGCTGGTCGCGCTGAATCAGACTACTGCCATACGCTTGTGCCGTCGCAATAAAGCCAGCAAGTGCGCCTTGTAATAATCGGGCTATCAGTATGCTAAAGACATCGTCACTAAATGCGATCCAGAATTGTGTCACTGTCAAAGCCAGCAAGGCACGTACCAACATCATTTTATGGCCGGTACGATCTCCAATTTTTCCCCATAGTGGGCTGCATAACATCGTCATGATCATTGGACCAGCATAGGCCATTCCGCTGGCCCATGCTAAAGCCATTGTTGACATGGACGTCATCTGATGCAGATGTTGTGCCCAAAACGGGGCACTCATTTCCATTGATCCCATTGCTAAAAATTGAATCAAAAATAGACAGTGCAGCGATTTTTTTGTTTGATCGATGAACATTGTCAATTGACCGAAAATAGTGCTAAAGGATTTGGCATCGTCAAGCAAATATCGTCGACCGTATCATTGAGGCGCATACGTAATAAAGACTTGACTGGCCAATCTTCAAACATCACTGCCTGACGTTCTTTTTCCCATCGTTGGGGATCACAACGATGACGAACGTGTTCAAAAATTTTCGCGCTGTTGTCGTACAAAATCTGCCAATAAGCATCTTCATGTTGGCTATAACTGCGCGCCAATAGCACTGCCAATTCCGCGAGATGGCAAAGCATGGTTGTATGCAAAAATTTTTCGCGGACGATGTTGGGGTCATCAAACAAAATGTGATCGGCTTGGTGATTCTCTAGCTGCAGGCCTTGCGAATGCAGCATTGGCGTATAGATGCGTATGTCGCCAAAATCCCGCAGTAGCAATTGCGCGACTGTTCCGTTTTTGTTTAAGAGAACCAGACTGTTTTGCTGATGAGCCTCGAAGGCAATGCCATAAATGAGATATGCACTCAGGCTCGCTTGTAGCACGATATTGCTATAGTCATGGAAGTAGCTTAACGCACCGTTCCCATCATCACCAAATGCAGACGCCACTAGTTCAGTGACGAATGCTTTGCCGTTGATCGGGGAATCCGCAAACAAAGCTGCAACGGGGACAGACAGATGACCTGGCTGAATTCGTGTCATTGGATTTTCCCGAAAGAGTATGGATAAATGACGTGCACGGTCTGCGTCGTCGTTAGGATCGATAAAATGCAATCCGACCTCTTCGGCTAAAATGTCGAGGGTCTCATCAAATCCGTTTTCCCGGCGGATCAGTTCACGTAATAAACGACTGACGCGCGGCCCCATGATGGTAGCTTTGGGCGAAACTGTTCTTTGTGCACTAGTGAGTTGCAAAGACAAGGGAAGCTTCAAATGCGGCGCGAGATGGTTGTTACTACTTGCGACAGTTCTGAATGACATGGTTGGTGAGGTTCGCAGGCGCGGAAAATCCGTCTCGATCAACAGCAAACCAGCGCGGATTTCAGCGGCAAATTTTTCAGGCAAAACGTGTTCTGCCTGATAAGGATGTATAGGTAAAGGCAACCATGCATCAGTTGGCAGACCACGCTTTATTAAGCTTTCAAACCAAATGGACATTTCCGTTGGATATTGTATTGCCATCCATTGCGTATACGAGAAGTCTGGATGTACGCTGCTGATTCTGGCAACGCTGGCTTTGATCGCACCGATCACTAAATCAAGCTGTGGTTGGAATTCTGGCGAATAGGCCAAAACCTGTTCCGCATTTAAACCCGTTTTGCTTTTGTGGCCTGGATGAAACGGATGCCCTATACAGCCCCATTGTTCAAAGAAAAGCGCTGAATGGTTGGTAATGGCATTGCTGTCATTGACTATCGTGGTCCATAAGCTGGTTTGTCCAGCTTGTAAAATCTGCTTGAGCAGACTTGCCGACCACTCTTGTCGGTATTGGTGGCACAAAATATCATTTTCAACGCTATTTTCCAGCTCGGTCTGCAATCGTTGTTGAGCTTGCGCACTATACTCAGTGTTTTCGGTATTGAGAACGCTGAGCAATTCTGATGAGGTATCGATGATATGTGGAATTTTTCCGCTTTGATGCAGGGCAATCGCACCACCGATATGGCAATGTCCGGCGCGACCAAGCTGCAGCCCTTCCATTCGTAACATTCGCTTCTTAGACCATAAAGGGAGCCAACTGGTGTCGCCAGCTGTAACTAAATCCTGGCGGTTCAAGAAACCCTCGCGTAATAAGGCCTGTAATAATCTGTGCAGGCTTTTTTTGCGTGCCTTTTCATGTATAGATCCGTTGCTTATGTCGCCTGCCAAACCATTGCTTTTAACCGGTAAATTCAGAATTGCGTTCATAGTCGTCTTTCTCAAAGATATTCTTATATTAATGCAAATGATAATGATTCGCAATAACGATTTAATTTGTTCTTATGTCTTCAGTGAGTCGATGAGAGTGCAGTAAAAAAGTAACTCAGTGAGCGTCTCGCATCCGTCCTCGCGCTGTTGGACGACCTACGGATAGTAGAAAAATCTCTTTATGGGGTAACTTATTTCTTGCAAAGAAAAAAGTTTGATTTTGTTTACTCATTGGAGTGATATCTGTAATCAAATCGTGTAGTTCATCATCTACAAGTAAAGTTTGCGATATTGTTGTTTAGTGCTTACGAACTTCCAGGCATTTACAACGTAACGCTTGTATGCTTTGAGCATACTCAGTAGAGTATCAATTTGCATGCTGATTTTGTCCTTATAAATAAAGCACAGGAGATGAAAAATGGCAGATACTCCCCCCCTTAAAATTGTTCAAGGGAACGCCTTAAGTGATACACAGAAAAAAGATTTGCTCCATCGATTGGCTCGAATCGAAGGGCAATTGCGCGGGGTGCAAAAGCTGATCGCGAAGGCAGAAAATCCAGAAGATTGCGAGGGTATTGCACAACAAATGTCAGCAGCGCGTAAAGCCCTCGATCGTTCGTTTGTCACTTTGTTGACCAATTCTCTTGTCAGCCATACTGATAAAGCAACGACCATAGAAGAAGCGCGCGAAGCGAGTCAACGTGCCGCCGCTTTACTCGATAAGTTTATTTAATATAACGCGACAAAGTGCATCATAATTTATGAATATTCTCCGCACAGGACAAAATGATCACCTTATGTTCTGTCGTAAGAGTCGGTCCGGTATCTGGAAATGCGCTAGTTTTTTGTCGCTTAGTCTTGCCTATTTAATTCTTATTTCAGGGATGTTTTTTGTCTCGGAAGCCCCCGCAGCTGAGCCGCAAAAAGTGGTGTTGTTCGTAAGTGAATTGAGGAGCGAATCGGGCGAAATTTTACCGCTGCGCGACAACGTCCGAGCCGTACTGACTTACTTCGAACGACAATTGCATATCCAGTTTGAGATTCATCGCTATCCTTTGCCGCGTATTTTGGCTTACGCAAAAAATGGCGAAGGCATCGTGTTTGGTCTTTCAAAGAACCGTGAACGTTTATCTCAATTGGTGTTTTCTGAGGCTGTTTACGCCAATACAGTCTGGATGATCGCGCGTAGTGATAACACGTTCAAATTCGACAGTATTGCAGATCTGAAAGGCAAAACGATAGGGATTGTTCGCGGCGCTAGTTATGGTGATGATTTCGATAAACAGAGCAATGTATTGTTCAAAGTCGAAGATGATGTCAGTTCGAATTCATCACGGCTGAAAAAATTATTGAATAAGCGCATGGATGTCATGTTACTGAGTACATCTTTTACACAAGCCGTAGATGTTGAAAATTATCTGCGGCAGGGCTTACGTGTAGAAGGGCAAACAGATGAGCAGAACATACAATCCGGATTTGTAGTGTTGAATAAACCTTTGATGAGTGACGACTTGCATTTCGCGACCGCTCCCGGTGCGGGTGAAGTTTGGATCAACAAGTTAAATCAAGCGATTGTCAGTGGAAAAAAATCTGGTGAAATCGCCCGTTTGATAAATACAGTGAACAAATAACGGACACCATATCAGGCCGCCAGATGGCGGCTTTGTCTTTGAGGGGTAGCCTTTGCCACGGCAGGCGCCTTTTGTTCGCCAGTGCTGGAGTTACCCTGCTTATGTTTCGCATTGCCAGCGTAATCGCTGGAAACCAGCCCCATCACGGTTTCTTTATTCATGCCACGTTGTTCTACCAACCAGGTCGTTACCAGACCAGCCAGACGATCTAAAGCAATCCTGTGCGTCGCATCGGTATTGGCATACACCCAATCAGAAAATGCCATAAAGTTTTCAAAGGGCGATTCGCTGAGAATGACCGGCAAGGTATTCGCAAAACGTCCTGAGTTGGCGACCATATCCCAATAGCGGGCAAAGCGCACCAGTCTTTGCATCGCGGCAAAGGGGACGTCTTTATTGGCAAGGATGGTGTACGGTGGCATAGGATCAAAAGCCAGCTGAAAAGCTTCGGTGTGGCGGATAATAGGCGTGCCACGCAAGCGTTTCAGAATACCAAATTGAATCTCATGTGGGCCTAAAGCGACCAATTTGTTGAAACCTTCAGCAAAGCTTTCCATGGTCTCGCCTGGCAGTCCTGCAATCAGATCCACATGCAAATGGGCGTGCGAGTGTTCGCATAACCAGCGGATGTTTTCAGCGGCTTTATCATTGTTTTGCTTGCGGCTGATCAGGCTTTGCACTTCCGGGTTAAAACTCTGAATGCCGATTTCAAATTGCAGCGTGCCGTCAGGGAATTTTTGTATTCCTTCTTTCAGCGCATCAGGCAAATGGTCGGGTACCACTTCAAAGTGGGCAAACACCGGATCATGCGGTGCTGCTGCGAGTTTATCCAGGAAGAACTGCATGATCTTCAGGCTGGTTTTGACATTCAGGTTAAAGGTGCGATCAACAAACTTAAACAAACGTGCACCGCGCTGATACAGGCTTTCCATCTCTGCCAGAAAGGCGTCAATATCGAACGGCCATGCAGTTTTATCCAGTGCAGACAAACAGAATTCGCATTTGAATGGACAGCCGCGTGAGGCTTCCACATACAGCGTGCGGTGGCGGATATCCTGATCTGTGTATAACGCGTACGGTAGTTTGATTTCGTTCATTGGTGGCTGCAAACCGGCATGCACCTTCATTAAAGGTTGTGGGCCTTTGATGATTTGCTGACATAAATCAGGGAAGCTGACGTCACCCCAGCCAGTAATGACGTAATCTGCCAGCCGGATAATTTCCTGATCGTTGGTTTCATGCGATACCTCAGGACCACCCAGCACGATCACAATCTCTGGTGCAACTCGTTTTAGAACAGCAACGACCTGAGTAATTTCGACAATGTTCCAGATATAGACGCCAAATCCGACAATAAATTTTTGATCAGGCTGGCGATAGGCGAGAATTTTTTCCACAATATCCGTACTACGCGCACCGATCACAAATTCGTGAATCTGGGTTTGCGATTGCAATTCTCCCATGTTCGCGAGCAAATAGCGTAAACCCAGTGAAGCATGGGCATAGCGGGCGTTGAGAGTGGTGAGCAGGATAGTCATGGAGCAGAAAATACAAGGAATAAGCCGCTATTGTACAGCCCGCGCGAACCCTGCCTCGAAATTCACAGCCTGATGGCCGTAAAAAAAGCCCTGTTTGATAACAACCAGGGCTAAAAATCTTAAAAAATGTCTTTAATGTCGTTTAAATGGTTTTAAATGCATTAATTTTTGAATTCGGGTTTCTTTGTGCAGATTTAATTACATGGTAACTGCGAACTGTAAGCCCATATCGTCAGAGGACATCAGTTTCTGAATATCCATCAATATCAGCATGCGCTCTTCGAGTGGCGCTAGTCCGATTAGAAAATCTGCTTCTATTGTTGAGCCTATTTCCGGTGTTGGCTTAATCTGATCTTGGGTGAGGGTGATAACGTCGGAAACACTATCGACCACGATGCCTATGGTTTGACCCGAAATATTGAGGATGACCACGACCGTAAATTGATCATAGTCTGCTACGCCAAGCGCAAATTTCATGCGTAAATCGATGATAGGTACGATAACACCGCGTAAATTCATCACACCTTTCATGAAATCCGGGGCATTCGCAATACGGGTAACCGCCTCATAGCCACGTAATTCCTGCACGCGCTGGATATCAATCCCATATTCTTCATTACCTAGGGTAAATGAAAGAAATTCCAGCGGTGCATGATGGCCGGAACCATCAATTTGCTGTCCGCCCATCGTACTAGCTTGAGAACCGCTGTCGTTCGACATAATTAGTTTCCTCGTTGGGGCGCAATCCTTGTAGGTTTACGCATTGGTCGTATTTATCTGATTGACGCTGTTTTCTCATATTTGCCTGTGAGCAGACAGGATTGTACCGCGCAAAATGCTCCGCATTTCATAGTAGTGCAATGCGGTTTCATTTTCCAGCAATAACTTTTTCATCTAATAAAGCCGAATTATTTTTGTACCACGAACATCAAAAATCCAACAAATTGAAGGTGTTCTATGGCAAATTCTATCTGAAGACAGCGTACTTTATTCCTTACTTTTAATGTTTCACCCCCTGAATTTTGCAGTTCGTCACATCCTGCTGGTGGCTTGACGAGCATCCGCCTAAAGTGGAGACATCAACCAACCACCTCAGGAGAAATAAAATGAAAACATCAATCAAAACCAGCGCCGTATTAGCAACCGCATTGTTTGCTAGCGTACTCGCTGTCGGTAATGCTTTTACTGCTCAAACCAACCCAATGCTGAGCCAAAAAGCAGAGATTCCTACTGTTGTTATCACTGCTCAACGCATGACTGAAGATCAAAAAATCGCGTTTGATACTAAACAATCAGACGTGCAAACCGTAATCATCAGTGCTAAACGTTTAACTGACGAACAAAAATTAGCAATGGATCAGGACCCACAATATGCGTCTCAAATTGCGACCAGAAATAGCCGCCGTGCTGCAATCTGATGAGTGAATATCAAATGCTTAAAAATAGAATCCACTACTTGCAAACCCTTATTCAAACGGTAATTCGTGCTTATCGCCAAGCCTCAGTTTAAATCACGAATTATCAAAGCAAAATGATTTGCCCGTTCCAGCCAAATTCATACAAATTCTTTTGCTTTGATAATTCTTTAAGCCTGGGCCTGATTCAGTTGTTGAAAGCACTCAAGCAAACCGGAGCTATCTGACAATAAGGCTGCCGCATCCGATTCTGTCATCACGCCATGATTGACCAGTAAGCGCAAGCGGGCAAGCTGGTCAGCTTGTTGCAAACAATCGGCGAGCTCGGAAGCTTGCTCAGTTGTCCCATGTTTTCTGGCAATCGCGCGTAATACTGGTTCAGGGAATTCCCATTGTTCGCCAACATGTAAAGTGAGTAGTTCAGCCTGTTTAAAAAATGCCGCCTGAAAACCAGCAGACATCGGCAATTTTTCTGTGACGCCGGTTCTATCGACCAGCCTGAAAGCAATCACTAAGCCGACGTTTTGTAATAAGCCTGCGAGGAAAGCTTGGAAACTATCGAGTTGTCTTTGCTGCGCGAGCAATTGACATGCAAGTGAGCTCTTTTCAGAGTGCTCCCAGATAACTGGTGCGAGTTCTTTGGCAAGTTTTCCACTTTGCGTCTGGATAATCGGGCGAAATGCGGTACGCGCAATCAGCATACGCAAGCCATTAAAACCAAGTAACTGTATTGCACTATCAAGGCTGGTCACGCGGTTGATCGGACTGTAATAAGCACCATTAACCTCATGCAACAGTTCCGCGACCAGTGCCACATCTTTAGAAATTTGATGTGCCAGATCGCTAGCAGACACATTGCTTTCACGCAGGCTTTTTAATACCTGTAATAAAACGGTGGGAACCCTGGGCAATAACTGAGAAGCGGCAAGATCGGATTGGCGTAGTTTTTCTAGTCCTGAGAGTATGGTTTTTTCCACATAAGGGCTGGCTGCACCAAGGTGGTTTGACATCATCCATTTTAAATATAAATGATCAAACTTTTTATCTGGATTCCATACTTCTGGTGGTTTTTCGATGATTTCAGGTACTGGTACTGTCGCAGGTTCGATTTTCGCGACGACGGCAACTGGCGGCTGAAATGTTGCCGGTTGCGCAGTCTTTCCAAAAAGTCGTCGAAAAATATCTATCACTACCAATTCCTATCATAGCTTGAAGAACGGAAGACAAGAAAAAACGAACACGGCGCGATCTGGAAAGGATCGCCACGCCATTGATGCATTTTAGATAAAAAGATATGGCCATGGTATCCGATATCATCAGCATTACACAAGGTTGCGCCTATATTCTGTGGGTTTCCGGATATGGCATACTGTGCACGCATTTTGCGTTAGTCCAAAGAAAGTACCCACCTATGAACACAGAAGAACGCCTGGTTGATCTGGAAATTCGTTTGTCGCGCCAGGATGATCTGGTCGATACTTTAAACACCCAAGTCTATCGCCAACAGAAAAAAATTGATGAACTAGAAGCTTTGCTGACTGCCATGGCGGGCAGAATGCGGGAATTGGCGGTAACGGCTAGCCAAAGGACTGCGGTAGTAGACGAGCGTCCACCTCACTATTAAAAAGGACTTCGGCAAAAACGCCCCAGCTACGTTATGGCGCCTTGTCGTACGCATGTACTGCCCGCGTCGTCATTCCTTGCTGGAACGCTTTTGCGAAAGTCCTCGACGGAGCGCAAAAACGCCGCAGCTTCGTTCTTGTCTATTTATTTTAATTGGCCAGACTGGCAATCAGTGACTGCAAATCGTCATCAGATTCGGTAAGAATTTGACGCAATGAGGTCTCTTTAAATGGAAAGTCGATGGTAGCAGCGGTTTGCTCAACCATCACCACATCGCGATGATCAAGCGGTGAGGAACAACTCGCCAAATCATTGGCCAGCAGCAAGGTCTCGCCCAGCGTTTCTGGCGGTGTCGCCCGCGCTCCATACCAGAGCGTTTCTATCGCGCTGACAATTCGTTTGGGTGCAAGCAATTGATGCAAAACTGATCTTCCGATATAGATTTCGTGATCTTCATCGAGAATATCGTCTTTGTCGGTCTGATGGGGCTCAAGCAGCGACGGAAATTCTTCGGCGCGGGATAGGAGGTAAAAACTACTGACTTCGTGAACAACACCTGCAAATAATGCTGTCTCCGGGTCAATTTTGCTGACCTTTCTGGCCAGTAAATGCGCAAGCGCCGCGACATGTGCAGAGTGTAACCACAATTTTTCTATTATGGCTTTGATTTGAGGATTTTTGCTCATTTGGCTCAATTGTCGCATGGCGACTGCAACGACAACTGAGCGCAATGTATTGAAGCCAAGAATCGTAATTGCGGTTCTGATATTCGTAACGCCACCACCAAACCGGCTGTAGGCTACCGAATTGGCGATAGCAACAACTCGTACGGCAATCATTGGCTCTTTAGTGACCAGTTTGGCTGCGGTTTCAATTCCGCAGTCAGGACAATTTAAAGCCTCTTGAATCTCAAGCGTGGCCTGTATATTCGCAGGGAAAGTTAAGTCTCCCGTACGTGCTTGCTCAACAATTTTTTTTAATGCTTCCGATTTTTTCATAGATGTATATCGGCTGATGAGCAAGGCCGCACAAAAACCGAATTAATTAGTTAACATGAAGTCCCAGTGCTTTAATTAATTTTCCTTTTGCGGCAGACAAGCCATTTTCCGCTGCTGGTTCGACTTTGTGAATATTAATACGGTTCCCTGTGTTTGCGGTCGGTGGCGTTCCAAGTTTAAAAGCAGAGACTGCACGCGCGAGATTTTCGGCTTGTTCTTCCATACTTTCCGCAGCCGCAGCCGCTTGTTCTACCAGTGCGGCATTTTGTTGCGTCATTTCATCCATTTGCGTAATGGCACGATTGACCTCTTCAATGCCAGCACTTTGCTCCTGACCGGCGGCAGTAATTTCTGACATGATATCGGCAACATGTTTAACTGACGTGACAATTTCATTCATGGTTTTGCCGGCTGCATCAACTAATTTTCCGCCAGACTCTACTTTTTCTACCGAATCACCAATGAGTGTTTTAATTTCTTTGGCGGCGCTGGCACTACGTTGTGCCAGATTACGTACTTCAGATGCGACCACCGCAAAACCACGCCCTTGTTCACCAGCACGTGCGGCTTCGACGGCTGCATTCAAAGCCAGAATATTGGTTTGGAATGCGATGCCATCAATGACGCTAATGATATCGACGATTTTGCGTGAACTTTCTTTAATCGAGTTCATGGTATCGACCACTTTACCGACTTCTTCACCACCTTTAATCGCAAAGTTGGACGCAGACGTTACCAACCCGTTTGCTTGCCGTGCATTATCTGCATTGTGTCGCACCGTGGCAGTAATTTCTTCCATGGAGCTCGCGGTTTCTTCGAGTGCGCCAGCTTGCGTTTCGGTGCGTGAAGACAAATCGGAATTGCCGGTCGAGATTTCGCCAGAAGCAATCGCAATGGCATCGGTTCCTTGCCGTACTTCACTGACGATATTAAATAAATTGTCGCTCATTTCCTTTAGCGCATTTAATAATTCGCTGATTTCATCGTCACCGGTATCTGCTTCACGGTGAGTTAATTCACCCGCCGCTACGCGTTTTGCAATTTGTACTGCTTCATCAAGTGGTCTGGTAATGCTACGTGTAAGGACGATTGAAAAAGAAATACCCATCAACAAAACGACACCGCCGATAGCGAGCAGAACAGTCACCAGTTTACTAGCGTTGCTTTCAGCGCGACTCGACAATTCGGCAGCCGCGGCATCTTCAAGATCAACCAGTTTATTAATCTCAAGTAAGGCTTTTTGTTGCAGCGGATCGATTTGTGTTGAAATCAGTTTGACTGCTTCTTCACCGTTAAATGATAGCAACATTTTGAATGCTTCTTTGGTCGGGGCATCGACCTGTTGGTCTATGCTGGTGACCGTATCAACGATTTTTTTCTCTTCGTCATTCAAACCTAAAGCCAGCAATTTGTCATGTGCGTCGTTGAATTTGGCGCGCTGATTTTTAATGACTATTTTTTGTTTATCGATTTCGCCGAGATCGGTTTGCATGCCAATATTTCGGATGGCTAAGCCACCTTCGAGCATGCTGCTTTTCATGTTCGCTGCCAGCGCCGTTTTACTATGAGAAAGTTCAATTCCTTTCATCATTGCCTGGCGATTTCGTGCGCTGAGCACGCTACCGGCAATCAGTATCAAAATTAAAGAAATTAAAATAACCCCAAACCCAACAGCAAGACGTGTTCCAATGCGAAGTTGACGAAAATTCATAGTGACCTCCAATATATAATTCTTATAGAACTGTTGCACACTAGCTCCGGTATCTATTTTTGAACGAGCAAAAAAGAGATTAGTTATGAGGAGGTATTAAGCAGTTCGATCGTTGACGATCATGTTGATCAAATAATGCCCATATAAAATGCTAAGAAAAATCAAATCTGACGCTCAGTTATTTCTCAGTTCAGTATGGAGAATTGCAACATCGCAAAAACACTGATCCAAGCTGTGGCGCTAGTTCAATACTATGCCAAAATTTCTCAGGTGCAAAGCCTGATTTGTTGTTGAGCTAATACGTGATCAGATGTTCTGGTTCTTCCCAAAAGAACGATAAAGGGCGAGAAAATTTCTGAGTGGTATTAAGATCTAGCGTAAATCTTCGTTATTTTTGTCCGAACATTGCTTTTTTTACGATGAATGAAAATTAAATCGTTAACTAGTTGATAGCTCGTAAAAAAAAATTGCTCAAATTGGGGAGTGTCCCTGTTCAATAACCTTCATTCGGCAGCTTATTTTGATTTTTAAGGTGCCTCGCTTTTAGGTCGAATTTACATTTGTTTTCAATCATTACGAAACACAACTCCTGCAGAACATCAGAGATCAAACTTTCCGTGGCGACAATAAGCTCGCCACGGTGAACTCGGATCAGTGATATTAAATTTTCTTTTTGCTTAATTCCTGTTCTTGCAAAGTGCGCCACATCACTTTTCCGGTTGCCGATTTCGGCAAGGCGTCGACAAATTCAACGACGCGTGGAACTTTATACGCGGCCATTTTTCTATGTGCCCAAAACATGATGTCTTCGTCTGTTAGCGTGGCATTTGCTTTCTTGACGATGACTGCCTTGACAGTCTCTCCACGGTATTCGTCATGGGTGCCGATGATGCAACAGTCCTGAATCGCTGGGTGCTGATACATCATGGATTCCACTTCAGCGGGCCAGACTTTGAAACCACTGGCGTTGATCATGCGTTTGAGCCTGTCGGTGAAGAAAAAGAAACCGTCTTCATCGATGTAACCTAAGTCACCGGATCGGAAAAAACGCTTGCCGTCGAGTTCTGCGAATGCGTCCTCGGTTTTTTTGGGATCATTCCAATACCCTTTAAACACCTGTGGACCATGTATCCAGATTTCCCCTTGTTCTCCTTGTGCGACTTCTTTACCCGTCGCAGGATCAACAACGCGTGCATCGACGTTAAAAACAGGAATTCCCAGACATTGTTGCTTCATGCGCTGCGGAGGATTGACGTGCGACGGTGCCATAGTTTCGGATAAACCGTAGCCTTCCATATAGACCTGACCCGTCAAATCGAGAAGTTTTTGTGCAATAGCGGCAGGCATTGCTGCACCGCCGCCAGAGACTCGAGTCAGTTTGGAAATGTTATATTGTTCCAACCGTGGATTAGACAAAAAATCAATCATCATCGATGGCACCAGAGTCCAGTTGGTGACCGCATAACGGGTGATCAACTGACCGGCAACGTCGCGATCCCAGCGTGGCAATATCACCAATGTGCCGCCACAATAAATTGTTACATTCATCACTGACTGCATGCCCGTCACATGAAAGAATGGTAAAACTGCCAGGGCAACCTGATTAGGAACGGCGGCACCGGTCCAGACCGGGCTGGCAGCGATATTGAACATAACGCTGCTATGCGTATGGATACAACCTTTGGGATGGCCTGTCGTGCCAGAGGTGTATGGCATACACGCCAGATCGTCGGGTCCAGCGCCATGCTCCGTGGGTGCTAAATTTGCTGCTAAAGCATTTTTCCAGGCAACAATCCCTGCCTGCTGAGGAACATCTGCTGGCGCTCTGACAAATTCAGGAACTGTGAGGCTGGTCTCACTGATCAGATAATCAGAATAAGTACTGACAATGATGTGTTGCAGATGTGACGGTTTGAGTAAGCCTATCAATCTCGGCAATACTTCTTGTGCCACGATTGCTGCTTTTGCCCCACTGTCATCCACATAATGGACCAACTCGTCCTTCATCAACATCGGATTGACAGGAACTACCATCGCATCCGCTCTCAGAATGGCATAAAAGCTGATAACGAATTGCACGCTATTTTGCATATTGAGTAGAACGCGATCGCCTTTTTTTACACCGCAAACCTGTTGCAGGTAGCCTGCCAAAGCTAGCACTTCATCGTTCAATTGCCGATACGTGAGAATGGAGTCATAAAAAATAAGCGCAGGCTTATCTGGATAACGCAATGTCGATATGTGTAAGTTCTGATACACACTGGTCGCCGGGGCGATCAATTGATACGGCAAACCCGGTGGCCAATGCGCGTAATGCTTGGTATTCATAAAGCGTCTCCAGAGCAGGAAAACTGAGATTCCAGATTGCCACAATTGCGAGCTGTTTGCACTAGTCTTTGTAAAAATGAATATATAAATATCTTGAATTTTATGATTTTGGCAACGTATGAAGGCGGTAGATGAGGCTACAATGAAATCAATTCACCTCTTTCTCACCATTGTTCATACCGGAGCCATTGTGTATTCCAACATCAGATTTGTTCGTCGCGCACTGATCGTCAACTTAGCCTTTGTTTTATCAGCATGCGGAGGAGGAAGTAGTAGTGGTAGTAGCAGCGGATCCAGTACAAGCAATGGCGTAGTCTCTGTCTCTGTCCCGGCACCGATGACAGTTTCGACTGGGGATCCACTAAGCTTTGTTGGACATGCAAGTAGCAGTGCTGGTGGTATCTCCAATATGTACTGGCAGGTCAATACGCTGACTCTTGGTGCAAATCCCGTCACTGCAGTTGGTAACAGCAACTGCGCGACAACACAGGCGGATGCTAGTGGCAATGGTGTCAATTGCACCTTAACTTTGTCTCCACCTGCCTTACTCACCGCTGATAATACTTACCAACTTACTTTTTTTGCGACGGATGCAAAAGGCAATACCAACAGCTCTTCAACCACGCTTAAAGTTTTGCAATCGGCATCAAGTACCGGTAACCCAGTAGTTACTGCAGGAGCAAATGCCAGCGTTACGTCGGGTGATACAGTACCTTTAACTTGCTCTGCTGTAGCGGGATCGACGGCGCCGAGCGGTGTGACTTTCGCTTATCAGTGGGTGATCAATGATGGCGCCGGTTTGACCTTTAATCTGATCAATTCAACGACAGCGACTGGTAGTTTTGTAGCACCGGTCGTGACGCAAGCGACGACCGTCAAATTGCAATGTCGCGTGACAGACAGTAATCAAAAAACCGGCACAGCGATTCAGACTGTGACGATTAATCCTATCGTGTTACCTACAGCAGTGCCAATTTCAACGAGTGGTGGCAATGTGTTGCCAGGTGCGACACAGCAACTGGATGGCACCGCGAGTAAGTTGTACGATGTGAATGGGAAAGTAACTACCGGCACCATTTATTATTTGTGGAAATACACATCGGCGAATCCCACCACGTCGTCGCCGATTACCGTGATCAATCCAAATAATGCCGTTGCCAGCATTGTTTTTCCTACTGTAGTCACAACCCCGACGACCTACACGTTTACTTTGTATGTTTCAAGTTCAGCGATAGATCCGACCAATCTCAGTGCGTTGAAACAATATCCCGTTGTGTTTTATGTCAGTGCTTTACCGCCTATCGTACTGACGATAACCTCTCCTATTCAGCAAGTTAATAGCGGCGCGTCGGTGTACATTACTGCAAATACGTCTGGCACGTCGACGAATAACGGTACCATTACCCTGCCACCGATCTACTACACCTGGGTGACACTTAAGGTACCAGTAGACCCAGGATTACTGAATATCAATTCGCCAACGACACAATTTATCGCACCGACGTTCCCTGCTGGAACAGCTCCGCAAAACTTTTTGCTGATGGCGTGCGCTTCTTATCAAACTCCTGTTCCATGCCCGGGACCAGGTAGTGCAACTTATAATGCGCTGGTCGTAGTGAGTCCTTAAGCAGACATCAATATCAGCGCGGCAAACGTCGTATTTTGTCGCGCTGATGTTGACGTGAGAGCGTCAGCGTCGCTACAAAAATTTCCCGCATAAAATAAATAAAACTACCAATCAGCGATAAAATCCCACCGACGAATAAGGCTGCAATCAATTTGTCGAGTGTAAGTCCAGTAGCGTCACCCAGAAACAAAGCTGCAATCACCAGACAAATGAGCAAGCCGGTTGTCGTACTGAGGGTGATTGCACGGTTGATCAGATGCGAACGTTGATAAAGTTCATCCAGCTCCTCTTCTAATTCTGCCTCAAGTTCGATTCGCTTGCCTTCCTCTGTACGCAATAATTGTTCGACCGCTCTTGCCCTATCAATGATACGGGCCAGACGGCTGGTTAAAACGGATAATTTGGTTCCTACACCAGTCAATAAAAATACTGGTGCAATTGCAAGTTGGATAGTGTGACCAACGTCGCCAAGTTGCAGACTGATCATAGTAATTTCCTTTCTTATTTTTAGAGGCGAGGCAGCGCTGTCAATGATACGACAGCACCGGGCATGGCGAACCATTCGAGTATCCGATCGTCATCGGGTGAGTGAGCTTGCAACGTGCCTCATTATCAGCCGGAAGCCGAATCTTAGCTATGGTACTCAATACCACAAACTAACGCAAAATCGCATTATTATTTTCACGCATGCGGACAAAAGCTTCCGAGCAGAAAGCGCGGTAAGTTAGTCCTTAGGGGGAATCTGGCGTGTGTGTAGCGGCGTTGCTCCGCTATGATGGTGTCTTAGCCTTGTGTATCGGTCGCCATCATCTGCTCATCGATTCCTGATGGATGTCAGACTTTGGATGAGGTAGCTTGAATCGGGAGTATCAAGCTCACTTCCAGACCGCTCTCGGGCAAATTCGCGAGTTGTAATTTTCCACCATGCTGTTGAGCGATATTTTGCGCAATGGTTAGACCCAGGCCTGTGCCGCCTGATTCGCGTGAGCGTGAAGTCTCCATGCGAAAAAATGGTTCAAACACCTTTTTCTGAAATTCAACTGGAATTCCCGGGCCGCCATCACAAATCGATACCTTTAAGACATCCTCAGAATCATCTTTTGCCATAGACATGCTGACTTTTGCATATTGCCCATACTTCACAGCATTGTCGATTAAATTGGTGAGACAGCGTCTTAAAGCCTGAGGTCGCGCCAAAACGGTGATTCCCGGAATACCCGTAAAGGTGACATTTTGTCCGGCTTCAATGGCATCGCTACAAACACTGTCTAGCAGCGAATCAATATCTAAAGGTCGTAGCGCTTCGCTACTATCCATACTACGTGCCAAATCCAAGCCTTCCCTGATCATCATTTGCATGGCTGACAAATCGCCAATTAATTTATCGCGTAGTTCGGAGTCGTTGACTTTTTCTAACCTTAAGCGCAAACGTGTCAACGGTGTTTGCAAGTCATGCGTAATTGCAGCCAACATGTGAGTGCGTTGAGAAATATGGTGGCGAATGCGGCCTTGCATTGCGTTGAAAGCACGTGTGGCCTGCACAATTTCGCTGGTACCAGTTTCTGGCAATGCTGGGCTATTGATGTCCTGACCAAGGGCTGTTGCGGCTTCTGCCATTTGTTGCAAGGGACGCATTGCCATTTTAGCGATCGCATATGCCAACACCGCAATACTGACAAGAAACAGGGCTATATACTGGATAAAATCACTGTTTAGAGGTGGTTGAACTAACCTTGGCGGTGTCACTACCAGCCGTAAAGCGGTGCCATCATGCAGCACAATGCCCAATGTCTCACAAGGCAGACGAATAACATTGTTGTCTTTTGATTGGCGCGGACACTTATTGGGATCAGTAGGTATGGAGGTAACGTGAAAACTCTTGCCTAATTTTTCACTGACCGCCTTAGCATAGTCGGATTCAGGATAAATATTATTGGTTTCCGCTGCCGTTGACGCAACCTGCAAACCCATAGGTGGTGCGGTTGCCAGAAAACTTTCCCGGCTGGCAGTAGGCAATACATCTAAAGCACGCGCCATTTGTTCGGTACGTTCAATATAGTGCGTGACCCGATAGTCCATGAGCGTTTTTTCACGCTCACCAAATGCCAGCCAGCCAGTCAATGCGGTCGATGAAAGCATACCTATCATCAATACGGCGAATACCCGCCCCCACATTGACGACAAGATCTTCATGTATTCTTTTCGGTAACTACGCTGACCGCTAATACATAGCCACCGTTGCGAACGGTTTTAATGATTTGTGGGGTGCGTGCATCTTCACGCAGTTTTTGTCGTAACCGGCTAATTTGAATATCAATCGAACGATCAAACGGATCGGCATCACGTCCATGTGTCATGTTCAATAACTGGTCACGATTCAGGATGCGGTTCGGGTGTTCAAGGAAAATATTGAGCATCCGGAATTCTGCACCTGACAAAGAAACCACCATATCGTCGGGGCTGATCAGATGACGTGCTGTCATATCTAGCGTCCAGCCAGCAAATTTAATTTTTTGCAAACTCTCATTGCCAGAATTTGAATGCGTATGTTGAGTGCGGCGTAGTACGCTGCGAATACGTGCCAATAATTCGCGCGGTTCAAAAGGTTTTGGCAAATAATCATCGGCTCCCATTTCCAGACCGATAATTCTATCCAAGGGTTCGCCGCGTGCGGTGAGCATAATGACCGGCACATTCGATTTGCCGCGTAAGTTACGACACAAAGTGAGTCCATCATCACCGGGAAGATTTAAATCCAGTACGACTAGTTCAAATTGATGTTCTAATAAAGCTGCCCACATGCCAGGGCCATCAGCAGCCATCACTGTGGAATAGCCATTATGGTCAAGATATTCCGCCAGTAAAGTGCGGATTTCGCGATCATCGTCGACGATAAGAATTTTGTTTGATGTATCCATATGTCCCATTATGTGCTCGGTTCCCAGGAAAAAAATAGTGATTTTGTATCAGCTTGTTATGATAAACCCAAGTGTAGAAACTTAGAAACATCAAAAGCGCTATTTAATTCCGATATGTTACTCAGGGATACAAACCAGCGCATAATTGATATTGTGAGGATACAAGAAAGGAACACTATACATCCAAATTGAGGTGGCTTTAAAAATGGCCAACCCAATTCATGTTGCTCAATCGCAGGTCAATTTTTTTTACCAATGAATTTCTGCAAAGTTTGGGCTTTTTTAGTATCGGAAAAAGAGAAATGATGAAAAATATTCCGCAAACTTTGTTAATGGGTCTGATTTTTGCTGCATCTACTGCAACGTCAATGGCATACGCGCAAATGTCTGCATCTGCTTCAATGGGACCTTCAAACCCAGATATGATGAGGGCACATTCGGCTGAAAATGCCGAAAAAATGAAGGAGCATATGGCAAAGCATCAGGCCGAAATGCATGATAAATTAAAAATCACCAGCGCTCAGGAATCAGCCTGGACCAGCTTCACGCAAGCGATGATACCGACCAATATGCCTGAACGCCCACAAGAGAAGGATATTGAAAAACTCAGTACGCCAGATCGTATGACACTCGCTCTTGAGCGCATGAAGCAGCACGAGGCCTTCATGCAAACGCGCTTGAAAGCCGTAAAAAGCTTATACGCGATATTAACGCCGGAACAGCAAAAAACCTTCGATGAGAGCCATAACAGGATGAGAAAAGATATGCAAGAACGTATGGCAAAACAAATGGACAGAGATGGTAAGTAGGGTGTAATCCTTTTATAAAAAATGGGCTACGGCAGGTGCCGCAGCCCATTTTTTTGTGCGAATTATTTACTCGCCATGCCGAACTCTTTAATCCACTCCAGTAACAAATCTTCTGGCATTGGTCGCCCCATTAAAAATCCTTGACCTTCATGACAACCCATCGCACTCAAAACGTCCCAATGCGTTTGTGTTTCTATACCTTCGGCAATCACCGTTAATCCTAGTTTTTTGCCTAATTGCGTGATGAGTTCAGCAATCCTTGGACCTTCGGGGGTATCAATTTGCTGTACAAACGCACGATCAATTTTGAGCCTGTCCACAGGTAATTTATCGAGATAACTTAAGGATGAAAAACCGGTACCAAAATCATCGATTGCGATATGAATACCCATGTTTTTCAGTTCGTGCAAACGTGCTTCAAACATGCTGGCACTGGCCATTGTGACGGATTCAGTAATTTCTAATTCCAAATGATTTGGCGGTAAGCCGCTATCGTTCAATGCCTTACGCACGTTGTCGACAAAATCATCCTGGCGGAATTGCACTACTGAGACATTGACGGCTATACGCTCAGGTGATATTCCTGCTTTTTGCAGTCTTACCATTAAAAAACAGGCAGTACGTAACACCCAGGCACCAAGGCTAACGATCAGACCAGAATACTCCGCCAGTGGAATAAATTCGGTCGGCGGAATCAATTGTCCATCATCTGTACGCCAACGTATCAATGCTTCCAGACCGATAAAACGCTTGGTACTTAATTCAATTTGTGGCTGGTACATTAAAAAGAGACGCTCGGCATCAAAGGCTTCGTGCAGATGCTGCATCAGGGTTGCACGTTCACGGATCTCCAGTCCCATTTTCCGGGTAAATAAGGTGTAGCTGCCACGCTGGTAGGTTTTACAGCGTTTTAAGGCGATGCTGGCATCTTTTAACGCTTCAGCTCCATCGCTTTCATAACCGGATAATTCGACCATGCCAATAGAGGTGGAGACGGCATGTGCGGTGTCATCAAAAACAAAAGGTGAAATAAACAGTGCTTTTAATAACTCCGGACGCAATTGTGACTCATGACCAAGCAGACCAAACACATCACCTGAAATGCGCGCCAAAAAAATATTTTCGCCAAGATCTGAGCGCAAACGGTCTGCAACAGCCTTGAGTAATAAGTCTCCGTAGTGATGGCCTAGTACATCGTTAATTTCTGCGAAGTCATCAATGTCTATCAACGCCAGCACTTGATGCGCGGTTTTATTTTTGATAATGTCATTGATCTCATCAATAAACTTCAGACGATTTGGAAGTTTGAGTAATTGATCGCGATACGCATGATTTTTAAGTTGATTGACGAGGCTGAGATTATCGATACAAACACCAAGATTAGAACAAAACACTTCTAATAAATTGTGATTGATCTCAGACAGTGCATAGGGCAAATCAATATATGCTGCCAGCGGGCGATTGCCTCTGCCAGCAAAATATAAGGTCATATTATTTTCGCTGAACAGTGATTCACGGTTGGTCAGAACGTATTTGAGTGCATCCCTGATCTTCATATTATCGATATCGTCGATAGCACAATTCATGAGATTGCTATAATGACCAGCCGAGGCAATGACATTGAATTGCTGGCCAGCTTCACCTTCGTTTAATTCACCTTGAGCGCACAGCAAACCTTCTGGTGGCACGCCGCAAAGTGCTGCAATTTGCGTGATGACACCCGCAGCAAATGCCTGGATACCATGATCAAACGTGAATGAAGCGCTGGAAAGGATGATTTGGTGCAAACCACGCCGGCTGGCATTAATGGTACAAATCTGCTCGTAGGAGCGAATCGCTGCCGTCAATGACGTCAGCAGCTTTTTGCGCGTCAGTTCATTCTTGGTCTTGTAATCGTTAATATCGAAATCGCGGATCGCATCTTCTTCAGGTGCATAGCCAGGCTGGCCAGTCCGCAGGATAATGCGGGTGTCACGCCATTGCAATTCATCCCGAATGTAGCTGACCAACTCCAATCCGGCCTGCTCCGTTTCCATGACGACATCAAGCAGGATCACCGCGATATCTGATTCGGTGGCAAAGACCCGACGGGTTTCTTCTTTGGAATAGGTATGGATGAATTCCAGGGGGCGATTCAGGATTTGTGTATATTGCAGCGCAAAACAAGTTGTTTTGTGAACATCTTCGTCGTCGTCGACAATGGCAATTTTCCAGCTACGAACTGGTACGGCAGATCCTGATAATGAGCCTTCATTTGAATCGTCTTCAATGAACAAAGCATCGTCGTCGATAGGCATGCTACCCCCGGGTTGGGAAAATCGATAGGATTACTTCGATAAGTATATCCTACAGATTGCAAACGAAAAGACCGGGGTTAAGTAAATCGGCGTGCTGCATCCAAGCCTAGCCCGGCACCAATACTTCCAAATAAATCACCTTCAACTTTACGTGCATCTGGAACAATTGCGGCGATTTGCTGGCGCAAACCACGCACGCCGCTAGAGCCACCAGTAAAAAACACCGTATCAACCTGGTCTGCCCGTATTCCGGCGTCTTGTATCACCTGAGATACAGCGCCGGCAATACTTGCGCTCAGATGTCCAACAGCTGATTGTAAGTCTTTTTGCTCCATGACCAGTGAGCAGCTTGCGGACGCTTGTTTGCTGCGTAAGCGTTCTAATCTCAGATCGATACTGTCGACATCCGACAGCAAAATCTTCGCTTCTTCGGATTTAATTGCCAGCCAATGTCCATCACGGTCTTCGACCAGATTGAGCAAGCGTTCAAAGCGCATGCGGTATTCCGGATTCTGAATATCACGATATACATCTAACAACTCGCGTCCTACTTTTTGCGTGTATACCTGATTAATTGTATGCCAAGTGGCAAGATTAAAGTAATAACTCGATGGGATATCCGTCTGATTTGACAATCTTCCACCAAGTCCAAGTAAAGGCATGATTTGCGCCAGGCTCAGATACTTATCAAAGTCTGTACCACCAATATGGATACCGCCATTGCCTAAAATATCGGCACTCCGGTCTAGCACGTGTGAACGTTCGGGTGACAAACGTACCAGTGAGAAGTCCGAGGTACCACCGCCAATATCGGCAATCAACACCAATTCTTCTTTGGCAATACGTGACTCGTAATCGAAGGCAGCAGCAATTGGCTCAAATTGGAAATGGACTTCCTTAAAACCAACGGCAAGTGCAATATCTTCCAAGGTGTTTTGCGCAATTCGGTCGGCATTTCGGTTGTCATCAATAAAATGCACCGGGCGACCTAACACGGCGTAGTCAAACGCCAGGCCAGCGGACGTTTCTGCGCGTCGTTTCAATTCACCGATAAATTGCGCCAATAAACCACGGAAAGGTACAGATTTACCCAGTACCTCGGTCTGACCGTCCATCAAACTGGTGCCTAGCAAGCTTTTCATGGAGCGCATCAGGCGCCCTTCATAACCTGCCAGATAATTCGTCAGCGCAGCGCGACCATAGCTTACTTCATCATCTTCGGCATTAAAAAACACCACCGATGGCAAGGTGACTTTATCTTGCTCCAGTGTTAACAGTGCTGGCTGATTGGCTTGATGCCAACCCACTGTTGAATTTGAGGTACCAAAATCTACTCCGCAAGCTTGAGACATGAAACTTTCCTGATAAAAAACGAAAACGCCGTCAACCTGATGCTGGCGGCGTTGAAATTCTGCAAATTATTTTTAAGACGCTGGTGCCTCGTCGACACGAACCACCAGCAATTGATCGATACGATAATGGTCAATATCGACGACTTCAAATTTGTACGCACCCACCATGACGTAGTCAGTACGTTTCGGTATTTTTTTGAGCATCGTCATCATGAAGCCTGCAATAGTCTCATAGCTGCCCTGCTCGGGCAAGGAATCAATATCAAGCGCCCGGCAGACATCTTCAATTGTTGTCGCTCCATCAATGAGCCATGAATTACCATCGCGCTGTACGATCTGATCTTCAAGGAAAGGATGCACCAGATTGCCCATCAAGGTACTTAATACATCATTCAAGGTGATCACCCCGACCACCAGTGCATATTCATTCAAAATTACTGCAAAATCTTCACGCGTGCCTTTAAATTGCTCCAGCATCTCAGATAAAGTTAAAGAGTCCGGCACTGCTAAGGCGGTACGTATTGACAACTCCTGGACTTTTGAGAACGCTTGATTGGTTAATACCCGCTTTAAAATATCCTTAGACTCAACATAGCCAACTACGTTGTCAATATGTCCATCACAGACCAAAAATTTGGTATGTGGATGCTCGGCAATCTTTTGGCGTATCACGACATCGCTGTCTTGCAAGCTGAAATAGACAATGCTATCTCGTTGTGACATCGCGCTGGGTACTGTCCGGCTTTCCAGTTCAAACACATTGCCTATCATGTGATGTTCACGTGCTTGCAGGACACCGGCTTCGGCACCGGCATCGACCATTGCATAAATTTCGTCAGATGTAATCTGCTCGTTTCTTTCTGTTGGCAAACTTAATAACCCGAAAATCAGATTCGACAGCCCGTTAAACACCCACACTAAAGGCTTAAACACACGAACGCATAACAACATCGGCGTGACAACAAAAATTGCCACCGCTTCGGGTGCGATCATTGCCATTTTCTTGGGCATCAAATCAGCAAAGAGAATAAAAATTGAGGTAACGAATAAAAAAGATGTCAGAAAACTGACTGTATCAACCCAGGCAAAATCGCCTAGTAAGGCATGAAACACCTTGGCAAAATAGGGCGTTAAAGCTTGTTCACCCAAGATACCGCCGAGTATCGCTACACCATTCAGGCCAATTTGGACTACCGTAAAAAAGTGTCCGGGCTCTTGCTGTAACTCTAATACTTTGGCAGCACGTAATTCGCCTTCGGACTCCAACACTTGCAATTTCACCTTACGTGCCGCTGCCAAAGAAATTTCTGACATTGAAAAAAACGCACTGATGGCGACTAACAATGCAATCACCAAAAAGTGATCAAATAAGGGCATAAGTGCTCCTGAATACTTATAAGCTGGTTTACCCTGTGCAATATGCTTCAAGGGTAGAGTAATGACTTTTTGGCAAACAATAATTTTGCTTAAGTTCTATGATTTGAATCATATACTATTGCGATTGCATGGAAATGACAGCAAACAACCGGATTGTTGTTTCATTGCTGCATGCTATGCGTTTATATACTAAACGCTGACCCCAACTGAAAGCCCGCACGGATGACTACGCCAGACCAACCTCACTCCACCTCTAGCTTAGCCGCACCAGCAGCTCCGATAGTCCCGACGAACGTTCGTTTCGTTCTGATTACTGTATTTCTGGATATTTTAGGAATCGGTTTGATTATTCCGGTACTGCCACGTCTGGTTGGTGCTTTTACCCAACAAGCGGATGCGCAAGCGCATTGGTATGGGGCGATCGTCGCCATTTACGGTGTGATGCAATTTTTCTTTGCGCCGGTTATTGGCGCCTTGAGTGACCGTTTTGGACGCCGCCCCGTCTTACTGACTTGTGTGTTTGGTTTGGGTCTTAATTTTATCTTACTGACCCAGGCAACCAGCATTTACTGGCTACTCATCATACGTGCTTTAGGCGGCGTAACGGCGGGAAATCTGTCCGTTGCCAACGCGTATATTGCCGATGTATCAAGTCCTGAAAATCGCAGTAAAGCTTTAGGTAAAATTGGGGCGATGTTTGGCTTAGGATTTATTTGTGGTCCTGTTACTGGTGGTCTGTTGGGTGAGGCGAATATACATTATCCGTTTTATCTGGCCGCTGCGGTGTCCTTATCTAACGTGGTGTATGGTTATTTCTCTTTACCAGAATCCTTGCCATTAGCGAACCGCAAAGCATTTTCCATTAAATCCGCGAACCCGTTCGCAGGGCTGAGTGGTCTTGCTCATTTACGCGGCGTAGGTTCTTTGGTCTGGGTCTACGGTTTAACCATGTTTGCCCAATTCACATTACAAACCACCTGGGTTTTATCGACTGAATTGCGCTTTGGCTGGACGCCTATGCAGAATGGTCTTTCCTTGTTTATGGTCGGCATTTCCAGCGTCGTGATGCAGGGCGTGTTCCTTGGTCGCTATATCAAATTGGTGGGTGATGCGAATGCTATCTTGTTTGGTCTGATTTCTTCTTGTGCCGCATTGACCTTGTACGGCTTGGCCACGCAAGGCTGGATGATGTACGTGCTGATATTGTGTAATGTGCTGGCCTTTGCTGCAGGACCGGCTTTGCAGGCGTTTTTCTCACGAGCTGTCGATGCACGTTCGCAAGGCGTTGCGATGGGTTCTCTCAGTGCGCTGGCAAGTATCATGAGTGTTGCTGCGACCTTAGCTGGCACCAGTTTGCTGGCGCAGGTCAGTCATGCGCCGCGTGGTAGCCTTCTTCTCGGAGCACCGTTTTTTATGGCTGCTTCAGTTCAATTCATGGCTTTAATTTTGGCTTTTCTACATATGCGAAAAACGAAGCAGTCCACAGTGAAAGACTGAATGAAAATTTAATGAATAAAAAAATAGCGAACCCGAAGTTCGCTATTTTTTTTCAACTCATAATCAGAAAATTACGTCAGAGAATTACATATGCTTGGACGTTGAAATCATCGCTTCGTGTTCGTCCTGATGTTCAAGTTCAGCGACTGGTTGATTGTTTAAGACCTGATTGAGGCGCTGCATATCAACATCGTTACCCCATTTACCAACCACGATCGTTGCCACACCATTGCCGACCAGATTCGTCAACGCGCGGGCTTCTGACATAAAGCGATCAATCCCAAGGATCAGTGCCAGACCTGCAACGGGCACATCACTGGCAGCTGACAAGGTTGCGGCCAAAACGATAAAACCACTTCCAGTGATGCCGGCAGCGCCTTTGGATGTCAGCAACAGAACCGCGAGTAAAGTGAGTTGTTGCAACAAGCTCATCGGCGTATCTGTCGCTTGTGCAATAAATACCGCAGCCATCGTCAGATAAATCGAAGTGCCATCGAGGTTAAATGAATAGCCTGTTGGGATCACCAGACCCACCACTGACTTTTTAACACCGAGCTTTTCCAGCTTGCCAATGATGCCCGGCAATGCGGATTCGGAAGAAGACGTACCAAGCACAATCAGTAGTTCTTCTTTGATGTATTTGACAAATTTCCAGATGCTAAAACCATGGAAGCGTGCAATTGCACCAAGAATGACGAAGACAAAAATCAGGCAAGTGCCATAAAAGGTTCCCATCAGGTAAATCAATTTCACGATGGAGCCGACACCAAATTTACCAATCGTAAATGCCATCGCACCAAAAGCACCAATCGGCGCGACTTTCATGATGTAGCCGACAATCGCAAATAAGACTTGAGAGATTTTTTCGATGAAATCAAACACCAGCGTGCCACGACCACCAAAACGGTGCAAAGCAAAGCCGAAGAAAACCGCGATCAGC
This sequence comes from Cognatundibacterium jejuense, assembly GCF_014284255.1. Classification (GTDB taxonomy): domain Bacteria; phylum Pseudomonadota; class Gammaproteobacteria; order Burkholderiales; family Burkholderiaceae_D; genus Undibacterium; species Undibacterium jejuense. Next base: position 192,238 of record NZ_JACOFV010000006.1, read on the forward strand.
AACACTTGCAAGATCTCGCCTTTCGCAAAGGCGTCGACAATGGTTGAAGGAATAATCGCCATCAGGAATTCCACCGTGGTTTGCATCTTACCCGGTCCTGTATAAGCTGTAATGCCTTTGGTATCGAGAGAATGCACATCGATGTGCATACCTACGCCGGGTTGCAGAATGTTGACCATGAATAATCCCACAACCAGCGCTAAGGTACTGACAATTTCAAAATATAGTAAGGCCATGCCGCCGGTTTTTCCGACTTTTTTCATGTCCTCCATACCCGCAATACCGATGACTACCGTACAAAAGATAATTGGTGCAATCATCATTTTGATCAGTTTGATAAAGCCATCACCGAGCGGTTTCATGGCGGCGCCAGATTCGGGGTAAAAGTGGCCAAGTGCGACGCCCAAAATGATGGCGACGATCACCTGAAAGTACAGGGATTTGTAGATTGGTTGCGGCTGCATATTGTCTCCGTTATGTAGGAAGGTGTCGCCTTGGGTGATTCTGGCAACCCTGACGCGGAATATTGTTCCGTCGCTTGACTCATTATCAAAAATTACGCCCTACCCGGATATTGTGGCTTTCCACACCGTGTTGTTTTAAAAAACTAATTAATTAACAACGGTTTGAGTGATTTGTATAAATTAATTAACGATTGTTAATCGTTTGCGGAAATTTAAGCAGAAGCCACTTTTTTTATACGTGCCAGATCAAGCACGATACGTCCTAAAACACCTAAAGCTTCTTCCAATTCGTGCGAATAATGTGTGCCGCAATTGAGTCTGAGGAAATGATCAAACCGGTTTGAATTCGAATACAGCAAACCAGGTGATACCAAAATATCCTGACGTAATGCTGCATCAAACACGGCGCGCGATGAGACTTGCGGTGGCATTTCTACCCACACCGACACGCCGCCATCAGGCATCGTCAAGCGAGTGCCTTCCGGAAAATAAGTCGCAATACCTTCCGCCATTTTTTCACGTTGTTGTGTCAAGGTGGTGCGCAGCTTACGTAAATGACGGTCATAGCTACTGGATTGTAAAAAGGTCGCGGCGATCAACTGCGATAGTTCTTCGTTGTAGCGAGTTTGTGCGTATTTGAACATGCTGATACGTGCCTGCCAGCGACCGCCAAGCATCCAGCCCAAGCGTAAGCCGGGCGCTAAAATTTTATGTAATGAAGCACAGTAAATCACGTTGCCAGTTTGATCCCAATGTTTAGCGGCGGTCGGGATTTTGTCGCCATTGGCCAGCGCACTGTAAGAGTCATCTTCAATCAAGGGGATATTCTTTGCTTCGCAAAGCGTAACCAATCTTTGTTTGTGCGAATCTGGCATGATGCTGCCAAGCGGGTTTTGCAGATGAGGTACAACGACGACTGCTTTAATGTTGTCATAGGTTTGCATCGCCAGCTCTAGGGCTTCAAGTGAGATGCCTGTACTTGGGCTGGTTGGTATTTCCAACGCCTTCATACCCAAACTTTCCAGCACTTGTAGCAAGCCGTAAAAAGTCGGCGACTCGACAGCGATGACATCACCAGCGTGGGCTACGGCGCGCAAAGCGAGATTCAATGCTTCGATGCAGCCATTAGTAACGATTACTTCATCAGCACTGGTGCTAATCCCCACATCGAGCGCGCGTTTGGCTAATGCTGATTTTAAATCACGGTTGCCACCCGGCGAAATTGCTTTGGTCAGCAACAATGGATACTGGCGCAGCAGGCTACTCGCGAGTTGCCGCAACTGTTTGTGCGGATACAAATCCGGCGCACCAGTTGCGCGAGCCAGGTTGATTTTAACCGGACGCTGTCCCTGGGCAATGATGGACGATACCCGTTCATGGATGCCGACAAATTGCGCCGGATCGATTACTGTTGCTGGTTTTGGCTCTAAAGCGGGTGCCAGACGTATGCGTCTGGGTTGGCGTACAAAATAGCCAGATCGTGGTCGTGCCTCCAGCCAGCCTTCAGCTTCTAAATAGCGACACATTTGCAAGGCTGTCGATAAGCTGACCTCATGTAATTGCATCAGTTTTCGCACTGATGGCATACGGTCACCTGTGGCTAAGGTGCCATGACGAATTGCGCTGAGATAATGTTCCGCCAGTTGTCGGTAAAGTGTAGGTGCTTGCATAAAACAGATCTTGCGTCGTCAGTGGTTGCTGGCAAAGATACAGTTCGCAAAAATTGCGACCATAACAGATGAGGATTTTACCGCATGATGCGATACAGATAGTGAAATTCTGTACCTGTTCGCCTATTCTTGCGGGTCGTATGCTGTGCACCTAATCAAGCATTCGTGAGAACCTGCCATGCAAACGATATCTATCCAACGTCATCAGACGCTGTCTTTTTATGCAAAAAAAGGCACTTTCCTATATGTGAACAGCGGTCGATTATCTGTTGAGGAAAAGCCTTGTCACCTTGACGGCTACAGTACTATTTTCAGCTTGATGTTGACGCAAGAACAAAGTCATACCGTGTCGTGCAACACTTGGATAAAGCTGAATGCGTTCAGCGACAGCCACGTTCTGTTAGAACAAAAACAATCCTTGCTCGCACGCGTGCGACAACAAGAACCAACTGATATCGCAAACGCCTTTGCGCTTTTGGGAGCAAGCTTGTACAGACTTAGCCGAAAAATTCTTTTCTGAGGAAGGTTTCCAGCTGTTCGCTATCCTGTGGTCGTGCTGATAGCGTGACCACACGACCCAGACGTCGTGATTCCCAACTAAAATCACCGGGGTAATGCGAGCGAATCAATTCGATCATACGTCTTATCATTGCCAATTGTAGATCGCCACCTAAGCCTGCATCGACTTCTATCGTTTGTTTCCATGTGCTTCCAGAAGTGGGCTTCCAGCCGCGGAATGAAAAACTACCGACACGTGTACTCATACTAATAATTTGGAATACGCCATTAGTACCATCGCGCCCTGCTGCTTGTTGCATACTGTGCCTGACATTGGCTTCTGCAACCTCTTGCGCACTCATACCGCGATTCGACTGATTATTGGCCTGGTCTTCTTGATTTGCCGCTTCCTGTTGAGCACGGCGGCGCTCACGCGCAGCATTTAACATACTCATCATGTCTTGTTGCGGCGGCGCTTCGACGATCGGCGTGGGCGTATTTACCGTCGTTTGAGCTGACTGCACTGGTGCGACTGGTGTTGGTGGCGTGATGGATTTTTTCGTATGTGGGATGAGCGGTGGCTTAGGCGTTGATTTTTTGGGTGCCGGCGCAGCCATTTTTGCTACGACGGCTTTATCCAGAATCAACACCATCGGCGTGCGCGAGCCCGCATCATCACCTTGTTTTTTCTTTTTTTCTACTTGTATGTTGAGTAAGAAATATAACAGCAGAGCGTGAATGATGAGAACGATAGCGATCCCGATGAAATTGACGGGCCGAAATCTCAGATGCAGGTGAACCTCGCCAGGTTCAGCAATTTCGTTGTCAGGTGCTTCTATACTCAACTTCATGGATGCTGTTTCAGGGTGACTGGATTTTGAGTTGCCAAGGATACCTCAATCTTAACGCCTAACTGTAACAAAGCTTTCTTAAAAAATACCTGATGTACAATTTTTTTCATGTCATTAAAACGTAATGTGTAACAAAAAATTTCAGGAGTCATTCGCGATCGAAAATTTTTCCTCTATGAAAACCCCTATTTTAGATGACCTGGAAATTAATTTGTAACGAGTGAAACAACAAATTCCGATAGGCAATCCTTAGGCAATCCCCTAATCTAGCAATCATCGAACAATAGTCTCGTATTACATGGAGCAAGTCATGCAAGAATCTGGTGAACAAATAGAATACCTGCCACAGCAGGAGAGCGAAGGTACACAATTTTCTACCGTCAATTCCACTGGAACAGTGGCGTTGGCCGTTGGTGCCAGTTTGCTTCTTGAAGCCTGTGGTGGGGGCGGGGGCGCGACGGGTGGCAGTGCGAACGGATCAACCTCTTCTACAACACCTCCGACACCTCCGACACCGGTTACCGATATACAGGCCGCCCGGTTTCTAGCGCAAGCTTCGGTGGGTGGCACGCGGACACAAATGGCGCAAGTACAGGCCTCTGGTTATGCAGCGTGGATTGATGCACAAATGGCCATGCCGCAGTCTAGCAGTCGCTGGAGCTGGCTCAAGACCAAAGGTTTTGATGCCGCGGCAAATATTTTCACGCAAAATGGTTTTGATTCTGTCGCCTGGTACAAGCTGATTAATTCACCAGACACCCTGAGACAAAGGGTGACACATGCACTGGCCGAGATTTTGGTGGTTGGTATCGATGGTCTGACAGGAGCCAGTTGGCAGGCTTTTGCAGCAGCAAATTATCTCGATTTATTAGAAGCCAATGCCTTTGGCAATTACCGCAAATTATTACAAGCGATATCTACCAATAGTGCGATGGGGCAGTATCTGACTTTCGCCGGTAATCTGAAGGCAAATCCGGCCAAAGGCACTCTTCCGGACGAAAATTATGCCCGCGAACTCATGCAGTTGTTTTCTGTTGGTTTGTTGAAGCTCAATCAGGACGGCACGCCCATCACGGTCAACGGAGTTAATCAAGAAACTTATACCCTCGATGACATTACTGGTTTAGCGCGGATCTTCACAGGTTGGGATTTTGATGTATCGACAAGCGATAAAACGACCCCTGACTTTCTTCAACGTCCTTTAACGCAAATTGCAAGTCGTCATGAAACCGATGCATCGACTTTCCTTGGCAGCACTGTGCCAGCGGGGTTGGATGGGCCACAAAGTATGGCGGCTGCGCTCGATATCATTTTCGCCCACCCCAACGTGGCGCCTTTCGTCAGTCGGCAACTGATTCAGCGTCTGGTCACCAGTAATCCGTCACCTGCTTATGTGCAACGCATTGCAGCAGTTTTTTCGAACGATGGCACCGGCGTTAAAGGAAATCTGGCTGCAGTGGTTAAAGCCCTGTTATTGGATGACGAAGCGCGCAATAGCAGCAATCTGAGTAACCCTCAATTTGGCAAATTGCGTGAACCGATTTACCGCTTTTTGAGCTGGGCGCGCTCCTACAGTGTGACCTCACCTAGCGATTTATGGAATGTCGGTAACACCAGTGATGCAGCTTCCAGATTGGGACAGAGTCCGTTACGTTCAGGCTCGGTATTCAACTTCTTCCGTCCGGGTTATGTGCCGCCAAATACCTCGATCGCGAACGCCTCTTTAGTGGCGCCGGAATTTCAGATAACCAACGAATCGACAGTGATTGGTTACGTCAATTTTATGCAAAGAATGGTCAGCAAGGGCAATACTGATCTGGTGCCGGACTACAGTAGCTTACTTCCATTGGCGGCTAATCCGACTGCCTTATTGACTGAAATTAATTTGGTCATTGCTGCGGGTCAGCTTAGTGATGCCACGATTGCGACTTTAGCGACAGCCATCAGCAGCATGCCCAGTGGCACCGGTATTGCGACTGACACACCAACACTTAACCGTATTTACGCCGCATTGACCTTAGTCTTCGCTGCGCCAGAATATATCGTACAGAAATAAGGATTTCATCATGACCAATAAGCCAACGATGAATGCGTCACGCCGCGCATTTTTACAGCGTGCCTCTACCTTATCGATCGCCGGTGTTGCAACGCCATGGGCATTGAATTTAGCAGCCTTGTCGGAAGCATCTGCTGCGAATGCAACCGATTACAAAGCCACTGTTTGCATCTTTTTGTACGGTGGAAATGATTACGGTAATACCGTCGTCCCCTATGATACGAGTGGCTATAACGCCTATTTCAATTTGCGCCCAAATTTGGGTTATGCACAAAGCTCGCTGACCAATACCGTACTGAATCCACTCAATACTCCGGTCGACAGTGCCGGGTTCAGTCATCAATATGCATTGGCGCCAGAGTTAGCACCTTTAATGCCTATATTTAACGCTGGCAAAATGGCCGTGATATTGAATGTGGGGACATTAATGCAGCCAACAACAAAGCTGCAATACACGAACAAAAGCGTCCCTTTACCACCAAAACTGTTTTCACATAACGACCAACAGTCGGTCTGGCAATCGACCTCATCTGAAGGCGCAAAGTCCGGCTGGGGTGGGAAAATGGGGGATTTGTTTCAATCAGCAAATACCAATTCGACCTTTACCTGCATTAACGTGTCGGGAAATGCTGTTTACTTGTCGGGAAATACAGCAGTGCAATACCAAATTTCGACCAACGGCTCAGTTCCTCTTAATGGGCTCAAATCACCATTATTCGGTTCCACCGCATGTTCGACCGCTTTACAAAATTTAGTGACTCAGACACGGTCAAATTTGCTGGAAAACGAATACAACCGCATCAATGCGCGCGCGATCGGTGCCAATCAGATTTTGACAGGCGCTCTGGCAAGTGCACCAGCATTAAAAACAGTATTCCCGACGCAAAACAATTTAGGTGACCAATTAAAAATGGTCGCGCGCATGATATCTATTGCTGCGACGACAGGTGCAAAACGTCAGGTATTTTTTGTGTCCATGAACGGATTTGATACACACGATGGTTTGGTGACGATCCATCCGAAATTGATGACAGGCCTGGCGGATGCGATGTCGGCGTTTTATAACGCCACCGTGGAACTGGGTGTTGCGAACAACGTCACCAGCTTTACTGCTTCTGATTTTGGCCGTACTTTAAGTGGCAATAATGATGGTTCAGATCACGGCTGGGGAAGCATGCATTTTGTGATGGGCGGTGCAGTCAATGGTCAGCGCTTCTACGGCACGCCACCGATCATTGCCAACAATGGCCCTGATGACGTTGGACAGGGACGTTTATTACCAACCACGTCAGTGGATCAATATGCGGCAACATTGGGTAAATGGCTGGGCTTATCTGACAGCGATTTGCTGACCTTGTTACCAAATCTGACGAACTACAATGCGAGTAGCCGGAATTTGGGTTTTGTTTGATCTTGAGATAAGGGTGCAATCTGTGTAGGTGGTCTGATAAAGATGAATGGTTGTATTTGAATCAGTTCCTGTTTCATTTAAGTAATCAGCATTGTGACCACCCTCACCGCCACCTTCGCCTTTCATTTGCGTTCTTTTTTTGTGACGCAAAGAAAAGAACGCAGCTCTAGGGCGCACGCGGTTTGGTTCTAAGGAGTGGGAGCGTTTTAGATATGAATCAGCCGTAAAAAATCATATCGACTACACCAGCCCAAACCATCCCAACACGGCACCCAAAGCCAGCAACCATAGCAGATGAATTCGGGTGCGCCAGACAACCAAGGAGCACAAGGCGGACAGCATCCAGATCGGCCAATCTTTGGACGGGATGTTATGTGAGGCACACATAATCCAACCCGTGGAAAGCAACAAACCCACTACGATCGGTGCCATGCCAAGTTTAAAACTGCGGACAATACGCAATTCACGATTCGCATGGCCCCAACGTGCCGCCATAAACGTCAGCGTCGTGCTTGGTAATAAAATTCCACTCATTGTAATCATCACGCCCAACAAACCTATCCACATACTGCCAGCATTGAGACCGACATTCCAACCCATTAAAGCAATGAACAAAACATTAGGTCCAGGTGCTGCCTGAGCAATGGCGACCGAGGAATTAAATTGGGTGTCAGTCAGCCAGTGTTGTTGACCAACGAGATAGCGTTGCATATCAGGCAAAGTGGAAATCGCACCGCCTATCGATAACAAGGACAACATTAAAAAATGCATCCACAAATGCAGCCAATCAGACCATTGCATGTGTATTGCTAAGATATGCTCAGGAATCGCCATTATTTTTTTAGCTTTTTAAAGACCAGAGACCAAGATACCGCGCCCAAACCAAGCAAGACGTACACTAATGGAACACGAAACAGAGCGATGCAGATAAAGCAAATCGCACTCAAAAGCAAAGCGGCACGTTGGCTTAATGGATGGTTTTTCAGTGTGGGAATAAGCTTTAGGCCAGATGCGAAAATCAATCCGGCGGTGACTGCACTCATTCCCCGTAAGGCTCCTGCAACGCCTGGATGATTCGCATATTGGGCATACATGACTGCTAACATCAACACAATCACGAGTGGTACTGTAATCATTCCGGCTAAGGCAGCAAGCGCTCCGCGTAAGCCGAAATAACGATTACCGACCATCATCGACAAGTTAATGACGTTCGGCCCCGGCATAATTTGCGCCACTGCCCAGTCTTCAACAAATTCTTCCGGCGTTAGCCAACGTTTCTTTTCTATCAGCTCACGCTGGACGATTGCCAGTACGCCGCCGAAGCCTTGCAATGCCAGCAGAGTGAAAGAAAAAAACAGATCCGCAACGGACTTTGGGCGCGGATGATCTGGAGGAATTTCGTCAGACATGTAAATTATCGTGTCAACAGAGAGATTCATTCTAAAGCAAACTAACTATTCGCGCTTGTGGCTTATTCACATATAGCCACATCGTCTACGTTAAACAATGTACTTCAATCTTGCGATTGACGATGCGCACGTATGCGGGCACGCCATTCTCCCAATACAGTCAGGGCAGCCTGAAATTCGCGTTCAATTAAGTCAGCTTCAGCATCTGTAATTACTCCATCCAGTAAGGCTGTAGAAACTGCTTCAGCCACGTCGCCAACCTGACTCATGACGCGGCAAACGGTGCGCGACAAATCATCATCTTTAATTTGTCCGGGCTCAGGAATGACAAAGGCTGCCAGCCCATGCCGTCCTAAGAGTGCATGCAAAGGTAAATGGGCATCACTAACCCCTGCCGCATCGCAGCACTCAACAATTTGCGATAGCTCTTCAAACGAAGGGTAATGCGTATCGATACCTGGTGCTAACTTGTTTCTCAATACATTCACCGACATATCCAGCTTGGCGGCAAGCGCTTCCAGGCCACCTGGATAGGCGCGTGCGACTTTGTACAAGGCGTCATGCTGGTTCATATCGGAATATCTGCGTGTCATTTTTTTCTTTCCAGGTTAGCTCAGGTAAATCATTGATCACGATGTTCGCTGGCATCAACACGCTTGCCCAAATTTGACAACCAATGGTCAACGCCATCGGCTTCACTGATGACCTGAGCAAATTCTGTCACAGTGCGGGCGGCTCTTTCCAATAGTTGAATATCAGCTTCATGTTGTCGTGCAACATGGGGATCTTCAAGGAATAGAATGCGTCGGATTTCACGGTCTAAAACCAGCTCTGCCAATTGTGCATCACCACCTAATGGACCAGACAAATAAGGTTTAACCCAATCACGCCCAGCATCCTCCCCTTTGATTTTTTGTGCGAGTTGATTCAGCAAACCACCGGTCGTTCCCGTCGCGTAACGGTGTTTAAACTGGTCAAGTAGTGCAAAATGTTTTTCAGCAAGTAACAACATCTTTTGTTTCATTGCATCATGTGCGATGAGGGCGATGCCTTCTTGTTGCAACTTAAAGCTGTGATCGAGGCTGATATCAGGTGGCGCCCCCGCCGAATGCGCTTCCAATTCCAACCATTCACGCGCACTTGCTAACGTCGCCAGAAACGGCTTTTTATGAATCACACATTGGCGTTTAAGTGCCACTGCTTCGGGAAAAATGGACGAAGGATCGACCGGATCAATCAAATAGATCACCGCATCAACGGCTTTGAGCGGATCATGATCAACCACTCTTGATACCAATTTCATCAAGCCTCCATCACGGCCGTACGGGAAGCGTTCAACTTGCGTACAAATTTCCATCAGACCGTGGGCGATCATGGTATCGAGCGTTCGACCAACAACGACAAATTCTGGCTGCAAAAACGAGATCGCATGGCGGGATCCACGTATCAGTTGCACTAAGGCTGAATCTTGTGCATCCTGATGGGATCTGTTTGCGATTAAACCGATACGATATTTTTTTTTGGTGACCTGATTCAAGGTTTAGCCCTTCCATTTAAATTTCTATTAGTGTACCTTGCGACTTAACAGTTAGTGTGTTTCTACTCAACAATTCGTTACCTTATTCGACACGAAAGAAACATGTTTTTATGTATGAAAAGCGTAGTATCAAATCAAGTCTAAAAAAGCGAAAGAAAATGATGAAAAAGTGGCCCCATCTTTTTTTTGCCTTGCTGATATTCACCTCATGTGCGAGTGCGTTGGGTGATGATGATTTCGATGAAGATGAAATGCAAGTTCAGCATTGGGCATTGTTGGGAGACATGGAAGCGCAGAATACTCTGGCATTGGCGTACTTGAACGGTGATTTTGGTTATCAAAGTCCGGAGGAAGCGAGATTATGGTTTGCGCGTGCCGCAGAGCTTGGACATCCAGGTGCCCAAACAAATTTGGGTTTACTTTATCTGACCGGCGAAGGTGCTGTAAAGGATGACGCATATGCTTTGGACTTGCTCAATATGGCTTCCAAACAAAATTTTTCATCGGCACAGTTGATTTTAGGATCTCTTTATGAACTTGGCCAAAGTGTTACACAAGATTTTGAAAAAGCCGCCGCCTTCTATCAAAAAGCAGCTTTGCAAAAAAATCCAGCTGCACAGTACCATCTCGGGTTAATGTATAGAGATGGACATGGCGTGCCAAAAGATGAAAAAAGGGCGGTTGCTTTATTCGAGCAAGCTGCAAAGAAAGGTTTGTCTTCCGCGCAGTTTCAGTTAGGTAGACAGTATTTGTACGGCATTGGTGTAGAAAAAGATGTCGTTACCGGTTATCAGTACTTACTCCAAGCAAGTATGAATGTTGGTAGTAAATTGATAGATAGCCGCGATCTGGTCAGATCAGGTTTGACTCAGGAACAAATTGCCTCCATTCAGGAAGAAACTCGCAAGTGGCAGGCTAAATTATGAGCGTCCTGTAAAAAGTGTCGTTCAAATTCTTCAACCGACATCGCCGGTGCAAATAAATATCCCTGCAATTCGTCGCATTTTAACGCACTTAAAAAACTTCGCTGCTGTTCAGTTTCGACACCCTCAGCGATAACCTGAAGCTTCAGTGCGTGGGCCAAATGAATGATGGCTGTGACGATCGCCGCGTTGCTTTCATCTTCCGGTAAATCTTCGACAAACGAACGATCAATTTTTAATTTGTGAATCGGAAAACGCTTCAGATAGCTGAGACTGGAATAGCCGGTTCCGAAATCATCAATTGAAAGTTTAACGCCGAGTTTGGCGAGAGCATTGAGCTTTTTCAGATTCTCATCAATATCCTTGATCAGTACCGATTCGGTTAGTTCAAGATCGATACAGTCAGGGCTCAAATTATTCGCTTCCAGCTCGGCAGCCACCAATTCGACAAAATTCGATTGTTGAAATTGCAAACCTGAGACATTAAAGCCCATCTTTAATGTGTGCCCTTGTTGATTCCACAGAGCGGCCTGGCGTATCGCGGTTTGCATGACCCAGTGACCAATTTGAACGATCACACCAGATTCTTCAGCGATGGGAATAAACTGCACTGGGCTTACTTCGCCTAAATCCTTATCATTCCAGCGTATCAGCGCTTCTACCCCAAAAATTTTTCCAGTATGCAAATCAAACTGTGGCTGATAATGCATTCGGAACAGATTTTTTTCCAGAGCCTGGCGCATCGCATGATCAAGCTTCATGCGGGATAGCAAACCAATATTCATCTGGCGCTGATAAAAGCGGAAGTCTGAGCGTCCACGTTCCTTGACATGGTACATTGCGCTGTCGGCATTTTTAATCAGGTCATCCATAGTGATACCATCGGCAGGGTATAGCGCGATACCGATACTTGAGGTGACCGTAAAATTCATTCCGTCTAACGTAATTGGTGCCGTCAATTCTTCGAGTACACGCTGTGCACACACTTCCGCACCATCAGCATCCGCTTCGTGCAGCAGTAATACAAATTCATCGCCACCTAAGCGCGACGCTGTATCAACTTGCCGGATGCAGCGTTTCAAACGTTCCGTCACTTCAAGCAACACACGGTCTCCGAATGGGTGGCCGAGAGAATCATTGATTTGTTTAAAATGATCCAGATCCAAAAATAGCAAAGCAAAAGTGCCGTCTTTACGGCTGGCGTGCGTGATCGCCTGATGAATCCGCTCTGCGAGTAACAAACGATTTGGAAGACCTGTGAGGGCATCAGAAAAAGCGAGTTCTTCTATCTTTTGTTTGGCGGCATGCGTCTCTGTCCGGTCTTTGAAAAAGCCAATGTAATTGATAGTTTTACCGTGGTCATCCTGTAATTTAACCAAGGTAATCATGCATAAATACGCATGGCCATTTTTACGGCGATTCCATAATTCGCCTTCCCACGAGCCATTGATTTCGAGTTTATGAAGTAATTGGTCAATTAAATCGACATTGCTTTCAGTGGCAAAAAAGGCGCGCGGTGTTTTACCGCGCATTTCTTTTTCGGTGTAACTGGTGAGTTTTTCGAAACTAGGATTAATTGTAATAATTTTTTGTTCGTGATCGGTAATGAAAATCGCATCGGTGCTTGATTCAAAAACTTTGGCAGCTAATTGCAAGCGCGCTTCGTCTGCCAGCTTTTGGGTAATATCACGATACGAGTAGACTCGACCTATCGGACGCCCGCGGGCGAATTGCGGCAAGGTAACCCGTTCAAGAATTTTGCCGGAACGCAGTACCAGTATGTCGGTCGCTTCCATTAATGGCGAGCGGCCTATGGTCCCCAGACGTTCGGTGTAACGATCAGCATCTATCATGCACTTGTCCATCCATGCATAGATGGCGCCATCATCACGCTGGGTCATCAATTCATCAGGCAATCCCCATAGTTCCGAAAACAAATGGTTATAACTGCGTATGCCGCCATCGAGGTTGGTCACCAGAATGCCATCGGCAGTGGATTCTAAGGTGCCTCTTAATTCAGCAATCAGTTTTTCAAGTTCATTCTCGATTTTTCGCTGACTACTATGATCACGGATAGCAACGACATAGAATGAAGTATCCATGCCTACTTTCACCAGGCTCACCCGGCGTTCTACTTGTACTATGCTTTTATCTGAGCATTGCAATAGTGTTTCGGAATAAATATTTTCAGATAAACCACCTGCCACATCTTCCCAAAAGAATAGATCTTCTGGCGCTGCAACGATTTCGACGATACCTTTTCCGATAAGACTGCCTGGCTCAACTTTGAGTAATTGATGTGCAGTGCGGTTGGCTGTGAGGATACGCAGCTGAATAGGATCCACCAGTATGATGGCTTCTAGCATCCCCTCTATCATTGGTTGCAATTGATGTGGTTTCATGCGCTGCCTTCAACCGAAAAGTCGGCGCTTACTTCCAGTCCGCGCTCAAAGAAGTAACATAAACGCTTGCGTGGCGATAGATAGTCATACGCAGCCTTAGGTAATTGCAAAGGTTTAAGACTGCGGTGTATACATAATTGCTGTTCCTGTTCCAGATTGATGATGAGCGCTTCCTCGCGGGGATAGGTTGGGTCGTGAATAATGACTTTTGGTTTGATCGGCCTGGCGGAATTCACTGAGACGACCAGCGCATATCGCTCATCGGTCAGTTGTACAACAGAACCCGGCGGATAGATTCCCATCATGCGGATAAAAGCGGTCAGGGTCGGTGCGTGGAAATGCGCTTTGTGCTGGGTAAAAATCTGTGACAGGGCTTCATGCGGCGTGATTGCTTGCGCAGGGTTAGCTGGATTGCACATATTGTCATAATGATTCACCAGCGCAACGATGCGGCTTAAAGGAGACATCTTTTCTCCCTTAACACGACTAGGGTAGCCACTGCCATCAAAATGCTCATGATGTTGCGCGATCAAGAGCATCGCATTGGCGGAAAGATTCATTTTGCGTGCCAGGTTCACGCCGTGGCTGACATGCTCATTAAAAATTTGATTTTCCGCGTAATTGAATTGTTCTCCTGACCAGCGTAAGCGATCCGGTAAATCAATTTTCCCAAGGTCGTGGACTAGCGCACCAACGCCCAGGCTGTGCATGTCGGCTTTGCTCAGATCTAATGCCTTGCCAAGCAGCAAAGACATCACCGTCACATTGATCGAATGCAATGAACTTTTTTCACCCGCTTTTTCAGAAAGCAAACGAATTGCTGCCTCATCTTCACCCAAAATCTGGCCAAGAAAATTTTGGATCAGCTGTTCGGATAATTCCCGCGCTAAAGCGGGTTGTGCATGCGCTTGTTCTCCAATTTGCTTAAAAGTCTGAGCAGCGTTGGTAAACTGACGTTCGCACACTTGCAAGCTGACCGCCTGATCTGCGAGCAAATCACGGCGCAAGCGTAGTGCTTGTTCTTCCGGACTTTTTTTATTTTTCTCTGACAAATCAACAGCGTTGTCTGCCACAGTTTCAGTATTGACATCCTTATCTGGCGGTACGCTTTTATCAGGTGAGTAACGTATGCGTTCTAAGCCTAAGGAACGTAAAGTATCAATTTGTTCTTGACTGCTGATCTTGAAGTTACTAACAGGAAACGGATGATCCATCCAACCAACATCGAGATATACAAACATCCCGACGCGTAGCCGGGATAGGTCGATAAACTTTGTATGAATATCAGTCATTGCATCCGCTCATCAAAGGTTTGCGGCCTAGGGACACATATCCCATTTGTAAATTTAGCATTTTGAGGCAGAAAAACAAATTATTTGTATGATAGTACATTAATACTTTGTAAAAAAAACTACATCTACATCATAAAAATAAGGATTTCTATGTCTTTAAAAAGACTTTCAGTTTAAAGGGCGATAAGTGTCAGGATACTATGTCACGAAATGAATTCTCGTGCCGAATAATGCTGCAAAAAATCAGTTTTTACGACAGCTTATTTGCCGAACTACCTTGCAAATTTAATCATGTAAAGTGTAGAAGCAAAGGTATGTAAAAATTGTATCTAACAATCGCTTCGCCGCCACAATCTCTTCCGACCATCTTATAACTATAGAACTTCCATGAAAGAAGTATAGACTTTTGCCTGAAAACTGGTTTTCAGCTAAACATTAGTCACGCGTCCCACCACAAAATTGTGACTAAAACGGCGGATTAGTCTTGTCGTGATTTTAAATTCTGATTTGCCAATTTATCGACCAGCACATGCTCGCATAGTTTAAATAGGAGATAAAACATCATGGCGGCAATCGCATTTCTGATGATCTCAAATAACTGTTGCAAGCCTCCATCGATAAGACCTGCCCATCCATTGCTGCTGATATATTCGGCGTTGGCTAAAATCACTTTGGCGAGGTCGACACTGAGTATGCCAAAACCCAGAAAACTGCTGGTCAAGAGCACAAATGTCCATACCGGATGAGCGCTTAACCAAGAAGAAAGTTTGCCTTGTTCTGCCATGGCAGATCCCTTTGCAAAAAAATGCAGGTTATCGGAACAGTCTGATACTTCCTTGGTAAAACAAGTGTGCCTGAATTTCAACGACGATAAGTGCTATTTTCAAAAAACGTTTAAAAATAGCGCTTAGTGTTGCTCATTTTTTACTGAACCCAAAGTTTATAGATTCGGCGCTAGCCAGCGTTCCACTTCTTCTTTCGCCACAGATCTTCTGGCTGCCATATCACTGACCTGATCGTCACCAATTTTACCGACGCTGAAATACTTGGATTCGGGATGTGCAAAGTAGAAACCGGATACCGCAGCGCCAGGTATCATCGCCCAGGATTCGGTGATGTGCATGTCAATTTCTTCGCACTGCATTTGTTGGAACATGGCAGTTTTGACCGTATGTTCAGGACACGCCGGATAGCCAGGTGCCGGACGGATGCCCTTGTAGCTTTCCTGAATCAGTTCTGCATTCGTCAAATTTTCATCGGCAGCATAACCCCACAAATCTTTACGGATACGTTCGTGCAGATATTCGGCAAATGCTTCTGCTAATCGATCGGCTAATGATTTCAGCATGATGCTGCTGTAATCATCATGTGCATCTTCAAAACGTTTTTCGTGCTTTTCTATACCCAAACCTGCAGTAACTGCAAACATGCCTATGTAGTCAGCGATGCCGCTGTCTTTGGGCGCGATAAAATCCGATAAACATTGGTTAGGGCGAGCCACGCCATCAATCACCGGCTTTTCAGTTTGCTGGCGGGTGCCGTAATAAGTGAAAGCTACGTCATGGCGGCTATCGTCGGTATAGATTTCTATGTCGTCATCATTTACCGTATTGGCTGGTAACAACGACACCACGCCGTTGGCGGTGAGCCAGCGCCCTTCGATGATTTTTTTCAACATTGCCTGACCTTCAGCGAATACCTTGCTCGCAGCTTCACCAACCACTTCATCGGTCAAAATCGCAGGATACGGACCTGCCAAATCCCAGGTCTGGAAGAACGGACCCCAATCGATGTAATTGGCAAGCGTCGCGAGATCAACGTTTTTAAATACGCGACGACCGATGAACTTAGGTTTGACGGGTGTATTGGCGCCGTCAAAACGGAGTTTCATTTTATTGGCACGAGCTTGTGCCAGCGTCACCATTGGTGTGGCTTTTTTATTCGCGTGTTGAACGCGGATGCGCTCGTAATCAGTGCCTAAATCAGCGATATATTGGTCGCGGCTTTCTGGTGTCAGCAAGGATTGTGCGACCGATACCGAGCGCGATGCGTCCGGCACGTAGACCACCGGACCTTCGTAATTCGGCGCGATTTTGACGGCCGTATGAGCGCGACTGGTGGTCGCGCCACCAATCATCAGCGGTATCTTCATCATGCGGAAATGCGGATCGCGTTGCATCTCTTTAGCGACATAGGCCATTTCTTCGAGTGATGGCGTGATCAATCCTGACAGGCCGATGATGTCGGCGTTTTCTGCTTTTGCTTTCGCTAAAATTTCTGAACACGGCACCATGACGCCCATGTTTACCACTTCAAAGTTATTACATTGCAAAATGACGGTGACGATGTTTTTGCCGATGTCATGCACGTCACCTTTGACGGTGGCGATGACGATTTTACCTTTGGGTTTATTGTCGCCGCTGCGCTTCTTTTCTTCTTCGATGAATGGCACCAGATGCGCAACAGCTTGCTTCATAACACGCGCGGATTTGACGACTTGCGGCAGGAACATTTTGCCCTGACCGAATAAATCGCCGACGATATTCATGCCCGCCATCAGCGGACCTTCGATGACTTGAATTGGGCGACCGCCATCGTTCATGATCTCTTGTCGCGCTTCTTCGGTATCTTCAACGATCCATTGTGTGATGCCATGTACCATCGCATGTGCCAGTCGTTTGCCAACTGGGTCGCTACGCCATTCCAGCGTGGCTTCTTCTTTTTTGCCACCGGCTTTTAGGGTGGCGGCAAATTCAATCATGCGCTCGGTCGCGTCGTCACGGCGATTGAGTACCACGTCTTCCACGCGTTCGCGTAATTCAGAATCGAGCTCACTATAAACACCGATCATGCCGGCATTGACGATGCCCATGGTCATGCCAGCTTGAATCGCGTGGTATAAAAATACGGTGTGAATTGCTTCGCGTGCGGGGTCGTTGCCACGGAAAGAAAAACTGACGTTAGACACACCACCGCTGATTTTTGCGCCTGGCAGGTTTTGATGTATCCAACGTGTCGCTTCAATAAAATCCACTGCGTAATTATTGTGTTCTTCAATTCCGGTGGCGACAGCAAAAATGTTTGGATCGAAAATAATATCTTGCGGATCAAAGTTTAATTTGTCGACCAAAAGGCGATACGCACGTTCGCAAATTTCAATCTTGCGCTGATACGTATCGGCTTGCCCTTTTTCATCAAACGCCATGACGATGACAGCTGCACCATAACGTTTGCACAGTGTTGCCTGACGCAGGAATTCCGCCTCGCCTTCTTTCATCGAAATGGAATTGACAATGGCTTTACCTTGCACGCATTTCAAACCAGCTTCAATCACCGACCATTTCGATGAGTCGATCATCAAAGGTACGCGTGCAATATCCGGTTCCGATGCGATCAGATTCAAAAAGCGTGTCATCGCCGCTTGTGAATCGAGCATTGCCTCATCCATGTTGATGTCGATAACTTGTGCGCCATTTTCCACCTGCTGACGTGCAACGGCTAATGCTTCGTCGTATTGCTCATTTAAAATTAAACGGGCAAACGCTTTGGAACCCGTGACGTTAGTACGCTCACCAACGTTGACGAACAGCGATTGCGTATCAACGGTAAACGGCTCCAGACCTGATAAACGCATTGCAGGTTCGATGGTTGGTAACACGCGCGGTGCCTGTGTTTGCAAAATATCGGCAATCGCTTTAATGTGCGGTGGCGTGGTGCCGCAGCATCCACCGGCGATGTTGATGAAACCTGCTTCCGCAAATTCTTTCAGCAATGCTGAGGTATCGGCAGGCAACTCATCAAAGCCTGTATCGCTCATGGGGTTAGGCAAACCGGCATTTGGATAAATACACACAAAGGTGTCGGCGATTTTAGATAATTCTTCAGCATACGGACGCATCAGCGCTGCGCCCAAAGCGCAGTTCAAACCAATGGTCAGCGGTTTAGCATGACGGACGGAATTCCAGAAGGCTGGCACAGTTTGACCGGACAAAATACGCCCAGAGGCATCCGTCACCGTGCCAGAAATCATAATAGGCAAGGTCTTGCCAGTTTCTTCAAAATACTGATCAATCGCAAACAAGGCGGCTTTGCAATTAAGCGTATCAAAAATGGTTTCAACCAGCAGCACGTCCGCACCGCCTTCAACCAGACCGCGGGTTTGTTCCAGATAAGCCGCAACCAGTTGATCGAATGTGACATTACGTGCGGCAGGATCATTCACATCGGGAGAAATCGATGCAGTTTTTGGTGTTGGCCCCAAAGCACCCGCGACAAAACGTGGTTTGTCGGCGCTCGAATATTTGTCACACGCAGCACGCGCAATTTTTGCGGCTTGCACGTTCATTTCATAGGCCAGATGTGCCATGTGGTAATCGTCTTGTGCCACCGTGGTCGCGCCAAAGGTATTGGTCTCGATCAGGTCGGCGCCAGCAGCCAGATATTGCTCGTGAATTTCTTGAATGATATGCGGCTGGGTTAAGGTCAATAATTCGTTATTGCCTTTGACGAATAATTCTTTGCCGGGGACGACAAAATCTTTAAAGCGCTCGCCGCGATAGTCTTCTTCGGTCAGCTTGTAGCGTTGGATCATGGTACCCATCGCACCGTCCAGTATCATGATGCGTTGTTGCAAGATTTCACGCAAACGGATTTCGGTGGCAGAGACTGGCAGGGATAAGTTCATGATGTTCACTCGCTAAAAGCAAAAAACCCGATCGGCTTGTGCATGCAGGCGGATCGGGCGACGTCCTTTTAGCAGCACTTATTACGCGCCCGCAATCTGAATCTCAAATCGGCGCTGGAAGAAATAATTATACGTCAGATCAAGGGCTTGGACGCATGATGCAGGGTTTTTACGGGTTTTTGCTTATACATTGTGGTTACATGGATATGCGTTCTTTGCTTAAGAGTAAGCGAGAACCAGTAATACGGATCAATTATTGATAAAAAAGGGCATATCCTTTATAAAAAGATATGCCCAAAGGGAAATCAATACAATGCTTATCAGATCTTGTGCTGATTGCGGCTGGTTAATAAGCTAGCAACGACGGAGCCACCAAGGATGACACCAATGACCATGAGAGAAACATCGGTAGGCACATGCATCCATTCAACGATCAGCATTTTGATGCCGACAAACATCAGTACAAATGCCAGACCAAATTTCAATAAATGGAAACGATCCGCCATGTCCGCCAACAGGAAATACAAAGCACGCAAGCCCATGATGGCGAAGATATTCGAGGTGAACACAATAAATGGGTCGGTCGTCACTGCAAAAATGGCCGGAATTGAATCAACCGCAAAGATCACATCTGAGACCTCAATCAGAATTAACACCAACAGCAAAGGGGTGAAAAACCGTTTTCCGTCTCGTTTAATGCTGAATTTCTCTTCATGAAACTCATTGGTAAAGGGTAGGAGCTTCTTAGCTAACTTCAATACCGGATTGTTTTCGACATCTGCCTCGTGATTTGAAAACAACATTTTTGCGCCAGTAATGAGCAAGAAAATGCCAAACAAATACATCACCCAGGCAAACTGCGTCACGACCCAACTTCCGGCCAAAATCATGATGATGCGCATGGCGATGGCACCAACGACACCATACAACAGGACTTTGCGCTGGTATTGGACAGGTACAGAGAAATGACCAAAGATCAGCAAAAACACAAACACATTGTCGACTGATAGTGATTTTTCAATCACGTAGCCAGTCAGAAATTCCATGGCTTTTGCGGTGGCGATTTCTGTACCCGCCGTTTGCTTCAGATAGAACCAGAGACCGGCATCAAAGCCTAATGCCAGGCTGACCCAGATGACCGACCATACCGCCGCTTCCCGGATGCTGACTTTGTGTGCACGTGAACCACCAAGTGCGAAGACATCGACCGCCAGCATGGCAAACACAAAGCCTATGAAGACAACCCACATCCAGGGTTCTGCGACAGAATGCAACATGGATTAGTCTCTTTCTACAAAGCCCAACAACTGTAACAAGCTGATGAACAGGTTGAAAATGGTTACGTACAGATTGACAGTAGCCATGATGTAATTTGTTTCGCCGCCATTGATGATATTGCTAGTTTCAAACAAAATCATGCCAGACATCAATAACACCATGACTGCAGAAATAGTCAACGACAACGCGGGGATTTGGAAGAAAATCGCACCCAGACTAGCTACCAGAACCACGATCATGCCTGCCATCAGGAATCCGCCCATAAAGCTGAAATCGCGTTTGCTGATCAGCACGTACGCGGATAAGCCCATGAAAATCAGACCAGTCATGCCCATCGCTGTCATCACGATAGAAGTGCCGCCAGGTAAGTGCAAATAGTGACTCAGGATAGGACCAAGGCTATAACCCATAAAACCAGTTAATGCGAATACGGACAAGATGCCCCACGCGCTATTACGCAGCTTAGTCGTTGCAAAAAGCAGACCAAAATAGGCAACCAGAGTCAGGATGGAACCAGGACCAGGAATGGCATAGGCAATGGTTAAACCTGCGGTCAACGCAGAAAACAGCAACGTCATCGAAAGCAACATATATGTGTTGCGTAAGACTTTCAAACTCTCGCTCGCTGTGCTGTCGACATAGTCAACAGTTTGCACGTCACGTGCAGTGGTACGACCTGTGATTTTCATACGTTTCTCCTGAAATAATGAAGACATGAATGCAAATTTTGCAAATTGATGCAAATACAATTGTCTTTGCCCTTTATTAGAAGGGATGACACAAGTTTAGTTGCAAGTGAATTGAAATAAAAGTCGAATATAATTGATAAACACTTCGTAAAATTCGATGTATTTTATTTTCAGGCTGACAATGTCCAATTTAAATTACAAACATCTGCATTACTTTTGGGCTGTTGCCAAAGCGGGTAGTATCGCGCGCGCCAGTGAGCAACTGCATCTTACGCCTCAAACCATCAGCGGACAGTTAAGTTTGTTTGAGCAGAACCAAGGCGAGGCCTTATTTCGTAAAAACGGGCGCAATCTGGAACTGACCGAAGCTGGACGTCTGGTATTGAGTTACGCTGAAGATATCTTTGCACTGGGGCAGGAGCTCGAAGAAGTATTGCATCATCGCCCCACCGAACGCACTTTGCAATTACGGGTTGGCGTGTCCGATGCATTGCCAAAAATCGTCGCCTACAAGCTTTTAGAGCCCGCCATGCAATTGCCGCAGACCCTGCGTATCAGTTGCCGCGAAGGGAAATTTGATGTCTTGTTGGCTGAATTGGCTGCCCACAAACTCGACGTGGTAATCTCAGATAGCCCGATGCCAGCGAATGCAAAAGTCCGCGCCTATAATCATCTGTTAGGCGAGTCGGGGGTGAGTTTTTTTGCGACGACGGCTTTGAGCGAGCAATATCCGCAGAATTTTCCATTCTGTCTGGAAGCTGCGCCATTTTTAATGCCGGGTGAAGATGCAGCAATGCGTTCGCGTTTATTGCAATGGATGGATCTGCAAAATCTGCATCCACGAATTGCTGGCGAGTTTGACGATAGTGCCTTGATGTGTGCGTTTGGCCAGGCTGGCGCTGGTATGTTTGCCGCACCAAGTGTGATCGCCGATATGGTGATGCGCCAGTATGATGTGAAACTGATAGGTAGCACCGAGGATATATGCGAGCAGTTTTATGCCATTTCTGTTCAGCGCAAATTAACCCATCCGGCAGTCTTAGCGATCAGCCACGCGGCGCAAGGTGCGATGTTCAAAACTTAATTGCAAATAACAAACGGAAGGGGGAGTATCAACCAAATTACTCTCTGTAGCATTGAAATAATTGGGCGAGAGAGTTACCAATTTTTATACTGGCGGGGAGTATTTATACTACTTCCAGCCTCACTAAAGGCTGGAAGTAGTGTCGGGACGCTATCTTAGTGGCGACCGAGCAAAGACTTGACAGTTCTGTCCATTGGCAAAGCGTAGTCGTAAGTACTGAGAACGATGTTGTCACCTGGACGTATCAATTTCAGATTAACGAAAACCATTTTTTCGCTTTCCGCATAGGTACCAACGATTACTGCCTGAGCGCTATGATCCTGTGCGACTTCTTTAATTTCGCGGGTCAGCAATAATTCACCAACGTTTTGTTTAATGAAGACTTTATCGCGGAATTTCATTTCCACCATTTGATAACCGGCACGGGTAAATTGTCCTGAAACTTGTTCAGCCACGATACGCCCTAATGGTGAAGACTCTTCCAGCGCATTGATGTTAGCCAGTGTAGCGATGATTAATGGACGAGATTTATCGAGAGAGTTACCAGCCGCAGCAATCAAAGCCGTTGCTGCTTTTTGGTTGGTAGGGATAAATTCGTTGGTTTCCGCTTCTTTCCAGGACAGCGCCGCAGCAGAAGTGCCAGAAGAATTGATCCCGAAATTGCCCATGTTTGAGCATCCGCTAAATAACACGCCGCAGCTAACAGCAAGTACAAGTTGTTTAAACATTATTGGCCTCCGGTAATTTTAAATTTAAATTCAGCATCTTTGTTATACAGTGAAGCATCGTATTCATTGACAGGATATGCATCGGTGCGACGAGTAACGTATTGAGAATTTTTGATCAATGATGTTGTCACGATGACTTCGTAAGTCGGTTGCGCTTCTGACCCGCTTGTTGAAGAACCAAATCCAGATATGCCGAGGAAATGACGATTTTCGGTCTTATCTGAGGAGAAACGAACTAACTGTGTATCAATGTCAACAATTTGTGCCGTACCATCACTGAATTTTCTAACTGTTACGCCTTGATTGACGAGGGATGTGACAACCTGGTTATAAAACGCTTGCGCAAATTTGCTGCCGTCATTTGGTGGCGTAACAAATACTGGCGCTCCAATTTTGTCTGTGCCGATCTTAATTTGATTTGCGACGTCCTTAGCAATCAACAGCCAATTCGACGCCACATGTAGCTCAGATGGCTTTTCTGCCGCAGGACCAGCTGTATTTGCGGCGTCATAAAACGGAGTGGAACAACCCGCCAGCAGCATAGCCGCAACGGCAACGGGTAAAAGTTTCTTCATGCGCTTACCTTTTTAAATTCTTTTCAGTATCGTCACGGCTGAAAATACTCGTGATGACCGATATTGAGCCTAAGAGAATACAACAAGTCTTAATCGACAACAAAGAATTTGCTCTGCACCAACAAGTAAACGCTGGTTTTCGATCTGAATGCGTAACTTGTTGGTGAATTTGTTCAGAAGCTGTCGTTTTTTTGCTGCACTGATGATGATTTTAAGGCGAACGAACTTCCGCAAGGGAGTGGGAATCCTTGCAGAAAATCAGCCGCAGGCAAGCGCTTTCCACCAGGTTTTTGTAATTCAGTGAGTTGTAAGCAGCCTTCTCCGCAGGCAACAGTGATGCCGTCATGCGCCGAGGCGCTCAGGACTGTACCTGGTTCCACATCGTGGCTACTTTTGGCAACGGCATGAGCGGCAAAAATCTTAATCGCTTTGTCGCCGTATTGTGCATGGGTGGCAGGGAATGGATTAAATGCGCGGATTTTTCTGGCCAAAGTGTCGGCCGATTGCAGAAAATCCAGGCTGGCTTCTTCTTTGCTGATTTTGGCGGCGTAAGTGACGCCCTGCTCTGGCTGTACTGTTGCGGGCAACTGACCTTGTTCAAGCAAGTGCAAGGCTTCCACAATCATTTTCCCACCCATAGCCGCTAGCGTATCGTGCAAACTACCGGTTGTGTCTGTGTCTTTGATCGCAACGCTTTCAGTCAAGAGCATAGGGCCAGTATCTAAACCCTCTTCCATTTGCATGATCGTGATGCCGGTTTCGCTGTCCCCGACTTCAATGGCACGATGAATAGGTGCTGCTCCACGCCAGCGTGGCAATAATGAACCATGAATATTCAGGCACCCCAAACGCGGGATATTGAGAACCGACAAAGGTAAGATCAAACCGTATGCCGCAACGACCATGACATCATGTGGCGTACTGTGTAATAAGGCGTGCGCTTCGGTTGCAATTTCAGGGTATTTCCCGTCTAAACGCAACGACACCGGCTGCACCACAGGCATGTTGTGAGCGAGCGCATATTGCTTGACGGCTGACGCCTGCAATTGCATGCCGCGCCCCGCCGGACGATCGGGTTGGGTTAACACCAACACGATTTCATGCCCCGCTTGATGTAAGGCGGCCAGCGCTATCGCGGCGAATTCCGGTGTGCCGGCAAAAATCACCTTCATCTGCGGTTTGCCTCTTTGCGAGCGATTTCGCGCTCTTCTTTGATCATTTTGGTTTTGATGCGATTGCGCTTCAGTGGCGACAGATATTCGACAAATACTTTACCGAGTAAATGATCCATTTCATGCTGGATGCAGACCGCAAGCAGACCATCGGCATGGATTTCAAATGGATTGCCATTCGCATCGAGCGCCTTAACTTTGACTTCAGCCGGGCGTTCTACACCATCGTAGACGCCAGGAACGGACAAGCAGCCTTCATCGTAGACTTTCTTTTCCGCACTGGCCCAAGTGATTTCAGGGTTAATAAAAACTTGTAACTGATCGTTCGTTTCTGACGTGTCAATCACGACCAGTTGTTCATGGACATCTACCTGGGACGCAGCCAAACCGACACCGGGTGCGTCGTACATAGTTTCCGCCATATCGGCGATGAGTTTTTGTAAATTTTCATCAAAAACAGTAACCGGTTTTGCCTTTTTATGAAGGCGCGGATCGGGATAACGCAATATATTTAATATGGACATAAGACTTTTCACAACAAGCCGATGAGGCAATTGCGTAGTTTTTCTTGCTAGTTCAAGGATTTATGGGCAGAATTTGATCCAATTTGGCAAGTTTTGCAAGCGTTTGCCTGCATGCGAGCCAGTTTGCTGTTTTGCAGCATTTTGTATCGGATAATGTACATGAAAAAGTTTAGCACAATCACCGCCATCCTCGTTGCTGGTATTTCATTTGCACCTGGAGTTTCGTTTGCGACCCCCGCTGATGCCAGCATAGCGCAGGCACAGGCAGTAGCAAATAGTAGTAAATGTACATTTTTACCAGATGCGCCGGATAAGCACGAGGTTGTCAAAGGAGACACTTTGTGGGCGATTTCAGCGCAATTTCTGAAAAATCCGTGGTGCTGGCCGCAAGTCTGGGGAATGAACAAAGAAGATATTCGCAATCCGCATTGGATTTATCCTGGTCAGATTGTGTATTTCGATCGCGTCAATCAACGTTTGCGACTTGGTAATGTGTCTGGTACCAATGGTGCTGGTGGGGGCGTCCCTAGTGTGAAGTGGACACCGCATTCGCGCGTAGAGGGGTTGGGTGTCGATGCAATTCCGTCTATTCCTTCATCCGTGATTGAGCCATTCTTGTCGCAGCCACTGATTGTTGAACGTACTACGTTGGACAGAACGCCGCGTATTGTTTCTGCCAGTGAAAGCAGAGTCAATCTTGGTCAGGGTGAGAAAGCCTATGTGCGTGGTGATTTGGATGGCGGTACCTCATTTCAGGTGTTTCGCCCTGGTGTAGCATTGAAAGATCCGGAAACTCAAGTCGTGATCGGTTACGAGGCTGCGTTTGTCGGTACCTTGAAATTGGATCGTGAAGCGGGCGACGAAGGCGATGTTCACACTTTCATCGTCGTCAATTCCAAAGAAGAAATGTCGGCTGGTGATCGGTTGTTACCATTGCCGCCAACGCCAATTTTGAGCTATGTACCACATCCGCCTTCAGATGATTTGAGAGCACGCATCGTCAGCGTGTATGGCGGCGTGTCGGTGGCAGGTCAAAATCAGATTGTGACGATTAACCGAGGTAGTGAGAGTGGCGTTGATGTCGGTACTGTCATGGCCTTAGAACGCCACGGCGCCACCATTCGAGACCGAACTGATGACAATCGTGAGGTGAAATTGCCAGATGAACTATATGGCAATGTGTTTATTTTCCGCGTTTTTGACAATATTTCTTATGGCTTGGTCATGCAGGTCAGAGATTTTGTTAAGGTTGGTGACGTGGCGCGGTCTCCGCAATAACAGCCGCGCTGTGCATTACATAATAGGATGTTAATTTGTATCCGGACTTCTCCCCCTGGTTGCGACTGGAGCAAACACCAGGGGTTGGTTCGGGAACAGCGCGGAAGTTATTGACCGCATTTGGTCTGCCTGAACAGATATTTGCATGCAGCTACGAACAACTGGCTGCCGAAGTTGGCCCCAGAATTGCTAAAGCGTTACTTCAACCCCCTTCCTCCGCCTTGTTGGCGCTGACAGAAAAAACGTACGAGTGGTGTCAACAAGCTAATAATTATGTGTTGACGCTCGCTGATAGCAACTATCCATCAGCGCTGTTGGAAATCCCTGACCCTCCGGTCGTGTTGTATGTCAAAGGCCGCCTTGATTTACTGTCATCGCCGGGAATTGGGGTGGTTGGTAGTCGTCATGCAACCGCGCAGGGCATACGCAATGCAGAGTTGTTTTCAGAAACTCTCAGTCAAGCCGGACTGACCATTTCCTCTGGGTTGGCTGCTGGCATCGATGCTGCTGCTCATCAGGGTGCATTGCGCGGCATGGCTTCTACGGTTGCGGTGATAGGTACTGGCGCTGATATTGTTTATCCTGCCAGAAATCGCGAGCTTGCCCATGCTATAGCTGAATTAGGTTGCATAGTAAGTGAATACTCACTTGGTGCGCCCGCGGTGGCGTCCAATTTTCCCCGCCGCAACCGCATTATTTCCGGTCTGGCACTTGGTGTGCTGGTTATTGAGGCTGCGGCACAATCAGGCTCTTTGATCACGGCACGCATGGCAGTTGAACAAGGGCGTGAAGTATTCGCGATCCCCGGTTCTATCCATTCACCCTTGGCAAAAGGTTGCCATCAACTCATTAAGCAAGGGGCAAAATTAGTTGAGTCTGCACAAGATATTGTAGAAGAACTGAAATTCTCACTACCCAGGCTTAAACTACCTAGGCTTAAAGATCTTTCCGGAATAACGCCTGAAAGTGAGTTGTCGCATGCAAACATTCCCACCTCGGGTTTATTAGCAAATATTGCATTCGATCCGACACCAATGGATACGCTGGCGCTGGTAAGTGGTTTAGATATGGGATGTTTGAATGCTCAACTATTAAACCTGGAATTAGATGGGCAAATTGAAGCGTTACCTGGTGGACTTTATCGTCGCCTGGCATGAGTTGGCAAACACGGACTTCCTCAAGAATTGTACTTTATTTGTTGCTGAACTTCGATCTCGGGCTGTTGCATAAGTTCGCCCTGATGATAGGAGGTATTTTTTAATATTTTAATGATCACGATAATTGCCTGTATGTATGCGAGCATACTCGGTGAGGGCATATATAATTGCAGAAAACTCTGTCGTAATCGCACGTAAAGGACTTGTCCGAAACCTCAGCAACAGATACAGTAGTGCCATGTTTGATATTCTTGTTTACCTCTACGAAACTTATTACCGTCCTGACGCATGTCCGGACACGGCAGCATTAGTGAAAAAATTGTCTGCTGTTGGCTTTCCCGAAGACGAAATTTCTGAAGCGTTAGACTGGCTCACTGGCTTAGCCATGACGACCGATCAGACTCAACCTGCGCCTAAAAGCTCCACAGGCTTTCGCGTATATGCGCCGATCGAGGTTTCCGCTTTAGGAACCCAGGCAATAGGTTTTATTCAATTTCTTGAATCTGCTGGTTTATTGACTTCTCTGCAACGCGAAATTGTTATTGAGCGAGCGTTGGCAGTGAATGAGTCTCCCTTGCCTTTGGATAAGTTGCGCATCATCGTCCTGATGATGTTGTGGAGCCAGGGTGCGGAACCAGATATGTTGATGTTTGATGAATTATTGTTGTCAGATGACGACAATGCCACCCGCCTTTTGCATTAATCATTTCAATATTCAGAGATTTCTGACAAAAATCGCATATTGATTGCGATTTTTAGACTGTCACGCTTATCATTCCCCGCTAATTTAGGTTAGTCTTACGCTTATTTACGGAAAATGTTGTACATTCGACATTGTTTCCTTGCACAGAACACCATTCGAGAACCCCGAAATGACAAAAACGCTCATCATTGCCGAAAAACCCTCAGTCGCCGCCGATATTGCGAAAGCCTTGGGAGGTTTCACCAAGCATGATGATTATTTTGAATCCGACGATTATGTGCTGTCTTCAGCAGTCGGTCATTTATTAGAAATCACTGTTCCCGAAGAATACGATGTCAAGCGCGGCAAATGGAGCTTTACCCATTTACCTATGATCCCGCCCTACTTTGCATTGAACCCGATTGCAAAAACGGAAACGCGCTTAAAAGTACTGACGAAGTTGATTAAACGTAAAGATGTATCCGCACTGATCAACGCATGTGACGCGGGTCGCGAAGGAGAATTAATTTTCCGTTTGATCGCTCAGCATGCGAAAGCAAAACAGTCGGTAAAGCGCTTGTGGTTGCAATCGATGACGCCAGGCGCGATTCGGGACGGGTTTCAGAAATTGCGTAGCGACGACGACATGATGCCTTTGGCAGATGCCGCGCGTTGCCGTTCCGAGTCTGATTGGCTGATTGGCATTAATGGTACCCGTGCCATGACCGCATTCAACTCCAAAGAAGGCGGTTTCTACCTGACCACGGTTGGACGCGTACAGACGCCAACCTTGTCTATCGTGGTTGAACGCGAAGAAAAAATAAAGAAATTCGTATCCCGTGACTTCTGGGAAGTTCGTGCCGAATTTGTCTGTGCGGCCGGTATTTATGAAGGTCGCTGGATGGATCAGCAGTTCAAAAAAGACGAACACGATCCAGAGAAAAAAGCCGAACGTCTGTGGAGCAAACTGGCTGCCGACACCATCGTTGCCGCTTGCCGTGGACGCCAGGGCAATGTGACTGAAGAATCCAAGCCAGCGACACAGATGGCGCCGGGTTTGTTTGATCTGACGAGTTTGCAACGCGAAGCGAATGCGAAATTTGGTTTCTCAGCAAAAAATACTTTGGGTCTCGCACAGGCGTTGTACGAAAAGCACAAAGTCCTGACTTACCCACGTACCGATTCGCGCCATTTGCCCGAGGATTATCTGGATACGGTCAAGCAAACCTTGAGTACCATTTCTGAGAACAATAACTACTATCAGTTTGCCAGCCAAATTTTAAAAAGTAATTGGGTTAAACCGAATAAGCGGATTTTTGATAATACTAAGATCAGTGATCACTTTGCGATTATCCCCACTGGTCAGGCACCGAAAAACTTGTCTGAACCTGAACAAAAATTGTACGACCTGGTGACGCGTCGCTTTATGGCAGTGTTCTTCCCGGCCGCAGAATTCCAAGTTACAACCCGTATTACCGAAGTCACAGGTCATCACTTTAAAACCGAAGGCAAAGTCATGACCAACGCTGGTTGGTTAGCGATTTATGGTAAAGAAGCTCTGGAAGAAAAAGATACCGAAGGTAAAGGCACCCTGGTTGCCGTTGCGAAGGGTGAAAAAGTATTGGCAGACCAAGTTACATCCCATGGTCTGGTCACAAAACCCCCCGCTCGTTATAGCGAGGCGACTTTATTGTCGGCAATGGAAGGTGCCGGAAAACTGGTCGATGATGGCGACTTGCGTGATGCAATGGCTGGCAAGGGACTGGGTACGCCGGCGACGCGTGCTGCGATTATCGAAGGTTTGCTGACCGAAAAATACCTGCTTCGCGAAGGGCGTGAATTGATGCCGACCGCTAAAGCTTTCCAATTGATGACTTTACTGCGCGGCCTTGGCGTCGACGAACTGACTTCACCAGAGTTGACTGGCGAGTGGGAATACAAACTATCGCAAATGGAAAAAGGCAAAATTAGTCGCGAAGAATTTATGCGCGAAATTGCCCAAATGACCCAAATTATCGTTAAGCGTGCCAAAGAATACGACAACGACACCATTCCTGGTGACTATGCGACCTTGCACACACCTTGCCCACATTGTGGTGGCGTGGTGAAAGAAAACTATCGTCGTTTCGCTTGTACCAAGTGCGAATTTTCTATGAGCAAAACCCCAGGCAGCCGCCAATTCGAAGTGGCTGAAGTTGAAGAGCTCTTGGCAAAACGTGAAATCGGGCCACTGCAAGGCTTCCGCTCTAAAATGGGACGCCCGTTTGCGGCTGTCTTAAAAATTGTGGCCGATACCGAGCACAATAATTTAAAGCTGGAATTTGATTTTGGTCAGAGTCAGGATGATGGTGAAGACGGTGAAGGCATGGACTTCAGCACCCAAACATCACTTGGGCCGTGTCCTAAGTGCGGCAGCGGGGTCTACGAAATGCCACTGAATTATGTATGCGAAAAATCCATGGCTAAGCCAAAAGCTTGCGATTTCCGCAGTGGTCGTATTATTTTGCAACAAGAAATTTTGCCTGAACAAATGGTGAAATTACTGGTTGATGGCAAAACTGACTTATTGCCAGGCTTCGTTTCTCAGCGTACCCGTCGTCCTTTTAAAGCCTTCCTGGTCAGAGCAAAAGACGGCAAGGTTAGCTTTGAATTTGAAGAGCGCAAAGCCAAGGCGCCAGCAAAAGCAAAGTCCAAAGCAGCGGACGCCGGTGATGCTGAGGTGGAAGTTAGCACACCAGTGAAAAAAGTTGCTGCACGCAAAAAGAAAGCTGCATGAGTCGGATTTTTTAGCCAGAAACTTGCCTTAGTTTACATAAAGTTGCAAACTAAGGCTGGCATTCTGTATATTGTATGAAGTAATTTATGCAATAGGATCAGTATGCAGCCGAAGGAACTATTAACACGTACCCGTTCAGAATTTTTCACGACGTTTCAAAATGCGATCCAACATATCGTAGCACCTGCTATTGAGACCATGTTTGCTAAGGCGAATTCTTGCAATTCGCCCTCAGAGCAAACCGAAATTTTCCGCGCTCGTGCAGCGCTGCAAGAACATCGTGAAATGCTGGCGCAACAATTGAGCCTGAATTTGGATCAGTTGCTCGACCGAAGCTTAGAAACAACTTACCAAAATTTCCGTCCATCTTCCTCTGCGCTTTCTTTGTCGCTCGATAATATCGGTTTGCTTGATTCATCGACTTTTGAAAGCTCCCTGCGCTTTAATAACATAACCCAACTCTTCCGCGATGCCGCTGGGCAGGAATTGGTTGATTTGAATATCCGTCTGGCAGTTCTGTTCGGGCAAGACGATATCTGTGAGCGGGAAAATCCTTTCCGCCCTTACCTGATCGCGCGTTGTATATCACTATCGGTTGAGGCATTAAAATTGCCACCAGAACAGACGGCGATATTGATCACCCAGATCGGTGAAACACTCAGTAGCAATGTTCTTGAAATGTACCAACGTGCAAATGCTAATTTGGCAGAACAAGGAATTAGCGCGCAATTAGTATTGAAGATAAACAAAACCCCAGAAAGCTTGCCCTCACGTTCAAATGTTTCTTCAGTGTTTGCCGATACACAGCAACATCATTTGGGTGTTGGTCGTCCTGTTCAGAAAGAATTTTCCGCGCCTGCTCCTTTTCGGGGCGCGGCACAAGATGAATTCCCTGAACTGATGACCAAACCAGCCATCAACATAGAACAATTATTTCTCGCAGTACGTGGTCGTGCAGGATTCTCCAAAGCACCTCAAGATCAGATTGTGCTGAGTGAACATGAATCACATTCATTAGGGTGGTTGGAGGGCGGTGCTGGTCTTGGTGACATGTTACGCATTGCTTTCGGCGCTGAAGAAGACTTAAGCTGGGAGAGTAAATCCAGAACACGGCCACCTATACAAACTTCAAATTTGCGGGGAAGTTCTGGTAGCCAGAATTTATCAGTAGTGCGTCAATTGGTGCATCAATTGCAGGTCGCACATGAAACGACGATCTCCGCAGGGGGCGGAGCCGCTGCGGTTACAAAATTTTCTTTTGCAGGATTAGATTTTCCAGCAATTGTTGGTCAAATGCATAAATTGCTGACACCGCCGATAGCGAAAATGTTGAACGAGCATGGCGAAGTCAGAAATCTGATCCACGAGCAGCGCGAAGTATTGTTTCAGTTGGCGCGGTCTACTGCGGAGCAAATGAGCATCGATGTCGTGGCAATGGTATTTGAGTCGATCTTGTTTGATTCCGTGTTGCCCATCAATTTGCGTGTGCAGATTGGGCGCTTGCAATTTTTGCTTTTGCAGTTAGCGCTCTCTGATCAAGAATTTTTGAGTGGTAAGCATCATCCTGCCAGAGTGTTACTCAATCGTATTGCGACTGTTGCTTTGGGTGTGCAATATGTGGAATCCAGCGCAGAGCAGTTTGAGCAAGAATTCGGACGTATCTTCAAAACTCTGGGCAAGCACGATTGTGAAATTCCAGGTCTGTTTGAAAGAATTTTGAATCGCTTTGACACCTTCGTCATGCGCGAGTTACGCATACAAGACAAAGTAATCAGACGCACTGTCAAATCAATAGAAGAAGCGCAGATACGATATAGCCAATTTGAACAGACTTCACGTACACTGAAAGCAGCTTTGGCAGTAATGAACTTGCCACCACAATTTTTAGCCTTTCTTGAGAATGAATGGGTGCGGGCGATCAATCTGGCAGATCGCAGAGAACCAGAGTTGGCACAGCGCTTCAGAAAATTTGTGCCCGAAGTAATCTGGAGTATTCGTCCAAAGCGGAGTAATGAAGAGCGTCAGCAGTTTTCGGTTTTGTTACAGCCAATGCTGGAAAGTCTGCGCTTTGGCATGGACATGCTCGGATGGGGGCAGTTTAAACAAAATGCTTTATTGAATTGGCTCAATGATGCACATGGGCGCGCGTTGAAACCAGGGGACGAAGCCGTTTCAGATTTGTCACTGGAAAAAATGTATGCGATTTTTGACGAGTTTGTAAATCAACCGCCAGTCGTCATTTCTGAAATTGCCACAGAAGACAAATCTCCGGAAATGCAGAAATATTTATTAAATATTCTGGAAGAACTCGGATTGACCGTCACGATGCTCGATGCAGATAGGGTTGGCCTTCGAGAGTCAAACGATGGAATGATACGCCTCGGCAAGCCTGCGCGCGCCGTCGACACGCAAGAGTTGCGTTCCCGACTTATTAGTGGTGTCCCAATTGAAATGAATCTGGACGGTATCTTTTACCGGGGCTGCGTACATTGGGTCAGCCCAGGTACTAATAGCATGGTACTTAGTTTTAAATCACATGAAGCACCGGCCGTTATTTCAATAGATGGCTTCTGCCAGCATTTGACCCACGGCACCGCACGCATGGTCGAAAGCGCGAGTTTATTCGACCGTGCGATTGCATCTGTATTAAAGTCCGCGGACGCGCTTGACCGTTAGTCATATTCCCCGGTTCAAATTCAGTGTAAATAATTTACGTTACTCCCTTGCTTTTAAGGGGCGAACTTTGCTATAGTTCGCCTCCCGCTAAAACGGGAGGCAAGAAGAAAGCAGCAGCCAGCAACTCCGGCGGTTTGATTTGATGAAGTTGACGCGAAAGCGACAACATCTGCATAAGATGCATCGAAACAAACAGCAAAAGCAATCAGGGAGTTGACAGGGTAAATAAAGTGCTGCATAATCTCGCTTCTCTGCTGCAAACGAACACAACGCTTCGTTGCTAAATCAGGTAAAAATACTTCGGTTTGAGCGGAAAAGAATTTAAACCATTCGGTTCTTTAACAATTAACAGTCAATAAATGTGAGCACTTGATGAAAGCGCACCGATTAGTTTCTAACTGATCGGAATGCTTAAAAAATATCAAATGCTTCACAAGAAATAAATAATAGGAAAGTCGTTCAGAAATGAATGACGGAACTGTCAGTATTTTGAGTGAGCGACCTGTCTGCAAGGACAGGGTTCAGAAATGAACACAAAAACAGAGATTAAACTGAAGAGTTTGATCCTGGCTCAGATTGAACGCTGGCGGCATGCCTTACACATGCAAGTCGAACGGCAGCGCGGGGCAACCTGG
>NZ_JACOFV010000060.1 GCF_014284255.1 Cognatundibacterium jejuense
CCAGCCATTCTACAAACGCTAATCCAGCGGTTCCATGGTATTGCTGAACCATGCTGACTAAATGCCGAGATAGTGCAGAGCCATCACTAAAAGAATGCAATGTATCGAACACGCCTAAGCCTTTACCCGCATCAGCGCGAATATGTGACATCCTTATTTCCTGTCCAGCTTTTGGCTTTTTACCCGCTTCCGCCATTTTTGCTTCCAGTGTTATCTCACCATCAGTAATGAATATTTCTCTCCATGTCGTTATTTTCCTATTTCCCTTGTCCGGCGTATTGCGTGCCTTCCCTTTCTCATTCGCCAGCATATAGACAATATCGCCAACGACTTTTCCATCTACTTGACCAAGCTCATCAAGTACCAATAATGCATCAGAGTATTTTTGTGCAGTAGGCTCTATTGAGCTATGGGTCGCTAACCAGCTTTGAG
>NZ_JACOFV010000061.1 GCF_014284255.1 Cognatundibacterium jejuense
GAATCAGTTGTTCTTTGGTGTAATCGTCGATGGCGGTAGCAAAGTTCATGTCTGGCAGTGTGCCAGAGCAGAGGTGATTTAATCAAAGACGTTTACAGAAGTTTACAACTTTGTGGTCTCAGTACTATAGCACCGAAATCGAGTGACCGTGAGCCAGGTTCTCCCATGGCAGACCGGTTACTAATGCCCTTAATTGTTCTGGATTAAGTCCTGCCATATCGACGCCATGACCAACCCACGTAAAGCGGCCTTTGTTCAAACGGCGACTCGCCAGCCAGATGCCAAATCCGTCGTAGACCAGTACTTTGATACGTGTCGAACGCTTGTTGGTAAACAGATAGGCATGATGCGGTCGCGCTGCACCGAAGACCTTAACTACCTTGGCCAGTG
>NZ_JACOFV010000062.1 GCF_014284255.1 Cognatundibacterium jejuense
GTATGTCCGGTCAAGCTTCCATCGATAAAGTTGCTGGTCCAGTTGGTGAAGCGCTGATCATGACGGCGATTGGTTTGGCAGTAGCGGTTCCAGCAGTGTTGGGTTACAACTTCCTGGTACGTCGCAATAAGAGCTCTATGGAAGAAGTTCGCGCATTTGCCGCTGACCTGCACTCTGTTGTGTTGTCTGGCAGCATGAACAAAGTCGCTAAGAAGTAAGCTCAAACAAAAAACCTCTCACCACAGAGGCACAGAAGCACAGCAAAAACCGTAGAGCAACACAGTATTTATTTGCTCTACGGTTTTTAAAAGTGATGATGAGTTAGTGGTTTTGAACGTTAAAGTAATCTGAAAG
>NZ_JACOFV010000063.1 GCF_014284255.1 Cognatundibacterium jejuense
GCGGGTCTTGGTAGTCGGTGTCGATCTGGTAGCCTTTGGCGCGTGCTTCGGCTTCATCTTTAGCACGCCATTCATGGGCTTTTTTCATGCGATCGGGCCACAATGCTTTCCAGTTATCTCTATCCTCTTCTAAAAAATGACTGCGTACCTCGTCTTCTTCGCTGTGTAATTCCATGGTCATAAAATACGCACCGGGTTGAAGTGGATTTAAGCGATTGTCATCTCTATACATGACTATTCTCATATAGACCCCATCGGCTTCTAAATTCCAACCTGCGCCATCTTCTAACGCCATCCACTCCTCAAATGTCGGTATATAACGTACATCTATGTTGATATTATGT
>NZ_JACOFV010000064.1 GCF_014284255.1 Cognatundibacterium jejuense
GATATTACGTCAAGCAAACACAGTTAGTCGCGCCGCCGGTTGGGGTGTACGCCAGAAAACCGCCTTGCGCTGAGTTTTTAGACGTGCCAACGAGTACAAAACCTAGAGCCGGTGCAGCTTGCAGCCGCTTTTGCCTTGCAACCCCTCATGAAACGGAGGCCGATTTTTAGCTGGTACACCTTTGGTACACCTTTGGTACACCTATTTATATATATTGTGTCCCATGAAAAGCTAATACTGGTGCGGGTTTCCGATGTTTGGTACACCGGTACACATGTTTTAGCTTATATAAGAGGGTCTTTTTTAT
>NZ_JACOFV010000065.1 GCF_014284255.1 Cognatundibacterium jejuense
GTATCCAGAATCACGGTATCCGGCTGCGCTGATCCCACCTCATTTTCATGTCCGGTCAGCACATTTTCCCGGCTGAGAGGGGTGTCCTGACCGGCAGTTTCATCCGTGTCATCAAGCTCCTCTTTCAGCTCTGCCACACGGAGCGCCAGTTCTTCTTTCGTCCCCGTCAGGCTGACATCACGGTTCAGTTGTTCACCCAGCGAGCGGAGACGGGCAATCAGTTCATCTTTCGTCATGGACTCCTCCACAGAGAAACAATGGCCCCGAAGGGCCATGATTACGCCAGTTGTACGGACACGAACTCATC
>NZ_JACOFV010000066.1 GCF_014284255.1 Cognatundibacterium jejuense
TTAGCCAGCAATGGGGTGAACAATATCCGCAAATTGCGAAGTCATGGTCGACCCACTGGGTCAACCTGAGGACGTTATTTGAATACCCACCCGAGATTCGCAAAGCGATTTACACGACAAACGCCATCGAGTCATTGAACAGCGTAATCCGATCCGCAACCAAGCGTAGGAAGTTATTTCCAAGCGATGACTCGGCATTAAAAGTCATCTACCTTGCCATTTCGCAGGCAGCTAAAAAATGGACAATGCCTATTCAAAATTGGCGTATGGCGT
>NZ_JACOFV010000067.1 GCF_014284255.1 Cognatundibacterium jejuense
TGTGTCGCCGACGCCGTCTAGGCGTATTGATTCCATCTTCCATCATGTACAAGTGTCCACTTAATAAGTGGACACGATCATCTACGCTTACGCTCTTAACTTCAAGATGACTTCACCGGGTGCTTACAGCTAAGAGGGGTAAGCACCCGGTCAACACAGGTTGACCGATCCTTAGATTGATGATCGGATTTATTGAGCAGGCTTCCAGTTGTGCGGAAGTAGTTCGCTGATGCGGCTGAATGGTTGCAATGGTAGCCTTTCCA
>NZ_JACOFV010000068.1 GCF_014284255.1 Cognatundibacterium jejuense
TCAGAAGAAGTGTCGTAGAGTGTGCGCTCCGAGTGATTCTCATCTCTCTTTCGCACTAATCTTGATTCATTTATTACTGGTTATGATTCGTACCAAACTCTCTTTGGCATTCACTTCATAATTTCTCACTTGCAGCTACAACCTGCTAAGGTTATAGGGACAAGCCTTACGGGCAATTAGTACTGGTTAGCTTAATGCATTACTGCACTTCCACACCCAGCCTATCAACGTCCTGGTCTCGAACGACCCTTTAAAGAGATCA
>NZ_JACOFV010000069.1 GCF_014284255.1 Cognatundibacterium jejuense
CTGAATGAATCAGACTCATGATCGCCGCAGCACGTTTGCCTGCACGCAGGCTACCGGCGAACATCCAATTCTTTCGCCCCAGTGCAACGGGACGAATCTGGTTCTCAACCCAATTGTTATCGATCGGTACCCGGGGATCGTTAAGGTAATGTGTCAACGCCGACCAGCGATTCAAGCTGTATTCGATTGCCTTGATGGTAGCACCGCCACCAGGGACTCGCTGACGTTGAACCAGTAACCATTGATGCAAGGCATCTACAA
>NZ_JACOFV010000007.1 GCF_014284255.1 Cognatundibacterium jejuense
AGGCGACAACAGAAGATCAAGCGTTGACAGAATTGGAGCGCTTTAGCCAGCAATGGGGTGAACAATATCCGCAAATTGCGAAGTCATGGTCGACCCACTGGGTCAACCTGAGGACGTTATTTGAATACCCACCCGAGATTCGCAAAGCGATTTACACGACAAACGCCATTGAGTCATTGAACAGCGTGATCCGATCCGCAACCAAGCGTAGGAAGTTATTTCCAAGCGATGACTCGGCATTAAAAGTCATCTACCTTGCCATTTCGCAGGCAGCTAAAAAATGGACAATGCCTATTCAAAATTGGCGTATGGCGTTAAATCGTTTTATGATTGAGTTTGGTGACCGCATTCAAAAATACGATCACTAATTTGTTCCGTGGCATTTACACAGAATTTCTTACAGGCTCAGAATTGAAATTAATATTTTTTTCATTTGTACACGCTATCTATTTCATTCTGTTTAATCTCGCCAGATTGAAACTGTTTGAGTGTAGTAGCAAAATTCTTTGCATCATCAGCACTTAATACAAAGCCTGAATCATTAAGGCATGTTCCCATAGCACAAAATTTCAACGCTAAAAAATGATGTGTGGCATTGCCGCTATGAAACGTAAATTGAACATCTGGTCGCCCAAAGCTCCCCCAAACTTCAGCCTTGCCTATGTCTTTTGTGAATGAGTCCCCTCTGGTCGTTGCGAGAGCTTCCCATTCGTTAAACTTGTTGATGAGTACAAGATAGTCATCAACTTTAGTTTTAAGAAAACGAATTTCTGTGTAGTCTAATCCGTACTGGTCACGAACTAACTTTGTAACACGTACCACCAAAACCATCTCATCGCCGCTTCTTTTCTCGATTGAAACAAATGTTGGTCGCTCTAAGTAATCTGAGGCAACCGAGTTAAACATTCTTCCATGAAATGAAACTGAAATTCTGGTTGACTCCTCAGCCTTTACAGGGGCGACTATAGAGATAATGCCAGCAAAGAAAATTGCTAGAACGGAGACTGGTTTTATTAGGCTCATAGCAGTTAATTAAATAATTGATATTGCCTAAATATTACTACAATATTTAATTTTTGACTCTTACGGTTCTCATTTTACTTCTTGAAAATATCAATTGCTTAACAAGCTCCATCAGAGTTATAATGCCAGCCTAGCTTAATTTAACTTAAGCTAAACCAGCCGCTGAAAAGCCCGCACATTGTAAGATTTTCTTACGAGCGGGCTTTTTTGCTTTTGTTTTTTGAATTTGCTTAATCTTTAAGGAGAAACGGCACAAAATAGGAGGGTTAATAATGACATTTATTGCAACAAATGCTCGATTGATCAAAGTAGGACAGGTAGCTGAGATTTTAGGAATTGGTACTTCCACAGTTTGGAAATACTCAAAACAAAATGCAGGATTTCCTCAGCCACTTTCGATATCGGCAAGGAATACAAGATGGCGATTATCAGACGTAGAGAAATTTGTAGATGCGAAAGCAGATTCAATTCATTAAAATAAAAATGCCATTACAAACTTAAATGTAGTGGCATTTTTTTAGTGCATCATTAGTGCAGGAGAACTTAAACTAGGGCGAGATGTTCTGCTAAGTCTTTGATTTTATTGGTCGGGACGGCAAGATTCGAACTTGCGACCCCGTGCACCCCATGCACGTACGCTACCAGGCTGCGCTACGCCCCGACGAGCGAAATATTATAGTGTATAAAAGCCATTTTTGCTATGGTTGGGTATTAAGCTTGCAAGACTTTTCTGCGTTGAAAATATAAATTAATTTATTTTGCAAAATATGACTAAAATATTTTCATATTCTCTCAAAAACAGTGAGAATAGTGGTTCAAGGTCGCAGCGCAAATTCAATGCTATGTAGCGTTAAAAAGCGCTGCGGTACGTACAAAACAAAATACCTTTGGATACTATGACAATTAAAATCAGTCAAAATTTTGATGCGGGTGCTATTGAGGTCGTTAAAGCAGAGCAGGCCGATGCGATCGAATTGAATTTGCGCAAAGACTCTCACGCAGATATCTGGCAATGGTTCTATTTCCGTTTGCAAGGTGCACGTGACCAGGAAACTGTAATGCGTGTTTTGAATGCGGGTAAGGCGACTTATGCTAAAGGGTGGGAAAACTATCGTGCAGTGGCGAGTTATGACCGCGAAACGTGGTTTAGGGTTGAGACCGAATTCGATGGCGAAGTGATGACCATCCGCCATACGCCTGAATCTGATAGTGTCTATTACGCTTACTTTGAACCATATAGCTGGGAACGTCATCTTGCGTTGCTGGGCAGTGTGGAGCATTCGCCATTGGCGCGTGTGGTTGATCTGGGTAATACCGTTGACGGTCGTGATCTGAATATGGTTGTCGTGGGTGACCCGGCTGCTGAAAAGAAAGTCTGGATCATCGCGCGTCAACACCCAGGTGAAACCATGGCTGAGTGGTTGGTCGAAGGTGTGTTGGATGCATTGCTTGCCCCTGCAAATCCGATCGCTCGCAGCATTCTGGATAAAGCGGTGTTGTACATTGTGCCGAATATGAATCCAGATGGCGCTTATCGCGGTAATTTGCGAACCAATGCTGCCGGCGCTAATTTGAATCGGGAATGGATGACGCCGTCATTAGAAACTAGTCCTGAAGTATTTCATGTAAAAAATAAAATTCATGAAACTGGTTGCGATTTGTTCCTCGATATTCATGGTGATGAAGCATTGCCATATGTATTTGTGGCAGGTAGTGAAATGTTGGCTGGCTTTACTGAACAGCAAGCTCGCGATCAACAGGTTTTTGTTGATAGCTTCTGTCTCGCTAGCCCAGATTTCCAGACTAAAGTTGGCTATGCAGCGTCCAAGTACAATGAAGACGTATTGAAACTGGCATCTAAGTACATAGGCCATACCTTTAAATGCGTGTCTTTGACACTAGAATTGCCATTTAAAGATAATGACAACCTGCCTGATGCAGAAGTGGGCTGGGATGGTGCGCGTAGTGTAAAGCTGGGCGAGGCTATGTTGCAACCAATTCTGGCTTCATTGAACGCTAAGTAATTGCAATTGCGGTTTGACTGATTGAAGGTAAGAGGGTGTCAGAAATGACATCCTCTTTTTTCGTCATTTTTTAAGCGTGTAGTTTGATCGCATGTTTATGCGAAGTATCATGTGCGTCTGATATTGGCAAAAGAAGGAATAAAGATGGGTATAGAAATAGAGCGCAAATTCTTGGTGACGAATAATGCCTGGAAGGAGTTCGCTGTTAGCAGTTACCTCAAGCAAGGATATATTAGTTCTGAGCCAGGTCGTATCGTACGTGTGCGTATCGAAGGGCAAGCTGCAATGCTAACAATTAAAGGTCTGAACACCGGCATATCCTGTGGGGAATGGGAATACCCAATTCCTTTAAATGATGCGCAAATGTTGCTCGATACCGTCTGTCAGAAACCACTGATAGAAAAATACCGTTACCGGCTTCCGATGGATGGTTTGACGTGGGAAATTGATGAATTCTTAGGAGACAATGCAGGGCTGGTCGTAGCGGAAATTGAATTGCCTTCAGAGGGGTTCGAATTCCATCGTCCAGAATGGCTGGGTGAAGAAGTCAGCCATGACCGACGTTATGCAAACGCTAATTTGCTCAAACATCCTTATAAATCTTGGTAGGGAATGGTGAAAATTGGGTCTGAGCTTCAATAAAACACAGACCCAAAAAACGGTTACACGGCTTTTACTCCACGATTGGCTGCCTTGCGGTACAAAATTAAAGTCGCAGTCAAACCACACGCAGCAGCAAACGACATCCACATGCCTGGCGCTGCTTTGTCGTGCGTTACTTCAATCAACCACGTAGCAATCGCAGGTGTAAAACCGCCAAAAATCGCCGTCGCCAAACTATAGGCTAGAGAGAAGCCAGCGGTGCGAACTTCTACCGGCATCACCTCCGTCAGCGCCACGACCATCGCACCGTTGTAGCTCGCATATAAGAACGACAGCCACAATTCTGCGATCAACATCTTTTGAAAACTCGGGTCGTTAGTCAGCCAGACCATGACAGGGTAGGCTGTCAGAATCGTTAAAACGGTGAAGGTCAGCAATAAAGGCTTACGACCAATTTTATCTGACAAATTTCCCATGACTGGCAACCAAAAAAAGTTGGAAATACCAATGCATAAAGTCACGATCAGACTGTCTGTTGTAGTTAATTTAAGGACGCTTTTACCAAATGTTGGTGTGTAGACGGTAATCAGGTAAAACGATACCGTCGTCATCGACACCAATAACATCCCGCAAATTACCAGTCCCCAATTTTTAATCATAGACTGGAAGATTTCGCGCGCATCTGGCCTATGTTTGCGCTGCATAAACTCTTCGGTTTCTTGCAAAGAGCGGCGAATGACAAAGAGTACTGGAACGATCATGCAACCAATAAAAAACGGAATACGCCAGCCCCAATCAGATATTTCGTCTCTTGAAAGGAATTTATTAAGTGCATATCCCAAGGCTGCGGCAACGATAATAGCCACTTGCTGGCTCGCGGATTGCCAACTGACGTAAAATCCTTTGCGCCCTGGCGTCGCCATCTCAGCCAGATAGACCGATACGCCACCCAACTCCACGCCTGCAGAAAAACCTTGCAATAATCGTCCAACCAACACCAGAAAAGGTGCAAGATATCCGATGGTGGCGTAACTTGGAACACAGGCGATCAGAATGGTACCCAGTGCCATTAAAGCCAACGTGACAATCAAGCCCTGACGACGTCCAACTCTGTCGACATAAGCACCCAGAAAAATTGCGCCCAATGGACGCATTAAAAAGCCAGCGCCAAAGGTCATAAAGGTCAACATTAATGATGCAAATTCATCACCGGCTGGGAAAAAAGCTTTAGAAATGTAGGTGGCGTAAAAACCGAACAGGAAAAAATCAAACATTTCCATGAAGTTACCACTGGTGACGCGCAGTACGGTCCCGAGTTTAGAGCTGGGTTTGATTGGAGAGTTTGTCATATTTAAATTTATAATAATGATGAAAACTACGCTGAAAAAATGAAGGCTGCGATCATTACTTGCGCAACATTGTTCATCAGGGCGATGTCAAAAACAACACTTTTAAAAATCGCTGTCTTGATCACTTCTGCTTGAAATACTTGTATAGCAGATTTTTTATTTTCTCTGCCGAGGTTTATTGTCTCACGCAAATGAGTTTAGCAGCTCTTAGCTCGATTCAACAATGTGCGGGAGGTAACGAAAGTTTTTGTTTTAATTTCGTGCGCCCATGGGTAACTGAAACTTGTTGCTTTCAGCTACCCATGTGTATCTGGCGAAAATAGGGGAGCCGTTAATAACAACGAGCAATCGATTCAGCAACACATACTGGCTTGTCTGAGCCAGCTCGTTCTATGCTGACTTCCCAGGTCATTTGCGCTCCATCCTTGATGTCTTCAATCGAAAGCAATTTCAAATGGGCGCGCAATTGGCTGCCGACCGGAACCGGCGCGGGGAAGCGAACTTTGTTCAGACCATAATTGACACCCATCTTGACATAGCTGAGATGTATAGCATTTTGCATTAAGGCTGGAAGCAAGGACAAAGTCAGAAAACCATGGGCGATAGGTGCGCCAAAAGGTGACTCACGCTTTGCCCGTTCTACATCTATATGTATCCATTGGTGGTCGCCCGTTGCTTCGGCGAACATATTGACCCGTTCTTGGGCAACCTCCACCCAATCGGAAGTGGCAACTTGTTGCCCGACCATATCTTTGAGCTCTTGTAAGCTTTGAATTTCACGCATCATCTCTCCTTAGTCTTGTGGACGACGACCAAACATACCCATGCCGTCAATCGTGCATACGACTTGTCCGTGCTGATTGACTGCTTTCCAGACGGTATTAACGACGCCACGGTCAGGTTTGGAGGTGGATGCTTTGGCGCCGGTCGTTTCTGCTGTGACTGTTAGTGTGTCACCGGGGCGTACCGGGGCTGTCCAACGGATGTTATCAATACCGGGGGATCCCATACTAGAGGAATCGCCAATAAAACCATCAACCAC
Organism: Cognatundibacterium jejuense; assembly: GCF_014284255.1. GTDB lineage: Bacteria > Pseudomonadota > Gammaproteobacteria > Burkholderiales > Burkholderiaceae_D > Undibacterium > Undibacterium jejuense. The sequence continues at coordinate 6,042 of NZ_JACOFV010000007.1, forward strand.
CATGCGCATCATCATGCTGCAGGTATGCCAGCCGCTGGCAATGACGTCGCCGAAGATGGATTCTTTGGCGGCGACTTTATCGACGTGAAAGGTTTGCGGATCAAATTGCTGTGCGAAGGCGATAATTTCTTCTTCTGTCACGGTACGCTGGCCTAGCTGTATCGATTCGCCTGGGATAAAGTCTTCGAAGTACCATTTAAATCTTTTATTTGTCATCATCAATTTCCTTTCGGTTCGTCCTTCTAATTGAAGCTACATATCTACCTTAAGACCCCAAATTTATGACCAAAAAAATCCCGGTATTAGCCGGGATAATTCAAAAAACTTAGTTGTTATGCGCTGACTTTAAATCCAGGTTGTGCGACAAAACGAGCCAGATGATGATCCGTATCACCCAGCGACAATTCTATTGTCGTCAAACGTTTGAACATATGTGCCACCGGCAACTCGTTCGTGACACCCATCCCACCATGCAATTGCACCGCTTGCTGGCCGATATAGCGCGCTGCTTGCCCGATCCGTGCTTTAGCCGCAGACAGAGTACGGCGACGTTCTTCGACATTGGCTGATGACACCTTCACTGCCGCCAACGTTGCCATCGATCGGGCTTGTTCCATTTCCATAAACATCTCAGCCATGCGATGCTGTAAAACCTGGAATTTGCCAATAGGTACGCCAAACTGTTGCCGGGTTTTTAGATAGTCCAGCGTGGCTGCAGTGATTGCTTCCATGATGCCTATGGCTTCGGAACACAATAAAGAAACGCCATAATCCGCAATTTCATCGATGAGTTCCCAGCCATCGTTTTCTTTACCTAGCATATTGATCGGTGCGACTTGGACCTGATCAAAACGGATATCCGCGGCACGATAGCCATCAATGGTGCGGTAATCCGTTCTATGAATGCCGATGCTGTTGGCATCAACCAGGAACACATGGATGCCCGATTTATCACGCTGGTTTTCATTTGAGCGTGCTGACACGATCAGCATATCGGCTTGTGCGCCATGCAAAACGACGGTCTTGGTCCCATTGAGTACAAAACCATCTTTATTGGGGGTGGCAGTCGTTGCTATATCAAACAAATCGTAACGGGATTGTTTTTCTGCCAGCGCAACGGCGAGTTTTTTCTCGCCAGTGGCAATTTGTTCGAGCACGTCAAAATGTGCTTTGGCTTTTTTCAAAAACTCTGCGGCCAACACCGTTGCGAAATACGGTTCAACCACCAATCCACGCCCCAGCTCTTGCATGACCACCATCATATCGACCGCTGACCCGCTAAATCCTCCCAATTCTTCTGGAATTGGCAGCGCGGTTGCCCCGAGCTCGGCTAATTCAGACCATGCCTTTGAGGATGTACCTTTAGGAGAGCCGATGATGTGCTTGCGCTGCTCAAAGCCGTAATCTTTTTCTGCCCAGCGACGGATTGCTTCAGCAAATTGTTGCTGTTCTTGCGTTAGTTTGAAGTCCATTGCGTTTTCCTCACAGTCCCAAAATCATTTGTGTAATGATGTTTTTCTGAATCTCGTTCGAGCCACCGTAGATGGAGGTCTTGCGGTAGTTGAAGTAATACGAGGCGAGGGCAGCCGCGTCGTCGTCACTGACGAGACTATGTTCAGTTTCACCTTCGAGAAATTGTGGATCAAACGGAAGACCGTAAGGACCGACGGTTTCCAGCATCAATTCAGTCAGTCTTTGTTGAATCTCTGTGCCTTTGATTTTAAGTAAAGACGCTTCAGGACCAGGGCGACCGCTATCTTGTGAGATCACGCGTAAGACGGTGATTTCCAATGCCATCAATTCGATTTCCAGACTGGCGACTTTATGGGCAAAAACAGGGTCATCGATTAAGGGCTTACCGTTCTTTTGATGCTCGCCAGCGATGCGTTTTAAGAACAATAATTCGCGCTTGGCACGTCCAACAGCAGCGATATTGGTACGTTCATGGCCTAAAAGGTACTTTGCATAAGTCCAGCCTTTGTTTTCTTCGCCGATCAGATTTTGTACAGGTACTTTGACGTTGTCGAAGAATACTTCATTCACTTCATGGTCTTCATCGAGCATGATAATAGGGCGCACGGTAATGCCTGGCGTTTTCATGTCGATCAGTAAAAATGAAATGCCTTCCTGCTTCCGTGCCGCTGGATCTGTGCGCACCAGGCAGAAAATCATGTCCGCGTGTTGTGCTAACGTCGTCCAGGTTTTTTGGCCATTGACGATGTAAAAATCACCATCTCGTTCAGCACGGGTTTTGAGTGAGGCAAGATCAGAGCCAGAGCCAGGTTCAGAATAGCCCTGACACCACCAGTCGTCGCAATTCAAGATGCGTGGCAGGTAGTAATCTTTTTGTGCCTGATTGCCAAACGCCATAATCACGGGTGCAACCATGTTCACGCCAAATGGCAAGATCGCAGGTGTGCCAGCGCGGGCGCATTCTTCTTCAAAAATATGTCTTTGCGTTGGCGTCCAACCCGTACCGCCGTATTCCACCTGCCAGCCTGTACCAACCCAGCCTTGTTTGGCAAGAATTTTATGCCAGCGAACAAAGTCTTCTCTGTTCATGCGCTTGTGGTTGCGAACCTTGTGTTGCAAATCAGCCGGAAGGTGCGCTTCTAAGTAGCTGCGCACCTCATCACGAAAAGCCAGGTCTTGCGCGGTGTAGTTCAAATCCATGTTGTCTCCTGAGATAAATGCCCGTTGATTGGCAACCTGAGAGATTCATGCAAGATCATGAGTGATGCCTTGCTATATTTTTTGTATCTCTAAGGGAGTAAAACTAAAAAAGCACGACCGTTCAAAACAATTGTACAACGGATTTAAATTTTAGGCAGAGTATTCAGCTTCGTTGTGTGGCGATTTGAGAAAATGCCCGGATTTGGCTTCTGGGAAGAGCCAAATCCGGGCATTTCAAGCCGTTCTTCACGCTTCGATAAATCAGTGAAAATGCGCTGTACCCGGGGCAGGTGTGTCCTCAGGCATTTCGGGGTGCACCAATTCCGCCTCTCTATCCGCAAACAATGGTGTGCCACAATCATCACAAAATTCCATAGCAAAAATTTCTTCCAGCTGGATGATGTCGGTGATCCCGCATTCGACCAAAATATCCGGGATGTCGCCACTCAGGCTCCCATTTTCATCCGAACCCATCGCGGCTTCCTGATCCTCAGCCTGATACAAGGGCCAGACCACGCCATAAATCACCTCTGGCGCCTGACGCAGGCAGAAACTAATCCGGAATTCATCGATTTGCCCTGGCGTTTCTTGTACACCGCAAGCGGCAATGACAACACTCAACTCAGTTGGCTCTTTACCCAAGGTTTGCGTTAAGTAAAATGCTGCCGAACGTATCGATGCAGGCCGGATTTTGATATCCGCCTCACGACAAGCTGTGTAATACGCCTCTGGTAACAGCAGTTCTACACCACAACCTGGTAACAGATTCTTCACCAAAGGCTCTACCTGTTGCTGCCACTCTTCTAATGCTGCGCTTTTGGCTTTGACGCAATCATACGGCGCATCTAAGGTTTGCCACTGAAATAAGGGTGCGTTCATTGGAACGGTAACGACACCGAGCAAATAGCGGATATCGGCCAGAAACGGTACGGTTTGCGCACGTTCTGCTTCTACCGGATAGGTGCTGTTTTTGAGTAAAGCCATCGCGTGACGCTCCATCAAAGCATAGGTTTCACTGTGATTGCGTGGCAATTGATCGATGGAATACAGATTAGGTAGCAAACGCAATTTGGCTTGATCGACCAATAAATGCTGGTAAAGATGCTTTGAAAGTGACGCAAGTACATCAGCTGGTATTGCACCAGAGGCGATTTCAAAACGTGTCCAGGCAAGGATGGGGGCTGCGATAAACAGGGCGCAATATTTCTGCCCATGAACCTCAAAAATAGCGCTGGTACTGATGGTTTCCAGTGTTTCAACCAACACCTCGTAAGCATTTGCCTGAGCAGAGAATAAATTTTCTGCGGCGGCATCTAAAATCTCCTGATGATGTTGCTTCAGGTTTTTAGCTACATACAAATCCAACTTTTCTTGCCAGGCAAGGTCTTCAAGACGGCTGGCGGACTGGGCGACGGCCAGCGAGAGATTGACCAGTCGTTGACTTTCTGCTGCCAGTTTCAGTCTATTTCGTTTTATAGGACGGCGCATAATTGTATTCGTCAGAGATTGATCAAATGTTGAGCAAGCAATTGTGTACCCAAATGATGTCTGAAAAGTGAGACGCCTGTCGTAAAGCACCAATCAGGGCGGGCTATCTCACACTCCATTTATCCATTCGAGTAGCTAATTTGTCTGACTCGCTTATTTTTTGGCATATTGCGTTTTGCCAAACAATACCTCTTTCGCTTTATCATCAGTCAATGGTTTGCGTAGGTCGGCCAACACGGTGACCCCACGTTGTACAGCAGGACGCGCGCTGATTTCATCAAACCAGCGTTTCGCATGCGGAAAATCAGCCCAATCTATACCCTGATTCGCAAACGAGCGTGTCCATGGGAAGGTGGCGATATCTGCGATTGTGTATTCGTCACCGGCCAGATAAGGTGTATAAGACAATTGTTTATCGATGACGCCATATAAACGCTTGGCTTCATTGCTGTAACGATCAATTGCGTAATCTATTTTGTCTGGTGCATAAATGCGGAAATGATGCGCCTGACCTAACATAGGACCAACGCCGCCCATTTGAAACATCAGCCATTGCAAAGTCGTGTATTTTTCACGATCTGTTTTGCCTAGGAATAAACCCGTTTTACCTGCTAGATACACAAGGATGGCGCCAGACTCAAACAAAGAGATCGGTTTGCCATCCGGTCCATCAGAATCTACGATAGCGGGGATCTTGTTATTCGGAGAAATCGCCAGAAATTCAGCAGAAAATTGGTCGCCAGCACCAATATCAATCGGAATTGCCCGATAATCCAAACCACATTCTTCGAGCATAATGTGTACTTTATGACCGTTTGGGGTAGGCCAGGAATAGACATCTATCATCGCGATCCTCTTCAAAAAGTGAATAAAAATGCAGGATCCCATTATGCAGAGATTTCGGAGATTTTGCAGGTTTTAGTCAATACAAAAAATTATTTCTGGATTTTTATCAATTACTTGACCGGACTTAACGCTTATTTCATTTCCGGAAACCCTTAAAAGACGTATGCAAACCACTATATTTCGCTCTTTGTTATCCTTGCATCTCGCCGTCATGTTATTCGGCGCGGCTGGAGTCATTGGCAAATACATTTCTGTGGGAGCGTTAAGTCTGGTTTTTGGTCGCACATTATTTGCAGCGGTGTCCCTGGCACCTTTAGTCAATTGGCACAGCGTCAAGGCAACTAAAAATCTTGCCGGTACGATAGGAAATGGCGCCTTATTGGCCGTGCATTGGCTTAGCTTCTTTGCCTCGTTACAATATGCGGCGGTTGCCTTTGGTTTGATGGGATTTGCGACGTATCCCATTTTTGTGGCCTTGCTGGAACCGTGGATATTCAAATTGCCTCGCCATCGCAGAGACGCTTGGATGGCCGTGATGGTGGTTGTTGGGCTGCTAGTGATGCTCAGCGACGCACATTGGCAAGGCGGCTCGGTGAAGGCGGTAGGGATGGGCATATTATCTGGCCTGTCCTTTGCATTACTAACCTTGAATACGCGTGATCAAAGCAAAAGCCTATCTGCGACACAAGTCGCGTTTATACAAAATAGCGTCGCGTGTCTCTTGTTGCTGCCGTTGGTGCTGTATCAAGGTGAACTGTATACGATCAACATCAAGACCTGGTTCCTGCTGGCACTATTAGGGAGTGTCTTTACCGCTTTGTCACATAGTCTGTTCGCTTATAGTTTACAGCGGCTACCTGCGACTCTGGTAAGCCTCACTGCTTCGCTAGAACCAGTTTATGGCATGGGTTTGGCTTATATTTTTTTGGGAGAAACTGTTTCTGGCAGGACTTTATGCGGAGCAGCAATTGTGCTTTTGACTACTAGCTTTGCCACCTATGCGCATAGATCAATAACAAACGAATCAAGTTGACTCATCGAAGAACGACGAAATACCATTCGTCGTTCTTCACGAAAAAGCGACTGATGAGGTCAAGAACGGGTAATCGGAAGACCCAGATCTTCATTAAGGCTGATATGTTTTGCCAGCTCCAGTTTAGCAATGGCGTTGCGATGTACTTCGTCCGGTCCGTCGGCGAGGCGTAGGGTACGATTGCCTGCCCATTGTGCAGCAAGAGGAAAATCACCCGAGACACCACCAGCACCGTGTGCCTGAATGGCCCAGTCCAGTACTTGTTGCGTGACGTTAGGTGCCAGCACCTTGATCATCGCGATTTCGGCTTGCGCATGCTTGTTACCGACCGTGTCCATCATATACGCCGCTTTAAGCGTCAATAGGCGAGCGGTGTCGATTTGTATGCGGGATTCGGCAATACGTTCGCGCCAGATGCTTTGTTCAGAGATTTTTTTACCGAAAGCAGTGCGGCTGTTGAGACGTTTGCACATCAATTCTAAAGCGCGTTCAGCAACGCCAATCGCGCGCATGCAATGGTGGATGCGACCAGGCCCTAAACGGCCTTGCGCAATTTCAAAGCCGCGACCTTCGCCTAGCAGTATATTGCTCGCAGGCACGCGCACATTCTCAAACAAAATTTCACAGTGACCGTGTGGCGCATCGTCATAGCCAAAAACTGGCAGAGGACGTTTGACCGTGATGCCGGGTGTTTTGGCATCGACCAAAATCATTGACTGTTGCGAATGGCGTGCGGCATTAAAATCTGTTTTCCCCATCAAGATGTACACGGCGCAACGCGGATCACCAGCGCCTGAAATCCACCATTTATGGCCGTTGATGACGTAATGATCACCGTCACGATCGATTCTGGTTTCGATGTTGGTGGCATCGGACGAGGCGACGCCAGGTTCTGTCATCGCAAAAGCGGAACGAATTTCACCGCGCAATAAGGGTTCTAACCATTGTTTTTTGTGCTCTTCGGTACCGTAACGTTCAATGGTTTCCATATTGCCGGTATCTGGTGCCGAACAGTTGAATACTTCTGGTGCCCAACTGACACGACCCATGATTTCGCATAAAGGGGCGTAATCAAGGTTAGAAAGGCCTTCCGGAGCGCGTACCGATTTAGGTAAAAACAAATTCCATAAGCCTTGTTCGCGCGCTTTGGGTTTGAGGTCTTCTATGATTTGTGTGGCTAACCAACGATTGCCCTTGTCAGTACCATTGCGGTCGATTTCTTCTTTGTATGCTTTTTCGTTTGGATAAATGTGTTCATCCATAAAGCGTAATAACTTTGCTTGCAAGGTCTGGCAGCGTTCTGAGTAGTCGAATTCCATGTTGTCTCCGGTGTGTTTTTATTGCGGTGAAAATCGATTTAATGCTGTGTCAGTTTCTTTAACGCAGGGTTTTGTTCACATAACTCCAACCTAATTCGGCCATCGGTCTTGCCGCTTCGCCGGATTTCTTCGCTTGCGCGCTCGACGCTGTGCCATCGACGTAGCGCTTCATAATGCCTTGCAAAATACCGGCCATACGGAATAGGTTATAGGCAAGGTAAAAATCAAAGTCTTCTGGACGTATGGTTTTGCCTGTGCGTTCACAATACTTGGCGATGTATTCTGCTTCACTTGGAATGCCGAGAGCCTTATGATCCAGACCTTTGATGCCGCGGAACTGTCCCGGTGTGACGTGCCAGCTCATACAATGATAAGAAAAATCTGCCAATGGATGGCCCAATGTCGATAATTCCCAATCTAAAATTGCCAGAATCCGTGGCTCGGTCTTGTGGAACATCATGTTATCAAGGCGATAGTCACCATGCACGATGCTGGTGTCGTCTCCTGCAGGGATATGATGCGGCAACCAGGCAATCAAGTTGTCCATTGCTTCAATTTTTTCTGTCTCCGAAGCACGGTACTGCTTTGTCCAACGATCAATTTGGCGCGCAAAGTAATTACCTGGTTTGCCGTAATCTGAGAGGCCTATGGCAGCGTAGTCTATGGTATGCAATTGCGCGATAACGCGGTTCATTTCATCGTAGATTTCGGCACGTTGGGTCGGCGTCATCTCTGGCAGTGACTGATCCCACAATACTCGACCGTCGACAAATTCCATGATGTAGAAAGCGCGTCCAATCACATCTTCATCGCTACAGAGTGCATATTGTTTGGCGGCGGGGAAACCTGATTTACTCAAAGCGTCCATGACTTTAAATTCACGCTCTATCGCGTGTGCTGAGGGCAGCAATTTAGCTACCGGACCAGGTTTGGCACGCATGACGTAATGCTGTTCGCCAGCGCTGAGTTTGAACGTCGGGTTGGATTGCCCGCCTTTAAACTGTGTGACCACCAATTTGTCAGCCATTGCTGCATCAAAACCAGCGACGTGTTGACGCATATAGTCAGCGAGTGCGCCGATATCAAATTTCTGGCGGTCGGCAACTGGCATGGTGCCCATGAATTCTTCAAACATTGATGTCTCCTCGCTTTTGCGGATTTTGAGTAATGTTATGTTGATTAATCTTAACGCGGCCTTGACCTGTCGAACCAAGAGGGGTTGAAAAGTATTTTAACCCAATAAATCGAACGTCCGTACTATTTTATTTGTATCGTGCTTTTTCTGCTTAACATTACTCATCATTCCTGACAATGCGTAAAAAAACGGCATCAGAGCTAAGTCAAGATGCCGTTTTTTAAACCTTAATCTATAGAGTCTAATGCAAAATATTTAATATGCCGTCTAATCCGACAAAATTCAGCGCCACATTCGCCTGTGCTCTGACCACAGGTTTGGCGCGAAACGCCACCGACATACCCGCAATGCCCATCATTTTTAAATCATTTGCCCCGTCGCCCATGACAATCGCTTGCTGAGGCGTGATTTGTAGTTCCAGACAAACACGTTCGACAGTTCTTTGTTTTTCGTCGGCGTCGACGATCGTTCCTATCACTTTGCCGGTCAGTTTGCCATTGTCAATTTCTAAGACATTCGAATGACTGTAATCGAGATTGAGCATGGCTTTCATCCGATCAGTAAAGAACGTAAATCCGCCAGAAACCAATAAAGTCTTTAACCCCGCCGCCTGAATCGCCTTGAGCATCGGTGCTGCGCCGAGCGACAATTGCAAGCGTTCGTCAAAAACACGATGCAAGGCGGAGGCATCCAAGCCTTTTAACAAAGCGACGCGGCGGATCAGGCTTTCCTGAAACTCAAGCTCACCACGCATGGCGGCTTCTGTAATTTCAGCAACTTGCGGCTTCAAGCCTTGCATATCAGCGATCTCATCTATGCATTCGATGGTGATCAGCGTCGAATCCATGTCCATCGCGACCAGTTTAAAGTCGCTTAAGGGACGTGGCGTCTCAATTGCCGTAACATCCCATGCATTAGAAAAACAATGCTGCTGAATTTCGTTGAAAGTTTGCGGCCCAATGCCGACTCCTTCCAATCGTACAGCATGACTGCTAATGGATGTCATGGCGGCTGCTTGTGTCAGTGCGACGATGGTTTGCAGTTGCGGATGCTGGAGATTAATCTCTTGCAAAGACTGAATAATGAGGCTTGTAGTTGTCATGGATAAAGGCAAACGAATTATTGTAAGGCTTTTAAAGTACTCTTAATTTGGGCCACGCGGCTCGCAAGATCTGGCATGTTTGCAGTAATGCGCAATTTGTCCTGACCATTGAGTTTGATATGCTTATTTTTTTGGATTAACTCAATAATCCGCATGGCATCGATCGGTGGTTGCGGTTCAAATTGCAGATTTGCTGCTTCGCTATGCACATCAATTTTGATGATGCCCAAAGGTTTAGCTGCCACGCGTAAGCGATGCGTTTCAAGCAAAGACTGTACTTGTTCAGGTAACTTGCCAAAACGGTCTATCATTTCTTCTTGCATATCATCAATGGCACTGGCTTTGCTGCAATTCGCCAGACGCTTGTAGATAGAAAGACGTTCATGCACGTCGCCGCAAAAGTCATTCGGCAACAGGGCAGGGATATGCAAATTAATTTCCGTCGTTGTCGACAAAGGTGCTGCGAGATCCGGTTCCTTACCGTTTTTCAGAGAGCGCACAGCCTCGCTGAGCATATCGGAATACATCTGGAAGCCGATTTCATGCATTTCGCCAGATTGATTATCACCCAGAACCTCACCAGCGCCGCGGATTTCAAGGTCATGCATTGCCAGATAAAAGCCGCTACCCAGCTCTTCCATTTGTTGAATCGCTTCCAAACGGCGATTTGCTTGTTTCGTCAAGCCTTGTACATCATGTACCAACAGATAAGCATACGCCTGATGATGAGAGCGACCGACGCGACCGCGTAATTGATGCAACTGCGCCAGACCAAATTTATCCGCTCTATGCATGATAATCGTATTGGCAGTCGGGACGTCAATACCGGTTTCGATGATCGTCGTGCACAACAGAATATTATGGCGCTGGGCGACGAAGTCACGCATGACTTTTTCCAGATCACGTTCGTGCATCTGCCCATGCGCCACCACCACACGTGCCTCTGGGAGCAGAGCCTCCAGCATGGCTTTGCGGTTTTCGATGGTTTCTACTTCGTTATGTAAGAAATAGACTTGGCCACCGCGCTTGAGCTCACGCAGACAAGCCTCGCGAATCACTGAATTATCTTCGCTGCGTACAAAGGTCTTGATCGCCAGACGTTTTTGCGGAGCGGTCGCGATAATGGAAAAATCGCGCAGACCTTCCAGCGCCATGCCCAAAGTACGTGGAATTGGCGTTGCAGTGAGGGTCAGGACATCAACTTCAGCACGAAGTGATTTCAGTGCCTCTTTTTGACGCACTCCAAAACGATGCTCTTCGTCGATAATGACGAGACCTAATCGGGAGAATTTCACATCGTCGGATAAAAGCTTATGCGTGCCGATAACGATATCTACCGTGCCATCGCCCATGCCTTTGATGGCCTGATTGATCTCTTTGCCGGAGCGGAAGCGGGATAATTCAGCGATTTTAACTGGCCAATTGGCAAAGCGATCAGCAAAAGTTTGCGCGTGTTGCTCCGCCAGCAGCGTCGTCGGCGCAAGGATGGCGACTTGCTTGCCGCCCATGACCGCCACAAATGCGGCACGTAAGGCGACTTCAGTCTTACCAAAGCCAACGTCACCGCAGATCAAACGATCCATAGGCTTGCCAGATGTCATATCGCCAATGACGGCAGTAATCGCAGCTGCCTGATCGGGTGTTTCGTCAAAGCCAAAACTTTCCGCAAAGGCTTCATAGTCTTTGCTGGAATATTCAAAAGCATGCCCTTGGCGTAAGGCACGTCGCGCATAGAGATTGAGCAACTCAGCAGCGGTGTCGCGGATTTGTTGCGCGGCTTTTTTCTTGGCTTTTTCCCACTGACCCGAACCCAGGCTATGCAAAGGTGCGTCATCCGGGGAAGCGCCGGAATAGCGCGAGATGACATGCAATTGCGCCACAGGCACATAGAGCTTGGTTTCTTTTGCATATTCCAGATGCAAGAATTCAGTATCGCCTTCGCCCAAATCCATGCTGATCAAGCCCATATAGCGGCCGATACCATGGTTACTATGCACGACAGGGTCGCCAATTTTGAGTTCCGACAAGTCGCGCACCATGTGTTCGACTTGCGTGACTGCTTCTTGTTTTTTCCGACCTATACGTTTGCCGCTGCCTGCATATAACTCGGCTTCCGTCACAAACGCGATACCGTCAGCCAGAATAAAACCAGCGTGCAATGGTGCGACACCCAGCATCAGCTTGGCATTGGACGTTACAAAATCAGTATAGCCCTCGCATAAACTCAGCGAGATTGCATATTCATTGAAATATTGTTGCAGCGTTTCGCGGCGACCTAAGGTTTCAGCACAGATCATCACGCGTTTATCGGTTTGCAACAGGAACGAGCGCAAATTGGTCAGCGGATCATCGGCCCTGCAATTAACTGCGATATCCGGCAAAAAGCTGGAGACTTCGGACGCGCCAGCGGCTTTATCAGCATTCGCAATCACCCAACGTGCTTGCGATTTTAAAGCACCAAAAAAGTCTTCATCGCGTAAAAACACGGTTTCTGGCGCTAACACCGGACGTTCTCTGTCAGATTTTAAGAACTGGTAACGTGAGCGCGTATCCGTCCAGAAGCGTTGTATCGCTTCATCAATATTGCCGACTAACGCGAAATGCGCAGCTGGCGGTAGGTAATCAAACAGAGTCGCAGATTGTTCAAAAAACAGTGGCAAGTAATACTCAATACCAGCCGAAGCAATCCCATTACCTATGTCTTTGTAAATAGAAGAACGGGAAGGATCTCCTTCAAAGGTCTCGCGCCAGCGGCTACGGAAAGCCGCACGCGCGGGTTCGTCCATAGGAAATTCGCGTCCTGGCAGCAAACGTACTTCTGGCACCGGATACAAAGAGCGCTGCGTATCAGCATCAAACGTGCGTATGGTCTCTATCGTGTCGCCAAACAAATCAAGGCGATATGGCAGTGCCGATCCCATCGGAAACAGATCGATCAGGCCGCCTCGTACCGAATATTCACCGGGGGACATGACTTGATTGACATGGCTGTAGCCAGCTAAAGTCAGCTGCGATTTGAGCTTGGCTTCATCCAGCGTATCGCCTTTTTTGAAGAAAAAGGTATAGGCGGCCAGAAATGACGGTGGCGCCATGCGGAGCAGGGCAGTGGTTGCTGGCGCTAGCAGCACATCACAATTACCGTTTTGAATCTCATGCAAACTCGCCAGACGTTCTGAGACCAGATCCTGATGCGGAGAGAAAGCGTCGTAAGGCAATGTTTCCCAATCCGGCAGCAAATGGCAACGTAGCTCGGAATTGAACCAAGGAATTTCATCACGCAAGCGCTGAGCATCGCCAGGATTGGCAACAAACACGGTTAACATGCGTTTTTCAGATTTCAGAGCTGTCGCCGCTTGCGCCAAAGCAAACGCATCGGCAGAGCCGTGCAGGAAAGGGAGTGCCAGTCTATGGCCGGGTTTTGCTAAAGATTTGTTGAAATCGAATGACATTGCGGCTGAAAATTGAAGATACCGTAAAAGCAGCTGAAGGAACCGCGTACAGAATGAAATACGCGGTTAAAATGAAACCTCATTATAAACGAATGGGCAGTTTGGCATCAGACAGCCTAATAAAGATGCATGAAAGATGCATGAAAGATGTATGCAAGAAGAAATTAAACAACAATTGGATACCCAAAAGAACGCGCAAAAGGGTGCACCAAAATACGTCGCTTTAATCCCCGCTGCCGGTGTCGGTAGCCGTATGGGTAAGAATGCACCCAAGCAATATTTAACGATTGCTGGACAGTCGATTTTGCAGCACACCGTCAACGCCTTCTTGAGTTTTGATGGGGTGTCACATACCTACGTGGTGGTGAGTCCGGACGATGCATATGTGGATGATTTTTTACAGCCGTCGTCGCGCTTAAGCGTATTGCGTTGTGGGGGAGAGACCCGACGCGATTCCGTGCGTAATGGTCTGACCGCCATCGCAAAGGAAGCACAAGGCGATGATTGGGTCATGGTGCACGACGCCGCCAGGCCTGGCCTGACTGCCGGGCTATTGAGCAAATTATTAAGCGAAGTTGGAACGAACATGGTTGGCGGATTGCTCGCCTTGCCTGTCGTTGACACGGTTAAGCGCGTCGTTGACGGCAAAGTGCAAACGATATCCCGGGATGGAATGTGGCTGGCACAGACGCCGCAGATGTTTCGCTTCCAGCTCTTGTGCGACGCCTTGGACGCGGCTGATCAGGTGACCGACGAGGCCAGTGCGGTGGAAGCGGCCGGACATATTCCATTGCTCATTGAAGGACATGTCTGTAATTTAAAAGTCACTTTGCCAGCGGACTTGGAGCAGGTAAGCCAGTATTTAAAATAATTTAAAATTACATAATAAAAGTACATAAAAGAAAGAAAATTTGATGAAGAATAATGTTCCTCCTTTTAGAATCGGGCAAGGTTACGACTGTCACGCTTTGGTACCAGGCCGAAAGTTAATTATTGGCGGTGTCGATATTCCGCATAAAACAGGTTTATTGGGTCATTCGGACGCTGATGTCTTGTTGCATGCGATCACTGATGCGATTTTTGGATCGGCTGGTTTGGGGGATATCGGACGCCACTTTCCAGATACGGACGCCAAATTTTCGGGAGCCGACTCACGTGTGTTATTGCGTGAGGCTGTGAAGCGGCTCAACGATGCTGGCTACGCAATCGGGAATTTGGATGCCACCATCATTGCGCAAGCGCCAAAGATGGCACCGCATATCCCAAGCATGGTGCAACATGTGGCTGCTGATTTGCAAGTGGATGTATCGCAAATCAATATCAAGGCAAAGACCAATGAAAAATTAGGTTACCTTGGCAGAGAAGAAGGTATTGCTGCAGAAGCAGTGGTGCTGGTGTATAAGCTAGACAATCAATAATCAAAGATAGCGACATGAAACAGCGTGCGTTGGTGTGCATCACTTTACGTCAACTTTGACATCTACAAAAAACGGAGAAATAAATGAACCAAGAACACGTCAAACAATTACTCACACAATTGCATACTGAATTAGCAGGTACCGAAGAAGTTGATGGCGAATTGAAGTCTTTGCTACAAAATTTAAACAAGGACATTCACCAGGTTTTGAATAGCGATCAACAGCACGATGATCCAGTCTACGCGGCATTGAGTGAGCGCTCTGTGTCTCTGTCAGCCAAATTCGCTGCAGAACACCCTAAGCTAGAACCAGTGTTGCGTGAGCTGGCGTCTATGTTGGCAAAGATTGGCGTTTGATATTTGGCGCTTAAATCAATTTAAAAAGTAAAACGAGATCATTGAAGGTGCCCCACACGGATGCAAGGTGATCGCTTCATGATTTCGTGACGGTTTTGTCTAACTCAAAAAATCAAATCTGAACGATTAATGATGCGCCTACCTACAATGCCATCTCTTGGCGATTCGGGATTCCTACTCAGGCCGATAGAATTGACTGATGTTCAAGCGTGGTATTGCTATTTGTCGATGCCGCACGTCATTGAACATACGAGTTGGAATCTGCATTCTGCAGATGATCTGAAGGCGATCATTACATCATCGAACACAGATGATGCCAATTCACCGCTACGTCTTGCTATCGTTGAAACGGCAACGAATAATTTTGTCGGGACAATCGGCTTTCCTCTTATTTCATCGGTCAATCGTACCGCGGAACTGGCTTATGACCTGCACCCTAACTATTGGGGTAAAGGGATTGCCACCTTATGTGCAAAAGCTTTAGTACATTGGGCATTAACCGAAGGGAAGTTCGTACGTGTACAGGCAACAGTGCTCGATACCAATCTTGCATCGGCCAACGTATTGAAAAAAATCGGATTTGTATTTGAAGGGAAGCTGAAAAACTACCGCATTGTGCGTGGCCAGCCACGCGACTATGCTATGTTTTCCGCGACCTCTTAGAAAATCGCCTCTGGCGTAAGTCTTGTTCAAAACGTATGTGTGCCGATGATATCCAGATAAATGCGTACATACATATTAAAGAAAAGGAAATATTTTGGGCGACCATCACGATCACAAAACGCATGATCATTCGCATGACCACGAACACGAACACGATCATAGCGAAGGTCACGGTCATGAGCATGGACACCATGGTCACTCGCACGCACCCAAAGACTTCGGCAAGATCTTTTTCTTGGGCGTTATACTCAATTCTGGCTTTGTATTGGCTGAATTCTTCTTCGGTATTCTCAGTAATTCAGCCGCTTTGCTGGCAGATGCCGGCCATAACCTGAGTGATGTGCTAGGTCTCTTGCTTGCTTGGGGCGCCAGTATTTTGGTCAAAAAGCAGCCTTCAGGACGTTTTACTTATGGCCTGCGCAGTACTTCAATCTTGGCGGCGCTTGCAAATGCCGTAGTCTTGCTAGTAGTGACTGGTGGTATCGCCTGGGAAGCGATTTTACGTCTACAACATCCTGAACATGTAACTGGCATGACCGTCATTATCGTTGCCGCTATTGGTGTCGTCGTTAATTTGAGTACCGCATTGCTGTTTGTCTCTGGCAGACATGATGATCTGAACTTACGTGCTGCATTTTTGCATATGGCGGGTGATGCTGCGATTTCTCTCGGCGTGGTGATTGCTGGTTTTGTGATGATTTATAGCGGCTGGGATTGGTTAGATCCTGCGGTGAGTCTGGTGATTTCTATATTTGTCGTTGTAGGTACATGGGGATTATTAAGAGATTCCATCAATCTGGCATTGCATGCGGTTCCTGCCAGTATTAATTCGGTCGAAGTTCATGCGTTTTTGACTAAACTGCCTGATGTGACAGAAGTACATGACTTGCATATCTGGGGCATGAGCACGACCGAAGTCGCATTGACTGCGCACCTAGTTGTTTCTGGCACGTACCCTGGCGATGCATTCAGAAAAATGGTTACCGACGAATTATTAAAGCGCTTCAAAATCGGCCATGCGACTCTACAAATAGAACTAAATGATTCGGGCATCCCATGCGACTTAGCGCCAACTGACGTGGTTTAACGTATGACGATCTGTAACGCGGGCACAACCCACAATACAGATTTACGCTACCGGCAAGGTGAACCAGAAGGTACTGCCTTTTCCAGAGGCTGACTCAAATCCAATATTCCCTTGCATTTGCTGTATTAATTTTTTACTTATATTCAATCCCAGACCCGTACCACCTTGTTGACGGGTATTGGAATTATTCGCCTGAGCAAAAGCTTCGAAGATACGGCTGTGAAAATGTTCTGGGATCCCTTCACCCATATCAATCACCGCCACTTTAAAGCAGCTTTCTTCCTTAATCAGGCGAATTTTCACGACATCATCGTTATGAGAAAATTTTGCCGCATTCGATAAAAGATTTGCCAACACTTGTTTGATACGTTCAGGATCGCCTTTAACTAAAGCTACGGCCGACGACCCTGCGTATTCAAAACTAACGTTAAAGGTCGATGCAAAATCTTTATTCTCATCGACCGCTTGTTCAATAATATTACTTACGTTTACGGTCTGAATATCCATCAACATCTTGCCGGACATAAGCTTTTCCATATCCAGAATATCATTCAGCAAGACAATCAAGCGTTGGCTATTTCTATGGGCGACTTTAATTAAATTCAAGGCTTGATCTGGTAGTTTGCCAAGCAACTCACTTTCAAGCAAACCGAGTGCTCCACGGATCGAAGTGACTGGCGTTCGTAATTCGTGACTTACCGTAGAAACAAATTCCGCTTTGAGTTGTTCGATGTTTTTGCGATCTGAAATATCCGTGTGCGTGCCGACCATACGCACAGGCCTACCGTTGTCATCGCGTTTAACGACCATCGCGCGATCATGGATCCAGATATAGCTACCATCCTTGCATCTGAACCGGTATTCGTGCGAAAAAGTGTTCGTCATTCCTTGAAAATTAGCTTCCACTGCAGCCATTAACTCTGCTTCATCTTCTGGATGAATACGGTCAGACCATTCCTTGATGCTATCGCTAATCTCGCTATCATCGTGGCCTAGCATCTTTTTCCATTGCGTTGAATAGATACATTTCTCAGCTGGAATGTCCCAATCCCAGACCCCGTCACCACTTCCTTCTAAGGCAAACTCCCAACGTTCTTCGCTAATTTTCAGCGAGGCAAGGGCTTTTGCCATTTCCTGTTCCAGACGAATTTTTTGAGTTATATCCATGCCGACACCACAAGTGCCTATGATTTCTCCATTAGCATCAAGTAGGGGAGAGCGAATCACCAGATAAATGTGTGGACCATCGTCTCTTTGAACAATGTTTTCGGTGCGTCGCGGTGCGCCTGAGGCAATCATCTCGCTTTCAACTTGATAGACATCATCCGCTAATTCTGGCGGCAAAACCTCGCGATAATGCGTGCCGAAAATTTCATCGTTTCTACACTTAAAAACAGTTTCATACTCTTTATTGACATACAGATAACGGCCGTTTAAGTCGCGGACATGAACGTAAGAAGCGGTGCAGTCAATGACGGTTTTAAGTAGACTATTATTTTCTATCGCATAACGACTATCGTGCGCCTGATTTTGAATTTCAGGTACGATCGACGTTGGTCGCTGGTATTGAGTTACGATTGGCGAAGACAGCTGCAGTTTCTGGAGCAAACTGGCAGTAAGAGAAATACAGCCCCTAGTTTGGCTGACGTGTTTCAGAATTTCCGCTTCAGTCCAACTTGCAAAAGCAAGTAACTGTTGATTATTTATTTCGTTGGGAGTCGATTGCCCGGGGCAGTGGATAATAAGGGCGCCAAGAATTTTACCATCTACCCATTTAATTGGAACGCCAGAAAATGACCCCGTTCCATTTTCTTTTTGCGTTAATTTTGCAGGAATCACAAACTGACGAGTGCGCCATAGAGAGTGACAAAGTTCAATAATCTCTCTTGTCTGATGTTGAGCCTGCAAGCCTAGACATTCACTCACATCAATAGCGAGGTCGGGACGAAAAACAATCAGCACGCGGCAATTGCCAAACACTTTTTCTGCCGTTTGCAGTATCGGCACAAAGCACGATAAAGAAGACAGGCAAACAGAACCGGAGGCGGGTAATTCAACGGCAGTCTGGCTACCTTGCAAGGAAATGTTTTTTTCCATACGCGTTTATCCAAAGGTAGGTGGGCACGTTTGCGTACATCGATAATAAAACATCAATGAAAATAAATATTCACTGACATTTTATATGAGAAACATTTTTATGCGCGACAAATATATCCACGCCTTAACAACGCAGCAAACTCAGCTAGCGCAGATAAGCTAAAGCAGGTAAAAAAGAGCAATCTTAGAACCAAGTCTAAATTAGGGTAAAGAAAAGAAAAATATGGCAATTTCTTAAATTTGGCTGATTTTCATATGTGGAGTAATTTTCGAACATGTCTGCAAAACCCAAATGTTCGAAAATTACTTCCGAGTGCTATTTTCTGCACACTTTCAACGTAAATCGAAAGTAGGACATTTTTGTAAATTTGACTAATTTACTTCCCAAAATGTTCGAACATTAGTTCCGAGCGCTGATTTGGTCACTTGTTGAGCCCTGATTAGAAACAGCTTTATATTCGCATAATTTATATTATGTAAAATACAGTAATAAAAATGAAACCAGAGCCTTGAACTGCACCCCAAATTTAGAGACTATTTAATAACCTAGTGGAAGCCCCGTTGCGCCCTGCGTATCGCAGTGCGCCAAGGTGCACTTGCTCACCCGCTTGGCTTTGTGTGGCTAGTTTGGAGAGCTGTTTTTTCCCTATTAATATCTGTGACGCCTCAGATTAATTCGATACAATATTTATTTTTAAACAATGGAAACGCCATATGAAATTCCTCGCATTGATCGCGTTAGCTGTTTTGGCAATACTTGCCATCGCCATAAACAACCGCATAAAGTCCAAATCTAAAAAAACACCGGGCGACATTTCTAAGAAATTGCCATTGACAAAAAATGAGCAGCCTATGTACTTCCGGTTAGCTGAAGCACTGCCAGAATATGTGGTTCTTGCGCAAGTGGCGTTCTCTGCGTTGTTGCAAACGAAAAATCGCGCTACGCGAAATAAATTTGATAGAAAAGTGGCTGACTTCGTCGTTTGCACAAAGGCATTTGAAGTCTTGGCAATTGTGGAGCTTGACGACTCGAGCCACAAAGGACGAGAAGAACAAGACAGGGCGCGTGACTCTCTATTAACGAATGCCGGATATCGCGTGGCCAGATATGCACGCACGCCAGATGTGGAAACGATAAAGCGGGACATTACTGGCCACCTTCTGAAGCCAAACGCTTCGCTTTCAAACGAAGACAATATTCCCGAACGCGTTTCCCCTCACTTTTAGTGATTTGGAGTGCGTGGGCGCCCTACTTTAAAGGCGTCAAATGTATCGCGCTTAAATTTGTCTCGTAATTGATTCATAAAACCCTCTGATCTTGCCGCCAAGGCGTATATTGTTTTTCAACGAATGCGATAATAGGTCAGACAATCTATGTTGAAAACGATAGGATCCGACTTTTTTAGGATATCTTACGTTTGTCAGGGTGTTGACAATACGATGTAAATATTTCATTGGCGATGGTTAGTTTTTGCAAGGGTATAGACAATGACGAAACAGTTTTTCTTATTTGCCTTATTACCTTTACTACTTATATTGAGCCCATCACGCGCTTGTGATGTCAACGCTCCGGCGGATAATGTGCCTCTGAACACTGATCCAAATCTTCGGGGAGTTGCCGTCTTCTTGCCCTCATTGCTAGAACGGGATGATCAAGGGCCGTTTGTTGATTTGATCAAGGTAATTAATAAGTATTACCCTGAGGGCAAGATCAGCATCACTATTGAGCCAGTAAAAAGAATTTATTCGGATATCAATAACCGGCGCGCGGATTTTGGTATGCCGACAATGAAATTAAATGATGCACAAGAAGCGACGCTGCCCACGCAATTTTCCCATGAATCGTTGGGAAAGGTGACTTTTGTCCTCTACAGCAATAAAAAGAGACCCGTTAGTAAATTGGATATGTCCGCGCGTTCAGTCAATACGTTGAACATTGAAGCGCCGCCGGTCGATTGGGGCTTTCCGGTCCAAGCTGTGGTCGATCTTGAGTTGTCAATGAAAAAGCTCAATGCGGGTCGTATAGACGTGGTTTTATGGGCGCAAGAGGAAGCGGATTACGAAATTAAAAAGCTTCATCTTAATAATATACAACGAGCCTATTTTAATGATTATCCCGATATGTTCTTTATGCCCTGCAGTAAACGAGGTGATTTTGTCAATCAAGCTATCAGTAAAGCAATAAGAGCTGCTGCACTCAGCGGTGAATTACAAAAAGCCCATGACAAGGTGCATCATTCATATGTTGATTGGCAACCGTAAGGCAAACAGGCGCAGATGAATAGTCTGTCAATTTGGGTTCTCCACTGCTCTACTTTCACATTTTTCCAGTTTCTTTGTCCTCTGTACTAAAGCAGGACAAAAAAGATATTCGAACTCCCCTCCTCGCTTTGATGTGCAACAAAACATTTCGCTGGCATTTACTAAGCATACCTTCGTTTTTCGCTTGTTTTTTTACAACAGCGCTTTTTTTGGTGTGGCGAGAAATTCTTGCCACTGTCAATACATTGCGTTACGGTAAGTCACTTAACGTTGCAAAAGATGGTGACGAAGACTATTCTCGCTTTTACTTTTCCGCAGAGTTAAACGAACTAGATTACCGACGCCCACGCCTGCATACGACACCCCGATGCCGGCCTTCAACGTCGGCCTTCCACACGATGGTAGTGCTTATTTGAGGAGACATTATTATGCAAAGTAGTCTGGATTACAGTATGAAAGAATTAGAATCCATCCTTCAGAAAACAAACGAAATTATTTTGAATCAGTATAAACAAAGTAAAGAGCAGCCTGGTTTTCGCTGTGCTAAACAAAAAGAAGTAGAAGCGTGGTTTGATGAACCATTACCCAAACTGGGAATGGATCCGATAAAACTTCTTGAGAAGGTCAAAGAAAAGGTTCTGGAGAATGCGAACGGAAATTTCGGTCCAAATATGTATGGCTACGTGATTTCCGGAGGCAATCAAATATCGACGATTGCAGATTTTTTAGCGTCAACCATCAATCAAAATGTCGCTAAATGGCACATGTCTCCTGTCATGACTGAGATTGAAAAGCGGGTCGTTGCATGGACAGCAGAAATGGTAGGTTTCGTCCCTGAGGCCGGTGGAGTCATGGTTAGCGGTGGCTCAGCGGCTACGCTCACAGGTCTTACAGTGGCGCGGAATATTTTTTTCAGACAGAAAAATATCAATAAACACGGACTCTTTGGTATCAAGCCCTTCACCGTCTATTGCTCAACCGAAACCCATAATTGTACTGACAAAAGTGTCGCCTTGTTAGGCTTGGGTACCGATCATTTGCGGCGCATTCCCGTCAAAGATGATTTCACTATTGATCTCTCCGCATTAGAGTCGAAGATTCTTGCGGATATTGCTGCAGGATATACCCCCTTTTGCGTCATCGGAAATGCGGGAACAGTGAATACGGGGGCGGTTGATGATCTGGTTGGACTTTCCGCCATTGCAAAAAAATATGGACTTTGGTTTCACGTCGATGGTGCATATGGCGGGTTGGTTGTCTCCCTTCCGGGTTTGAAACATAAATATAACGGAATGCAACTCGCAGACTCTATTGGCGTGGATTATCACAAATGGCTGTATCAGCCGTTCGAGGTTGGTTGTACGTTGGTGAAAAACTGGAGTTTGTTACGGGAGGCGTATTTTAAACAGGCAGATTATCTAGACACTTCCTTTGAAAAAGAAGAACAAAGAGTTGAATTTAACGAGCATTATTTTCAACTTTCCAGAAACGCGAAAGCTTTTAAAGTCTGGATGTCACTCAAAGCCTACGGCTTCTCAAAGATACAGGCAATGATGCAAAAAGACATTAACCTCGCCCGCTATCTTGAAAACCTGATTAACACGTCCGATGACTTTGAACTGAAATCTAAGAGCGATTTAGGCATTGTATGCTTCCGCTACATCGGTTCACGGCTGACATCGGCTGAGATAACGGAAATTAATCAAAAACTTATCATCGCGCTCGAGTCGGACGGAAGGATTTTTATCACTGGTACCAGGCTGAACGATGAATTTGTCTTGCGCGCGTGCATTATTAATCACCGCAAATCAGAGGCTTCGATCGAGTATATGCTTGACACGATTCGTGATGTGGCTAAGAGCTTGGTGGGTTCAGAAACACAAGAGTGCTATGCGTGATTTTTTGTACCATTGATAAAAAAAAGCGAGATAGTTTGAACCATCTCGCTTTTCATTTTAAACATATAATTTTTGTGAAAATTCAGTACAACTCAGTACAACCTCAGTACGATGAAGCTCGACAAAAATTAACTGGCCCGCAGCCTAATTATTTACTAACTGCCGCCAGTTTTTGCCATGTATCAACAACAGAGTCAGGATTTAACGAAATTGACTCAATGCCCTCTTTCATCAACCATTCTGCAAAGTCAGGATGATCAGAAGGACCTTGCCCACAAATACCAACGTATTTATTCAACTTAGTACATGCCGCTATAACCTTAGACAACAAAGCACGCACAGCAGGATCGCGCTCATCAAAGTCAGCTGCCAGTAATTCCATGCCGGAATCACGATCCAGACCCAGCGTCAATTGAGTCAGATCATTAGAGCCAATTGAGAAACCATCAAAGAATTGCAAGAACTCTTCTGCCAGAATCGCATTGGATGGCACTTCGCACATCATAATCAGACGCAGGCCATTTTCGCCACGTTTCAAACCATTTTTCGCAAGTAAATTGACGACTTTTTCTGCCTGACCAAGTGTACGAACGAAAGGAACCATGATTTCGACGTTAGTCAGCCCCATGTCGTTACGAACACGCTTCATTGCCTGGCATTCCATTTCGAACGATTCAGCAAAGTCGGCTGCAAGATAACGCGCCGCACCGCGGAAGCCCAGCATTGGGTTTTCTTCGTCAGGTTCGTAGCGAGACCCGCCAATCAGTTTTTTGTATTCATTCGATTTGAAATCAGATAAACGAACGATCACTTTCTTCGGCCAGAAAGCAGCCGCAATCGTTGCGATGCCTTCAGCCAATTTGTCGACGTAGAAAGCACGTGGTGAAGCATGCCCGCGAGCTACGGATTCAACTGCCTTCTTCAAATCAGGATCAATATTTGGGTATTCCAGAATTGCTTTTGGATGCACGCCAATGTTGTTATTGATGATGAATTCCAGACGTGCCAGACCAACGCCATCATTTGGTACCGATTGGAAATCAAATGCCAATTGCGGGTTACCGACATTGAGCATGACTTTCAATGGCAGCTTAGGCAATTCACCGCGCAGTTCTTCGGTGACTTCAGTTTCCAGTAAGCCGTCATAGATCTTGCCTTCGTCGCCTTCGGCACAGGACACAGTCACCAGTGTACCGTCCTTCAGCATATCAGTGGCATCACCGCAGCCAACGACGGCAGGCACGCCCAGTTCACGCGCAATAATCGCAGCGTGGCAAGTACGACCACCTCGGTTAGTCACAATCGCTGCAGCACGTTTCATGACTGGTTCCCAGTTGGGATCGGTCATATCAGCAACCAATACGTCGCCCGGTTGTACGCGTTCCATTTCGGACGGATCATGAATTACACGAACACGACCAGCACCGATTTTTTGACCGATGGCGCGACCAGACGCCAACACTGTACCGCTACCTTTGAGTTTGAAACGCTGTTGCGCATCAGTGGACTTTTGTTGAGACTTAACCGTTTCTGGACGTGCTTGCAAGATGTAGAGTTTACCGTCGCGACCGTCTTTGCCCCATTCAATGTCCATAGGGCGGCCATAATGCTTCTCGATAATGACAGCATACTTAGCCAATTCCACGACTTCAGTATCGGTCAAAGAATAACGGTTGCGCATTTCGACTGGCACATCAACAGTTTTTACAGAGCGCCCTGCTTTGGCTTCACCAGTAAATTCCATCTTGATCAGCTTTGAGCCAATGTTACGGCGAATAACAGGCAATTTACCCAGCTCCAGCATCGGTTTGTGAACGTAAAATTCGTCAGGATTTACCGCACCCTGCACCACTGTTTCGCCCAAACCGTAGCTGGAGGTAATAAATACGACGTCTTTAAAGCCAGACTCCGTATCAATCGTGAACATCACACCAGCTGCGCCCAGATCTGAGCGCACCATGCGTTGTACACCGGCAGACAAAGCAACTTCGGCGTGAGTAAAGCCTTTGTGAACACGGTAGGAAATCGCGCGATCATTGTACAAAGAAGCAAACACGTGCTTCATTGCTTCGAGAACGTTATCAATACCAACCACGTTCAAAAAAGTTTCTTGTTGACCAGCAAAAGATGCATCTGGCAAATCTTCCGCCGTTGCAGAGGAACGCACTGCGAACGACATTTCGGCGCTGGAGTCTGCAACCAGTTTGTTGTAGAACTCTTCGATTTCTTTTTGCAAACGTGGCTGGAACGGTGTATCGATAATCCATTGACGGATTTCCGCACCGGCTCTAGCTAATTCTTTGACGTCATCGATGTTTAAATCGGCAAGACGATCGGCAATACGTTGCGCCAAAGGCAAGCCGCCATTTTCGCTATACGATAAAAAATCGCGGAATGCTTGTGCTGTTGTGGCAAAGCCACCCGGAACACGAACACCTGCAGTGGCGAGCTGACTGATCATTTCGCCTAAAGATGCATTTTTCCCGCCGACGGATTCAACATCCGTCATTCGTAGATGCTCAAATGAGGCAACGTAAGTTGCTTCAGTATTTGCTGCGTTGGACATAACAACCTCTTTTTGATGGTAAGAAATCTTTGCTATTGACTGCGGTACTGCTTCGTCTATCGCTATTTTTTTGTTATTCTTGGTACGAATGACGTGCGTCGTGCTCTTGCAGCATTTTACATTGTGTCCTGCAGAATTTATCTATGCCAAAGAAGAATTTCCCTTCTTTTTTATTTGTTCGATATACAAAAATTTTTCACTTGTATGTTTGTGCTGTGTTAAGAAAACGACATGCGGGCTACAAACAAGCAGGAATTGAAGTAAAACAAAGGAAATGGCTCTCGAATTATTTGATTTCCCTTTTTATTTCCTATTTTATTTCCGACTTTACTAATTACCACAAAGCAAAATAAAAAATGCCAGAATCCCAATCACATGCACTGCCAAAAGCTAATCGTACCGTGTTTTTTGTCTCCGACGGCACAGGTATTACCGCTGAAACCTTCGGACATTCGGTGCTGACCCAGTTTGATCTGAAATTTCGACAAATCCGATTGCCATTTATTGATACTCTGGATAAGGCACATGATGCGGTCAAACGAATAAATGACGCATTCACGCAAGACGGAGTGCGGCCTATTGTTTTTTCTACGCTGGTCAAAGCCGATCTGGCGGGCGTTGTTTTTAAATCCAAAGGATTGCATATGGATTTAATTCAAACATTTGTCTCACCACTTGAACAAGAGTTAGGCGTCAAATCAACGCACACGATAGGTCGTAGCCATAATATTGCAGATTCGGAAGAATACAAGAATCGTATTGAGGCGATTAATTTCTCACTGGCACATGACGATGGTCAATCAAACAAAAACTTGTCGACCGCCGATGTGATTTTGGTTGGTGTCTCGCGCTCTGGTAAAACACCAACCAGTCTGTACCTGGCGATGCAATATGGGATTAAGGCGGCAAATTATCCGTTGATTCCAGACGATTTTGAACGTGGCAAGCTGCCATCTGTACTACCAGAGTTTAAAAGCAAGATGTTCGGCTTGAGTATCGCGCCTGAACGCTTATCGGAAATTCGGAATGAACGCCGTCCAGGTAGTAAATATGCATCAATAGAAAATTGCCGTTATGAAATTAATGAGGCTGAAGCGATGATGAAACGCGAAGGAATTCGCTGGTTATCGTCAACCGCTAAATCTATTGAGGAAATCTCAACCACGATTTTGCAAGAAATTAAAGCGGACATAAAAGTGTATTGACTGACTCACCAGTCAAAGCACTGTTGTAGGGCAGGTGCAATCCGCGCTATGCTTTTGAGTAAAACGACTGGTGAATTACACCTGCCCTACGAAATATCGTCACTGGCTTGAAATCAGGAGATGTTTATTTAAGTTGCTGACGTACTTGCTCAAAAAAACAAATCGCGGCACTGGCCGCCACATTTAAAGACTCGATAGCAGCTTGCTGAGGAATTGTCACTGTGTGTGTTGCCTTTGCCATCAAATTGTCAGACACGCCCTGCCCTTCATGTCCAAATAGCCAGACTACTGCTTGGCTCAAATCTGCCTGATAGATCGTTTTAGTTGTGTGCGAACTAGTCGCCAAAACAGGGATATTCGATTTTGAAAGCACTTCTTCGAGGTCAATATTTTCAAAAATGTTCAACAGGAAATGTGCTCCCATCCCCGCACGCATAACTTTTGGTGACCATGCAAATGCAGTCCCGGGGCTACAAAACACGTTTTTGACACCCGCAGCTGCAGCACTGCGCAAAATTGAACCCAGATTGCCAGGATCTTGCAAATTATCCAGAGCAACCGATGTTTCGCTAATCGTGTTTGGTAATACGGGTTCTGGCGTAGCGATTAAAAACATGATGCCCACGCCGTTCTCAACCTGACTGATCGCTTGATACAACGCCTCAGGCAAACTAATGCAGCGCACATTCTTTTGTTCGCATTGAGAGAGCAGTTGACTCACCTCAAAATCATCAGTTGTCGCGTCGGACACAATGCATAACTCTGGTTGTCCAAGATGCTGTAAATAAGCCTCACACAAATGGACGCCATCAAGCAAGGTCCGGCCCGCTTTGCGACGCGCCTGCGAGCTAGTGGCAATTAATTTAAGTTCTTTGTACTGCGGGTTATCGCGGGAAGTAATTGATTTCATTTCAACAAAGCCTTCACAGGCGCATAGGACTTGCGGTGAAATGGCGCAACACCATGTTCACGTAATCGTTCAAGATGTAAAGCAGTCGGATAGCCCTTATGCTGATCCAACGCGTATTGCGGATATTGTTTGTGCAGCTCGTAGAGCGCATGATCACGCGCGGTTTTGGCTAAAATCGATGCAGCAGAAATCGCAGCCACCTTATCGTCGCCTTTAACTATCGCTTCCGAGCGTATCGCCATAACTGGACAACGATTTCCGTCAATCAAAGCCAGACTTGGGGTTACCGACAACGCCTCAACAGCACGGCGCATGGCCAGCATAGTCGCTTGCAAAATATTGAGTTCATCAATCTCTTGTTCAGAACATTCGGCAATAGCCCAAGCCAGCGCATGCTGCTTAATTTCTATGGCCAAGGCGTCACGTTTTGCTTCGGATAATTTTTTTGAATCTCGCAGACCCGCTATCGGGTGTTTTGGATCAAGTATTACAGCAGCGGCCATCACTGGCCCAGCCAATGGCCCACGACCAGCCTCATCTACACCACAAATGACTTCACCTTCATAATCAAACAAATTTAAGCTTTCTTTCATATCAACCCTGAAAAAATGCCTTCAAGGCAGTGGTATCTAAATAGTAATGGCAAATTTTTTGGCTTGGTTGCCCCGGCTTGTTTCCAACCAAAACCGGAACCAATTCATCATAAAGACTCACCAGTTCGGCATCAGAATCAATGTCAATGACTTCTACCGTAAATTGAAAATCCGGAGTATGCGCTTGCAATTGCTCCAACATATCGTCGCAAAGGTGGCAGTAACTACGAGAATATAGGGTAAAAGATATCATGATTAACACCAATAAAATTTGCAGGGCTCGCACGAAGATGTTTGAGTAGCGGCACGGCTAGATCAACAACTTAAATACTGCCTGTTTCACATTGGCTTTTCAGCATAGCGTGAACGAATCGCAGCGGATGTGTTCATTATAAGTCCTGTGCCGCGCTACAACAAAATTTGTAGACGATAAAAAACCGTATCAGTAAAAACATTACTGATACGGTTCGTTTTGCAACCTATTCCTGAACGGTATGCAAATACCTACAAGTTTATTGCGCCTGAGATTTGACCAAAATAAATTGAGACAGATTGCCACGACGAACAAGCAATGCAACGGCTTTTTTTCCATCCAATTTAGCAACCATTGCACTAAATTGTTTGACGTCTTTTACATCAACATTGTTCAGCGTCAAAATGACATCGCCCGGGAGTAAGCCAGCAGCAGCCGCTGCGCCATCTACTGTCTCAATGACGACACCCCCACCAGGAAAGTCCTTTTTCTGGGCATCGCTCAACTCGGAAGCGTAGACACCTAACACATTGGCCTGGTCTTTCTTGCCCTTCTTATCGGCCTTTTGCGCAGTTTTCTCCGCTTCGATCTCAGCGATGCTCACTCCCAGCTCACGCAGAGCACCTTTGCGCCAAATTGTGACAACGGCTTTTGATCCAGGCTTAATTGCACCAACAATACGTGGCAAATCTGATGACTTGCTAATTGGTTGGCCATTGAACTTCAAAATCACGTCACCATCCTGAATACCGGCTTTTTCAGCGGGTGAGCCTGCCTCGATATGAACGACCAACGCACCTTCTGCTTTGCTCAGACCGATAGATTCAGCAACATCTTTTGATACTTCGCCAATCTGCACGCCAATGCGTCCACGCGTGACTTTACCTGAAGTTTTTAACTGATCAGCTACCCGCATAGCTTCATCGATGGGCACTGCAAACGAGATGCCCATGTAACCGCCAGAGCGGCTATAAATTTGCGAGTTAATACCGATCACCTCGCCACGCATGTTAATCAGCGGACCGCCTGAGTTACCTGGATTGACGGCAACGTCGGTCTGAATTAATGGCAGATATTCGCCAGTATCACGCGCTTTGGCAGAAATAATACCGGCAGTGACAGTATTGTCTAACTCGAATGGTGAGCCGATCGCGATCACCCATTCGCCAGCGCGGATCTTATCTGAATCTCCGATTGTTGCTTTTGGTAATTTGCTGCCTTCGATTTTGATCAAAGCAACATCAGTACGTTTATCGATACCAATCACTTTGGCTTTGAATTCGCGCTTATCAGTCAGCTTGACATAAATATCCGACGCGCCATCCACCACGTGGGCATTGGTCAGCACAAAACCGTCCTGCGAAATGATAAAGCCGGAGCCAACGCCTCTTGGGATTTCTTCTTGTTGCTGTGGAACTTGTTTGCGCCCCCGAGGTGCTGGTGCCTGTTTAGGCATGGGCATTCCAAAAAAACGCTGGAAAAACTCTTGCATTTGCTGATCGTCAGCGCCCATTTCACCCTGCGATTGCTGCGCTTTCTCGGTAGTACGAATATTCACAACAGCAGGTCCCACTTTATCGACCAAATCAGTAAAATCAGGCAATCCTGTAACCACGGGTGCGGCTTGTGGCGCAGAGGTGGCACTGAGTGCCACGGGGCTAGCCATCGATACACAAAGACCAATAATCAAACCAGATAAAATTTTTTCAGTAGGAAAATATTTTTTTTTATTCATGGACTTACTCACTTTTATTGCGTGGACAAAATAAATTCAAGTTTTTACTACCAGCGCTGCATCAATCGATTTATTTGGATTTGAGTTCAATCGAATTGATCACTTGGCGAATTGCTGCTACTGGCACCTCACCTATCACAGTCAGCCAGTAATTTCCTTGTCGTTTAGTCATAATCGCCATCGCTCCTTGTTGCAAACTTCCTTCATTACGGCGCTCCAGATCAGGTTCAATAAACACCGAGATAGTCGCCATGCCGTCGGAAAAGATCATTTGAATCACTTGGTGCGATGGGACTGCCTTTTTGTCACTCAAGCTTGACGCAGGAGAGGAAATCACCCGCTTCATTTCTTTGATCTTGATAAAACCCGCAGGCAAGGATTTGACTACCCAGCCTGACACAATATTGGATTGAACCGTCAGATTTTCAATATTCCATTGATTCAGATTTTGAAAACTCGGCTTTAACTTGTTCTTATCAACGTCACCCAATTTCAATTGAGTAAAAGCAATTTGCTCAATCACCTCATCACGACTATTGACAGTCTGGACACGCAATAACAATCCCGATTGTTTTTCTGCGCAGAGCTTGTATCCGTAGCGACTCCCGTCTTTAGGAGTCAATGTATAGGTCTGACATTCAAGACCAGCAACCCGGTTTGGCTCGCCCTTCTTGAAAGTATAGACATCCGGTAATGATTGCGCGTTATGCGAGAACAAAGCAGGAAACACTTCCTGAGTCACGTTCTTTTCTACTTGTATGGTTTTACTATCAGGCAAATAACAGGATACTTCATCATTTTTGCGGATATATTCACGAGAATTGCCATCGAGAATTTCAAGCTTTTCCAATTCACCATTCGCGTCAGCATGGTGGGTGATCTTCGATGTTCTAATCTGGTTTGCTTGTTGATAAACGAACGTCCCAGAATAGTTCAATTTCTGCGGCGATGATTGAATCATGCGTATAAGACCTTGCACTTCCAGCTTCTCATCTGCTGCGCTAGTTTGCGTGCCTGCCCAAGCTACACTTACCCCAGTGCTAAGATACACCAGCAATAATGAAAATTGAACACGATTAAACCGCATAATGATTATTTCTCCGATGCGGATTTATTGCTATTCGGCCGATTCACGTATTGCGCTGCATTGCTAATGGCGGGAGAAAACCGTTGATGCGCGAGGAGATAACTGTCAATTCTCGGATCGCGAACCATGTCAATTTGATTCTGCGCATCCGCATCTTGAGCAGCAGTTACGAAACGTGGCATATCGTCTGCCGAGGCGACTTCAGTAGATTCAGATCCAACTGACGTCGAGACGAGTTGAATCTGACGCGCAGAACTATCTGCCTTACTTACCTGCCCCGATGAAAAATTATCGCGACCAAAATGGGATAATTGTGGGCCAAATGCGAATGCAAACACCGCTGCCGCAGTCGCACTGGCAATTGCCATATAAGAACGGAAGAACTGGCGTTTGCCTGTAGTCGACTGCTCCGCCTGATACTTAGCGTGCGCTTCCGGAACGAGTAAAACGGGTTCAGATGCAAAACGATCTGCAAAGCGTTGGCTAAAATCGCTACTCATCTTTACTGCCAGATCATCTGAATGCAGAACATCCGCGATCAAATGATAGGTATCCCATGCATCTTTTTCATGCTGAGATAAACTTTGTTTCAGCATGTGTTGCAGTTCGGCGTCGCTTATTTCGCCGTCTTGCATTGCTGATAGGCTTTCGTATTTTGAGATGTCGTTGTTCATTTTATTTGCCATGGTACTGCGAATTCTAATCAATATTTTTGGTGTGACGCGATTACCAGCGATTATCCAAAGTCGTTCCTAAAACTGGCCGCAATCGTTCTGCAATTGCCTCACGCGCTCGAAAAATTCTGCTGCGCACAGTGCCGATCGGACACAGCATCACTTCTGCAATTTCATCGTAGCTCAAACCTTCAATTTCCCTGAGGGTGATGGCATTTCGTAATTCTTCTGGCAATGCAGACATTGCAGCATTCACTGTTGCAGCAATTTGTTTGCTTGCCAATAAAGACTCCGGCGTATTAATATCTCTTAGTCCATCCGCATCGGAAAAAGTTTCGGCTTCTTCTACATCACTTTCCGTCGAAGTAGGCGCCCTACGACCTTGCGTCACCAAGTAATTCTTGGCCGTGTTAATACCAATTCGGTACAGCCAGGTATAAAACGCAGCATCTCCACGAAAATTTGGTAAGGCACGGTACGCCTTAATGAATGCTTCCTGCACCACATCTTCGGCCTCAGCCTGATCATAGACGAGCCTAGACACGAGCCGCAATAATTTCCGTTGATACTTGGAAACCAGAAGCTCAAATGCCTTTTTATCACCACGCTGCACGCGCTCGACCAAAATTTGATCTATCTCGCGCTCTGTCGTCACTCAATCATCCTGTTTTTTTGCAAAAAACTATTCTATAAAAAATTATTCTGCCTTCAAAGCACAATTCATACAAACCATAGAGTCATGTATAAACTTAAAAGTTCCCGCCTATTTGGTTTTTCTGCTTACTCCCGCTCAAATGATGCTGACGCGCCCAAAGCAGACTAACACGCAAATGTTGAAAGCTCAGCGCATCAAGTGAATCCCTCATCACGATCAACGTTCTTTTAGATAAATCATTTTCCAGCATATGCAAAACCATCAAATCATTCCAGATGACGGCACTAGCGCTCAAACTCACGGCGATACTAGCTTTGAAGTGATTTTCTTTAGTGATCTGGCGCAACACCATAGCGCCATCCGAGGCAATATCTAAACGCCAAAATCCAATAAGACGCCACTTGCGCAACACGTAACCACAAAGGAGGCTAAAAAACAGAATAACGAATACTGGAAGGAATACGGAATTAGAAAAAAATGTTAGCTGCTGGTTGAATAGCAATAAGTAGAGAGCAAGACTCGCTAGTGCGCACATGCATAAACTTAACACCAATACAATGCGCGACGGTTTAATAACAACATTGAGGGTAATCGACATACAAAGCAAAAAAGGCACTTCGATTCAAAAGAAACGAAGTGCCTTCTCTTTAATGCCAATGACTTATACTTTGGCGAAAATCAAAGTACCGTTCGTTCCGCCGAAACCGAACGAATTTTTCATCGCATAATCAATCTTCATATCTCTGGCAGTGTTTGCACAATAGTCCAGATCACATTCAGGATCTTGATTAAAGATGTTCATCGTCGGTGGAGAAACTTGATTATACACAGCCAACACTGTAAATAGTGATTCCAGACCACCTGCACCACCGAGCAAGTGCCCGGTCATGGATTTGGTTGAATTCACCGTTAACTTGTATGCAGAATCACCAAATGCGGCTTTAATTGCATCAGTT
Organism: Cognatundibacterium jejuense; assembly: GCF_014284255.1. Classification (GTDB taxonomy): domain Bacteria; phylum Pseudomonadota; class Gammaproteobacteria; order Burkholderiales; family Burkholderiaceae_D; genus Undibacterium; species Undibacterium jejuense. The sequence goes on from NZ_JACOFV010000007.1 coordinate 39,502, forward strand.
TCATTTTTGTCACCGAGTGGCGTTGATGTACCATGGGCATTCAAATATTGAATCTGATCAGCACTAATACCCGCATCTTTCAACGCATTGACCATGCTGCGACGTGGGCCATCCATACTTGGTGAAGTAATGTGATAAGCGTCTCCACTCATCCCAAAACCAAGCACTTCAGCATAAATTCTGGCACCGCGCGCTTTAGCATGCTCATACTCTTCCAGCACCATCACACCAGCACCTTCGCCCAGAACAAAACCGTCACGGTCTTTATCCCAAGGGCGAGAAGCTGTAGCGGGATCATCGTTACGAGAAGATAAGGCACGAGCTGAAGCAAAACCACCCAGACCCAAAGGAGAAATCGTCGACTCAGCACCACCGGCAATCATGACATCAGCATCACCGTACTCAATCATCCGGGCGGCAGAGCCCAAACAATGTAAGCCAGTAGTACAGGCAGTCACTATCGCCAGATTCGGCCCTTTCAGACCAAATTTAATCGATAAGTGACCAGAAATCATGTTGATAATCGATGCCGGAACAAAGAAAGGGCTGATGCGACGCGGACCGCGCTCCATCAGCGTTTCTTTCGTTTCCTCGATCAGTGGCAAGCCACCAATACCAGAACCGACGATAACACCGATACGTTCGGAATTTTCTTCGGTAACAGTCAAACCACTATCGTGAAACGCCTGCATCCCGGCAGCGATGCCATAGTGGATGAAGGTATCCATGTTACGAGCTTCTTTTGCCGGCAAGTACTCTTCGACATTAAAGCCCTTCACTTCCCCAGCAAAATGCGTGGAAAAAGAAGTTGCGTCAAATTTGGTGATCGTTGCAATACCAGACTGCCCGGCCTTAATTGCTTCCCATGCAGCAGCAACTGTATTGCCAACTGGTGAAATGCAACCTAATCCGGTTACGACAACACGACGTTTAAGCGAACGACTCAAGCGTTTCTCCTGGATTTGAAAACAAGGTAACTGAATTATGCCTTAACGTGCGCAGTAGCGTAGTCAATCGCTTGTTGCACAGTGGTGATTTTTTCAGCTTGATCGTCAGGGATTTCCATTTCGAATTCGTCTTCGAGAGCCATCACTAATTCAACGGTATCTAAAGAATCTGCACCTAAATCATCAACGAAAGAGGATTCAATTTTGATGTCTGCTTCAGCAACACCCAGTTGTTCAGCAACAATTTTCTTAACGCGTTGTTCGATATCGGACATTTGTATCTCCAGTGAAAAAATCAAAAATAAGGGCCTACAGAAAGTGCGCGCATTTTAGCAGGTTTGTACCTAAAAAAAGCAAGCTCTAAATTTTCAGCGATAACTCCGGCTAATTTCGCCGAAATCACTGACAATTAACAACAAAATAAATTACGCCAAATACATCCCGCCATTGACATGCAATGTAGTACCAGTAATATAACCTGCATCTGGCGAAGCTAAAAACACGGTAGCGGCAGCAATATCTTCCGGACGACCTAGTTTGGCCATAGGAATTTGCGCCAAAATTACCGCTTTTTGTTCATCAGTTAATGCTTTGGTCATATCAGTATCAATAAAGCCAGGTGCAATACAGTTGACAGTGATATTGCGGCTACCGATTTCACGTGCCAGCGCACGACTCATACCAGCGACACCCGCTTTAGCTGCTGCATAGTTCATCTGACCCGGATTGCCCGACGATCCAACCACGGACGTAATATTGATGATGCGGCCATGCTTTGCTTTCATCATGCCACGCAATACTGCGCGTGATAAGCGTGCTACTGAATTCAGATTGGTAGAAATGACATTATCCCACTCATCTTCTTTCATGCGCATCGCCAATTGATCTTGCGTAATCCCGGCATTATTGACAAGAATAGACAGACTTCCAAATTCCTTTTGAATTTCTTCAACCAGAGCACTGCAACGCTCAACATCGTTGACGTTAAATGCAACACCTTTACCAGCATCGGCACCAACTTCAGATAAATAAGCCGAAATCGCCTCTGCACCTGATTCTGTTGTTGCTGTGCCAATTACTTTTGCACCTGCATTTGCCAGAGCAACAGCAATTGCTTTACCAATGCCGCGCGATGCTCCAGTGACCAGCGCTACCTGATTTGCTAATGGTTTCGTCATTTTAAGATTTCCAGTACTTTTTCCAAACTTGCTGCATCAAAAATCGCATCACCCAACAGATCACCATGAATACGCTTCGTCAAACCGGACAATACTTTACCTGGCCCGCATTCAATCAAGTGCGTAATACCGCTCACCTGCATTTCTTTTACAGTCTCAACCCAACGCACCGGACTGGCTGCCTGACGAACCAGAGCGTCTTTGATAGAGGCAGGATCCATCACGATTGCCACATCGACATTGTTGATCAATGGAATTGATGGCGCAGAAAAACTCACGCCTGCGAGATAGTCGCGCAACTTATCTGATGCTGGCTTCAGTAATGAAGAATGGAAAGGCGCGGATACAGGCAAAACTAATGCACGCTTTGCACCTTTAGCCTTAGCCAATTCACACGCGCGCTCAACGGCTGCTTTCGTTCCTGCGATAACAACTTGAGCTGGCGCATTAAAATTCACAGCCTCTACAACACCCACAACAGAAGCCTCGTGGCAGACGGCAGCAACATCTTCGTCGGACAAGCCTAGAATTGCAGCCATACCACCCTGCCCGACAGGAACTGCCTCTTGCATAGCCTGGGCACGGAAGCGGACTAAAGGAACCGCGTCTTTAAATGCGATAACGCCGGCTGCGACGAGTGCTGAGTATTCGCCCAGACTATGTCCAGCAACAACTTTAGGGGCAGCACCACCAGCAGCAATCCAGGCCCGGTAGCATGCAACCGCTGCCGTTAACATCACTGGCTGCGTGTTGGTGGTCAAATCGAGGTCTTCTTTTGGACCTTCGGCAATTAATTTACCAAGGTCAAATTGCAACGCATCAGAAGCTTCGGCAACAGTTTGCTGAACGACGGCATTATCAGCAAAACCATTCAGCATCCCTATCGCCTGCGAACCTTGGCCGGGAAAAACAAATGCAAATTGGGTCATGTTTTATATGTCTCTCTTGGGTTATTTTGATAACTACATTTGAACGATGGCAGCACCCCAGGTAAATCCACCACCGACACCTTCCAACAAAATTTTGTGACCAGGCTGCACGCGCCCGTCACGCACAGCAGCATCTAAAGCAAGCGGAATGGATGCTGCCGATGTATTACCATGTTGATCAACCGTAACAACCAACTTATCCATAGGCAAACGCATCTTTTTTGCAGTGCTTTGCATAATGCGGATATTTGCCTGATGAGGAATCAGCCAGTCGATATCTGCCGCTTTCAGTCCAGCAGCCTCTAAAGCTTCGTTTGCTACTTTTTCCAACACTGATACTGCTAGCTTAAAAACCGCCTGACCGTCCATATGCAAATAGCCGCTACCAGCGATCGCATCATTCTGTACCTGCCCTGGCACGCACAATATGTCAGCATAACTACCATCAGCATGAAGTTTGGTTGCCAAAACGCCCGGCACTTCTGAGCGAGACATGACGACTGCTCCTGCACCATCACCGAATAAGACGCAAGTTGTGCGATCTTCAAAATTCAAAATACGCGAGAAAACTTCAGCACCGATAACCAGAGCATTTTTATGTGAGCCCGACTTGATCATGCTATCTGCAATCGACATCGCATACATAAAGCCACTACACACCGCCTGCACATCCATTGCTGCAGCACCATTCTTAATGCCCAACTTATTTTGAACGATGCACGCGGTGCTTGGAAAGCCGCCGATAAAGTCCGGCGTCGAGGTCGCCAAGATAATCATATCAATATCGTTTGGCTGCATCTTGGCTGCGTCCAGCGCTTGCTTTGCTGCAGCGACCGCCAGGTCACTGGAATTGACGCCCTCTTCAGCATAATGACGGAAAGAAATCCCGCTGCGAGAAACAATCCACTCATCAGACGTCTCAATTCCCTTCGCAGCAAGCTGATCTGTCAAATCTTGATTACTAACTCTTCTGGATGGCAAGTAGCTACCGGTACCAATAATTTTGCTAAAAAATGTCATGCGATCTTCTGTGCCGTTTGGTCGTTGTTGTCTGGCGTCGCCGGGTCTGCCACCGGCATCAGTATTGCCATTGAAGTTGAAATACGCGTTAAAACATCATTTTTTGCAGCATCAAATGCGCGCTGTATCGCCCATTCGTAACTGTATTTATCAGCGCTACCATGACTCTTAAACACGATGCCACGCAGACCAAGTAAGCTGCCGCCATTGTAGTTAGATGGATTCATGGTGCGGGAGATAGACTTCAAAGCGCCACGCGCAATAATTGCGCCCAGAATATTGAGTGGACTACTTTTAAATGCCTCGGTCAAGGTCGTTTTTACAAAGCGCCCCATACCTTCTGCAGCTTTTAAAGTGACATTTCCAACAAAACCATCGCACACAACGATATCTGTCGTGCCTTTAAAAATATCATTACCTTCTACGTTGCCGTAAAAGTTCAATAGGCCGCGCTCATGGTCAGCGCGCAATAATTGCGCTGTTTTTTTAACGACGTCGTTACCTTTAATATCCTCTTCACCGACATTAAGTAAACCTATGCTTGGTTTTTCTCTACCCTCGAGCGCCGAGACCAGAACCGATCCCATAATTGCAAATTGATGTAAATGCAAAGGTTCGCAATCGACGTTTGCGCCAAGATCGAGCATGTATGTTGGCTTATTTTTTTGATTTGGCAACATGCCGAAGATGGCCGGCCTGTCGACGCCCTGCATCGTTTTTAATACGTAGCGCGAAACAGCCATCAGTGCGCCGGTATTGCCAGCCGATACGCAAGCTTGCGCGTTTCCTTCTTTTACCTGGGTGACGGCAACGCGCATGGAAGAATCCTTTTTGCGCCGCAACGCCACTTCGATAGGGTCATCCATTTCCACGGTTTCAGATGCGTGAATGACTTTAATTCTTGGATGCTGGCTAGCGTGATTCTTTTTTAGTTCAGCGTGAATATTTTCCTCAAGCCCAACCAATAGAAATTCGACGTCGGGCTCACGCTTTGCGAAGGCAACCGCCGCCGCCACGGTAACTGCAGGTCCGTGATCGCCGCCCATGCAGTCTATGGAAATTTTTATTGTCATGTGGTGTTACGAAACTTCTGTGCGAAACAGCTAGTGTACCAAATTAGAGGAGTATTTCAGTTATTTTCATTGCCATTTAGTAATGAAATAAGAAAAAAACTGAAATTCTTTAGGTTTAGAACGGGAAACTTCCCCTCTACGAACCGCGATTTACGAATAAAAACCGCTTAAAGACATCTCCCAGCGAAACTTAAAGACGTAAAAAAAGCGGCGCCAAGTCTAAGACTCGTTACGCCGCTTTTTTACTAAAAAACGAGATTACTCGTCGTTTTTAGTTTTCAATACTTTACGACCACGGTAAAAGCCGTTAGGGCTGATGTGGTGACGCAGATGTGTTTCACCAGTTGTTGGCTCGATACCTAACTGTGGTGCAGTCAGGAAATCGTGGGAACGGTGCATGCCACGTTTGGATGGGGATTTTTTATTTTGCTGAACTGCCATGATAACTCCTAATACTTCAAAAAATGTTTCTAAAAATTTACACACCTGGCTGAAGAGTGCGAACATCACCAACCAAGAATCCCTAACAATACTTCGACCTGAGTGTTTTTTCAGAATAATGCCACTAGGTACGCCCACTTATCTTCTTCAGCACAGCAAAAGGAGATACTTTTTCACTGCTTTCTGCGTCAACCCGTGCAGTAGAATCTGCTGAAGCCAATGTTACATCTGGGCATACTGCATGTTTGGGCGATTGGGGTATTGCGAGTAGCGCTTCATCCTCTATCAATGCAAAGACATCGAATGTTTTGCTACCTACTACAACATCGACCTCGTCATCTTCAAGTAATGCGTCTATTTCATCGGCATTTTCTTCGTTTTTGGCGAGTATCAATACTGATTCTGAGTCTATTTCAAATGCAAAAGGTGTTAGACAACGCTGACACATCAAATTCACACTACCTGTCACCGTCAATACCAACTCTGCGTGACCTAATTTGTCTTTTCCACCTAACAAAGTCCAGTTCAACACACCTGCAGTGTTGGCACTTTCCTCTGTAAGACGCGGAAAATCTGCTACCGGAATGCTACCGGACCGCTGCTCTTCGAGCCGACAAAACGTGAAGGCGTCAATCACAAAAGCTTGCATAGGATTATTTGAACCCAGAAAACCTGCGATAATAACAGCACTTGCCATTATTAGTCAAAGGCTTAGGCTCACTTTTTAGGCTAAAACAAGGCAAAATCGCAATTTAAAGCAAAATTAACACGATGACTACGCATCTATCTACGCAACAAGCCAATATCAACAGCAATCCAAGTCTCATTTTAGCATCTAGTTCAGCCTATCGCCGCGAGCTGCTAAGCCGCTTGCAACTGCCATTTGCATCCATGTCGCCAGGCATCGATGAAACACCTCTGGCCGCCGAAACACCACCAGCGACGGCACTGCGACTGGCTCGACAAAAAGCAGAAGCCATTGCCACGCAACTCAATCAACATGAGCCAACTCTGATCATAGGCTCCGATCAGGTCGCAACCTTGGATGACTTGCAAATTGGCAAACCAGGTAATCACGACAACGCGCTAAAGCAGTTGCAACTCATGCGCGGGCGCGAAGTGGTCTTTCATACCGCACTTTGCTTACTCGACACTCGCACCAACGCTACGAACCCACTGCAGATTCGCGATATCGAAACGGTCGTTCGCTTCCGCGATCTGAGCGATGCCGAGCTGGATGCGTATTTACGGATAGAGCAACCGTACGATTGTGCAGGAAGTGCCAAAAATGAAGCACTGGGAATCACCATTTTGTCTTCGATAAAAAGCGACGATCCGAGCGCATTAACTGGTCTGCCATTGATTGCCTTAACAGATATGCTGCGCAACGCTGGTGTTAGCTTTTACAAATAGTGGGGGAGTATCCTTATTTTTCACCAAATTCTCATAAGAATATAGAAGCCGTTGAAAAATACTCCCCACCAGTACTTAAAAATATCACGAATAAACAATAACACAAACGAAAAATACACCATGACAGGCACACTTTTCCTCATTCCAAATACATTGGGATACTCCGAAGGCCAGCAAGAAGGCTTATTGGCAAAAATTATCCCCGATACAGTGCAAGCGATGACTGCACAACTCAACTATTTTGTCGCTGAAAACGCAAAAACCACCCGTGCTTATTTAAAGTTGTTGGGTCAGCACCATCCACTAAAACTTGCAATGCAAGAAATCCAGATTAGCGAATTAAACGTTAATACGCCAACTCAAGCATTAGAAGGCTTGCTTCAGCCTTTATTGCAAGGTCACGATGTCGGCTTGATCTCTGAGGCCGGCGTTCCAGCCGTTGCAGATCCTGGCGCAAACCTGGTGCGATTAGCGCATCAAAACGGCATCAAAGTTCGCCCGCTTGTTGGCCCCTCCTCTCTTTTATTGGGTCTGATGGGCAGCGGCTTGAATGGTCAGAGCTTTGCATTCCATGGCTATCTTCCTACGGATGCTGCCTTGCGCGCGAAACGTATCAAAGAATTGGAAGATCGCTCCAAAAAAGAAAAACAAACGCAATTACTGATTGAAACACCTTATCGCAACGCTGCCATGCTGGAAGCCTTAGCAACACATTGCAATCCCAGCAGCCTGATCTGTGTTGCAACGGACCTGAGCCTACCTACCGAATCAATCATGACACTTACTGCCGCGGATTGGAAAAAGCGCATCTCAAGCAGTCAATTACCGGATTTTCATAAAAAACCAACGGTTTTTTTATTCCTGGCAAATTAAATAACAACCCTCCGAAAATAGCAAAAATCGAACGAACGGTTTGTTTTTTCGATTTGCGCTACTATGTCTTTTTTCGGAGGAAATACCCATGTTGAATTTTGATTTCTACAATCCCACCCACATTCTTTTTGGCAAGGGGCGTATTGCCGATTTGAACAAGGTCATCCCAGAGAACGCCAAAGTACTTTTACTCTACGGTGGCGGCAGCATTAAGCAAAATGGCGTTTTTGACGAGGTCATTGCAGCGTTAGGCACACGTTCTGTTACCGAATTTACTGGAATAGAACCAAACCCCAGTTACGAAACGCTCATGCAAGCGGTGGAAGTCATCAAAAATGGACAAATTGACTTCCTGCTAGCAGTGGGCGGCGGCTCAGTCATTGACGGCACCAAGTTCATCGCTGCAGCGGCCTTATTTGAGGGCGGTGACCCATGGGCAATTCTGGAAAAACGCGGCAGCAACATCACAAAAGCCTTGCCTTTCGGCAGTGTTCTGACCCTACCAGCAACAGGATCGGAAATGAATGCGGGAGCTGTGGTGACACGCAAATCAATCAAAGCAAAAATGGCCTTCTCCAGCCCACATTGCTACCCGAAATTTTCAATACTCGATCCAACCAAAACCTACACCCTGCCAGTTCGCCAGATTGGCAATGGTGCGGTCGATGCTTTTGTACACGTCATGGAACAGTACATGACCTACCCGGTTAATTCACCAGTCCAGGACAGATTTGCTGAAGGTTTATTAAAGACCTTAATCGAAGAAGGTCCCAAAGCACTGAAGAACCCTGAAGATTACGACGTACGTGCCAACCTGATGTGGTGCGCCACGATGGCACTCAATGGCTTGATCTCAGCCGGCGTTCCGCAAGACTGGGCGACCCATATGATTGGCCACGAACTAACCGCCCTACATGGCATTGACCACGCACAAACCCTGGCGATCGTATTGCCAAGCATGCTCAGAGTACGTAAAGAATCAAAACGTGCCAAACTCTTGCAATACGCTGAACGTATCTGGGATTTGCGCGATGGCGATGAAGACACACGCATTGAAACAGCAATTAGCCGCACGCAAGATTTCTTTGAGCAAATGGGCGTCAAAACACGCTTAAGCGATTACGCACTCAATGCAAGCAACATCGATCCTATCGTCGCCGCTCTGGAAACGCATCGCATGGTTGCCTTAGGTGAAAAACGCGATGTGACGTTAAACATCAGTCGTCAGGTGTTAGAACTAAGTCTTTAAACAGCATTCAGAAAAAAAATCCGGCACTTTTGTAATGCCGGATTTTATATAGGGCGGGTATAACCCGCGCAGTCAGGTGGTGATTTAGTGATGTGGGGCTTGGCAAAGAATTGGCGGGTTGAACCCGCCTTACCATCATTACTTGCCGCCTGCTTTTTGCACATGACAATGTAAAGCAAGAAACCGCATTGCGCCGCTATACGTCGTGTCCCAATCATCAAGCAAATAATTATTGGCTTCTTCGATAAAGTTAACCCAATCTTCCAATAAACCCTCTTGCTTTTCATGTGGCGCAGAGTCTTTAATCCACGCCGTCGCCAACTCATGCGGAAAACCATCGTTTCTGAATTGCTTAACAATAGACTTCGCAATCTTTTCCGATATGCTGGTTTTTGGCGTAATCCCTGCAGAAATACAAACGAATAGCGTCATCAGCGAATCAACGTCGGTCTTGCCTTTGGTCAGCCGACTCCATTCTTTCGATACCAAAGCATCGTATTCAGATGTATCTTCAATCTCATGATCACCAAGATAGTATTTATCCTTCAAGGTAAATACCAGGCGATCGAGTGGGGCTTTTTTATCTTGCAACACCGGAATATCGTGCGTCTTAATTTCTTCAACAATACGCTGTACAACTGATAAAAACTGCCCCGGAATCTCAGACAAATCAACATTGGTAATCGCCTTGTTGCGCTTCGCAACCGGCATAGCTCGAATCGCGTCAATCAAAGTCGCAAACTCGAGTTGATTGGCGAGATTATCATCTGGCCCACCAAACATCATCACCAATAATGCAGATCTGACGACACCAACCGCTTCAACATCTTCATCTTTTAAATTTTCGGCAGACAGTCCAAGATATTCTCCAAACCAATAGCCTGCCGCGATTTCCAAGGCATTCAACTGACGATGCTCGAGAGTATTGCGGTATTCATGTGGTTTTTCTTTGAGTGACCATGCTTCCAGAAAGTCTTCCACCCTTCCCTTTGCCTCGCGACCGAGTAAAGCGTATTCTGGTAACGCGAACAGCGTTTTCAGCAGCCCAGAGCCGCCGCGGGATAAGCTCAAAAACGTATTATCGCGGATAAGCTTTGCGGCAATTTCTAAATCACCTCTGGAACTTTCAATCAGATAAAGACTGGCAAGATTAACAATGCGCTTACGTGCCGCTTCAATTTCTGGTCGCAAATATTTACTACCGAATGCATCCGCGATTTGCACTAAGCCTTTTGGCGCTTCTGCTTCAATGGCTGCGATTTTACTGCTAGAAATGATCGCCCGCTGCACACCAAAACGCAAGGCGGATTCAAAAAATGGACGATTATCGATCAGAGCAATATCGTAGGGTGTATCAGACATGGGATCTTTACTCGTGTAAATTTTCAAGGGAGACAAGCAAAAAATGCAGAACGCTGCATGCGTCCTGCATTTCAACCAGCAATCAACTAACAAGCATTACAGCGCTGACTCTTCGTCATCATCCTTATCATCGCCATCATCATTATTTTTCGGACGATCATCCTCCTCTTCGGATTCAGCTTCGCCACCTTCTAGTTCATCCGATTGAAGATTAGCCAGGTAAGCCTTATAACGCGCCCGCAACTTCATTAACACTTCACGGAAAATCTCTGGCAACTCATAGCGTAAGATGTAAGTCACCTGCATCCAGTCGCGATCTTCCAGATTTGCCATATCCAAAGGCGATGCCAAACTTTCGGTATCGCGATCCAGATTCATCAAATCATCTTCTTGCGCCTGCGTTTTAGCACCATCACCATACTCATACAGATCGAACGTTGCATAACGATAGAAATGCTCGACCATTTGTGTACGATCCAGCAAATAATCGACCAAAGCATCGTAGCCGCCGTCGACTTCGGCGATTTCATACAAAAATTCCGCCGGATCAGCACCTTCACGGAAGATCACAGAATTGATCATGCCGCGCAATTGTTCATGGGTCTGGTCGCCATAACGACGCTCCAACACCACCGCTTGAGCAAATTGCTCTGGCGTTACCAACAAGTTCACCAATGATTCTTTTGAGGCATCGTATTCGCGAATAATCGCTAACAAATCCTTCGATGGAAAATCATCCAGCGCGGCTACCAGCGCCTTATCTCCCTGAGTTTCTGCGATATTTGCCAATGCAAATTCAGCACCGGCAATGTCGCCCGCCAGAATCAGATTTTGCGCTTCAATTAATGCAGGTAATGTCATAACTATCCTTAATCTTTGCGATCAAAACCTTGCTCAGCAAGCCAATCAGCACCAGCTTCATCAAGATCATAATCATCGCCATCATCACCGTCGTCACGACCGTGGCGGCCGTAATTGCCATCGAGGTCACCGTTTTCTTTCAGTTCTTCTGCTTCCTCGTTGGCTTCGCTATCCTCATCATCCTCAAGGGTGTTGGTCGCACTATGCTTGCGAGCTTGCTGCCCACGATTCAAATATTCAAGTGCAACAGCAATCACCATAAAACGCTCTCCGCCTTCTGCATTAAGAACAATTTTACTTAATGGCTCAGCCCAAGGTTCCAGCTTAACCGCTGTAGACAAACTCTTCCAGGTTGGCAGCTTAGACTCTTCTTTGGTACTTAAGGTTTCCATGACCAGTGGATTCATAAAAATGAAACCAGAATGGAAAGCAGACGCCAGCATCTCTGGATTACTTCCCATCATTGGCAATAACAAAGGTAATTGCTCTGCTTTTTCGCGCAATCTGGCCTTGAGTATGTTCTTACCCTCGGAATCTGACTTTAAATCTTCAATTTCTGCATTGTAAACCGAGGTCAAGTCTTCAAAAAAACGTGACAATTTCACTTCAATACTCCTGATAAATAGTGCTTCCAGATTTCTGTCGCCGTTTCTAGTGGCGAATCCAGCAAATTCCGGCGACGATTCTCGTCGTAAGCAGTGCGCGCCGCATCGTCCGACAGGATGTCGTAGGCTTCCTTCACTGCATGGAATTTTTCCGGTGCCAATTCCGACGTGTTACGGTCGGGATGAAATTCGGCAGCTTTTTGACGGAAGGCTTTCTTAATATCGGCCAGTGATGCATTCGGCGCGATACCCAGAATGACGTAGTAATCTTTCATAGACTCTTTGAAAAAATTAACGGAATTCTGCGCTACATTGCCGCATTCGCCGCATGTTGAAACAAAAACATTCACGCAAAAAGCGCGACTGCTTTCGCCAGGCTTTGGACTGCATCAACACTTAAATGTCAGCGTTGGTTCAGATGTAACGATATGGATATTTTTTTCAGCAAATACATCACTCCGGCGGCGTATTCGCGGCTCACAACTTCATTCAACACCTGAAACCGCAAAAAAACAAAGGCCGGAGCTATCAAACCATAAATTAATGTTGATGACCGTGCTCACCATGCACATGGCCATGCACGATTTCTTCATCAGATGCTTCACGGATTTCCAATACTTCAGCATCAAAACGGATTGTCATACCAGCTAAAGGATGGTTGCCGTCAACAGTAACCACGCCAGCATCGATCGCTGTTACGCGGAATTGCATGGTTTCTTCTGTTTCTGGATCGCGAGTTTCAAACATCATTCCAACTTCGATATCTGGTGGAAACAAGCCGACATCTTCTTGACGAACATATTGTGCGTCGAATTCACCAAAACCTTCTTCCGGTGTCAAAGTGACAGAAACTTTATCCCCTACGGATTTGCCATCCAATGCAGCTTCAACTGCTGGTAAAATATTATCGTAGCCACCATGCAAATAAACGATAGGGTCGTGATTTTGATCGATGATGTTGCCCTCAGCATTAAACATAGTGTAGTTCAGGCTGACAACAGAATTTGGAGTAATTTGCATAATGATAGATAAAAGATAAAAATAGGTAAATGAAAGAGATCATTGAAATTGAAGCACAAACAAGGCATCAAGTGTTCATGGACAGCGTACAGCAATGCAGCATTTACTTCTTTTTGCAAGCAGAACAAATTACTAATTTGGTGCTTCTCAGGAAATCACGTTCATAACTGGGGGTATATTGTAGCAGAGCGCGCCGTTTCTCTCAGTTTTAGCAATGCAAAGGTGAAATAATTCAGCAGATTCAGTAAGTCACGGAAAAAAGACTAAGCATTAATGGCTAAAACAGAGTATATTCCGCAGCCTTCATAAAATCCTCTAAAGAGACTTTCTCCATGCTAATCATTACAATTAAACAAGGCAAAGAAAAAGCACTCCTGGCGGGTGAACCCTGGGTTTATCTTTCAGCAATATCCAGAATCGATGGTAAGTTTGAAGAACGATTAAAATCCGGTGCGACGACCCTCATCCGATCTTCTTCCGGTCAGTTCTTGGCTCGCGGCGGCTGGAGCCCTAAATCGCAAATTCGGGCAAGAATTTGGACTTTAGATGAAAAAGAGGCAGTTGATCACGCCATGATCAAACGCAGAATCCAGCATGCACTTACAAAACCACGTCCAGTTAAAAATTCAAAGACAGCTGCACAGCGATTGATCAACGCTGAAGCAGATCAATTACCTGGTCTTGTGGTCGATTATTACGGTGAAAATCCAGGTTATCTGGTTTGCCAGTTTCAAGCTGCTTGTGTCGACGCCTGGAAAGTAACCATCGTTAAAGCGTTGATCGCTGAAACCGGATGCCCGAACGTTTATGAGCATGCTGACGAATTGATACGTGCCGGCGAAGGCCTTCCGGCAAATTCCGGCTCACTTGCAGGTGACGAGCTGCCAATAGAATTTCAGTTTGAATAGCGCACGTTACCAGCGGCACCAACAATTTTGCGTGGATTGGAAAAAGCAGAGGTAAGCAATATTCGAGTTATAGCTCTTTTATGGACTTGATTTAGTGAGCAAGCCAGACATGGCATTTTCGGCAAACTGATCGGCCTCCTCAATATATCCCTGAACCGTGCCATCAAACCGCCAACCACCTTGTCGCTTAATATCGCGAAAACTCGCTCCCGCCCGGTATGCACTGGTTGCCATGCCGCGTCGCAAACTATGACTACTTAATTTTAATAGGTGATCCACGCCCGCCTGTTCGGCGCAATCGCTCAAAATGGCATTGACAGATGCAGCATTTAAGCCAGTGTTTGCGACTTGCCCCCATTTATTGATGCCACTAAATAGATAGCCATCACTGATTTCGGCGGAGTCTAGCCATTTTTTTAAGGCCGCACAAGGACAACAGACACCTTTTCCATACGGTATTGCTTTGCTGATCCCCGCGCCAGTTTGGTCAGTTTTGGATTTAGGAAGCAGAATAAGAACACCGTCACGCTCCCACTTAAGATTTTCCAGCTTAAGATTAACCAACTCGGAGCGGCGAAAGCCCCCAAAAAAGCCAATTTGCAACAAAGCATTATCACGCAGGCTTTTCAGAGAGTTGACCGTCTGCAAAAACAGCACGATTTTCTCAAGATCTTCATGAAGCAAAGCACTCGCCTTTTGTTTTGGCCGTCCACACTTGCGTTCAATCCCTAATAATATCTTTCTGAGCTGCGGACTGACGCAAGGATCATTGAACCCCTGATGTTTATGCCACTGCGAGATAGCGGTTATTTTCAAGCTCAATGTGCGCGGATTGAGGGTCTCAGAGAAGTCAATCAAGTAGTTAATTATGGTGCCTTGATCCGAAGGTAGATGACCTCCCCAATTCAAAAAATGCCGCACCGCGGAGCGATATGCGCGACGGGTGTTGTCTGACGTAGCCGCCGCAATAAACTCGCTCTGCAATTCCCGCCTAACGCCAATAGCTACACGAGACATAACGATATCAGCCTCCTCGCTTGCCAACTCTTTGCTATGGGTTTCTATCAGATTTTGCTTTGCCATGGTTTTTCACGCTTTTTTTAAAACTGTAATGCTTATTTGGAAGGTTAAGCTCAATACCAATTTATAACCTTCGATAATATACATTATCACAGGTTATAAACTCACTTTATTTTTAAACTTTATTTAATATTTATAGTGTAATATTACGTAATACGTTTTACGTTATCTAATTGGAGTAAGTCATGGCCCGTTCTGGAGTTTTGTTTTCCGATGTATGTAGAGCCGCCCAAAAAATTCAACAGTCCGGCGCCATTCCAACGGTGGATAGCGTACGTCAGGTAATGGGCAATACCGGCAGCAAAAGTACGATCAGTCCCATGCTAAAGCGCTGGAAAGAAGAAAACCAAGAAGAACTCAAGGCCGTCAGCTCTGGGCTACCTGAAGCAATCCTCAACGCCGTGCGCGGCGTCTATGAACTCACTCAAGCCGAAGCGGCCAATGAAATAAGCGAAATGAGGATTCAACATCAGAAAGAATTGGAAGATGCAAGAACAAACCTCGCCCAACTAAAAGCTGAGGCCGATGACTTATCAAATTGCAATAAGGATCTGGCTCAACAGTTAAAAGATATAGGCGCAGAAAAAAACAAATTAACAGTAGAGCGCCAAAATCTCCAACTCCAACTTGCAACAATGCAAAGTGACAATGTTGGTATGCAGGGCCGCATCTCTGATAGCGAAAATCAACTTAAAGCACTACATCAACAGCTTCACTCCTCCCGCGCACAGTTTGAACATTATCAACAGGCAAGTACAAACCAGCGAAATGAAGAACGCGAGGCCTTTAATTTACGCATCAATCGCTTAGAGCAAGATTTAAAACTAGCCAGAATGAGCAATGCCGAATTGCAAAATCACACTACCAAGCAAACAGCAGAGATCCAACAACTCCTTACCAGCCAGTCCCGGATGAAAGAAATCGCTCAGGTGCAACTGGAAGAATTAAGCAGGATAGAAAATTTGCAGAACAAGACCCAGTTCACGCTCGAAGAAATGCAAGCCGTCAACAACAAATTAGCGCAAACATTAAAGGCCAGTCAGTCAAATTTGCATGAAACACAGATCTCGCTTGCAATCTCGATCGAAAAGCAAGAATTACTCAAGCAACAATTGCACGAGATTCAACTGAAAGATAATAAATTGGAACGAGAACAACTCGAACTGCTTAAAACGATCGTACTTCAGCAACAAATTGCCGCAAACAATAGCAATCCACAAACAATGAATCAAACAGAAATTAAATAGAAATTAAATAGAAATAACGATGAACATGCTGAACGATCGATCAATTAGACTGAGTCGCAACAAGCTAAGTCAGGCTTAAGCTAAATCAACTTAATGACTCAAAATCAAGGATATCAATTGAATGCCGACCCATATTGATATATATTCTCATTATCATTTAGAATCACAAAAATCAATATAGTCTGGCGCCATGAGTAGTCAATCCGCAAACTTTTCCCTCGATACCACACTGAATTGCCTTAAGGTTGGCGAAACAGCATTGGTTAATCATGTCACACCCCAATTCCAAGGTGAATCAGGAGGCGTGAGCGATATTTCGCGTCGATTGAAAGAGCTCGGCTTCGTGCAAGGCGAACAGGTAAAGATCTTGCACAAGGGCTATTTTGGCGGTGAACCACTAGCAGTGCGGGTTGGACAATCAACTTTTGCTTTACGTAACTTTGAGGCAGCTTTAATAGGTGTTACAAAGATAAGCGCAACTGCGATGGGTGCAACGAAGCTTGGATCAATTTAATGACTGTCAATACACTTTTTTCACCTCGAATTGCGCTGGTTGGCAACCCCAACTGTGGTAAAACCGCCCTTTTTAATCGCTTAACAGGCGCCAGACAAAAAGTTGCCAATTACGCTGGTGTAACAATAGAACGCAAAGAGGGAAAATTTACGTCGGCAAGTGGAAGGCACTGGCACGTGCTCGATCTTCCTGGCACCTATAGCCTTCAAGCAATTACGCCAGACGAAAAAATTACGGAAGAAGTGATCACCGGCCAAAGGGCGAATGAAGCCTTACCCGATGCCATTCTTTGCGTCGTGGATGCTACAAACCTAAAACGCGGCTTACGTCTTGCCTTAGAGTTAAAAAATCTAGGCTTACCGTTGGTTCTTGCAATCAATATGATGGACGTCGCCAGAAAACGCGCTATTCATATCGATGTTCAGGCTATGCAAGCAGCCTTAGGCATTCCCGTCGTCGAGACCGTTGCGGTCGACACCAAAGGCGTGGACACGTTACTGTCTGAACTTGAATCTCTGGCGAAAACACTCAAGCAAAGCAATGACACCCATACCATCGAGCTACCCCAACATTCGCCCGAGGAAATTCAGGCTGCAGCAAATGCGATTTTAAAAGCCTGCGTGCAATCAACCATTTCTGACGGCGATCAATTGCCGTTAAGTTTTCGCATCGATAACTGGGTTTTACATCCAGTTATCGGACCATTAATTTTTGCCAGTTTAATGTTTCTCGTGTTTCAGGCGGTATTTGCCTGGGCTCAACCACCGATGGACTTTATTAAAGGCTCAATGGAGTATATCGGCGCGCTGGTCGAGAGTTCACTGCCAGAAGGTATGCTGCAGGGCTTACTGGTGAAGGGTGTCATTGGCGGCGCGGGCAGTGTGCTGGTGTTTTTACCGCAAATTGTTATTTTATTTTTCTTTATCCTAGTGATGGAAGATTCAGGCTATTTGCCGCGTGCGGCGTTTTTACTGGATCGCATAATGGGAAAAGTTGGATTATCTGGCCGAGCATTCATTCCGCTACTGTCTAGTTTCGCCTGTGCGATTCCTGGCATTATGGCGACCCGGACGATACAAAATCCGCGCGACCGCCTGGTCACAATTATGATTGCTCCGCTGATGACCTGCTCAGCCCGTCTGCCAGTGTATGCACTAATTATTGCCGCTTTTATTCCGGAACGTACCGTATTTGGCATCCTGAGTTTACAAGGCGTGGTGCTGTTTGTTCTATATGTTGCTGGTATTGTTTCAGCAATGCTGGTGGCACTCGTGTTTAAGCGCTTGTGGGGCAAGGCTGAACAACATCCTTTAATGCTGGAACTGCCTGATTACCGCTGGCCTAACTTGCGCAATCTGACAATCGGCTTATGGGAACGAATTAAAATTTTTACCACCAGGGTTGGCACAATTATTCTGGCACTAATGATATTGCTATGGTTTTTGAGCAGTTTCCCAGGAGCGCCAGAAAATGCCCCTCACCCGCCAATTTACTACAGTTTTGCAGGCTACCTTGGTCGCCTGCTTGAATATCTGTTCGCGCCGATTGGTTTTAACTGGCAGATTTGCATCGCTCTGGTACCTGGTTTGGCAGCACGTGAAGTGGCGGTTGCCGCTCTGGGAACTGTCTATGCACTATCCCAAACTGGTGAAGAATTAAGTCACTCACTAGAACCACTAATCTCGCACTCATGGAGCCTGCCAACCGCCCTCTCTCTATTAGCTTGGTATGTCTTTGCACCACAGTGCATCGCAACGCTCAGTGTAGTTAAACGAGAAACCAATACGCTACGTTACCCAGTTTTGATGGCAGCTTATTTATTTGGTCTGGCTTACTTTGCCTCACTAATTACTTACCAGGTAGCGAAGCTTTTTACAGGAGTTTAAATATGCAAACAGCCATCACCATTGCTATTCTATTGCTCGCAACAGCTTATCTATTTTTCAAATGGATCCCCGCCTCCTTACGCAAAAAAATACATGCGGGATTAGCAGAGCGCCACCCGCAATTAGCAAACCAGTTTGACAGCACTATAAAAAATTGTGCAAGTGGCTGCTCTTCGTCGTGCAACAGCTGTGAAACGTCAACAATTATTAAGTCCGATCTTGATGTAAAACCAATTAATTTCATTCGCAAATAGCAAGTAAAATACCAACAAGACTACGATTTAATACAAATTAAGCTATAGCTTACAATGATAAGCTCATGTATCCTTTTGCCGTATTAACAGAAGCCCATTCTGGCTCCGAGATCATTTTCAGGAACGCGCAAAAACATGCTTAGCTGTGCATATGATAAGACCGAAAAAGGCCGCGAAGAAATCGCAACCAGGAAACATCAATTAGCGAATCGATTACGCACTTTACTAGTGATGATTGATGGAAAAAAAAGTGCTGCGGATTTACTTAAAAAGTTGGCTGCAATAGGTTTAGATGAAAACAGTATTCAGGAGCTGATCGATCTGGAAATGATTGCTCCCACGCTTGAGCTCGAGCCTGAGCCTGCGTCTGCGCCTGCATCAGAAAGCGACGAGTCAGACGTGGCAGTCAAGGAGGAAAATCAGCCCCCCATCGCCCAATCAGATAACGTTTCCACTGAGGAAACAGAAGCCGAACAATTCCAGGCAATTTACAATTTCTTTAACGACACCATCAAGAGCGCTTTAGGATTTCGCGGCTTCACTTTACAGCTTAAAGTCGAGCGGGCAAAATCGATCGATGACTTTAAAAATCTGCGTCACGCATACCTTGAGGCAATACTAAAAGTCAAAGGCCGTGAGATGGCGCGCAGTTTGCGGGATAGGCTTGATCTCTTGCTGCATGAGAGTGAAAAAATTAAGCGAGATAGTCTGAGTACGGATACCATCTTCGATTACAAGTAAGTAGTGATTGATTAAAAAAGCCCGGAAAATTATCCGGGCTTTTTCGTATCACAAAAAGCTTATCACTCTTATTCGATGCCTTGGCTAGCCAGATATTCTTCATAGCTACCTCGGAAATCAATGATTTCGTTTTCTTTAATTTCCAGAATACGGTTCGCCAAAGAAGAAACGAATTCTCGGTCATGTGAAACGAAAATCAAAGTTCCAGCGTATTTTTCAAGCGCAATATTGAGAGACTCAATTGATTCCATATCCATGTGATTGGTTGGCTCATCCATTAACAATACATTGTGACGACCCAACATCAATTTACCGTACATCATGCGGCCTTTTTCACCACCAGATAATACTTTGACGGATTTTTTCACATCATCGCCGCCAAACAATAAACGACCCAGGATAGAACGTACCGCCTGATCATCATCACCTTCTTGCGTCCATTGACCGATCCAGTCCGTCAGATTTTTATCTGTTGCAAATTCTTCGGTCGGATCTTGCGGCATGTAGCCGACATTTGCGTTCTCCGCCCATTTAACGGTACCGCGATCCGCATCTAAGCCTGCGATTTCCTTGCCACCGATGCAGCGCAGCAAAGTGGTTTTACCGACACCATTGGAGCCGATAATTGCGATGCGCTCACCAGCCTCAACCATGAGCTCAACATTTTTGAACAAGGTACGATCGTAAGCTTTGGTAATTCCCTGCACTTCAACGGCAAGGCGATGCAATTTCTTCTCACCATCAAAACGCACAAATGGATTTTGGCGACTAGATGGTTTAAATTCTTCAATTTTGATCTTATCAATCTGTTTCGCGCGTGAAGTTGCTTGACGCGCCTTCGACTTGTTTGCAGAGAAGCGACGGACGAAGTCTTGTAATTCAGCGACTTTGTCTTTTGCCTTGGCATTATTGGCCAACTGTTGAGCGCGCGCTTGGGATGATGCGAGCATGTAATCATCGTAATTGCCTGGATAGATTTTCAACGTGCCGTAATCCATATCTGCCATGTGCGTACATACCTGATTCAGGAAGTGACGATCATGGGAAATGATAATCATGGTCGAATTACGCTGATTCAAAATATCTTCTAACCAGCGAATCGTGTTGATATCGAGGTTATTGGTCGGTTCATCAAGCAGCAAAATGTCTGGATTTGAGAACAGCGCCTGCGCCAATAAAACGCGCAATTTCCAGCCAGGTGCAACTGAACTCATCGTCCCCTGATGTTGGTCTGTCGGAATGCCCACGCCCAGCAATAACTCGCCTGCGCGAGCTTCCGCAGTATAGCCGTCATATTCAGCGAACTTCGCCTCTAAATCAGCCGCCTTCATGTAATCGTCATCAGTTGCTTCTGGGTTGGCGTAGATCGCGTCGCGTTCAGCCATAGCAGCCCACATTTCAGTATGGCCCATCATGACGACATCAAGCACACGCATATCTTCAAATGCAAACTGATCCTGGCGCAATTTACCGAGACGTTCGTTTTGATCCAGCATGACGGTACCAGAGGATTGCTCGAGGTCACCACCCAGAATTTTCATGAAAGTCGATTTGCCGCAACCATTGGCACCAATTAAGCCATAACGGTTGCCTTCGCCAAACTTGACGGAGATGTTTTCAAACAGCGGCTTAGGGCCGAACTGCATGGTAATGTTAGCGGTAGATAGCACAGAAAACCTTTTGCGATAAAGATATGAATTAACCTTAAATTATAACATCGCTTGCAGCCAGGATTTTAGTCCCCCAAAGGAGAGTGGCAAAATAAAGCCGTGATTTGAAATCACTCAACGTTTTATCTTAAGTGAAGTCGACTCAAATTCAAGTATCGACAGGAAAACACTGAGACCCTGCCGCAATGCTCAAGCAATCCGTGGATTTACTACAAAAATATTATCTAAATTGCAGTTAAAAACCTCATCACCAGTTTGATTCGAGCGTTGCCTGATGCTTTGCCTGAGCTTTTCTTTGAGCGCGATAAATTCCTGTATCGCCAGAAAATAAATAACTAACAACACAAGCCAAGGCGGCGTAAACGCCAATATCAGCACCAAATAGTTCTATCGCCATAAATGTGGATGCAATTGGCGTATTCGCAGCACCAGCAAAAACCGCCACAAACCCCAAACCAGCCAGTAAGGCAAACGGTAAATGCAGGAAAGGCGCCAGAATATTTCCCAAGCTAGCACCAATGTAGAATAAAGGCGTCACCTCACCACCTTTAAAACCGGTTCCAAGAGAGGCGATGGTAAATAAACCTTTAACCGCAAAATCGTACGAGGCAAGCGGATGCGCAAACGCATCAACAATGCCCGGTATTCCAAGACCAATAAACCGATCAGCGTTAAAAAAATAAGCTACGCTGGCAACAACGATACCGCCAAGAAACGGTCGCAATGGCGCATAACCGATTGAGTCTTTCATCAAGGTACTCAGACCATGCGTCAGCGTAGCAAACACGCGTCCAGTCAAACCAAACACCGCTCCGGCAAATAATATTGCCAAAACAATCCAGGCGTTAAAGCCAGGAATATTAGCGATATGATAATGCGTATGATGAACACCCCATAATAAACCTACCTGGTCGGCGACCACGGCAGCGATCAGACAAGGCAACAAAGAATCAAATCGCAATCTGCCAATCGCCAACACCTCAAGTCCGAAAATCGCACCGGCCAGTGGCGTACCGAAAACCGAAGCAAAACCTGCACTAATCCCAGCCATTAACAAAATTCGCCTGTCCTCGGACTTGAGCTTAAATACATGCGTCAGCTGATCTGCTAATGCGCCGCCCATTTGCACGGCGGTTCCCTCACGCCCAACTGATGCCCCAACCAAATGAGAAATCACGGTACCTGCGAGCACCAAGGGTGCCATGCGCAAAGGAATCACTTTTTTGGGGTCATGGATTTCATCGATCAATAAATTATTCCCTGCCTCCACTTGCTGACCAAAACGCAGATACAGCCAACCGACAAAAAAACCAGCAAGAGGCAAAGCCAGCATCAATTCACGATGCGCAATGCGCGTGGCAGTCGCCCATTCCAGCGCAAACAAGAAAAACGCAGAAGCTGTGCCCGCCAACAAGGCAACCAAGGCTGCCAATGGTAGCCATTTAACTAAATAAATCAATAAATGGTGACGCTCAAAAGCTTCTGAATTTTCCATGTAATTTCTACAGACGATAAGGACTCACTGGCAGCAGCCTTGGTAGCCATGATTAAGATTGAAGTATCACAGCCAAAGCTGTCGCAACAGATAAAAGCAACGCTAATTCCTTTTCAATAAACATATTTTTTGAAAAAGCTTCGGAATCAATAATGCCTATCACACTACCATCATCGGCCAATAGTGGCAAACAAGCTTCTGACTGCACTTTGGGATCGCAAGTGTAATACTCGCCCCCTGCAGCCAGATAAACGCCAACGTCGTTAATAATCCGTGCTTTTCCTGTCATACCAACTGTGCTGTTATTACTCATTGCTGCAAACTCTTGCGTCAAAGGAAATTCAGCACGTGAAGCTGCTCCGAAATAAGCCAGCTTCACCAAGACCGTGTCACCTTGTTGGTTCTGACGCTTCTGGTAAACACCAAACCATTGACTTGCACTTTGCTGCTGATAGAAATCGACGATACTTTGCAATTGACCAAGCATCTGGACGTTGGCTGCTGTTTTACCGCCGAGTATCACTGACAAATCATAAGGCTCCGCTGCCAATTGATCGAAGATAGAACAAGAACCGCCCTCACCCAATTCTGGCACCTGGTATTGCCATTTGATGTTCTCTGGCGACGCTTGAGCCAAGTTATTTAATTGACTCTGGTATCCGGCAAATAGCGTAGAAAAATCTGAAGGCAAGTCTTGTTTTTGAATCCCGCTCCGGGAGAGGTATTGGTCGATTAACATAGGGGTTCCGGCAACTAAAATGCGAGTCAGTTTAGCAGATAGACGCAACGCCGTCAGAACATCTCGCGCGATGCGTAGTTGGATAAAAAAACGCGGTACTAAGACCGCGCTTTTTAAGGCAACACATCAATATATCAGGGGGCGACTTGAAAAACTCGCTCATCTCGCCAGATCAGTTAAACGTTTTCCCTTCCTCCGCCAGCCTTGCCAGTAATGGCGCAGGCTTCCAGGCGTCACCATGGCGTCCTTTGGCATATTTCGCCATTGCCATCACCACATTTGGCAAGCCAACTGTATCGGCATAGAACATTGGACCACCAGTATGCAATGGGAAACCATAACCAGTCAGGTACACCATATCGATATCAGAAGCGCGTGTTGCAATACCCTCTTCCAATATATACGCAGCTTCATTAACGAGTGAATAAATCAAGCGTTCAACGATTTCCTGGTCAGAGATTTTTCTGCGCGTAATTCCCAGATCTGCTGAGTGTTTGACGATCATATCATTCACGACTGATGATGGATAAGCCTTACGGTCACCGGGTTTATAGTCATACCAACCGGCGCCAGTTTTTTGCCCGAAACGCCCCATCTCACACAATAAGTCGGCCGTTTTGGAATAAGTTATTTGTGGCTTTTCGACATAGCGACGTTTACGGATATACCAGCCGATATCGTTACCAGCCAGATCACCCATGCGGAAAGGACCCATAGCGAAACCGAGTTTTTCAACTGCCTTATCAACTTGTTCAGGCGTACATCCTTCTTCCAACAAGAAGCCCGCCTGGCGGCTGTACTGTTCTATCATGCGATTGCCAATGAAGCCGTCGCAGACACCAGACACCACCCCCGTTTTTTTGATTTTCTTGGAAATGCCCAAGATAGTCGCCAGAACGTCATTTGCAGTTTTTTTGCCGCGGACGATTTCCAGCAATTTCATCACATTCGCCGGACTGAAAAAGTGGGTGCCGATGACATCCTGAGGACGCTTAGTGAAATCAGCGATTTTATCCAGGTCCAAGGTTGATGTATTGGAGGCCAGAATCGCGCCCTGCTTCATAACTTCATCGAGTTTTTTAAAGACTTGCTCTTTGACGCCCATGTCTTCGAACACCGCTTCAATCACTAAATCGGCTTGAGCGATTTCTTCATACGAAAGCGTGCCGGTGATCAAGCCCACGCGCTGCTCGAATTTTTCCTGCGTGAGTTTGCCTTTTTTGAGGGTGTTTTCGTAATTCTTGCGTATCGTTGCCAGACCTTTATCCAAGGCCTCTTGCTTCATTTCCAAAATTTGTACCGGAATGCCCGCATTAGCGAAGTTCATTGCAATACCGCCGCCCATGGTACCAGCACCAATGACTGCGACTGATTTAATCGGGCGAACCGGTGTATCGTCCGGTACGTCAGGCAGCTTACTAGCGGCACGCTCACCAAAAAACGCGTGACGCAACGCCTTGGATTCCGTCGATTGCACCAGCTCCAGGAACAAATCACGTTCGAGCTTCATGCCATCGTCAAACCTCTTGGTAACGGCAGCGGCAACGGCTTCGACACATTTCAGAGGTGCGGGGAAAGGCCCTGACATGGCGCGCACGGTATTGCGAGAAAATTGCAAAAAGGCTTCGTAATTTGGATAATCGACTTTGATGTCGCGTACCTTCGGTAACGGGCGAACTGCCGCAACTTTATTCGCGAATGCAAAAGCGGCTTGCATCAGATCGCCCTCAACCACCTCATTAAAGAGCGCGGTTTTTGCCAGCTTCTCGGAAGCTATTGGCGTACCTGAAACAATCATATTGAGTGCCAGCTCCAAGCCAACAACCCGTGGCAAACGCTGCGTACCGCCAGCGCCCGGCAAAATACCTAATTTTACTTCTGGTAATGCGATTTGCGCACCCGGGCTGGCAAGCCGATAATGGCAACCCAACGCCAATTCCAGACCGCCGCCCATGCAAACGCTATGAATCGCCGCAATCACCGGCTTTTCGGATGATTCCAGCACGTTAATCACCGTGTGTAAACTTGGCTCAGCAAATGCTTTCGGAGAGTTAAATTCTTTGATATCAGCCCCGCCAGAGAAGGCTTTTCCAGCACCGGTAATAACGATCGCTGTAATCGCATCATCGTTCAATGCCAGCTTCATGCCTTCAACGATCGCATGTCTGGTCGCAAAACCTAGTCCGTTGACCGGAGGATTAGTTAGGGTAATGACGGCAATATTGCCTTCTGCTTTGTATTCTGCGCTCATGTCTCTTCCTAAATATATGCAGTTTGAATACCGTGTTTGTCAGTCTAAAAACACATAAAGACGGTGATCAAACATGGCGGTGTACGCAAATCAGGTTTTACTATAACTCAAAATAGTACGATCGTATTATTTTTATTTGAAATCTGTTAAAAACGGGCAAATCTCTACGCAAAGATCCACTAAACTTCCAGCCACTCCTGCCGGATTTTGTCATTCGCCATCAGATCTTCTGGAGTTCCTTCAAAGACAATAGAACCGTGCCCCATAACGTAGACGCGCTGAGAAATCTGTAAAGCGATTGCTAATTTTTGTTCCACCAGTAAAACAGAAATACCCCGGCGACGCAGTTCCTCAAGATATTCAGCCACCAATTTGACGATCATTGGCGCCAGGCCTTCGGTAGGCTCGTCGATCATGATCAAATCAGGATCTCCCATTAATGTGCGACACAAGGTCAACATTTGTTGCTCACCGCCAGACATGACCCCCGCCATCGTATTTCTACGCTCTTTAAGGCGTGGAAACATCTGGTACATATCGTCGATACACCACCGCGCCGGTGTATGGGCAAGCTTACCGCTCTTCTGTCCAAGTAACAGGTTCTGTTCTACCGTCAGTGTAGGGAAAATATCGCGATTTTCCGGTACATAGCCTATACCTTTATGCGCAATCTGAAATGCTTTAAAGCCGTTGATCTGCTGCGACTTAAAATGAATTGCACCTTGCGTTTGCACCTGTCCCATAATCGATTTAACGGTCGTCGAACGGCCGACACCATTACGCCCAAGCAAGCTAACGATTTCGTTTTCATTGACCCGTAAATTAACGCCATGCAAAACGTGACTTTTCCCATAGAACGCGTGTAAATCTTTGACTTCGAGCAGTGCACTCATGCGGCATTCTCCATCGGCGCGTGCCCGCCCAAATAAGCATCTTTCACTTGCTGATTTTGACGAATATTTTGCGGCGTATCGCAAGCAATGACCTCACCATAAACTACAACAGCGATTTTGTCGGCCAAGCCAAATACCACGCTCATGTCATGCTCTACCATTAATAATGTCTTGCCTGCTGTCATTTTACGGATCAACTCAACGGCGGCATCGGACTCTGAACGACTCATCCCAGCCGTTGGTTCATCAAGCAAAATAACTTCTGCGCCACCGGCGACAGTAATGCCGATTTCCAGCGCCCGCTGTTCGGCATACGTCAGCGATCCGGCAGTGACATTGCTGCGGGCTTGCAAACCAATTTGCGCCATCACATTCATTGCCAACTCGTGCACATCTTTCAAACCGTTTAAACGTTGCCAAAATGAGTACTTGTAGCCCAAAGACCATAAAACGGCACAGCGCAAATTTTCATACACACTGAGGCGATGGAAGATATTGGTGATCTGAAAGCTACGGGACAGGCCACGCCGATTTATTTGATATGGCGCTAAACCATCAATACTATTTCCATTGAGTAAAATCTCACCAGATGTAATGCCAAAACGCCCCGAAATCAAGTTAAACAAGGTCGATTTTCCGGCTCCGTTCGGACCTATTATCGCTACGCGTTCGCCTTTAACAACCTGCAAGCTTGCACCCCGAATAATTTCGGCTGAACCGAAGCTTTTGCGAACATCCTTTAATTCCAGCGCAAACTGACTCATTCATCCCCCTTTGAGGTAGTCACTTCTATTTCAGCGAGCGCGGTATTCCATGCAAACAGGAACCTGGATTGCGTATAGAGAAATCCCAGTCCTCCCATCAAACAAAAAAATGCAGCGATGAACCACGGTGTACTTTCAAATGCGTTAAATGCGACTCCTGCGATCTTCACAACTGGATCCTGATCGCCTCCGAGTGAGCGCTGATACAACATCTCAACCGCAAGAATGCTGCCTGCAGTAATCAATAGCACAGCAGAAAATATCTTCCAGAACGAAGGCCAGATTTGTCGAAACTTCCCAAATTTAAACATGCGATAGTAAGATGCGCAAATACCAGCAATACCGCCAGGGGCAAACATCACAATCAAAATAAAAAATATCCCCAAATAGAATTGCCAAGCTTTAGTAAAATCAGACAGCATCACCGTTAAGAAGACACCGACCACTGCGCCTATCATTGGCCCAAAAAAATAACCAATGCCGCCGATAAAGCTAAATAGCAAAACGGCACCAGAGCGTAGCGCGCTGACATTCTCAGCCGTCACTATTTCAAAATTAATCGCTGACAAACCACCTGCAATGCCAGCAAAAAAGGCGGAAAGTATCAAGGTCAGGTAACGCACCCATTGCGTGTCGTAGCCAATAAATTCAGCCCGTTCCGGGTTATCTCTGACCGCGTTAATCATTCTCCCCAATGGCGTCTGGGTAAACGCATACATTGCCACAGTACTGATGAAGAGCCAGAACGCGATTAAATAGTAGACCTCAATTTGTGGCCCGAAAGTAATCCCAAGAAAAGCATCGCCCATTACCCTATTCGTTGTGATTCCGCCTTCTCCTCCAAAAAATTTAGGGAACATCAAAGAACAGGCAAATACCAACTCCACCATGCCAAGCGTGATCATAGAAAATGTCGTACCAGATTTTTTGGTCGTAACGTAGCCAAATAACAGGCCAAAAAACAATCCCGCGATACCACCAATAAGAGGAATAATACTTACTGGAATAGTCACCACACCGGTGGCCGCGAAATTCATCGCATGAATAGCGAAGAAAGCGCCTAAACCAGAATACACGGCATGCCCGAACGACAGCATGCCGCCTTGCCCCAATAGCATATTGAAGGACAAACCAAAAATCATCAACGTACCCATCTGCGATAACAAGGACAGCGATGCCCCCTGATTAAAGATTTTTGGGGCAAGGACCAGCAAAACTGCGAAACTAAACCACACCAACAACGTCCCGCCTAAGCGAGAAAGTATGTGTTGTTTCATGATCTACCCCTCTCTCGTACCCAATAAACCACGTGGCCTGAAAATCAGGATCAGTACCAGCAACAGATAAGGCATTACTGGCGCTACCTGAGAAATGGTTAAACTTAAAAGGGAATACCATGGTGAATTCATTTGCACGGCGATACCAATAACTTTCAGGACACTAGCGAGAGAATAGTCAAGAGCGACGGCAAAGGTTTGCAATATGCCGATGAGCAGAGATGCAATAAAAGCGCCACCCAAGGAGCCCATCCCGCCAACGACGACCACGACAAAGATGATGCTACCCAGCGTTGCGGCCATGCCAGGTTCAGTCACAAACGCATTCCCGCCAACCACACCCGCCAGCCCCGCCAATGCGCAACCACCGCCGAACACCAGCATAAAAACGCGCGGGACGTTATGACCGAGCGCCTCAACTGCATCTGGATGCGTCAGGGCCGCTTGAATAATTAAACCGATTCGGGTTTTAGTCAGCAATAGATAGATCGCAAGTAGCATCACCATCGCAACCAACATCATAAATGCACGGTATTTAGGAAAGGTCGTTGTATAGAGCGTAAAAAGAGGACCATCGAGTTCAGCCGGAATCGCATAGGGGATACTAGCTCTACCCCAGATGAGCTGGACAACCTCAAGAATCACGTATGACAAACCAAAAGTAAATAAAAGCTCCGGAATGTGACCATATTGATGGACTTTACGTAATCCAAAACGCTCGACCAAACTCCCCAATATGCCGACGGCAACTGGCGCCAGGACTAATGCAGACCAGAACCCGAAATGCGCACTCAGCATTGCAGCAAAATAAGCACCCAGCATATAAAAACTGGCATGGGCAAAATTAAGCACCCCCATCATGCTAAAGATTAAAGTCAAACCCGAGGACAACATAAACAATAGCAGCCCATAGCTTACGCCGTTGAGCAAAGTAATCAGAGTAAATTCCAAGGTACACAATCCTCTTTAATGAACGTACCGCAAATCGTCCGGAAACCGTCTGCACAATTGCAGCATCGACTGACAAAAAAGAGCGGCATTTTACTTCTGACGCCACCCTTTTTTGAATTGGACTTAGCCAGGTCGCTTCATCTGACAAGACGAAGGCTGTGAGGCAACATAGGAATCGATTTTGATATCTGTCTTCCACCCGAGGCCGGTGTTTTCCTGATCAAAAAAAACGTCTTTGCCGTTGGTTTTCACCCAAGTTGCTATGTACAAAGGTTGCTGCAATTGGTGATCCATTTTGCGCATGCTGACATCGCCATTGAGGCTCTTGAAATTTGCTCCCTCCAAGGCAAATGCCACTTTCACCGGATCGATTGATTTTGCTTGCTTTACCGCTTGCGACATGGCGGTCAGGATTGAATAGGTTGCCATTGAATAGTAGTCGTCTTTGTATTTGGCTTTGAAACCTTGAACAATATCCTTACCTACAAAGCCTTCATTGTTGGTGTTCCAGTAGGCGACATATTTGACGCGATCAATACCCGCCGGACCCATTGCAGTAGGGACGCCGGTTGTGGATGCGTAATAAGTAAAAAAGTTCGCTTTTAGATCAGCATCTTTTGCAGCTTTAATCAGCAAAGCGAGATCTGCACCCCAGTTACCGGTAATAACGGTGTCAGCGCCAGAGGCTTTAATTTTGGCAATGTAAGGGGAAAAGTCTTTGACTTGACCGATAGGATGCAAATCGTCGCCAACTACTTGAATATCAGGGCGTTTGCGAGCCAAATATTCTTTTGCAGCACGACTCACTTGCTGTCCAAAAGAGTAATTCTGCCCAATAACATAGACTTTCTTTACGCTTTTATCGTTGACCAGATAACTGGTTAAGGCTTCCATCTTCATGTCAGAATTGGCATCAAAACGGAAATGCCAGAAACTACATTTGCTGTTTGTCATGTCAGGATCAACGGCGGCGTGATTCAGATACACAATTTCTTTACCAGGATTGCGCTCATTATATTTATTCACTGCGTCCATTAAAGCCAGCCCTGCGCCTGATCCATTGCCTTGAGTGATGTAGCGAAAGCCCTTGTCAATCACCGTTTTAAGTACGTTTAAGGATTCTTGCGGGCTAGCCTTATTGTCAAAGCCTACCACTTCAAATGTATTGTTACCAGCCCACTTTTCAGCATTCGCTTTATCAGCAACGTACTGGAATGAGTTCAGAATATTTTGACCAACTGGAGCAAACGGGCCAGATAAAGGATCGATATAAGCGATTTTGATCGTTTCCGCCATTGATAATGGGGCAAGCAAGGTCAATGAAACTGCAACAATTGAAACACGAAGTGGGAAGGCCATTTGTTTCTCTCCAATGATGGTATTGTGGAAAACGATATTCACCCTGCTGAACTACTGACATCTACGATCTTCTATTCGCTACACTCCTGAAACTGAACATCCAAACATACAAAAAAACAGGCGTTGCTGAAAAAAATGTGATTTTCTTGCAGCAACGCCTTTCAGCCTTATGCCGTGGGCAATCGATGATCTTTAAATTGTTCCCTGAGTTTATTTTTTAAAATCTTCCCTGTCGCCCCCATAGGCAAAGCGTCGATGAACACCACATCATCAGGTGTCCACCATTTCGCGACACGTCCCTCAAAAAATTCAAGTAAAGTTTCTTTTGTCAGTTCGGCACCAGGTTTTTTGACGACCAATAACAAAGGCCTCTCGTCCCATTTTGGATGAAACACACCAATACACGCCGCCTGCAATACGGCAGGATGTGAAACGGCCACATTCTCCAGATCAATTGTACCGATCCATTCGCCCCCGGATTTGATCACGTCTTTGCTTCTATCTGTGATTTGCATATAACCATCAACGTCGATGGTAGCGACATCCCCAGTCGGAAACCATCCGTCTTGCAATACATTTCCGCCCTCGCCTTTAAAATAAGAAGAAATAATCCACGGCCCCTTGACGAGCAAATTGCCGTAAGTCTTTCCATCCCAAGGCAATTCTTTACCGGCGTCGTC
The DNA here is from genome assembly GCF_014284255.1 of Cognatundibacterium jejuense. Classification (GTDB taxonomy): domain Bacteria; phylum Pseudomonadota; class Gammaproteobacteria; order Burkholderiales; family Burkholderiaceae_D; genus Undibacterium; species Undibacterium jejuense. The sequence continues at coordinate 71,182 of NZ_JACOFV010000007.1, forward strand.
GACGATTTTCATATCTACGCCATACAGGACGTGCCCTTGCTTTGCCAATATTACTTCTTTTTCCTCTTCACTCAGATCATTGTGTCGGGAGAGTAAAGTACATGCGGTTCCCAGCGGCGACATCTCGGTCATTCCCCATGCATGCACAACTTCCACGCCATAAGTGTGGCGCAAAGTTTTCATCATGGCTGGCGGGCAAGCAGAGCCGCCAATAACGGTCCGTTTGAAACTGGAAAATTTCAAATCATTCTGACCGACATAGGTCAACAAGCCCAACCACACGGTTGGAACGCCTGCTGAAAAAGTAACCTGCTCTTGCTCGAATAATTCGTAGAGCGATTTACCGTCGAGATGCGGTCCGGGGAAAACAAGCTTAGCGCCTGTGAGTGGACCGGAATAAGGCAATCCCCATGCGTTAACATGGAACATTGGCACCACTGGCAAAATTGAATCACGCGCTGATACGTTAAGGCCATCTGGCAACGCCGAGGCATAAGAATGCAAGATCGTTGATCGGTGCGAGTACAAAGCTCCTTTTGGATGCCCCGTTGTTCCAGAGGTATAACAAAGACTGGATGCAGAATTTTCATCAAACATCGGCCAGACAAAATCATCATTATTGTCATTAATCAAGTCTTCATAGCACAAGAGATTCGCGATTTTGCCATCCGTTGGCATACGATCGCGATCACACATCATGACAAATGCTTTGACGTTTGGACAAAGCGGTGCGATGGCGTGAATAATGGGTAAAAAAGTGATGTCAAAAAACAGATACTGATCTTCTGCATGATTGACGATGTAAGAAATTTGTTCTGGATGCAGACGTGGATTCACGGTATGCAAAACCGCCCCAGAGCCAGAGACGGCATAATAAATTTCCAGGTGACGATAGCCATTCCAAGCCAAAGTTGCGATGCGATCGCCGAGTTGTACTTGTAATTTTTTTAGTGCATTAGCCAACTTTTTTGTACGCTGGTGACATTGCGTGTAGTTGTAGCGGTGCATGTCCCCTTCCACCCGCCGCGATACTATCTCATTTTTTCCAAAGTATCGATCTGCATGTTCGATAATGCTGGAGATCAGCATAGGTTTGTTCATCATCTGACCCAATACCGGACTCATTGCATGCACTGACATTTGCGCTCCTCAAAAAAAATGCTGCTGGTCTGTCACTCGTCTTTTTATCACGTTCCGTCATTGTTTAACCTGATCTCACACGATACTTACCACCAATGCACTATCCGCCATCGTGTAAGTCAGAACGGCCTACCGATTTTTGTACGACCGTTCTAATTCGTCAATCACTATTTTTGCCGCGCAGCAGCATTTCCAACTATAAAACACGCCACATACTGCAATTACCTCATTAAAACAGTGATGATAACGATATTGCAACGCGCAAAAAAGCGTCTCAAAAAGTGCTCAAAAATGTCACATTCAGTTTAACAAAAGGTAAAAAGGCGAGAATAAAACGATATCGTATCGCTCTACCTCGCCTTTCTTAACGCAAAGATGACTTCACGCCTTTATCTGAGTTTTAAGTGCGTTTCGGTCGCAAATTGGTACCAGCGCCAGTGACTGGTGCCCCGGACTCCAATACAAAATTCGCCTCCTTATCTGTTCCTAAAGCCGCAACCAAATATGGCATGACTTCTTTCAAAGTCGCCATCAAAGTCCATGGTGGATTCAAAATGAACATGCCACTACTATGCAAGCCAAAACCATCTGGCGTAGGACCACTGATGGATAAAGTAACGTTTAACCAATCCTTGCTTGGCAGGCGTTTTAATTTATCAGGCAATTGACGGGATTCCTGACGATTTAAGGATGGATACCAGATTGCATAAGTGCCCGATGGGAAACGCTTTAATGCGTCTTCAAGTGCTACCTTGACGCGGCGATAGTCATCTTTGACTTCATATGGCGGATCAATTAACACCAACCCGCGGCGCGATGGTGGTGGCAATAAAGCTTTCAGGCTCTCAAAACCATCTCCATCAGAAATAATCACACGTTTGCCACGCACCGTTGGACGGCGGCCCTGCTCTGCAGCGTGTGCATCAAGTTTTCTGAAATTTTCACTCAGAATTTTGATTTCACTCGGATGCAATTCAAATAAACGTAAGCGATCCTGTTCACGCATGACTTTGTCAGCGCAGTAAGGTGAACCCGGGTAATACCGCATCTTGCCACTAGGATTTAAGGCTTTCACTAAATCCATATAGTCAGCCAAAGCAGGTGGCAAATCTTTTTTATCCCATAGCGGGGCAATACCAGTTTCAAATTCCGCGTTTTTGCTTGCATACCCGCTGTCGAGGGCATACAAGCCTGCACCTGAATGCGTATCCACATAGGTATACGCTGCATCCTTCTGATTCATATATTGAAGTAGTTGGATCAACACAAAGTGTTTGAGCACGTCGGCATGATTGCCAGCATGAAACCCATGGCGATAGCTGAGCATGATGAAATTCCTATAAAAAAATGAAAGGCAACTTGCTGCTGCAAGTTGCCGTGATAATAACGACTAAGACTTTTAAGAACTCAAACAAAATTGCAGCAAAGAAAGCTAAAAGACATAAAAAAATCTAGCTCCGGACCTGCGTATTGGCGAGAGTTCTCCTTATTTTTATTGTTAAAAATGAAGTCAATCGACGCGTTTTCCAAGAATAATTAAATCTCGTTCTATACCATCCAGCGTTGCAACACGAGGCATATTTGCCCATGTGTCGAAGCCAAATGTTTCAAACAATTTAAGACTGGGAGTGTTGTGGCCAAAAATAAAGCCTAATAAAGTATGCACACCAATTGTGGGCGCATGAGCTATCGCCTGCGTCAGAAAGCGTCGCCCTAATCCCTGGCCACGCGCGTCCTCATGCAAATAGATCGATAACTCAGCCGTTCCTGCATACGCTGGACGACCATAAAAATTGGAAAAAGAAAGCCACCCGGTAATTTTACCATCTCGCTCGCTCACCCAGAGCGGACGTCGGTCTGGCGTATGTTCATAAAACCAGGTGTGCCGGGATTCGACAGACACAGGTTCAGTATCAGCAGTCACCTGCCGCGATGCAATCGTGGAGTTATAGATTGCAACAATTGCGGGTAAATCCTCGAATCTGGCGATCCGGTAAGCAAATTCTTCAGACATCATGCATTAAATGGTATGTGTGGCCCGACTGGAACGCAAAGCACCGCCAAGGGCATCCTCAACACGCAAGCGTATACGTTTACCACTTTCGTCATCCGGAAAGTGAACACCGATACCTTGTGACTTGTTATTACCAGCACCTGCCGGCGTAATCCAAGCGACCTTACCAGCAATCGGGTACTTGGCTGGATCATCCAGCAAAGTCAGAATAAGGTAAATTTCTTCACCAATTCTGTAATTCTTGTTGGTTGGCACGAAAATCCCACCATTTTTCAGGAAGGGCATGTACGCGGCAAACAAAGCAGCTTTTTCTTTAATCGCCAGCGATAACACCGATGGGCGATTGGGAGCATTGGGGATACCTGAATCTGATGATAAATCGGACATTTTGTGCTTCCGCGGGGTTTAAGCGAAGAGTGCAGAATACTCCAGCAACATATCTTCTAAAAATAACTTGGCTGACAAAGGATGACTAGCAATTGCCTGGCGTTCATTCGTATTCTTGATGATTTTCAATAAAGAATCCGTATCAATCCTTGCTGCCAAGGCCTTTAATTCTCTTTCATAGCGAGGATAATACCGGATTCTGCCACTTTGTTTAAAAGAAAATATATCGTAAAGCCAACGCTGCATCCAGGCAATCGTGATTGGCATCTCCATTTTTTGCATTTTATCAGCCAATTTAAGACTATTGTCTGCACCTGGTTTGCTCAGTTGCCGCAAAAACTCATCTAACTCTGCACGATTATCAGATTGCGACATCTCCAGCGCAGCAAGTGGTGCTCCACCTTGCTGTGCCAGCCACATATCTGCATCTTTTGCGCCTTGCGCTTGCATCCACCCCAGCGCCTCCTCACGCTCGGGCATGCCCAAGGCAAATTTATGACAGCGTGAAAGTATCGTCGGCAATAATTTATCCAGACTGTTGGTGACAAGAATAAAGACAGTATCCGCACTTGGTTCCTCAAGCGACTTCAGCAAAGCATTTGCGGCAGGAACATTCAATGCCTCAGCGGGATACAAGACAATGACGCGCTTACCTTGTCTATGTGTAGAAATATTCATAAAATCAGACAGCCCTCGTATCTGATTAATAACGATTTCCTTTGAGGGTGTTTTACTCGCCTTGGTAGTCTTACTCGTCGTTTCGGATTCAGCTTCGTTTGATGATGCTTCTTCTTCATCCATTAACTCGGGACGAACCCGTCTGTAATCTGGATGGCTATACTGGCTAAACCAGCCGCAAGACCCGCATGTTTGGCAAGCATGGCCGTCAGTATCAGGATGATCACACAATAAAGACTGCGCCATGTGCTCAGCGAACAAGGTCTTACCTATACCCTGCGGTCCATACAGCAAAAAAGCATGCGGCATACGTGCGCGTAAGGACTGGAAATAATCCCATGCCTGATTTTGCCAGGTAAATAACGGGTTACTCATGCGACCTTCATGGAAGAAGCTAACAGAACATCGATCAGCACATCTAGCTGCTGGCGAATCTCAGCTATCGTTTGCGTCGAATCAATAATACGAAAGCGATCAGGAAATTCTGCCGCACGGCGCAAATACTCATTGCGGGTATCTGCAAAGAAATCAGCCTTTTCTTGCTCAAATTTATCCAACTGACGCGTTGCATCCAAACGAGCACGCGCCACATCCAACGGCACATCAAACAACAAGGTTAAATCGGGCTGCAAATGCGGATGCACCCATTGCTCCAGCGCGTTGAGTTTATCAAGGGACAAATGTCGACCACCGCCTTGATAAGCAAAACTAGCATCGGTAAAACGATCAGAAATCACCCAATCGCCGCGGGACAATGCGGGCTCTATCAATTGCGCAATATGTTCACGGCGCACGGCAAACATCAATAAAGCTTCTGTTTCCAGATGCATTTTTTGTTGCAGTAAAACTTCGCGTAGAGTTTCGCCTAAAGGTGTGCCACCCGGTTCGCGAGAACTGAACACCTTAACATCATGCACTGCCAGGGCTTGTTGCAAACGTTCAGCGACGTAGGCAATATGAGTCGATTTTCCGGCACCGTCAATGCCTTCAAAGCTGATAAATTTTGCGGTAGGTTTCATTCTTGCATTCTATTTTTAGCGTTGATACTTGTTTACTGCCCGATTATGCTCACTCAGATTATCCGAAAATACGCTAGTGCCATCACCACGTGCGACAAAATATAGCGCTTCACTTTGTGCTGGATTTAAAGCAGCAGTTAAGGAAGCCAGCCCAGGCAAAGCAATTGGCGTCGGTGGCAAGCCAGCTCGTGTGTAAGTGTTATAAGGTGTATCAGTCAATAAATCTTTTTTGTAAATTTTACCTTGATAGCGCTCACCCATGCCGTAAATCACGGTGGGATCAGTTTGTAACAACATGCCGCTTTTCAGGCGATTAGCAAATACCGCGGAAATCATAGAACGTTCCGACTTTTGCCCGGTTTCTTTTTCTATAATGGAAGCCATGATCAAAGCTTCATATTTATTTTTATAAGGCAATCCAGCGGAACGTGCTTCCCATGCATCATCGAGGCGCTTCGATTGTGCCGCGTATGCTTGTTGATATACCTGAAGATCGCTCGTACCTTTTGCAAATAAATAGGTATCAGGAAAAAATAAGCCTTCGGGAAGAGCGTAGTCGGCGTTGAGCTTTTTCATCAGATCCCGGTCAGACCACGATTTGGTGTCATGCTTTAAATCTGGACTTGCATCAATCGCTTTTCGCATTTGCGCAAAAGTCCAACCTTCGATCACCGCTACTGCGCCCTGTGAAAACTCTCCATTGACGATTTTATCGAGCAGTTGCAGTGGTGTTTCTCCTGGATCCAATTCATACGAACCGGCCTTAAGTTTGCTTGCTTTACCACTCGCACGAGCTAACAACTCAAAAAAAATGGCAGGGACCGGAACGCCAGCTTCCTGTATTTGTCTCGATGCACTTCGCACACCGCTACCGGCTTTGATTGTAAATTCTACGGTTTTGCCATCTGTATCTAAGGCCTGACCTGACCAGTAGATCAAACCACCAACCATAGCCGCAAGCAACAACACCAGCAAAATAAAAAGATTTTTAATCAGACTCATAGAGCGTATTGAGGAGGGTTGTCGTTAATTATCGATATGTACGTTAATTTTTTACGAGCTGCGTACTAAATATTGCATATTTAAGCATCTTCTTTCGCGCTGACGGGATCAACTGTCCACGTTTAATTTTTTGAAAATAAACTAAAAGCAACGAAACATACTCACTAAATGATATATTTAAAAACAAAAGAAGCTGGCTTCAGCTAACTTTTCGGCTGGCTACTATAATTCACCTATCCTGGCGCGAGCGCTATTGTAAAGCCAACACATGATTAAGTTAAAGCACTTACGAAAAAGTGCACATTCTTATTATGGCCGTAAGTAATTATTATCTTGTTGGTCTTAAGTTAATTCGAAAGTACTGTATTTATGTCGCAAAATTTTTTTACCGAACAACAGATTGAGCTGATTAACGGCAAAATCACTGGATTGACATCGATCTGGAACACGCCAACGTTTGCTAGTGGATACATCACGATTGTGGCCGATTCAGGCCTCATACTCTCGACAGGAGACGATGCAGCGAGTTTTTTACATAATCAATTAAGCAATGACGTTGAACATCTGAACACAGAAATAGTGCGACGCGCAGCCTATTGCACGGCAAAAGGCCGGATGCTGGCAAGCCTGCTTTACTGGAAGACGGAAGACGGTATTACATTGCAATTACCAAAAGAATTGCAACCAGCGATTCAAAAGCGCCTGACCATGTTCATCCTTCGTGCGAAAGCGAAACTGGCAGATGTCAGCGATCAGTCGATTTGCTTCGGGATTGGTGGTGCGCAAGCTAACGCAAGTTTGCACAAATACTTCCCGACTTTACCAGCACTGCCTAATACAAAAATCAGCAATAAGTTTGGCACATTGATACGTTTTCACAATGACGGTCAAAATCCTCGTTACGAATGGATATGCGCAATTGCGCTCGCCTCAGGGATTTGGCTGGAATTAAAATCTCTTTTACAAGTCACCAATACCGACGATTGGTATCTGGCGGAAATTGAAGCGGGCGTTCCACACATTACAGCGCGCACACAAGAAAAATTTGTACCTCAAATGATCAATTTCGAATTGATTGGTGGTGTCAATTTCAGAAAAGGATGCTACCCAGGCCAGGAAATCGTCGCGCGTAGTCAATATCTCGGCAAACTGAAACGTCGCATGGCGCTGGCAGAAATTGCCAGTTCAGAGTTAGCAGAAGGCACTGAAGTATTCAACGAAACAGATTCAGAACAATCGTGCGGCCTAGTCGTCAATGTTGCCAGCATTGATGCACATCGTAGTCTTGCCTTGGTCGAGATGACATTAGCGGATCAGGAACAAGGAGGCATACATTACGGCACCCCTGATGGTCCTGTCGTCAAATTATTACCTTTGCCCTACGAAATAACAGACATTACACGCTAATCAGTCGATTATTTTCAACCGTGCCGTTGGCACGGAATTTTTGTGATGCTATTCGCATCCTGAATTTATCCAACGCCACAATCTTCACGATGAAGTTAAGCACATGAATTGTTACGTCTATTTCAAAGCAAAAATAGAGCACGAGGCTGCAATTATCATTGAAGAACGCAAGTTAAATGAAATTTTGCGTCAGCGTTTTAACTATATGCCGCGTTTAGAAAGAAGGCCGGATACCACGAATGGCTTACATACGTGGATGGAGGTTTATGAGGACATATCTGATACATTTGAGCAAGATCTGAAATTAGCTCTGATGCAAACAGATTTACCCAATTTGCAGTACAGTGAACGCCATGTAGAATTTTTTTTGAATGTAGATGTATGTGCCTGATTGTTTTTGCCTGGAAATTACTCCCTTGCAGCCCATTGGTCGTGGCGGCTAATCGTGACGAGTTCTACGACCGACCTGCAAGTCCTGCAGAATGGTGGTCAGATTCGCCGCAGATTTTTGCCGGCCGCGACCTGCGATCCGGTGGCACGTGGCTGGGGATTCAAAGCGACCAAGATGGCAATCCAGCGAAAAAATTTGCAGCAATAACGAATATACGTGCACCATCAGAAAAGCGCGATGATGCCCCTTCGCGAGGAGAGTTAGTGTCCAATTTTCTGCGCTCTGATTTATCAGCACAGGAATATATTGCAAGCCTTCAAGGCAAAGTCGACGACTACAATGGATTTAATCTTTTAGTTGGCGATCAGAATGATTTGATCTGGTTTTCCAATCGACATCTCGACAATCCAAAAAATGGCGTACCATTACCGCCTGGCATTTACGGCATCTCCAACGCGGCCTTGGATACCTGCTGGCATAAGGTAGTTCGTACCAAAGCAGAATTTGCCAGCCTTATTTGCCAGCTCGCGCCTGAAGACGCGTTCTTTGAAATGCTGGCCAATACGACCCAAGCGCCAGATTGCCGCTTACCGGACACGGGAATTTCATTTGAAATGGAGCGACTGCTCTCGTCGCCGTGTATCGTCTCAGATGGTTATGGCACCCGTGTATCTACACTGGTCAAAATTCACGCTCATCATCCGGCAGAATTTCACGAAAAAATCCTGCGTTAACTTTCTGTTTCAGATCAGTTTGTCAAAACGACCTGATCGGAGATCGCCATAAGTAAAAGGCGGCGAGGCATTTCAATGCGCATGGCAAGATTGCATAAGCAGAAGATAACGCGTGCAGTCCCTCGGGTGAGGTAGTTCCGGGCTGATAACCCAATACCTGCAAAAGTGGTAAAGCCAAACCTGCCGCTAATGCCAGATTCATTTTATTCGCCCAACTCCAGGCGCCGAAATAACTCCCCTCATAGCGCTCGCTGTGCCCTGCTCTATGAATTACCGCGGCCAACAAAGCGGGGGGCAACGCCAAATCAGCCCCCAGAGAAAAACCAGTAAAGACGCAAATCACCGCGAATGGGATTAAATCGTATGAGGACAGGTTATATGCCCAGATAAAACTCCCTATGGTGATCAGCATCGACAACAACCATGCATCTCGTTCATGTGTTCGCTTAGCAAACGCGCTCCAAAAAGGCATAGAAATCACCGCCGAAATGAAATAAATCAGCAGAAGATAGCCAGACTGCTCAGCAAGATGTAACTGATCTTTGGTATAAAACAAAAACAGTGTCGCGGGTATGGCAGCAGCGATACCGTTGAGGACAAAAACACTGAACAAACTACGAAAATCGGGATTTTTGAACATCACACGCCAGCTCAATGAGGCGCTCACCACATCCTGACGATGTACAACGGCAGGTATCCATCTGAACAAACTAGCCGCGCCTATCAACAAGCTCAGACCTAGCAACAAAGATAGCCAGGTGAAAGTGACCAGCTGCCCAAGCACAGCAACACTCAGAACTCCGAGCAAACCGCAGCATTCACGCACCGCACTCAAACGCATACGCTCGCCGGGCAACTGCGTCAAAGCCGCACCCCACGCCTGATAAGCAATACTAGCAAGGCTAAATCCAGCGTAGACGACAATTAAAGAAACAAAAAACCAACTAAATATTGCCACCCCCTGCTCTTCTGGTGGGTGAAATAAGGCAAAGAAGCCGATCAACAAAAGTGGAATCGCATACAAAATATAGCGTCCATAGCCCTGCCCTTGCGACCGCTTATCAATCAGCGAACCGATATACGGATCGAAAAAAGCGTCAGCAATACGCGAAATTAACAGCGCTGTTCCAACCGCACTTAAAGAAACACCAAAACGTTCCGCATAAAACTGCGGGACATACACATAAATGGGCAAAGCAATAAACGCCAGCGGATAAGCGAGCAAACCATAGGCTAATAGTCGTGAAAACGGCAAAGTCATCATTGGTCAGTGCTTTCTGAAAAGCCCTCAAATACATTGCACAAAAAAAACAAAAATTAAATGAAGGAGTAAATAATTGGCGATTATTTTTTTGTTGAGTGAACAGCCGTTGAATAAAAAAAGCGCGTTCATTATTTCATGAACACGCTTTTTTTGTCGCTAACCTATTTTTGAGAAAATCTACCGCATAAATATTGTAGCTTTAAGCGTTAACTAAGTTCTTCCAAGCGCAACTTAGTCACCTGTCCAAACACCGTCGATAACTGTTCAATCTTCTGTATCGCTGCAACGATATTTTTCTCTTTGGTCTGATGCGTCAGGATAATGATATCCGTGCGAGTTTCGCCATCACCTGGTTCTTTTTGCAGCATCGCATCGATAGAAATACTCAGGTCAGCCAGAATACGAGTCACGTCCGCCAGCACGCCGGGACGGTCTTCCACATGCATACGCAAATAGTAACTGGTCACGATTTCTGACATTGGCAAAATTGGCAGATTGCTGATAGAACCCGGCTGGAAAGCCATGTGGGGAACTCTGTGTTCAGGATCAGCCGTTGCCAGGCGCGTGATATCGACCAGATCGGCAATCACTGCAGAAGCGGTCGGTTCAGAACCAGCACCTTTACCAGAATACAACGTCGCACCGACAGCATCGCCTTGTACCAGCACGGCATTCATCGCACCTTCGACATTGGCAATCAAACGTTTTGCAGGAATCAAAGTTGGATGCGTACGCAGCTCAATGCCATCGACAGTACGCTTCGTAATACCCAACAGCTTGATACGGTAGCCCAATTCTTCCGCATAACGGATGTCAACCGCTTGTAAGTTCGAGATACCTTCAACATGCGTAGCATCAAACTGCATAGGCACGCCAAATGCAATCGAAGCCATAATACTTGCCTTATGTCCAGCGTCGATACCCTCGATATCAAAAGTCGGATCCGCCTCAGCGTAACCCAATGCCTGCGCTTGTTTTAACACGGTATCAAAATCCAGGCCTTTATCGCGCATTTCTGACAGGATAAAGTTAGTGGTGCCATTGATGATGCCAGCAATCCATTCAATACGATTGGCTGTCAAACCTTCGCGCAGCGCCTTGATGATAGGAATACCACCAGCAACAGCAGCTTCAAATGCCACCATTACACCCTTTTTATGAGCGGCTGAAAAAATTTCGTTACCGTGAATTGCAAGCAAAGCTTTATTGGCAGTAATAACGTGCTTACCGTTGGCAATCGCTTGCAGTACCAAATCTTTAGCAATACCGCAGCCGCCAATGACTTCAACGACGATATCAATATCCGGATGATTGACGACCAAAGCTGGATCATTCACTACCTCGACTCCATCGCCTACAATCGCGCGAGCGCGTTCAACGTTGCGGGCTGCCACCATAATAATTTCAATCGGACGTCCGGCGCGGCGAATAATTTCCTCTTGATTTCGCTTCAATACATGGAATGTGCCGGTACCGACGGTACCTATGCCTAGCAGACCTACTTTGATGGGTTTCATATAGTTTAAACAGTCGAGTTAAATTAATTTGTTCCGTGACGCTTTCGATACGTTTCGAGGAAGTGTTCGATACGTCCAAAGGCTTCAGTTAAATCATCCGTGTTCGGCAAGAATACCACCCGGAAGTGGTCAGGTCTGATCCAATTAAAACCTGTTCCTTGTACCAACAACACGCGCTGCTCGGTCAGCAGTTCGTGAATAAACTCCTGGTCGTCCTTGATCGGGTAAATCTCAGGATCCAGTTTCGGAAACATATACAACGCAGCTTTAGGTTTGACGCAAGTCACCCCGGGGATTGCAGTCAATAGTTTGTGGGCCAGATCGCGTTGTTTTAACAAGCGCCCGCCAGGCCCCACCAGATCCTGAATACTCTGGTAACCACCTAAAGCAGTTTGAATCGCAAATTGCCCCGGCGCGTTTGCGCACAAACGCATCGAAGCCAGCATATTTAAGCCTTCTATATAATCTTTGGCGTGGCGTTTTTCGCCGGAAATTACCATCCAACCTGCGCGATAACCGCAAGAACGGTAATTTTTTGATAGGCCATTCAAGGTCAAAAACAGCACATCATCTGCAAGCGAAGCGATAGAGACGTGTTCCGCTTCATCATACAGAGTCTTATCGTAGATTTCATCCGCAAATACAATTAATTGATGCTGGCGCGCCAGATCAACAATTTGCTGCAATACAGGCACAGGGTACAAGGCGCCGGTAGGATTGTTCGGGTTAATGACGACGATAGCCTTGGTATTCGGTGTGATTTTGCTCTTGATATCGTCAATATCAGGCATCCAGTCTGCGCTTTCATCACAGACGTAATGTACCGGCTTACCACCAGACAAACTGACCGCCGCAGTCCATAAAGGATAATCAGGCGCCGGGACTAGTACCTCATCGCCATTATTGAGTAAGGCGTTCATCCCCATCACGATCAGCTCAGAAGCGCCGTTACCGATATAAATATCTTCTATCGTTACGCCATGAATTTTCTTTTCCTGTGTGTAATGCATAATCGCTTTACGCGGTGCAAACATCCCCTTGGAATCGGTATAACCAGCGGCATTGTGCATATTGCGTATCATGTCCTGCACGATCTCGTCAGGCGGATCAAAGTTAAACACCGCCAGATTGCCGATATTTAATTTGATGATTTTGTGCCCTTCATCCTCCATCTGCTTGGCTTTTTCCAGCACCGGACCACGAATGTCATAACAAACGTCAGCTAATTTTTGTGATTTTTGTATAGGTCGCACTAGCAGATTCCTTTGTATCATTGAGCATGCATATTGCCAGCGAGCATGAGATAACACGACCATAAGCCACCGTGTTTGCTGCACTGCCGAACGAAGCATTTTGCACAAGGAATGCTGTTTAATCAAATTGTTTTAGGAAAATTTGTCTTTCGCTGACAAATTCGATGATTTGCCTGATATTTCCGATATAAGCTTATAACCATAAACCTACATATACTTATCCGGAATCGATGGAATGCAATAAATTTGTGCATTTCTTGGAATTCGGTGAAAAAAAGTTACAATGCCGCACTCACAAGGCAGATTAATTATCATAGAGCCATAATATGAAGTTGCATTCCACTCAAACCCAACAATATCAGACGATCACTGGTTACGAGCTTGATAGCGTAGAAATTAACGCTATCACTTATAAACATAGCCTGATCGTTTTACCTGAGACCAAGCCAGTTGAATGGCCTGTCAGTCATTTTGATTCCATTACCGTCGACAATTTCGCTCAGATTGAAGCCAACCAACCTGACGTGGTGATACTCGGCACGGGCAATAAACAGCGTTTTATTCATCCACGTCTGATTGCAGCACTGACAGCGCGCCGAATCGGGGTTGAATGCATGGACAATCAGGCAGCCTGCCGTACCTATAATATTTTAATGGCCGAAGGTCGCAAAGTCGCGTTGGCCTTAGTCATGGAAGACGCATGAGTCAAATCGATCAATCAGAAAAACTTCCCTTAGAATCGCCACGCGTAATGTGGGCGCTCGCGATTAGTTTTTTGTGCATCTGGTTTTACATGCTTGGTGCCAGAACACTGGTACCCACCGACGAAGGCCGCTATGCAGAAATGGCGCGCGAAATGCTGGCAACCGGTGATTGGATTACATTGCGTTTGAATGGCATCAAATACTTTGAAAAACCGCCTCTGCAAAACTGGATGAACGCGTTGACTTTTGCTGTGTTTGGAATTGGTGATTGGCAAGCGCGTTTATGGACGGGCATCAGTGCTCTGATTGGCATCGTAGCGGTCGGTTATACAGGACGTAAGATTTTTAGCCCACGCGTTGGTACGATTGCGGCAATCGTGCTGGGTTCAAGTTTCTATTGGGCGGGATTAGGACACATTAACTCACTGGATATGGGTTTGTCCGGGATGTTTGCCATTGCCATGTGTGGCCTGCTACTCGGTCAACACGAAGCATCAAGCAATAAAGAACGGCGCATTGCCATGCTCGCATGCTGGATAGGTATGGCATTAGCAACGATGTCAAAAGGTTTGATAGGCTTTATCCTGCCTGGTGCGGTCTTAGTCATCTACACCTTATTGACGCGCGATTGGGCTCTATGGACACGGTTGCACATTGGCAAAGGCTTGATTCTATTTTTTGCAATTACCGCACCGTGGTTTATCCTGATTGCCATACGTAATCCTGAACACCCTCACTTCTTTTTTATTCACGAACACTTTCAACGTTTTACCAGCGATGTACATAAACGCGAAGGCAGTTGGTATTACTTTTTCACTTTGCTCGCACTGGGAATTATTCCTTGGATAGGATTATTGATACAAGGGATGCGGACAGGTATTCAAGAGAAGAAGCGCGGCTTTCAGCCGTTGAAGATGTTATTGATATGGTCTGTGTTTTTCTTTTTCTTTTTCAGTATTTCACATTCCAAGCTACCGGGATATATATTGCCAATTTTTCCTGCACTTGCATTGATGATTGCTGTGTACCTTGAAGAATCCAAACCAGATGCATTGAAAATAGCCAGCGTTTTGTTTGGTCTGTTAGGCGTAGTCGGTCTTGCCTTTATCAATACCATTGCTCATTTAGGCAAAGACCCCTACGACGCTCCGTTATACGCAGACTATGCAAAATGGATTGCCGCAGCGAGTGCTATTGTTATCGTTGGCAGTGCCGCAGCGTGGGCTTTTGCTACCAAAGGCAAGCGCGGAAAAGATATCGCAATCATCTCATTCGCCAGCGCCGGTTTTATCGCAGGCCAAGTCGCATTCCTGGGGCACGATCCTTACGGTAAATATATGGCTGGCACGGCACATGTTGCGGCGATTGAGGCTGAATTAAAAACACCAACGACACCCATTTATGCGGTCGGTCGTTATGAACAGGCTCTGCCCTTCTATCTGCAACGCACAATGATACTAGTGGAGTTTCCTGACGAACTGGCGTTTGGGCTGGAACAGCAACCAGAATTATGGATTCCTAAGCGGGAAGAGTTCGTAAAACAATGGTTAAAACATGAACAAAATGACGAGCCAGCTGTTGCCATTTTGCGGACTGACATCTATGAAGATTTTCAGAAACAAAAAATCCCTATGCGAGTCATTGGTCAAGATCCAAGGCGGGTCATCATTGCAACCATCAATCTGCAAAAAACACCTAATTAGCAATAATAAATAAACTTTTAAATAAGCAAAAACTACTATGAATCTCGCAACTTTTGGCTTCATCATCACCGGCATCTTGCTTAATGCAGTGGCACAAATTCTGCTCAAAGCTGGCACAAAGGCAGTTGGGGCAATTCATCTGAATGCTGAAAACTGGTTTTCAATAGGCTTAAAATTGGCGACACAATTGCCCATCATTGGCGGCTTAACCTGCTATGTCGTTTCGGTGGTGGTCTGGATTATCGCTTTATCACGGGTAGATGTGTCGATTGCCTACCCAATGTTATCGATTGGCTATATCGTTGCTGCAGTCGGTGCATGGTACTTCTTAGGCGAAGTCATCTCCATGCAAAGAATTCTGGCGATTTGCGTCATCATTGCTGGCGTAGTGTTACTTGTAAAAAGTTAAATTGACAATAATTAGAGGGAGTATGTCAGTTGATTCCTGGTTAAATCAAGATCAATAAAGCATCTTCCAGATATACTTGACGATACTCGGGACAGTATATAAAAACACCAGATTAATAATTTTAATCAGTTTTAATCAGTTCAGACGGTGGCACCATCCCGTACTGAACCTCAGCAAAAAAAGGATAGTCATGAGCGATTCATTAGCATTTTTGCCGTTCACAAAACCAACCATGGATGAAGAAACCATCGCCGCCGTCGCCGATGTAATGCGCTCCGGTTGGATGACCAGCGGACCGAAGGTTCAGGCTCTCGAAGCACAGTTATCAGAGTATTTCGGCGGCCGTCCCGTTCGCACCTTTAACTCCGGCACTTGCACAATGGAGATCGCATTGCGCATCGCTGGCATCGGCGCAGGCGACGAAGTCATTACAACGCCAAACTCGTGGGTGGCAACCGCCAACGTCATTATTGAAACCGGTGCTACTCCAGTTTTCGCTGATATCGACCCTAAGACGCATAACATTGACCTAGCTAAGGTGGAAGCGGCCATTACGCCTCGCACCAAAGCCATCATTCCGGTTCACATGTGCGGCTTACCTTGCGACATGGACAAATTGTATGAAATTGCTGAGAAATACAAGCTGCGTGTAATTGAAGATGCGGCGCAAGCCATTGGCTCCAGCTGGAAAGGCAAACGCATTGGCTCTTTTGGCGATTTTGCATCGTTTAGTTTTCAGGTTAACAAAAACATCATGACTGGCGAAGGTGGCTGTCTGGTGTTGAACAATGCTGAAGAAGCACGTCTGGCTGAAAAATACCGACTACAAGGCGTCACCCGAAGTGGATTAGACGGCATTGACGTTGACGTATTGGGCGGCAAATTCAATATGACTGATATCGCAGGTGCGATCGGCTTGGGTCAAATGAAGCACCTGGCTGAGTTTAACGCCAAACGTTTAGACTTGGCGAAATACTATTTTGAGCAATTTGGCACTGATTTTGAAGCGCAAACTGGTGCCGAGTTACCGGTTGCCGATTTTGAAAACTCTAACTGGCACATGTTCCATCTGGTACTGCCAGAACGCATCGACCGTGCAACGTTCATGCAGCAAATGATGGATGTTAAAATCGGCCTCGGTTATCACTATCGCGCGATCCATTTGTTCACTTACTACCGTGAACGTGGCTTTACGGATGGCATGTTCCCGATCGCAGAACGTATAGGCAAACAGATCGTGACATTGCCTTTATTCCCGACGATGACAAAAGCTGATGTCGAAAGAGTCGTGTCTGCGGTAAAATCCCGCCTTCTTTGAAATTTGCACGTTCATATAATGAAACCTGAACTCTCCGTCGTCATTCCTGTCTACAACGAAGAAGCTGGCCTCGCCAAGCTTTTTGAGCGTCTTTATCCGGCCCTGGATACCTTAGCAGCGCGTGGTGTGAGCTATGAGGTGGTATTTGTTAATGATGGCAGCCGCGATAATACGGCCGTCATTTTATCAGACCAGTTCCGCTTACGTCCGGATGTCACCCGCGTCGTTCTGTTCAATGGCAATTACGGCCAACACATGGCGATTCTGGCTGGTTTTGAGGCTACGCGCGGCGACATCGTTGTAACACTCGATGCAGACTTGCAAAATCCGCCAGAAGAAATCGGTGCATTGGTAGACAAAATGCGTGAGGGCTATGATTACGTCGGCTCTATCCGTCGCAAACGCCAGGATAGCGCGTGGCGCACGTACGCATCGAAAGCAATGAATCGCTTCCGTGAAAAGATCACTCGTATCAAAATCACCGATCAGGGCAATATGTTGCGTGCCTATGGTCGCAATGTAATTGATCTGATAAATCAATGTAGCGAAGTCAACACCTTTGTTCCTGCCCTCGCCTACACATTTTCGCGAAAACCAACAGAAATCATTGTAGAGCACGAAGAACGTTCCGCAGGCGAATCAAAGTATTCGATTTATAGCTTGATCCGTCTGAATTTTGATCTGATGACCGGATTTTCTATCATGCCTCTGCAGTGGTTTTCTATGCTGGGTATGATCTTATCGGTATTATCTGGTGGCCTCGTTGGCTTACTCCTGATTCGCCGGTTTATATTCGGTGCTGAAGCTGAGGGTTTGTTCACGTTGTTTGCGATTGCCTTCTTTATGATGGGGGTAATCCTTTTCGGTATCGGACTTCTGGGCGAGTACGTTGGACGTATCTACCAGCAAGTGCGTGGTCGTCCGCGCTACGTCGTGCAAACCATATTGCAAGATGTCAGCATAGATCAACCACAAAGCGACTAACATTCGCAGGTTTGGTTCATGACCAGACCTTTTAAACGAGAATTCGACATGACTCAAACCCCAACCACCGCCGTTGTTTTTGCCTATCACAACGTCGGTGTACGCAGCATCAAAACCTTGCTTGCGCGTGGAGTGCAAATTAAATTAGTTGTCACCCACGAAGACAATCCGGCAGAAACGATCTGGTTTGATTCCGTCGCGGCTTTATGTAAAGAACATGGCATCGAAACAATAACGCCAGCGGATCCAAAAAATCCGGAACTAAGTGCGCGAATTGCAGAAATAGCACCTGATTTTATTTTCAGTTTCTATTATCGTCACATGTTGCCAGTCGACCTATTGGCACTAGCAAAGCGTGGCGCCTACAATTTACACGGTTCTTTGCTGCCTAAATATCGCGGCCGCGTTCCTGTGAATTGGGCTGTGTTGCACGGCGAAACAGAAACTGGTGCGACTTTGCATGAAATGGCAGCCAAGCCAGATGCGGGGGCCATCATTGCCCAAACAGCGGTACCGATTCTTCCAGATGACACGGCCTATGAAATTTTTGGCAAGCTCACAGTTGCTGCCGAGCAAACATTGTGGCATGCTCTGCCCCGTTTGATCGATGGTAGCTTTGTTGCGCTCCCGAATAATCTGGCGGCAGGCAGCTATTTTGGAGGTCGCAAACCCGAAGATGGTCGTATAGACTGGAATCAGACTGCAAATTTGGTCTACAACCTGCATCGCGCTGTTGCCCCACCCTATCCAGGCGCATTTTTTGAACAATTTGGGCATCATTTTATTATCGAAAAAGCACGTTTATCAGATTTATCCGCTGCAAATTTGCCGACAGGCTTACATGTAGTAGATAATGTCATTTTTGGCGTGTGCGGCGATGGTCGCGCACTGCGGATAATCGAATTACGCTGCGACGGCAAGATCGTCTCGGCAGAAGAATTGCGGCAGTTGACAGACACAGCCACTTAGAAGGTCGGCGATAGTAAGACGGTCAAAGCACAACAGCAATCAACATTTACTTAAGAAGAACTCACCATGAAAAAAGTCCTCATTCTCGGCGTGAACGGTTTTATCGGTCACCATTTGTCCAAACGCATCCTTGAAACCACTGACTGGGAAGTCTATGGCATGGACATGCAAACCGAGCGTTTAGGCGACATGATCAACCATCCACGTATGCACTTTTTTGAGGGTGACATCACCATCAATAAAGAATGGGTTGAGTACCATGTTAAGAAGTGCGACGTGATTTTGCCTTTGGTGGCAATTGCAACGCCATCTACTTACGTCAAACAACCATTGCGCGTGTTTGAACTCGATTTTGAAGCAAACCTGCCTATCGTTCGTTCCGCAGCAAAATATGGCAAACATCTGGTTTTCCCGTCCACCTCTGAAGTCTATGGCATGTGCCACGACGACGAATTCGACCCGGAAGAATCTGAATTGATCTGCGGCCCTATCAACAAACCCCGCTGGATCTACTCTTGCGCGAAGCAATTGATGGATCGCGTGATCTGGGGCTATGGCATGGAAGGCTTGAACTTCACTCTGTTCCGTCCATTCAACTGGATCGGCGCTGGTCTGGACAACATCAACACACCAAAAGAAGGCAGCTCACGTGTTGTGACGCAGTTCTTTGGTCACATCGTCCGTGGTGAGAACATCTCCCTCGTTGATGGCGGCGCACAAAAACGTGCCTTCACCTACATTGATGACGGCATTGACGCTCTGATGCGCATTATTGATAACAAAAATGGCGTTGCTTCCGGCAAAATCTACAACATCGGCAACCCAACCAACAATTACTCTATCCGTGAGTTGGCGCACATGATGCTGGACCTGGCGACAGAGTATCCAGAGTACGCAGAATCCGTCAAAAAAGTACAACTGACAGAAACAACTTCTGCTGCGTACTATGGCAAAGGCTACCAGGACGTTCAAAATCGCGTTCCAAAAATCACCAACACATGTGAAGAATTGGGCTGGAAACCAGTAACAACCATGAAAGACACCATGCGCAACATTTTTGATGCCTACCGCTCACAAGTAGCGGAAGCACGCGCACTGATGGATTAATTTGTAGCCAAGTCAAAAAGCAGCCAAAAAAGCATACATGCCTTCTCTTGTTCTTAAGATAGACGTTGATACATTCCGCGGCACTAAAGAAGGCGTACCAAATCTGGTGCGCCTTTTAAAGAAACACCAAGCCGGTGCGACATTTCTGTTTTCATTGGGTAAAGACCACACTGGCTGGGCACTCCGCCGCGCCTTCAGGCCTGGTTTTTTCCAAAAAGTTTCCCGTACCTCGGTCGTTGAGCATTATGGATTTAAAACCCTGATGTACGGCGTACTCTTGCCCGCACCAGACATCGGTGCTTGCAAGAGTGAGATGCGTGCTGTTCAGGAAGCGGGCTTTGAATGCGGGATTCATACCTGGGATCATGTGGTCTGGCAGGACAACGTACGTCAACGTGGCAAGGAATGGACGCAACACCAGTTGCAACAGGCTAACCATCGCTTTAAAGAAATTTTTGGCGTTGCTCCTGATACGCATGGTGCAGCTGGCTGGCAGATGAATGCTTATGCGTTCCAGCAATTGGATCAATTCGGCATGCGTTATGCTTCCGACGGACGAGCAATGCTCAACGAGGACGGTAGTCTGGCAAACACAGCATACGGTCCATATCGTCTGAAAATCGACAACGAGGTCGCCACCTGCGTACAGATGCCCACAACACTGCCAACTCTGGACGAATTATTGGGACGTACTATTAATGGTACAGAAATTACGACCTCCAATATTGCAAGTCACATTCTGAGTTTGAGTAAAGACCCTAGGGATCATGTGTTTACTCTCCATGCGGAGCTTGAAGGGCAAAAACTTGCCCCCATATTTGAGGAATTGCTGATTGGTTGGCAAAAGCAAGGCTATCACTGCGTTTCTATGGCCTCCTATTTTGCAACCCTTCAAAACACCGATTTACCTGTATACCCGCTGTCTTGGGCTAGCTTGCCAGGACGCTCCGGAGAACTGGTCGCTCAGGTTTAAACTGTCAGCGACTATTTCTTCTACCCTTAACCTAGGAGATCACAGTGGCTGACACCCCTTCTGCACTGAATTGCTTAGTACCTGATTTTTCTGCCGCGATGACGGGCGAAAAAGCGTTTCATTTACAAGATTACGCAGGCAAGAATATCGTTTTTTATTTTTACCCAAAAGACAACACTCCGGGCTGCACCACAGAAAGTATTGCATTCCGTGATTTGCATTCACAATTTCAGGCAAATAATACCGAGGTTTTCGGCATAAGCCGCGACAGCCTTCGCTCTCACGAGGGTTTCAAAAATAAACTGGCGCTGCCATTTCAGCTTATTTCTGATCCAGACGAGACACTTTGCACCATGTTTAACGTCATGAAAATGAAGAATATGTACGGAAAACAAGCAAGGGGCATAGAACGTAGTACTTTTGTGATTGACGCCAGTGGTAAATTAGTGAAAGAATGGAGAGGCGTCAAAGTAGCAGGACACGTCGATGATGTACTTGAATTTGTGAGCGCCCAAACCTAATTGAACTCGCCAGAATTTATATTGAATAAAGCCGCCCATGGCAAAGCCAGCTTCCCGCTGGCAATGCCACAGCGGCTTTTAATTTTTTTAGCTCTCACTTTTTGATTGAGGTTTTCATGCCATTGCCAAAAATGCCGACAAAACCAGCCGCTCTGCTATCACCTAAGGAATATCCAAAGGCAGATAACATTAAGCCCGCAAAAGCGCTGAAAGCTGCACCTGCAGAAAAAAACAAACCCGCAGTCGCTGTTACGCAGAATCGAAAGAAAGTCAGCGTTTCTGAGTCTGGCGGCGCATCTAAAGTCAGCAATATAGTTAGCCAGGTAACCAGCCCAGCAGTTAGTCCTGCTGTCGCAAAAAAAGCAACCCCAGCGCCACGCATTACTCCAGATCATCTCGTTGCGGCTAAAGCCAAAGCCGCCCAGAATCCCAACAAATCTGGTACCAGCCGTGCCGCCGATAAAGCCGGCGTTACCAAGCTCTTCGTTTTAGATACCAACGTATTGATGCACGACCCAACGTCCCTGTTCCGCTTTGAGGAACACGACGTCTATTTGCCAATGATCACGCTTGAAGAGCTTGATGACCATAAGAAGGGCATGTCTGAAGTCGCACGCAATGCGCGCCAGGTTTCACGCTCGCTCGACGCCTTGGTTGGTGATATCGATCACCACGAGATAGAAAAAGGTATTGCCCTTTCCAAATTAGGCAATAAAGACGCCGGTGGGCATTTGTACTTCCAGACAAAATTACAAATTGGCGCCCTGCCACCTGGTCTGCCACAAGGCAAAGCTGATAATCAGATCCTCGGCGTCGTACGTGCATTGGAACAAGAGTTTCCCGGACGCCCGATTGTATTGGTGTCAAAAGATATCAATATGCGCATTAAAGCCCGCGCTATGGGCTTGCCTGCCGAAGACTACTTCAATGATCACGTTTTAGAAGATTCCGACTTGCTGTACTCGGGCATCGTACAATTGCCTGATGATTTCTGGAATAAGCACGGCAAAGGTATAGAGACCTGGCAAGAAAACAAAAATGGCCTCAGCAGCACCTTTTATCGCATTACCGGCCCGGTCATCCCTAGCCTGCTGGTGAATCAATTTGTCTACCTGGAACCTAAGAACGGTGAAGCATCGTTCTACGGGCAAGTACGTCAGATCAATGGCAAAACCGCAGTTCTGCAAACGCTACGTGATTACGGTCACATTAAACACAGCGTCTGGGGCATTACATCGCGTAACCGCGAACAGAACTTCGCGCTCAATCTCTTAATGGATCCAGAATGCGATTTTGTCACTCTGCTTGGTCAGGCTGGTACTGGTAAAACCTTGCTGGCATTGGCCGCTGGGCTTGCGCAAGTGCTGGAAACCAAAACCTACAATGAAATTATCGTAACACGTGTAACAGTACCTGTAGGCGAGGATATTGGTTTCTTACCTGGTACGGAGGAAGAGAAAATGTCGCCATGGATGGGCGCGTTTGATGACAATCTGGAAGTGCTCAACAAGTCTGATAATGATGCCGGTGATTGGGGACGTGCGGCAACCCAGGATTTAATTCGCTCTAAAATCAAAATTAAATCATTGAATTTTATGCGCGGCCGTACGTTCGTGAATAAATTCCTGATCATCGACGAGGCGCAGAATCTGACGCCCAAACAGGTAAAGACTTTGGTAACACGAGCAGGTCCTGGCACCAAGATTATCTGCTTGGGCAACATTGCGCAGATCGATACGCCGTATCTGACTGAGGGTTCAAGTGGCTTGACCTACGTAGTTGATCGTTTCAAAGGATGGGCGCACAGCGGTCATGTTACTCTAGCAAGAGGAGAACGCTCCCGCCTTGCTGATCATGCGAGTGAAATTTTGTAATTGCCTTTTCACTACTCATCTATGCTCAAAGCGCTGCCAGGCAGCGCTTTTTTTATGCTCAGCAAAAAAATTTTACTTGTTGTAGACTATTGCCTAGGCAACGATTAATTGCAACTATGAACGACGAAATCCCCTCTCTACAATTCGATCCGACCCAAGTGGAAGATAGCGTTGGCTATCTATTAGCGAGGGCAAGAACGATGATATCAAGAGGCGTAGACGAATCTCTACGCTCTCTCGACATTACACATTCTCAGGGAAGCGTGTTTTTGATGCTTTTTATGGGTAAATGCAATACCGCTGCCGAGTTATCTCGTGATTTATTCATCGACTCTGCAGCGATGAAGCGAACGCTGGATAAGTTAGAGTCAAAAGGGTTAATCAAACGGGTTGCAGACCCCGATGACAAGCGTTTGTTTAAGCTTGAATTAACTGCCGAGGGAAATACTTTGGCGCAGAAGCTTCCACCAATTTATAAGGAGGTGCTCGACCTGGGATTTACTGGTTTTACCCAGGAAGAAATTGGTTTTCTTAAGTGTTTATTAAGAAAATTATTAGCAAATCGTCCGTTGTTAGAAACTCGTTAACATCATTGCCCCAACAATTAATTTAACTTCAACATTCAACATCTGAATGTAACGCTATGAAGCCCACACATAAATACAAACTTAATCCACGCGGCACGCTACGCCTTGCGGTCGCCAGCAGCATACTTTCGCTGCTTTCGGCTTGCGTTAGCTACTCGGGAATCGAAAGCCATTCCCAACTCAAAACCTTGTCCAGCAATACCAGCGTGGATATCTATGGTCAACAGAATGGACAATGGCCTGATACGAGTTGGGCAAAAAATATCGGCGGTCAAGAGTTGCAGGATCTGATTGACCAAGCACTAGTAAATAGCCCTACCCTACAAGTTGCAGCGGCGCGTATCAATGCTGCCAGAGCTGCAAGTGACTATGTTAGCGCCGATAGATTGCCAAAGGTGAATGGCGTTTTTGAGAACACCTACCAACGATTTACTGAAAATGGTATTTACCCGCCGCCGCTAGCAGGTAACTATTATTCAGCAAACGAGCTTGCTCTACGGACATTCTATGATGTTGACTTCTGGGGCAAGAACGAAGCAGAAATGCGTAGCGTGCTTTCTCAAGAACAAGTGGCAACCGCAGAACAACAATCTGCCAGATTAATGTTGAGCAGTTCTGTAGCACGCACATGGCTGCAACTCGCGCGCCAATATGCGCAACTTGATTTGAGTAAACGCCAACTGGAAATCCGCGAAAACTTCGACAAACTCATTGCACAACGCGTCCAAGCAGGACTCGACACGAAATCAGATATTCAACAAGGACTGGTTCAGGCTTCAGCACTCAAAAATGAGATCTCATCATGGGAATCTGCGATTGCCTTATCCCGAAACCAGTTAGCAGCACTGTTAGGCCAAGAACCTGTACGTGGTTTGCAAATTTCACGACCACAATATGAAATTAAACAAGGTTCCGGATTGCCAGGTAACCTGCCTTTGGAACTATTGAGTCGCCGCCCTGATATCGTCGCTGCGCGCTGGCGCGTGGAAGCCAGTCAAGGTGAAATTGATGCCGCTAAGACACAATTTTATCCAAATATCAACATTATCGGCTTTGCTGGCTTGTCAGATATCGGTTCTGGTGCTGGCCTAGACCGTTTATTCAAGAGCGGTAGTTTAGCTATTGGTGTTGGCCCTTCAATTCATTTGCCGGTTTTTGAAGGTGGACGTTTGCGCGCGCAATTAAAAAACAAGGTCGCAGGTTACGATATCGCTGTTGCAAGCTACAACCAAAGTCTGACCGATGCATTGCACGATGTTGCCGACCAAATTCAGACCATAAAGACCAGTGAAATCCAATTAAACGAACAAGCTAAAGCTGAACAAGCAACCAAGATTAGCTTGCAGCTTGCCCAACAACGTCAAAAAGCTGGAACAGCAAACATGTTGCCCGTCCTCACGGCAGAGAGCGCCTTACTGACGCAGCAAAAGCAATCATTGGACATCACCTTCCGTCAGGCTGAAAGTCAGATCAATCTGATTAAAGCGCTCGGTGGTGGCTATAACAGCAAAGCCGACTCAAGCAATTCCACAACATCTTCAGCAACCCAAGTATCTAACAAAGCGGAGGCAGCGTAATGAACGCTCCATCTCAAAACTCATCAAATACATCCCCTACTTCTCAATCAACCGTTGAAGTTGCTCCTGACTCTGGCAAACGTCGTGGTTTATTGATTATTGTAACAACCCTGCTAGTCCTTGCTATCGCCGCTTATGGCGTATGGTGGACATTGGTTGGTAGCCATTATGAGCATACTGAAGATGCATATGCTGCAGGCAATGTAGTTCAGGTCACGTCGCAAGTTGCAGGGACCGTCTTAGCCATCCATGCCGACGACACTGACTTGGTGCAAGCTGGCAAACCACTGGTAGAACTGGACAAGACCGATGCTAAAGTAGCACTTGATCAAGCGGAAGCGCAACTCGCACAAACAGTACGTGAAGTCAAAGTTCTGTTTGCGAACAATGCAAGTTTACAAGCCAATATTGATGTACGCAGCACCGATGTTGAACGCGCAAAATCCGATCTGGCGCGTCGTCAGCAATTAGTCAGCACTGGTGCTATTTCTACTGAAGAATTAGAACATGCACGCAATAGCCTCAAGACGGCGGAAGCAGCATTGATCGCGGCGCGTGAGCAATTGGCATCGAACCATGCGTTAACTGAAAATACCAATGTAACTCAACACCCGAATGTTTTACGTGCTGCATCAAAGGTTCGTGAAACGATGCTGGCCTACAGCCGCGCTACTTTACCAGCCCCGGTGACTGGCTATGTTGCAAAGCGTGCAGTACAAGTAGGGCAGCGTATTGCAGCCGGCGCACCATTGCTGTCTATTGTTCCTTTGAATTCTTTGTGGGTCGATGCGAACTTTAAAGAAGTCCAACTCGCCCATATGCGCATTGGTCAAGACGTCGTTTTACATTCCGACATTTACGGTAGCGATGTGGTGTTTCATGGCAAAGTTTTAGGCATGTCAGCTGGCACAGGTTCCGCTTTTGCTTTACTGCCGGCACAAAATGCCAGCGGCAATTGGATCAAGGTTGTTCAACGCGTTCCAGTCCGTATCTCATTGGATCCAAAAGAATTGGCAGAACATCCTTTGCGTATCGGCGTTTCTATGCAAGTCGAAGTCAATATCTCACAAGAGCAAGGTGCACCCATTGCGGCCAACCCGAACGTGAGTACAAAACCGGTCTATCAGACATCAGTGTTCGAACACGCTGCAAAAGATGCTGACGAGCGTATTACACAGATCATCAACGCGAATTTGGCGACGACAGCAACAAGTCAGACAAAATCAACCGTCACACCTAAGGCGAAGTAATGAGCTCGGCAACTAGCGCACCTCACGTGCCGCATCCGCCTTTGCAGGGTGCCAAGCTGGCGATGGGGACTTTGGTCCTCTCTCTGGCAACGTTTATGAACGTGCTGGACTCTTCCATTGCGAATGTTTCTATTCCGGCGATTTCAGGCAATCTGGGCGTCTCGCCACAACAAGGCACCTGGGTTATCACCTCGTTTGCGGTTGCCAATGCGATTTCTGTGCCTCTCACTGGATGGCTAACCACGCAATTTGGCCAGGTAAAACTGTTCATGACTTCGATCTTGCTCTTTGTGATTTCGTCGTGGTTATGTGGGATGGCTCCAAATATAGAGACGCTGATTGCAGCCCGAATTTTGCAAGGCGCAGTTGCAGGCCCCATGATTCCTTTATCTCAGGCGCTTTTATTAGGCAGTTATAAGCCGTCCAAAAGTTCTATGGCGCTCGCGCTGTGGGGCATGACAACGCTGGTTGCACCGATTATGGGGCCCCTGCTGGGCGGATGGATCTCGGATAATTATTCATGGCCATGGATCTTTTACATCAACGTTCCCGTCGGCTTGTTTACAGCGTATGCGACATGGTCACTATATAAAACCCGTGAATCACAAATCAAATCTTTGCCTATCGATAAAGTAGGTTTGTTCTTGCTGGTGGTTTGGGTCGGCGCCTTACAGATTATGTTAGATAAGGGTAAGGAGTTGGATTGGTTTAACTCTGGTGAAATTATTTTATTAACGGTAATCGCTGCGGTTGGTCTGATCTATTTCATTATTTGGGAGCGCGGACAACAACATCCTGTCGTTGATCTGACGCTCTTTGCTGGAAGAAATTTTTCTGCAGGTGTATTAGCAATTTCTATTGGCTACGGCTTGTTCTTCGGCAGTCTGGTGATTATGCCGCTTTGGTTGCAAACACAGCTGTCGTACACTGCTACAGAGGCTGGCAAGATCATGGCGCCGGTTGGAATTTTTGCGATTATTTTGTCACCGATTATTGGCAAAATTCTGCCAAAAGTTGATGCCAGAAGAGTCGCTTCCATCGCTTTTCTGTTATTCGCCTTAGTATTTTTCTTGCGTGCCAGGTTTACCACAGATGTCGATACAATGACCTTGCTGATTCCTACCCTGATTCAGGGCGCAGCGATGTCGATGTTCTTCATCCCGCTGACATCGATTATTTTATCAGGACTGAAGCCAGAAAAAATCCCTGCCGCGTCCGGCTTATCGAACTTTGTACGGATTATGTGCGGTGGCATGGGGGCCTCGATTATGACCACTCTATGGGATAGCCGCAGTACTTTGCACCACGCACAAATCGCTGAAAATACAGGCAGTAGTTTCCCAGTATTTATACAAAGCGTACAGTCACTGGGGCAACAGGGGATCCCTGAAACAGGCGCTTATGCTGTCATAGACCGGATCATTTCTATACAAGCCAGTACCATGGCAGCAACCGATCTTTTCTATCTTGCTGCATTTATGTTTTTAGGTCTGATTGGTTTTGTCTGGCTCACCAAGCCTAAAAAATCTTCGGCACCTATCGACGCAGGCGGTGCACACTAAACAAACAAGCAGTGATACATGGGCCAACCGATATTTAAGGTTGGCCTTTTTTTTCAACAGCGCCACGTACCTCAAAGCGGACCTGATCCAATAGTTCACCTTGGTAATTCAACAAACTCAAGGCATGTCTACCGGGCCATGGAAACCATTCGTACTTCAGATCACTAATATTATTTGATCTCTTGGTGATGAGCGCAGGAACAACATGACCATCCAACACCAAGAACGTCTTAGCCTGTACCCCGACAGCATTCAGGCGCATTCTTTGGCGTGGAAATGGTATATCTGGATCAAGTGCAACGACCATACCTGCTTTAGGGTAAACGATCGTCGGTAAAATTTGATCAGACTGTGCGGAGAAAATTTCAGTTTGCTCAGTACCTTTGAGGAACAACTCTGTTCGTCCGGGTTCGGCACCATCACGATAATGAATTTTACTTGCAACCACATTTGGCGGTAAAACATGTTTCGACAGTTTTTGCGAAAGGCGATCTCGGGTATCTAGATAGTGCATGATTTCTTGCCAGACAGGCGCCGCACCTGTCACGCCAGACACGTCCCACATCGGTGCTCCTGACGCATTGCCGACCCAGACACCTACCGTGTAACGGTCAGAAAAGCCTATGCACCAATTGTCGCGCATATCTTTGGATGTGCCTGTCTTTACCGCTGACCACATACGCGTTGATAGCGCATTTTCGAGGCCAAAAGTAACTGATCTTGCTGCCCGGTCGCTAAGTACATCATTCACAATGTAGCTAGCTCCGGAGTCCATTACTGACAAAGATTTTGGCACAGCATCATTTAAGCGAAATCTCGGAGGACTATATCGGCCAGCATTGGCGAGGCTACGATAAGCGTTGCTAAGATTGAGTAAACTCACATCGGCGCTACCAAGCGCCAAGCTGTAGCCATAGTAACCACCTGTCTCACGCAACTGAAACCCGAGGTTTTGCAAGCGCTGAAAGAAAACATCATCACTCACACCAACTAAAATTCTCACAGCAGGAATATTGAGCGAAGATGCAAGTGCTGTTCTGACACTGATCAAGCCTTTAAAATGCTTATCGTAATTCTGCGGTACATACAGCCCACCGGAAGTACTGATATTGACTGGCGTATCATCAAGCAAAGATGCCGCGGTAATCAATCTCTTTTCTAACGCCAATTCATACAAAAACGGTTTTAAGGTAGAGCCTGCCTGACGTAATGCGCTCACACCATCGACCTGAGCTGCATCCGATAAATTTCCACTTGAGCCTACCCACGCAAGAATATCGCCACTGGCATTATCTAATACAATAATTGCACCGTCTTCGACATTTCGATCGACCAGAGCAGACAATTGCCGGACCAGACTATCTTTGGCAAAGGCCTGGAGTTTGCCATCAATAGTGGAAGTTACTGCGCGGTTTTCAGTATTTAACAGCTTGCGGGCAAAATGCGGCGCGAGATGAACTGTCGAGCCACTGGGATTGCTCTCGCTCAAGGGCGTTGCTTTGGCGCTCAGGTGAGAAAAAGCCAATACCGTTTGCCCTTCCAGATTGGCACAAAACTCGGGTCTCTGTTGCTCTTTTAAAATACGACAAGCACGTTCGCTGACTTTCAACGCTGTTGCATTAGGGGCGCGGATCAGAGCAACTGCAATGGCGGCCTCTACCTGATCCAGACCGCTTGGGTGTTTGTTGAATATGACGCGGGAAAGTGCATGCACGCCGATCAATTCGCCACGAAAAGGCACCAAATTAAGATAGGCTTCTAAAATCTGATCTTTGCGCCAACCTTGTTCGAGTCGTTGCGCGATATAGGCCTGAGAAATTTTTTGGCTCAGGCTACGTCCACCAGAGCGGCGCTTGAGATCATCTTCCAACAAACCAGCCAACTGCATGGTGATGGTAGATGCGCCACGTGTTTTGGTATTCCAAAAATTACCCCATGCAGCGGCTGAAACGGCACTCCAGTCGATACCAGAATGTTGAAAAAAGTGCTTATCTTCTGAAGCAATTAAGGCATTGCGTAATGCAGGCGAGATATCTTCCAGATTCACCCATGGCAATTTTCGTTCTTTCAAATCAACTCGAAGTTGATCGATAACGGCACCATGACGATCAAATAAAATGGCATCCGAAGTAGCAAACTGCTGCTTTACTTCCTTAAAACTGGCAACCGCATAGGCCGGTTCAGCTATCAGAACTGCACCGGCAAATAAACCAAAAACACAAATCGAAAGTCTTCTCACTTGACGGTTATTTTCGCATTTGGTGCTTCGCCAAACATCTCTGGCGCATACATCGCTTCTACGCGCGTGGATGGCAAATGGAATTCACCAGGGTTGTTCAAGCGCATCGTATACGACATACTAAATTTACCTTTGGGAACAAATTGATAATAGCTGCGGAAAGCCTCGAAGCTTCTTTCTTCATAAGCGACCCAAGCCCCATCATTTTTGCGCTCAGAACTGGTCGCAATCAGCGAATCACGCCCTAAACCAGACCCCAACAAACTGGCGCCCGTCGGAATCGGATCAGTGACAACAACCCAGCTCATATCGGTTTGCGCATCGATATCGACATTGATTCGCAAGATGTCGCCGCGACTATAACTACCGGACACTTTTTGCTCTACTGGCGTAATTGTTTTGGAAATTCTATAACCGCTGGAAAACGCCTTTGTCAGAGGAACTGCCGCAAGACTCTGCAAACTAACCCAGGGTTTACCTTTGCCGTCGTGCGTGAGCTTTAAGGTCAATGGGTTAGTTGATTTATCTGACCATGGCAGCATCAAACTGGAACTACCAGGCGGCGTCCAGGTATAAGTCTGTTCGGCAATGGCACTACCAGTGGGTGTTTGTAACGCAGCTTTACTTATACCACTCACTTTTTCGGATTCGAATTTAGCGGCAAACTTTTCCAATGCAAGCATTCCCCAGACGTTAGCTGTCGTTGTCATCCAATGACCACGCACCTGCCGCTGAATAGAGCCATTCAAAATCTTTGGTAAATCGTCACGCCACTGAGGATTGTCCAACATGACCAGCAATAAGCGGTTGGCGTCAACATCACCATTTCCCATTAGCCACCACCAATAGTCATCACGCTCCGTCGAAAATCCCATCCGTGTACCTTGGTAATTCAAGCGACTTCTTAAGATTTGATCCGCTTCCTTAAGAGCACTATCCCGTTGCGGTAGACCTTGTGTGCGAGTCAAGACAGAATACCAATCCAACACTGCATTGGTAGGCCACAAGTTAGGATTAACCTGGATTGAACCCAACATGCGAGGCTGCACCAAATGGTACCGGGATAAGGCTTCAAGTGCGGCAAGCTTACGCACATCAAGATCTTTTCTCGGCGACCAAAAATCGCGGGTAATTTTTCCTTCGACGAATGCAGTAAGTCCCTGCAGCATTTTTTCACGGACCGTATCTGGAATGGCGTAACCCGCGTCTTGCGTTGCCGCCAATATATAGGCCGTCAACGTATCACTACCATAATTACCTCCACCGGAAGACGGTGGATAGTAATAGGCAAGGCCATCTGCATCGAGATAGGTAGGTAATTCAGTGACGATTGTTTTCCACATAGCTGGATCACGCAGACCAATCGCCCGCGATGTTTTTTGTTCCAGGCAAGAATACGGATACGTTTCAAAATAACGACGGATGCCGTCACTGCCGTTGAGCAGGCTGGAAACCAAAGAAACTTTAATGCCACCGCGACCCGGCAAACTTTCCGCAGGTTGATTGACAGCCAATGCATAAGTTTTATCCAATTGCAGCAGATTTGCTTGTTGCACGGTCACCGGAATGGCTGGGATTAATTTTTGACTCAGTTTGAGCCCGTCTTTGGCCACCGTTCCATTCACATTACCGGTCTCTTGTGCCTGTATTTCCCATTGCAATTGTTGACTTGGCAAATCACCATTGAGGTTAGGTACCTGGACAGCAATGTTTAACTCGCGCGATTCACCGGCGGGGATATGCACTTGTTGGTCAGACAGTTTATTGAGTGCACCGTTTGTTTTCAGTTGCACAGCAATATTCATGGCACGCGTAGATGTATTGCGCAAAGTGAACATCGCCGTATAGTTATCTCCCTCTCTGACCAGCGGCGGCAAACCTGAAACGATTTGTAAATCTTGCGCCGTTCTAATGCTGGTGCTGCCTGTGCCGAACAAGCTAGCGCCACTCTGCGCTACCGCAACGATTTTAAAACTGCTCAATGCATCATTGAGCGGCACCTCAATTTGAGCACGACCATTTGCGTCCAGCATCACGACTGGCTTCCACAACAACAAAGTATCGAGCAATTCACGTGTCGGCGACTTGCCACCGCCACCACCTGCTGCAACTGCCTTACGCCCATAGTGACGCTTACCGATCACTTGCATTTGCGCCGTGGCGGTATCAATGCCATATGAGCGTCTTTGTAACAATACTGGCAACACATTCCAGGTTTCATTTGGCTGGAGTTCTAACAGCGCTTCATCGACTGCGGCTACAGCAATCTCCGCACCAGCGGCAGGCTTACCGTCTGGTAAATTAACCTGGATATCGACCTTTGCCGTTCCGCGTATCGGGTAATTGGTTTTATCTGCACTAACCTTTACTGCCAATTGATTCCCAGCAGTGCCAACAGAAATCTCAGCAATGCCCAATTTATAAGCAGGCTTAGCCAAATCAACGGTAGCGGTTGGGGCCTGATATTCGCGGAATTCTGTCCACCAGTTGATAGGTTCGCGCCAACCCCAGGTAAAGAATGAATACCACGGCACTTCACGCATACGACCCCGTACCGCTAACACGGAAACGAAGACATTCGGACCATAGAAACTCTTGATCGGGACTCTGACGGTCGGATCACGTCCATTCAATTCCATCACCATGGTATCAATTACGCCCTCACGTTCGATAGAGACGAGTGCAGTTGCTGAACGGAATGGCATGCGTATCTGGAAGCTGGCAGTCTCACCAGCTTGATATTGCTTCTTCTCGGGCAAGACATCCATACGGTCTTGATTCTCACCATCAAACCAAATCTCGCCGCGTCCGGTAGACCAGAAAGAAGATTTAGCCAGTGCGCTTTTACCACTGCGATCTGTGGCACGTGCCGTCAATTCGATATTGCCGGACACCTTTATATCTATTTCGCAAATCAGTAAACCACGCGCATCAGATTTACCACTACAAACCTGCCCCAAATCTTGATTTAGTTCTTCGTTTTCATAGGCATAGAAACCCCCGACCAAGCGTTTTCTATGGGAATTGGTATTCTTTGCAACAGCACTCACAGACAAAGGAACATCTGCTAAGGGTTTACCATCGGTATCAAGACTGACTAGCGTAAAACTGGTTTTATCTTTTACCGAAACCCATCGCTCACTTTTAATACCAACCACGACTGCCGCTGGCCATAAGGGCGTGACATTACTTACAGTCTGAATTTCGCCATTTGGATCAGCAAAACTCATTTCGGTAACCAATTCTTTTGATCGTGTCACTGCAGGTAAATTGCTAATGATGGTCTTTCCGGAACCAGCTTTATCGAGAGTGACCGGAATTTTATTAGCAACGATTTTTTGATCATCATCGTCATTATCATTGATATAAAAACTAAACTGGTCGTAATTAGGAAAACTCAACTGACGATTTCTCATCATACTGGTGATTTGCACTGGCAAGCCTGATGCTCCACCACCATTGAGATAATTCAGTTGCACACTTACAGGTAGTTCTTTAGGCGTGATCTGCGCACCTTTAGGCGGTGTTATGCGGCCTTGCAACAGCGGCAAGCGGAACTCTTCAACCCGGAAACTACTGGTGTAATAAGTATGTTCGCCGTAGCGATCGTTCTCATTTACGTCGTTACCGTTCCCGTTATTGACATCGTTGGCATCGCTAGATGTTTTCTTCGCTTTGCCGCTATCTAGCACAATCTCATACCGCCCAAGCTTCGCCTGCTGTGGAATCGCGAAGGTACTCTCCGCAGCAATTTGCCCGCGCCATGTGAGAGGATATTGAAACTCTTGGTTACTACCCTGATGAATGATGCGCAAACGTGTAGGTAATTGATTTGGTTTTACCATCGCCAAACCGTGCATGGTTTCAAGACGTATCAAGTGCTTCATTGATACCGTCTCACCCGCTCTGAATAAGCTACGGTCTAACACTGTATGGGCACGTATCGTCGCCTGCTGGTTGTAATCCATGGGGAGATTGAAACGATACGACTCAATGCCTGCATTCCAGGAAGAAAGAGCAAACGCCATATCGGCTCTTCCCTTTTCGTCGGTTTTACGTGCGCTGACAAAATAACCATTGATTTTAGTCCGGCCATTCCTTTCATAACCGTAACCAGTGCAAACTCCTTTGAGATCACCGGGCAGATTTGCAATTCCAATCGCGTTTGTCTTGCCACTCCAAACTGGTTTTCCCATGCAGTCTGAGACATGGATTTCAGCATCAGCAACCGGCTTAGCGTTATCGAGTCTGGTCACCCACACGGCGCCGTTCTCGCGTCCCAATTTAATATGAACCGCTAGATTGGTGACCAACGCACTGGTGCGCACATACATAGGAACAGGCTTCCCTAACAAGGATGCACCAAGTTTTTGCGATTCCAGCTCTAATACGTAAAACCCTGGCGCCTTAAATGGGATCCCAATCACTTCAAACGGTCTGACCAAAGAATCGCTACTCGGGGGCAAATTGACCTTTTGCGCATTTGGTTCATGCTCCAGCAAACCAATGCTTCTTGTTTCAATAGCTTTACCACCCTCTTCTACGGTGGTCTCGTGATAGAGATTTAGCTTACTCAGCCACTCTATGATGGCACCGTCCTCTGAGACTCTTAAATTCGCTAACTGGGCGGGAACACGTTTCCCGTCCGCACTACGAATTAACATGGAATTTTCGACATTCCTTAAGGTCACTGGCAAAGTAGCATCTGCGTTCAGTTCGACTATCCCAAACGGTGCCGCCGGAAATTTAGCTAGTGGCGGATAAGCTGCCGTGACGAATTTCAGAGGAAATTGGGCTGCATTTGACAGCGTCCTCCCGCTTTCATCTGCGATCCCAGAAGGCAAACTAATGGTCAGTTCTGTTTTCTCGGCGAACGGTGGCTTGAAGCTGATATCGCTGATCCACTCAGCCTTTTCATCGTGCCCCAATTCAGGTTTGACACTGCCGTTATTACTTTTGAGGACGATTTTTTCCGCTTGTTTGCGACTAATTGGCGCCGTAAAAAAAAGGCGGACTGGTAAAATCGGGGTGCAGGCTGCATTGGCGTTTTCGCGCTCACAGCTCATCCTGGCGGTAAAGACGTCACGCGTCTTGAAGCTAAAACTCTGCACATGTTGATTAGGTACACCATTAAGCGTAGTGACGCCTTTTTCAAAGACGATCTTAACAGCAGCTTTAGGAGGGAATTTTTGCTGACATTGCAAAGTACTTACCTTGCTCTGATCAAAATTTTGAGCAAAATGCTTTATCAGCGCGTTACGCGCTTCACCATTAATTAAATGCACCGGCACCCGTTCGTGGATGCCTTCAATTTCGCAGTAAACATGCTGTACCAGAGTGGCTTGATTGACTGCTGCATTCTGGAAAAACATAAACGCCTGATCTTCTTCAATTTCTCCGGGTGAATACGGCATCACCTGAGTGACACTGGGCCCGCCAGTACTGAATTGGAAACTGGACTTTCCAGTTAGCGCTGCACCGGAGGGAGTTTTATAATCTGGTTTCAGACTAAAACTACATTGCTCCCCCGGGGCTAAATCCTGAGTGAAATCATACACCCAGGTTTTTTCATCCGCCCACCGTCCGCTACCGGTAGCCGAACACTTAATATCAAATGGCGCGGCGGCTTTGGGATCACCAAAAACCACCGCGGCTTCTGAAAACCTCGCTTTGACTTGTCTGACCTGTGCAATTTCGCCTTGAGGAGAAAATTGCACAACGTTGGCTGCCTTAGCTTCATTAGACGTATATGAAGTACTGATTGCAACAATAAAACCAAACAACCTAAGCGTAGTTTTCAAAGCAGACTTCATTTTTATCTCCAGTCGCCGCGCAATTCTTTCACTTTTTCTTGCAAAATAATTGGTGTTACCTGATCTGCTGACATTGCATCACCAACCACCAATTCCAATTTTGAAAACGGGCCACGACTAAACGCACGTTCAAACGGATTAGACCTGCCACGAGAAAAAATACTTCCCCACAGACCGCGTAATGCCATCGGGTAGACGGGAACTGGTGAGCGGTCAAGGATTTTCATTATGCCTCCTTTAAACTCATTCATATCACCAGTATTGGTCAACTTACCTTCAGGGAAAATACACAGTAACTCCCCTTCATGCAAAGCCTGGGCGATGTCAACGTAGGCTTTTTCCATAACCCACTGATCCTCTTTAGCAGGTGCGATGGGAATCGCTTTTGCCGTACGGAATATCCAGGACAAAAACGGAATTTTAAAAATACGATGGTCCATCACAAAACGAATTGGACGCGGACTACATGCCATTATCACGATCGCATCCATGTAACTGACATGATTACAAACCAAAACCCCCGCACCATTTTCCGGAATGATTGAGGCGTTCACCGTTTTCACTTTATAGACGGTCTGTATCAGCAACCACGCAATAAAGCGCATCAAAAACTCAGGAACAAGACTAAAAATGTAGATCGCAACAAAAGCGTTCAGCACCGCAGTCGCCATAAAAATTTGCGGGATAGTGAAGCCTTTGACCAGCATCGCAGACGCGGTTAAAGATGCCACCACCATAAACAAGGCATTCAGAATGTTCATTCCAGCGATCGTACGGGACAAATGTTGCGGATCACAGCGGGTTTGAATGACCGCAAATAATGGAACGATGTAGAAGCCGCCAAAAACGCCAAGCATCAGAATATCAAACAAAATTCGAAGACTTCCGGTTTGCTCAACAAAATGCCAGATATCAACTGCACCAGAATTTGTATAAGACGTGCTGGCAAGATATAACTCAAACCCAAATACGGAAAGACCAATAGCACCAAAAGGCACCAGACCAATTTCCACCTTATGGCCAGACAATTTTTCACACAGTAAAGAACCTGAGCCAATGCCAAAAGAGAACACCGTCAACAACAGCACGAAGACGCTGTGATCGCCGTGCAAGTAGTTTTTTGCATAGAGCGGAAATTGTGCCAATACAATCGCACCGTAAAACCAGAACCACGAATTTCCCAACAGAGACAAGAAAACCGGTCGGTTTTGTTTGCTGAATGCAATATTCCTTATCGTTTCGCTGATAGGATTTAAGTTGATCGGCAATTCAGGCGCAGGCGCAGGAGAATACGGAATGCTCAAACTAGTCAGATAGCCCAGAATCGCAATAGCGACAGTACCAAACGCGACGAGCTCGATGCCCCAAGATTGATGAACCACCAACATGGCACCTAAAATCTCACCTAACAAGATGCCGACGAACGTTCCCATCTCGATCAGACCATTACCACCAATGAGCTCATCGGTAGATAAATGTTGCGGCAAATACGCATACTTGACTGGACCAAATAATGTCGAGTGGATACCCATACCTGCGATACCCGCGATCAACACCCACAGACTATGAGTCATCCAACCATAAGCGGCTAGGCACATAATGAAAATTTCCAGCAATTTAACCTTACGCGCCATTCCGCCTTTTTCAAACTTATCCGCCAATTGACCGGAAGTCGCTGAAAATAAAACGAAAGGTAGAATAAATAACCCCGGAATTAATTGATTCAGTAAACCAACATCTAATTTGGTCCAATTTAATGCATCAAAGGTCAAAATGGTTAGCAAAGCCGTTTTAAATACATTGTCATTAAATGCACCTAAAAATTGGGTCCAGAAAAAAGGGGCGAAGCGGCGTTGCGTCAGCAGCGAAAACTGGCTATGTTGACTCATAATTTACCTAATCAAATGAAACTTAAAGTGAAACAAATTCTAACGTAACTCACATCTTATAGGGCAATTCAATTGCAATATAGCCAAGCTATAAAAACATGGAGAATTGGCGCATTAAAGCGTAGCGTGGAACGCACAGATACTCACGGGGACTGAAAAAACGCTATCGCATGCTGCACCGGTAAAATCTCACAGGACAACTGCTTTGCAATCCGAAGTGCAGATTCAAGTTGCTCAGGCGTGGTACCCCACGGCCCCGGATTTGTCGTCACTTCATGTGAATAGAAAATCAACCAACCACCTTTGGATGCGGTTTGTTGTATTAGTTCAAAAATAGTGTCGGCGTCAGTGCTTTGTGCGTAAAGTGCCTGAGCACGTAAGGCATTCAGATCCGCTATGCCGATTTGAGTGCCGCCGCCGGTGATACGACTATAAGAAAAACGACGAGAAGCAGCGATTTTGCTTGGCAAGTCATATGCACCAAACGGAAAAGCAAAACCTACTTTTGGTAACCGATGCTGAGAAAAAAATTCTTGATTGCGCTGCCAATCGGCTTCTAGCGCAGCCAAACCCGTATTGGCGCAATTTGTATGAGAAAACGTATGACAAGCAATTTCATGGCCTCTTACCACCAGGTTCTGCAAATCCTGGACGGTGTGACAGGCATGCGATTGCTCTACGCCATCGGTTAATCCACCACACACATAAAAAGTACCAGTTGCCTGATAACGCTCTAAGATTTCTGCGCCCAAATGACATGCACTCGCTGGGACGTCGTCAAAAGAAAAACTGACGACACCACGTGACTTACCTAAGTTCAGATAGCGCTTGGCAACGTGCCGAGCAGCAAAGCGACTCAACTTTTTATACAAGAGCATCATCTGGCAATGGCAGGCGACGAACTCAGGTAATCCTGATACCTTTGCAAATTCATGCGGGCAGCACTTCCTGGTAAATTTTCATAGGTGTATTCGACACCTATTTTGATGACCGACTGACTAACATTTAACGTAGCAACATCACCGCGATTTCGCTCAAAATAACTATCGGCAAACAGACGAAAACCACGATCTATTTGATAACTGGCACCCAACCCAACCCGTTTCATTCTGGCTACCTGCGACGCGTTGCCAGTCAAGTGCACAATACCAGGAATATACACCTGAGAGCTATTTTGCATGACAGCAGATGCGTTAAACTGCAATTTATCTGAATACAACCACAATGCATCGAAGCGTACACCTTTGGTTACCACGTAAGAAATCGTCGGATCAACAATCGGAAATGGTTGATCAAATATTTGCGCATCGAGTCGCAATTGCGGTGTGTAACGGTAAGTACCTCGAACAATCGCGTTGGATAAATTGGTGTCGAGATTGCTGTACGTACTATAGCGACGACGTATCACCCCGATATGAGCACTGGTCGTT
This sequence comes from Cognatundibacterium jejuense, assembly GCF_014284255.1. GTDB lineage: Bacteria > Pseudomonadota > Gammaproteobacteria > Burkholderiales > Burkholderiaceae_D > Undibacterium > Undibacterium jejuense. The sequence continues at coordinate 110,897 of NZ_JACOFV010000007.1, forward strand.
GTTTTAACACTGTACTGCCACTCGCCATCAAGATACAACTCAGTTTCTTTAAATTGTGTATCGTATTCAGGCTTGATCGCGCTGTTCACATAAGGAATATCGTAGATTTTCTCTATTTGATCCTGACTGCGATCAGTGTAGTTTGTAGTGGAGAAACGCATTCCCCCCTCAACGCTTGAACCTGTCGGTGACATATAGCGTAAGCCTAATTGACGTCCGTCCTGCTTGTAATCATAAAGCTTATTGATAGGCAAATCGTAATACAGTTGAGTATAGAAAAGCTTAGGCATCAACCACCAGCTATCCGTCACTTTGATATTGACATCAAAACCAGCGATTCTATCGTGCTCGATATCTTTCTGCGACAAACTACCGTTGATGTAGTTAAACAAATGCTGGCCAGCACCCGCATTAATGCGACCGCTCAATAATTTACTCGCGACCCACTGAAAATCAGCATCTGCGCCACCTTGCAAGTGGTTGAGTGTGTCATCATGGATGTAGCGTCTGCCACCTAAGGAGCCGGTAAGCATCAATTTGGTATCGTTCGACAAGACCGGGATAATCACTCCGACTCGGATGTCCGCGCCCTCGACTGTATCGGTCTGATGGTGAATGATTTGCGCGCCATCCGACTGTCCGTCATAGTAACGAAACGGATTTTGGCTCTGGCTCAGCGAGGTCTCCATCTGCAACACTAATTCGTTGGTCGCATGTGCACTCAGACTAAACAAAGCCACCAAGAGTAATGCAGCACTCTTTTTAAGCTCGAATTTATTTTGATGATGAACCAAAAGTTTCAATGCGCGCATCTGGCGATTCCTATTCCGCTTGAACTACTGCGTTCTGGACTTGATTAGGAGCTAGACCTTGCGGGGTAAGACGAAATACCCTATCACAGCGTTTCGCTAATTCCGCATCATGTGTAACGATCACAAAGGCGGTACCTAGCGTCTCTGAAAGCTCCAACATCAATTTAAAAACCTGATTTGCCGTACTGCCATCAAGATTACCTGTAGGCTCATCAGCGAGCACACAGGCAGGTTGCGTCACCAATGCGCGCGCCAAAGCAACACGTTGGCGTTCACCACCTGACAATTCGCCTGGCACATGCTTAACGCGATGCCCTAGTCCTACTCTGTTTAAAATCGCCAGTGCTTGCTGTTGCGCTTCCTGGCGTGGTATCCGGCGGATCATCAATGGCATTGCAACATTATCAAGCGCAGAGAATTCTGGCAACAGATGATGAAATTGATAAACAAAACCCAAAGAACGATTACGCATCGTACCCCTTACGGACTCACTCATCGCGGCCAGATTTTCACCCAATAAATTGACCGTTCCAGCCGTTGGCGTATCAAGCCCACCCAACAAATGCAGCAAGGTTGACTTACCCGATCCCGAAGCGCCAATAATCGCTACCCGTTCGCCTTCATGCACACTAAGTTCAATATTCTTGAGCACTTGTACGGCTTCTACCCCTTCATTGAAGGTTTTACCTAAATTCGAACAACTTAAAACCGCTTTGCGATTTTGCAGATTGAAATTATTCATAACGCAAAGCCTCCACTGGTTTTACACGCGCCGCACGCCAGCTAGGATAAATCGTCGCAGCAAATGCCAGGACGATCGCCATGACACTGATTTGTATCACATCATTCCAGCGTAAATCAGATGGCAAGGCGCTAATAAAATATAAGTCTTTAGGCAATAAGTCGACCCCAAGCATGCGCTCAATGAAAGGAACGATCACGTCAATATTAAGGGATACCAACACGCCAAAACCGATACCCAGAGCCGTTCCGACTAAACCAACTATGCCACCCTGTATCATAAAAATTTTCATGATTGAAGACGGCGATGCACCCAACGTACGGAGGATAGCGATATCCGCTTGCTTATCCGTCACTGTCATCACCAAGGTTGACACCAGGTTAAATGCGGCAACGGCGACGATCAAAGTAAGAATAATGAACATCATGGTTTTCTCAGTTTTGACGGCGGTAAAATAATTGCGATTCTGTTGCGACCAATCACGGATCAACAAGTCGCCAGTCAAAGTACGCGACAATTCCAGCGCGACCTTCGGTGCTGTCAACATATCTCTAATTTTCAGGCGCAAACCCGATGGTGAAGCGAGGCGGAAAAATTTTTGCGCATCGTCGATCTGCAAAAATGCCATACCCGAATCATATTCGTAATGACCAGCTTCAAATATACCCACCACGTTGAATGCCTTGATCCTTGGCAGCGTGCCAGCTGGCGTTATTTGTCCGTCAGGAGCTGCGAGACGTATTTTATCGCCGACATTGACGTGTAAGGCTGCGGCCAAAGCTGAACCTAAAATAATATTAAATTTACCCGCTTGCAGGTCAGACCATTTACCAAGTTTGATCTTCTCAGCGACTTCAGATACTTTCGATTCCTGATCGGGCAAAACCCCGCGCAAGATAACGCCACGCATTGCATCGTCACCGATAATCATCGCCTGACCATCAACATAGGGTGCAGAAGCCAGTACGGATGGATTTTTCTGCGCTTGCAAAGCCGTTGCTTTCCAATCAGGAATAGCACCACTTGCATCAAAAACTTCTATATGCGCTAAAACAGATAACATCCGGTCGCGTACTTCTTTTTGAAAGCCGTTCATCACCGATAGGACGATAATCAACGCTGCCACGCCTAAAGCGATTCCAGCCATGGAGATCATGGAAATAAACGAGATAAAACTGTTTCGGCCACTACGTCGCCCCGCACGGGTATAGCGCAGGCCAACCAACCATTCAAAAGAGAGATTTTTCACTACAAGTTTCATTTCAAAAATTAAAGCAGCCAGCAGTTTGCCACACAAAAGTTGATCATGATAGACATTTATTCAATGAAATCATGAGCTTAAACACTGCCTTTTTTACACCAGTAAAATGAGTGCCTCGTTTAAAGAGTAATCTCTATTTAACACAAATGCATCCGCAGCCCGGCTATCAACCTTGATTACTGAACTGCGGCAACGAAGCTTGTGGCATCGCTCTCAAGAAACGGAAGAAGGATTAAATCATCTTATTCAAATAACTTTTGAACGCTCATTCAAATTGCATCTTTTTTTATCTTTGAAAAATCGAATCTGACTGATTCGACATATTCAGGCAAGAGTGTCACATTGCCGACGTCTCCACTGGTCGACAACATCACCCATACTTTTAATTTGATCGTTTCGTATCCAAAGCATAAAAGGACGATCAAACTTAAATTCCGCCCCACATTCGGAAAGTAAAAAACGCCGGACGTTTTGCGTGTTTCTATAGTCCTGATCTACCATAGTTTCTCTGCTAATTTGACCGCCATGCCAATCGAATTTCATTTGCGACTCCTTGACAATTTTGAAAAACACAAACAATCAGCTCACCCCCATCCTCATTATGATGGCACAACAACATAGCATAATAGCAAGCCAGTCATTTGACCACAGCAAAATACTCACCTGCAAGCAAAAGCCATGGAAACCCCGCATAAATCAAGGCGCTCCCCTTGCTTGCCGGTTTACCCTACAATGGCGGATATGAATACTTTAGAACTCATTTTACCCTTTAGCATCCCTCCAGCCGGACTAGAGAAAGATTTATTAAAAGCCATGCACGCACCAGCCCTGGCAAAACTGATCGCACGCTCACGATCGAAAGTACTGCTCACTGGCGAAGAATTTTCTAAAGCATTGGCACACGAATATTTGTTAGCTGGCGATCTGGATACAATTGATTTCTCCAGCAGCCCGGCAACCGCATGGGACACTATGCAGACCAACGGCGTAGCACCGCGAACAGGTTTCTGGTTTAGTTTACAGCCAGTCCACATCCATTTTGCACGTGATCATTTGGTTTTGATGGATCAGCGGCGACTGCAAATAACGGAAGATGAATCACGCCAGCTGTTTGACCTTGCAAAAACGGTTTGTGATGAATTTGAGATGGAACTAGTGTTTGGCGATAGTCATACCTGGTTTTTAAGAAATGATGCCTGGTCCGGTTTAAAAACTGCGACGGTTGATGCCACATGTGGCCACAACATTGAAATCTGGATGGCGCAAGGCGAACATGCCCGGGCATGGCGTAAGCTGCAAAATGAAATACAAATGCTGTGGTTCTCACACCCTATCAATCAGCAACGCGAAGAAAATGGCCAAAACACGGTGAATTCGGTCTGGCTTTCGTGCGGCGCAGATAAGCCATCTAGCCAAGCAAAAGCAATTACGCGTCATGCAAACATGGGGGAGCTCAACAGACATTTATCTTCATCAAATGCCTCTGAAGCAGTCATGATTGATGCACTCACTGGACCGGCAATGAACAGCGATTGGTCGTATTGGCTAGAGCAAATGCACGAATTGGAGAAAAAATATTTCATTCCCTTACTCGACGCCTTACAGAAAAATGAGTTACAAGAATTCAAGCTCATCTGCAGTGATGCCAGACAAATCGTGCAATTTAAGTTGACACCTTGGTCGTTGCGTAAGTTTTGGATTAAGCCATCGTTGAGTAAATTATTTGCGGTGAAAAACGTATGACGCGAATTGCAACCCGCCCCTACAATCAACGCGAAGCCGAGCGTCTCAAACAAAATGGTATGCACCCCGTGCTGGCAAGACTATACGCCTCTCGTGGTGCAATCTCAGATAGCGATCTTAATACGGATTTGGCATCTTTATTAGCACCGTCCGGCTTACATCAATTAGATCTGGCAGCATGTTTTTTGGCAGATGCCATTGCGCAAAAAAAGAAATTAGTCATTGTCGCTGATTACGACTGCGATGGCGCAACTGCCTGCGCCGTCGGTATCCGTGGATTAAGTATGATGGGTGGACATGTTGATTACATCGTCCCTAACCGTTTTGAATATGGCTATGGCTTGACGCCAGAAATCGTTGCTCTGACCGTCAAAGAGAAATCCCCTGACGTCATTATTACTGTCGATAACGGCATCGCAAGTGTTGATGGCGTAGCGGCAGCAAAAGCGATGGGTATCCCTGTCGTTGTCACAGATCACCATTTACCGGGTGATCAACTGCCAGACGCAGCAGTTATCGTCAATCCTAATCAGCCTGACTGCGGTTTTTCAAGCAAAAATCTGGCGGGCGTCGGCGTGATTTTCTATGTCTTATTGGCTTTGCGAGCTGAAATGCGACGTAGAGGCATATTTGACCAACATAGCCAACCGAAACTCGATAATCTGTTAGATCTGGTTGCATTAGGCACAGTCGCTGACGTGGTCAAACTGGACGGCAATAATCGCATCCTTGTGGCGCAAGGTCTCAAGCGCATGCGCTTAGGACGCATGTGCCCCGGTCTTGCCGCCTTGTTTCGGGTTTCTGGTCGGGAACCGCGAACAGCAAATCCCTTTGATCTTGGCTTTGCTTTAGGTCCGCGCTTAAACGCCGCCGGTCGTTTGGCGGATATGTCTTTGGGCATAGAATGCCTGACCACCGATGATGAGTCACTCGCCTGGGAAATTGCGCAAGAACTCAATGGCATCAATGCAGACCGCAAAGACATAGAACGCGAAATGCAGGATGTAGCACTACTCCACCTGGATACTTTTGAACCAAACGCCAGCCATACTATTACTGTCTATGACGAAAACTGGCATCAGGGCGTCATTGGCATCGTCGCGTCCAGATTGAAAGATAAATTTTACCGCCCCACCATTACGTTTGCACCCGGAGACGATGGACTGATCAAGGGTTCCGGACGTTCTATACCAGGCTTCCATTTACGCGACGCCCTCGATCTAGTCTCAAAACAAGCTCCTGGTCTGATCCAAAAGTTCGGCGGCCACGCAATGGCGGCGGGTCTCACCATGCGGCACGAAGATCTTTCTGCATTTCAACAGGCGTTTGAGGCAGTCGGCCAACAATGGCTATCGCAACTCCAACTCGAGCGCATTATAGAAACCGATGGGCATCTGGAAGAAGCTTACTTCACCACCGATTTTATCCAACTCCTGGCTACCCAGGTGTGGGGGCAAGGTTTCCCGCCGCCAGTTTTCTGTGATGAATTTAAGCTGGTCTCACAGCGTATTTTAAAAGAACGCCATCTTAAGTTAGTGCTTGAGAAACAAGGTGTCCGTTACGATGCTATCTGGTTCGGCCATACAGACGCACTGCCGGAGCGGGTGAATGTTGCGTTCAGATTGGATGCAAATGAATATAATGGTATTACGAAGGTTCAGCTACTCGTTGAACACATTGACTTATAAGCAATTTAAAAAATTTTGGAATGGTTGTTTAGCCGCAACCATTTCACGTAATTTAAAGCATTTTCCTCGGGGCTGTTTTACACTAAGTACAGCTTGCAGCCAGTCAACCTCATCGCTTTACGCATCATTTTATTTTTTGTATCTGATTTTTTGGCAGACCTACCTTAGATTTTCGAAACGGCTTTACAGCACAGCTTCTACGTCAAACATATTTGGCTATTTATCTAAAGGATTGCATCATGACTTCAGTCAAAATCCCGTTGCGGTACAAGTTTTTTGCTTCCCTGCTTGGCGTGCTTAGTTTTTCAGTTAGTAATGCCTATGCAGACGATGCAGACAAAACTTCCAATCTTAAAGTAAGCGGCTTTCTTTCTATTGTCGGTGGTCGGACATTTAGCGGCGAATTACCGGCAAACTACGCTGGCTCGCCTGTAATCAATGGCACAAGCTGCCCATGCTACACCGCTGACTGGTCAAACGCAGGTGTATACAACAATAGTTTTTCACTGCAACAAGAGTCGCGTGCAGGCATACAAGCAAGCTATGCACTCACCAAAGATTTTATTGTAACTGGTCAGGTCGTTGTTCGGGGTACCGACTCCACGCCGAATGTACAATGGGCCTACGCCAGCTATAAATTAAATAATGAATGGGAAATTCAGGTAGGCCGCAAACGCATTCCCCTTTATTTCTATTCCGACTTTCAGGATATTGGTGTTTCTTATCCATGGGTTAGCCCACCGCCGGAGCTATATGGCTGGGAGGTCACCAATTACAACGGCGCCAGTATCCGTTACCGGACCAGTGTAGGGGATAACAACCTCGCCTTTACTGCGTTTGGAGGTCGCGAAAAAGCTAACGACTCTTTATATGAAAAGCTAAATTACACTGGAAGAACCGATGTAACATGGAGCAATATACTCGGCGCCGATGCACAGCTTGAACGTGGCCCTTTGACCGTTCGCGGCGTCTACGTGCAAGCCGATGTCCATGTGGTCAATGCACTCAATGCACTCGATAGCAGCGCTAAGCTAGAGGCATATGGGGTTGCCGCGAATTTAGATCTGGATGACTGGTTTATTTTAAGCGAACTGACGCAGTTGAAAAGAACCTTTACTAATGCTGGTTACACTGTTACGGCCCCAGCCTACACGATAGGAGTTGGCTATCGCTATGGCTCCTGGACACCGTTCATCAACTATGCCAGTTACAAAGAAAAATCCTCCGACCTCACTCAATACCAGCCACAATCTTACAAACGTACTTCCGCCACTCTTCGATATGACATCGACGCCAAAAGTGCCGTCAAAGTGCAGTTAGATAAAAATCAGGATGTCACCAATAACTATGGCGGCAACGTCAACGTATTCCGCATCTCTTACGATCGACTGTTTTAACAAGCGCACATCAACACCATCAAGTAATGAAAAATGGAAAACAGAGTGCAAGGCTTGTCCAACATTTGGTAACGAAGGAAAAATGATGAAAACGCGACTATTGGTTTTATTGACATTAACGTTGACAGCTCTGCCCTCTCTGGGGGAAATTGTGGTTATCACTAACCCAGCGAATCCTGCAACCCGAATGCTACCAGATCAGGTTGCCCAGTTTTATTTAGGAAGCTCAACCATTTTTACACCGCTCGATCATGCAAAAGATTCCTCTCTGCATAAAGAGTTTTATGAAAAAGTCATAAAGAAAACGCCAGCACAAGTTGAGGCGATCTGGGCAAAAGCCTCGTTTTCAGGCAAAGGAAGTGCGCCAAAAGAATTTGCGAACGACGCAGCAATAAAAAAAGCAGTAGCCGCAGAGCCGACATCTCTTGCATATATCGACAAGGCTTCTGTTGACTCTAGCGTAAAAGTCCTACTGACGATCCCTTAAGCCATAAATTCGTCAAACTAGCATCGATCCAGGCGTAAATACTCATTGCCAATGCACTGATTTTACGCCTGAATGCTATATCAACATCTTCGATGCTTTGACCATTTTGCTGACACATCGCTCCTGACAATTCCAAGTTATGATTTCCTGCAACCAGCTTTAGCGCTGTCTTGTCTCCCAACCCAATGCCTAATTGATTCACCAAAGCAAGTTTGCAATGAGGATCATTATCCCCTGCAATTAATAATACCGGACGCGCTTCCGTAGCCAGCAATGGATAATGTTTTTCCTCTTCTGTGGCGCACAAAGGGGTAACAAAATCGCGCCCAATAAATCCTTATCAGAAAGGCCCTGAGCCCAATGGATAATCGAATAAAAACTGGTTTTTCATGTATTTTTTCGAATAATGATTTACTTGATTTAAATTTCGATCAACTGACAACACTTTATGAAAATATTTGTCGCATCAGAGGAACCAAAGTAACATAATATTTGTCAATTGTAGCTATGCAAATAATGTTTCTGTTTGCACTAGTTAAAATTTGTTCGCTTCGATTGCAGAGTAATTTGATTATTGGTAAGAGCTCGACTTCTGTGCTTAAACGCTCGCAATCGAATACAAGATACCGTCGATTTTTATTTTCGCCGTGATGGTAAAAATAGTGATCATGCCATTAACATTCAGGAGACCCCAACAAGTGAAAGCTAAAGTATTGAGCGCGATCGCGCTAATGATCGCTGGTACTGCCAGCACAACCCACGTCTATGCCGCAGAAACAGCAAAAGCTGCTGCACCTTCTGTTCTACTGTCCGGGATTGACAGTCAATATGGAGATAAATCTGTTAAAGCACAGGATGATTTCTATCGCCATGTCAATGGTGGTTGGTTAAAAACCGCACAAATTCCAGCTGACCGTTCGTCGGCTGGCGCATTTATGGACTTACGCGAAGCGGTTGTACCAAGACTGCACACAATCATCGAAGGTCTTTCTAAAGCAAAAAATGCAAATGGTACTGATGCTCAGAAAATCAGTGATTTGTATGCGAGCTTCATGGATACTAAGCATATTGAATCTTTGGGTTTGAAGCCACTTCAGTCAGATTTTGCAAAAATCGATGCATTTAACGATAAAAAGCAATTGCCAGCGTTAATGGCTTGGATGAATCTGAATAGCATTAACGTCCCATACGACATTCAAGTTCATCAAGACAATAAAGATTCGACCAAATACGTCTTAGATATCTCGCAATCCGGTCTCAGCCTGCCTGATCGCGACTATTACCTGAAAGATGATGATGCAAAATTAAAAGATACGCGCGAGAAATATCTCAAGCATATTGAAAAAATGTTGACAATGGCTGGCGACAAAGATGCAGGTAAAAATGCGAGTGCTATTCTTGCTTTGGAAACTGAATTAGCTAAAATTCAATGGACCAAAGTAGAATTACGCGACCCAATCAAGGCTTACAATAAAGTTGAACTCAGCAAATTAAACGAAGTTACTCCGGGCTACGACTGGGATGCCTACCTGAGCGATTTAGGGGTTAAAGGCAAGATTGATTATCTGATCATCGGGCAACCAAGCTACCTCACAGCAATGAATAAAGTGCTGATTGCAACGCCGATTGACACTTTAAAAGCCTATTTCAAATGGAACCTGCTGTCTTCTGCATCGGGTCAATTACCTAAACAGTTCAGTGAAGAAAGCTTTGCATTTTTCGGCAAAATTCTGCGCGGTGTTCCTGAACAAGAAATTCGCTGGAAACGCGGTGTACGCCTCGTTGATGCAGGTATGGGCGAAAGCTTGGGGAAAATGTACGTAGATAAATATTTCCCGGCAGATAGTAAAGCAAAGATGGAGACGCTGGTCAACAACTTGCTTCTGGCATACAAAAACAGCGTTGGCACTCTGGATTGGATGAGTCCGGAAACCAAAAAAGAAGCTTTGTCTAAACTGTCTACTTTCATGCCAAAAATTGGCTATCCAAATAAGTGGAAAGACTACACCTCCCTGCAAATCACCAAGGGTGACGCAGTTGGCAATTTACGTGCAATTCGTAGTTTTGCTGCAAAGACAGAGCTTAATAAATTAGGTAAGCCTGTCGATCGCGAAGAATGGGGAATGACGCCACAAACAGTTAATGCGTATTACAACCCTGAAATGAACGAAATCGTCTTCCCGGCAGCGATTTTGCAAGCACCATTCTTCAACCCAAAAGCGGATGATGCAGTGAACTATGGTGGGATTGGCGCTGTTATTGGTCATGAAATCAGCCATGGCTTTGACGACCAAGGGGCACAATACGACGGCTTAGGTAATTTACGTGACTGGTGGACAAAAGAAGATCACGAAAAATTTGCCACCAAAACCGCTGCATTGGTTAAACAGTACAGCAAATTTAGTCCAGTACCGGGTTATAACGTCAATGGTGAATTGACTCTGGGCGAAAACATTGCCGACAACTCCGGCATTTCGATCGCTTACAAAGCATATCAATTGTCCTTGGGCGGCAAACCAGCACCGGTTATCAATGGCATGACTGGCGATCAACGCTTCTTCATGGGCTTTGCACAAGTATGGCGCGGAAAAATACGTGAACAAGAAGCGATTATTCGTATCAAAACGGATCCTCACTCGCCAGGTGAATTCCGTGCAAATGGTGCATTACAAAACATGACGCCTTTCTACAAAGCGTTTGATCTTAAAGAAGGCGATAAAATGTACCTACCGGCATCTGAGCGCGTATCGATTTGGTAATAAATTAATCTTCAGTAGTGAGTTTACTCAATCTCTGAAGATCAATTGAATGACAAATAAAGCCGGTGCGTATTTTGTAAATACGCACCGGCTTTTTCCTTTCATCAAACAATCCCATCGAATTACCGGATTTGGGTGTTCAGAAGAACCACCACTACACCGCGCATAAAACAACTTCAGCTCACAATAAACACTTCCACACTGATCAGTTCTTCTTTGCCGAACTCTTTTTCGGTACTACACTGAATCTGACTTCAAATTATAAAATTATTGAAAAAAACTTCGATCCAAGCTTGGATGCATGAATTTACCTTTTCAAACACCGATTCTAATGAGAGCCTGGAGAAAGATGGCACGCGCTCGCGCATCTTAAATGAAGATTAAAACACAACTGCAGTTCGTAGAATACAATGCTTATATTCAGGAGATGTTTTACCGAAACTAAACTCTTTAAAAGTGATAGGGACGTAATCTATGTCAGTGAATATGCTTCTTATACTATTTTTTTTAAATTGTAGCCTGGCTCACGCTGAGCGACTGCTTATCTACATTGAGGATACTCAACCGTATGCGTACGCTAAAAATAGCAACACTCCTACCCCTATCGCTGACTTTGTAAAAACTATCGCCATACGCGCTGGCTATCAACCGGAGATTCGACCGTTAAGCTGGATCGGTATTATGCACTTGGTCAATGGTTCGCAACCTGTGATTTTTTTCCCAGTTGCACGGACGCCGTTTAGAGAAGATAAATATATTTGGCTTGGAGGATTAGCTCATGTTCGAGGCTATTATCTGTACAAGAAAAAAGATCGAATAGATATACAAATTAACAAACTCGAGGACGCAAAAGAATATCGTATCGGCGTGATTGAAGATGATGCCAGAGAACAATTTTTAAAATCAAAGAATTTCAAAGCGAGCAACAATAGTGGCCTTATAAATATTAGCGACAATAACGAGGGCATACGTCTTTTATCGGTTGGCCGACTGGATTTGCTACCCTTATCACAAGATAATTTTGATCACAATTGTGCCACGTTCTGCCAAGACTTCGTCACTACAATCAATCTTGGCTTAGAACTAGACCTACAACTTGGTGCTAATAAAGCGACCTCAAAAGATGTAGTTGATAGACTTAGAAATGCTTACACCAGCTTGCAAAAGGATGGCACGCGTCAACGTATGCTAGGGAACAATTAAAGGAAGAGGAGAACACTAATTACCCGCGTGTTCTTCCTGTCAAACAATGTAAATTTCAGCCAAACTGGAGATTAATTCAGAATTCCCGGTCAACTCAGGCCGCAAAGTGCCGTTATAGAGTCACGGGTTTATTAATCAACCAAATATGGTGGCATCATGAACAAGACACAGCATCCTTCAAAAGAACAAGTCAGGGATTTTTTGAAGCAGAGACAAATCGGGCACACACCACCACCTGACGTGAAAGAAATACGCCGACAATTAGGTTGGGATTTAATTGAGGCGCAACGTCAATGCACTAATAAGTGAAGCGCTAAGGCTGAGAATACAACTAAATAACGCCGAGATTTGTGCGTAAATTTTCGCTAAAAATGATTATCAAGATTTTTAGCGATGTTGTTTTCATAAGCTTATTTATTCAAGTATTTACCCGTCAAAAAAAATCTAGCGTTCCTCGTTTATTGTTTCGTTGCGTATGCGTTCAAAAAAACTTACCACATCAGCCTCTATACGTGTTCGTGCAAAACCGGGCAGGCTTTGCCAGATACGCTTTCCATAGGGCTTAGAGATTAACCTAGGGTCGCAAATCATCAAAACACCGCGATCAGTCTCATCACGAATTAAGCGCCCCGCCCCTTGCTTGAGGTTGATAATTGCCTCAGGTAACTGATGATGCACAAAACCATTCAATCCCTTTTTTTCCATCGCCGCAATGCGTGCTGCAAGCACAGGATCATCGGGAGGCGAAAATGGTAGCTTATCGATAATCACTAAAGATAAAGCATCCCCGCGGACGTCGACACCTTCCCAAAAGCTTTGACTACCAATTAAGACGCCATTGCCAGATGCCCGGAATCGATCGAGTAATTCAGTACGACCAGCATCTCCTTGCACAAACAAAGGAAATGCCAAGCCGCGCTTTTCAAATTCATCTTTGAGTTTTTCAGCACAAAATTTAACCGCCTTTAAGGTGGTACATAGTAGAAATGTCCTCCCCCCGGCCGCAGCAATAACCGGTAAAGCCGCGTCCACAACTGCTTCAGTGTAGTCTCTGGAATTTGGATCTGGCATTCCATTGGGCACGTAGAGAAATCCTTGATTCTGATAATCAAACGGACTAGGCCATGTATGAGCTGGTTCATTCCATAAACCCATCTGAGAAACAAAGTGAGCAAAATCATTTTTTACTGCCATGGTAGCGGAAGTAAATATCCAAGCCCGCGGCACTCCCTCTCTTTGTTTGTTAAAAATTGGGGCGATCGATAAAGGTGTTCGATGCAGTTGCAAAGAAACTGAAAATGCCTCAACCCATAAAACGTAATCTCCTTGCTTCTCTTTACCGGAGGGTTCGGCGTTCCAGGCGTCGATCTGATCACTAAGCATAATCGCTCTCGCCCTGCACTGCTCAATGGTTTCCGCACGCTCTGCCTGCTTCTCTAATACACCAATCAAGTCGCTCATACTAGATTTAAGTGCTTCAAGTGCTTCAAAAAACGGACTCGAAGGTGCGATTTGATCGATAGACAGACGAACAATATCCTGCGGAAATGCTAAACGCAGATCACGTGCAGCCCGCTCAACCGGCGCAACCAATTTAGCCCACTCGGCACCGTCTCGGGCATGCGACAAACCCTCTGCTAACGTATCGCGGCAAAGCTCAAGTACTTGAGAAGTCGAAATAGTATCGCCAAAAAACAATGTCGCAGTCTCAGGGAGTTGATGTGCTTCATCAAAGATGACGGTATTTGCAGACGGCAACAGCTCAGCGATGCCAGTATCTTTTAAAGCGACATCGGCAAAAAAGAGATGATGATTGACCACGACTACATCGGCCTGTTGCGCTTCTTTACGCGCCTTCATTACAAAACAATCTTGATAATACTGACACTCAGACCCCATACAAGTATCTTTGGTCGAGGTCACCAGATTCCAGACACTCGCATTTTCCGGAACACGCGAGAGTTCAGCCTTATCACCACTGTTTGTTGTTTTTATAAAACGAGAGATATCACGAAGATATCCTACGTCTTCACGCGAACTTAAACGTCCGTTTTGCAAAGTGCGTTCAAGGTGATAATGGCAAAGATAATTCGACCGCCCTTTAAGCAACGCGACAGATACAGGTGCTTTCAAGACCTTTTTTATTGTCGGAATATCTCTTAAAAACAACTGATCTTGAAGATTTTTGGTACCAGTTGAAACAATGACCTTCCCACCCCAGAGCAAAGCGGGCGCAAGATAGGCATAGGTTTTACCGGTTCCGGTTCCGGCTTCAGCCAGCAATGTACTTTGACCTGCAATCGCACTGGCAATTGCTTTCGCCATCTCCGTTTGCGAATTGCGAGGGCGATACCCCGCAATTGTTGCGCTTAGCGGACCCGAAAGCCCAAAAATATGATCAACTTCTGCGTCATGTACGCCAGCGGGTGTTTCTTTGGTCGGAATTTCAATCAAAATGAGAGCATTCAAAAACTAAAAGCAAATAAAAAGGCATGCGCGCAACAATAAATCACGCCGGCACATCTGGAGTTAATTGAATCTTGAGCAAAGTGATATGATCTTTCAATTGCAATTTCCGCTTCTTTAAGCGTCGCAATTGTAACTCATCATGATCTGGATCCTTTGTCAGCGCATTTATTACCACATCAAGATCCCTATGCTCAACTTCTAACTCAATAATTCGTTGTCGTACTTGTTCAGGATGGCTCATAGCCTTCAGCTTAAAGTAAAATAGTGTTAATTAGTATCAAAACATGGAAAGCCAAATAATTGACTTCCCACTAGTGTAATCTACCAAGACGTATGAGCCAATATAAGATAGAAGCTGGCACCGGGCAACATATCGGTGACCGACAGGAACAACAGGACAGGGTCGCCCTTTTTGCGGCTCCGCACGCCCCAGGCTATATGATGGCCGTGGTTGCTGATGGCATGGGTGGCAAAAGCGGCGGCGCTCTCGCGGCCGAGCAAGTTATTCGTACTAGCAAACAGTTATTTGACGAATTTTATCCTGGCAATGACGTTAAGGCATTACTGGAAAATATTCTTAATGAGGCCCACACGGTTATTAAATTAACTGCGGTATCAGCAGAAAAAGAGCCCCATAGTACTTTTGTAGCACTGGTAATTACTCCTCAACAAGAAGCAATATGGGCTCATGCTGGTGATTCCAGGTTATACCGTTTTAACGGCCCCAATTTTGGTGATAAAACTCGCGACCATTCATATGTCGAAAAACTAGTAGAAGAAGGGAAAATTCTCCCTGAGGAGGCTAAAACACACAAGCTATCAAATATCTTAGTTAACGTTTTGGGCTCGACGAACACACACCCCTTCATCACATTTGGACAGCACGACGATTTAAAAATTGGTGACAGTTTCTTATTATGTTCTGACGGACTGTGGCATTACTTTGAAGATAATGAGCTTTCAGCCGCCGTAGCCGCAAATACACCAAGACAAGCTGCAGAACTGTTAATTCGTAAAGCCCGTGAACGCGGTACGCCACGAGGAGATAATTGCACATTTGCAATTATCAAACTCATAGAGCCACCTGAAGAAATCAGAAATTATACTGTTCAAAAAATGCGTCGAGCGATTTAAACTAGTTTTACTAGTCCAAAAAAATGCGGCACGATAATCTCTGTGCCGCATTTTTTTTCTAAATTCATGTAGATATAAATTAACTAGAACTGGATTTCTTCTCAAAATCGATCGCTTCAAAATTAATCACATTACTATCTTCTTCAGGCAATTTAGGAGCAACGCTAGAACCCGTGGAAGCAACAAAAGAATTACGCTCACGGGCTACTTCTCCCATCGATTTTTGACGCTCCAGTTCATTCGCGATAGAAATCAGCAAGAGAATGTCTCTATACACAGGCAACTCAAACCCCATACGTTTTCCATCACGGTCGTCGATAAGCAAACTTTCAAGGAACGGCAAGATATCATTCGTGTTCCACATCGAACAGATTTTTCTAGATAAGTGCTCAAAATCGTCGAGGTGTCTGGTCGGTAATGTTGATGGATCAATTTCAAATTCCGGAACATTTGCATTGAAAAAAACGACAAACCGATCGCGCAAATGATCATATTTTTCTTTACTTCCCACAACTCTGTACAAATCCATCAGATAAAGCCATGGAACCGGCGATTCAGGATGCTCCAGTTCCGCCTGAGGCTCCAGTATTTCTATCGCTCGCTCAGGATCATTCACGGACATCCAGAACTCAGCTTCTTGAGTAACATCCGAGATTTCTTCTACTTTGACTGAGCTTGTCCGAGACGAGAAGAAATTGAAGGTACTACTGTTGGTGTCTTCCAACGATGGAGTGTAATTTCGTCCAAACACAGACGGCGCCTCTAATCCACCTAAAGAAGCTTCAGCTGCTGACAGAGTTTTAGAATGGGATGAATTACCACCTAGTGCTGGACGTGAATAAGACTCAGAGGAGTCGGTTGATACACTCGTCGTTGTCGGACCATAACTGGCTTGCACACTATTGACCAAATCTTCAATGTTCAGCTTAGTTTCCGGGGCAGGCTTAATTTCTTTTTGCTCCCACCAGGTAGATGAAGTCTTTTTGTGTATGCGTTTTACATACGCAACCAACATTACTACAATTGCAATTGTGCCAGCGACAAGTAAAACTAAAAGGTAGAACCAGGTTTTGGGAATCGAGCTTTCTTTTAATTCGTCAATAGTTGACTTATCTTGCTGAATTTGACGTTTTAACTGTGCCGATTCTTTTAATAATAACTGATTCTTTTGTTCAGTCGACTCGAGTTTCCCGGGAGCAATCTGCGGGATATCCTCACCACGCATCATCGCAGCATATTGCGCTTGCGCAAGGCGTAGCTCGGCAGACGCATCGCTCTCTTTGCCATCAGTTCGTACTGATATTGTGTCCGCCATCTTCAAGCCTTGAGGTACCAGTTCAGGCTCATCCGACAATTTTAAAGCGTATCTTACAGGCAAAGATCCCGATCGTTGACTTACCGGCTTTAAATTTTTATCATTTTTTTTTACCGTCGCTGGTTCAGAGACAATTTCAGATTTCTGCTTAAGTGAAGTTTGCTTAGGTTTAAATCGCACAGGAAGTTTATCTATTTTCCCTTCTGTGCCGGGGGGGATGTTTACTTTCTGTTCCAGTAAAGGCAAAGCTATGTTTGGTGCCGATCCCGAAATTTCAGGCGGATCGAGCAGAATCATATACTCGCGGTGCAACTGTACTTCGCACGCAACATGAACAATAACTTTAACCGCTGGTTCTTGTATATTTTTACGGGTTACCAAGTGCAAAAATTTAGTATTTCCCTGGGAGCTTAGTCTTAAATCAACATTGGATAATAAAATTCCCTCGGCAGATTCAATAGTTGCACGAAAACACCCAGCATCAATGTCTTGCGCATCAAAGCCGGTCACGTCTAACTGTGCCCTCAGTTGCTGCCCAAGCGAAGACTGAACACGAAGACCACCCATACCGAGAGCATGGGCGTCGTCGATCGTGCCAGCTAAAAGAGCGCTCAGACACAAAAGATAAAGAGAGGATCTTTGGTATGGAACAAAAATAATAATGTCCTCAAGTGATAAAATAAAAACAATTTTCTTTCTTGCAATCGTACCCAATCGCAATCTTACTGTGGTTATAACAAAACTATCACACTATGAAAATGCTAAAGAAGAAACAAAATGCTTTGCCTATGAGAAATTTCATAATATTTATCAATTTAAACAACAAATGTATTTATTTCAATCATACGCTGCAGCCATTTAGTTACTAATTATTTCTTCCGAAAATCAAGAATTTTTTTCGATATTCCGCGCAAAATATTTACTTCTTCAACCTCTAATTGAGCACGAGAAAATAATCGTTTTAAACGTGGCATCAGCTTCTTTGGGCTCTTCGGATCCAGAAAATCAATCGCGACCAAAGCTTGTTCAAGATGTTCATACATCCCTTCAACTTCCTCAATAGAAGCAGCTTGGCCGTGAAAGCCGACGTTACTTCTTGTTTCAGTTTCAGTCGCTAGTCTGCATTCGTATGCCAACAATTGAATTGCCTGGGCCAGATTTAAGGATGAATAGTCCGGGTTAGCAGGAATATTGATCAAGCCCTGACAATTCATGACGATTTGATTAGGCAATCCGTAGCGCTCGCTTCCAAACACCAAGGCAACCTCCCCCTCCTGTGCTGGAGAAATGCGCTCCGCCACTGCTCTAGGTGTAAAAATTGGCGGCGAGAACTCTCGCAGCCGTGCGCTGACCGCCGCAACAAATTTACATCCTGACAAAGCGTCTTCAATCGACGTTACGATTTTTGCTTTTTCCAGCACATCCAATGCTCCACTCGCAAAGGCAATTGCATCAGGATGCGTTAATGCATCACCAAAACGAGGATTAACCAGAATTAACTGTCCAAAACCCATAGTTTTAATAGCACGTGCTGCAGCCCCAATATTGCCAGGATGGCTAGTTTCTACCAGTACAAAGCGCAGTCTTTGAAAAAGAGATGTGTCAGTTTCTGTCAAGTTCATTTAAAATAGCAAGATTAAGCGTTAATTGTTATGTGGTTGAGCGGCCTTTTTTGCCCGACGAAAGACAGTAGCGCACGCTCTTTATCATTTTTGTGTAGCAAACCTCACTCTTTCACTCTTAGGTGATTGAGCTACGTTTGCCGTCATTTTATCGGAAACCTTATGCACCCAATGCTCAATACGGCTATCAAAGCCGCTCGTCGCGGCGCGACAGTAATTAATCGCGCTTCTTTTGATCTCGATCGCGTCAGCGTAACAGAAAAACATTTCAATGACTTTGTCACTGAAGTGGATCAAGCCGCGGAAGCCGCAATTATCGAAGTGTTGAAGACAGCATATCCCGACCACGCAATTCTTGCTGAAGAATCGGGTGCATCCACTAATTTGCACGACGAAAGTGAATATGTCTGGATCATTGATCCACTCGATGGTACGACTAACTTTATCCACGGTTTTCCGCAATATTGCGTTTCCATCGCTTTGCAACACCGTGGCATCATTACCCAAGCCGTTGTCTACGACCCAACACGCAATGAAATGTTCACCGCAACTAAAGGCGGCGGCGCATTTCTGAACGATAAACGTATCCGCGTTACTCGTTGCGACAAAATTGCTGATGCGTTGATTGGAACTGGCTTCCCGTCACGCGACCTGTCCGGGCTCGACCAATACATGGAAATGTTTAAAGTCATGACAAGTAAATGCCAAGGCCTGAGAAGACCAGGTTCTGCGGCACTAGACTTAGCCTACGTAGCAAACGGTCGCCTCGATGGCTTCTTTGAAAAAGGTCTGGCGCCATGGGATATCGCTGCGGGCTCATTGTTGATCACAGAAGCAGGCGGCATCGTTGGTAATTTTGTTGGCGATTCTGATTACCTGTACAAAGGCGATGTATTGGCAGGAACACCAAAAGTATTCGGGCAAATGGTTAATTTGCTTCAACCATTTGCAGCATCAGTAAAAAAATAGATTTATCTCTTTTACATTCAGCATTTTTTTGCTGAATGCCCTTTTCACAAGACTGGCGAAAGCCAGTCTGTGCGTTCATCAGATCAGTAGAAACACATGCCCTCATTTATTGAACTCGGCTTATCCGAGGACATTGTTCGCGCCGTTAGCGAACAAGGTTACACATCACCAACCCCTATCCAGCTACAAGCTATTCCAGCTGTCATCAAGGGTGGGGACTTATTGGCTGGCGCGCAAACCGGTACCGGAAAAACTGCGGGATTTACCCTCCCGGTACTGCAGCGTCTATCGACTTCGCCAAACGCACCAAAAGACAAAGTTTCCAAACGCCCTATCCGTGCACTAGTACTGACACCGACACGCGAACTCGCCGCTCAGGTTCAGGAAAGCGTTGAAACCTACGGCAAATATGTTCCATTGACCTCTGGCGTGATTTTTGGTGGCGTTGGCATCAACCCACAAATCAAGTTACTTAAACACGGGGTCGATATTTTAGTTGCAACGCCTGGCCGCTTACTCGACCATCATCAACAAGGCACTATCGATTTACGTAACATTGAAATTCTGATCCTGGACGAAGCAGATCGCATGCTAGACATGGGCTTCATTCACGACATCAAAAAAGTGTTAGCGATATTGCCGCCTAAACGTCAGAATTTATTGTTCTCGGCCACTTTCTCTGACGACATCAAAGTTCTGGCTGACCGGCTGCTGAATAATCCGGAAATGATCGAAGTTGCTCGCCGCAACTCGACCGTGGAAGTGATAGCACAGAAGATTCATCCAGTTGACCGCGATAAAAAGCACCCACTGCTGGCGCATCTGATCAAGACACATCAATGGTCGCAAGTACTGGTGTTCACACGCACCAAACACGGTGCTAACAAATTGGTTGAACAGTTAGCTAAAGACGGTGTGGCAGCCATGGCGATTCATGGCAACAAGAGCCAGTCTGCACGCACCAAAGCGCTGGCTGAGTTTAAAGATGGCAGTCTGCCAGTGTTGGTTGCGACTGACATCGCTGCACGCGGCATTGACATTGACCAATTGCCACACGTGGTCAACTACGATTTGCCTAACGTACCAGAAGACTACGTACACCGCATCGGTCGTACCGGTCGCGCCGGTGCGACAGGTGAGGCAGTATCGCTAGTTTGTGTTGACGAATTTAAATTGTTGGCAGACATTGAGAAATTCATCAAGCGTCAGATTCCACAAGAGATCATTGATGGATTTATCCCCGACCCACACGCCAAAGCGCAACCTATCCAATTACGCAGTTTTGACGGTCGCGGCGGCAATCCAGGCGGGAGAAGCCCACGTCCACAGTCTGGCAATAAACCTGCTCAGGCACGCACGCCAAATCGCAGCGCACCCGCTGGCGCAGTACCTGCGCGCGAAGGCGGCAACAAGCCACGACCACAGGGAAATCGCCCAGCCGTAAAGCAATCGACCCCAAGACGCTCCGGCGGTCGCGGTAACGGTTAATCAGCCTTTCTCCAGGCAATAATTTCAGGGTAATAAATCAGGTAAGTTCTATCTGAGTTTATTACCCTGTTTTTATTTGGGCAGCGAAATTTATCAATACCTCCCGATCAGTGCTGCATTGCCAGATAAACGCCTGACGCCATCAAGCGAGGGCTTTGGTCGTTTATAATGTGCACTCAATGATGCTCTAGCGCATTTGCACATTACACATATCGCCAATAGCTAAACGCAGTATGAGCAAATTCAAAGCACAAAGCACACAGGCAGAGAAGCTTCACCTCAAAAAAACATCACCTGATTACAGTACAAAATAAGAACAATCACATGGTTACGAATGACAAAGCAGTAAGCCACACCCCAATGATGCAGCAATACCTGAACATCAAAGCGGAGCACCCAGATACCTTGGTGTTTTATCGCATGGGAGACTTTTATGAATTATTTTTCGGCGATGCGGAAAAAGTTTCGAGGATACTAGGCATTACGCTGACGCAGCGCGGCAGCTCAGGCGGCAATCCGATCAAGATGGCAGGCATTCCCTTTCACTCACTCGAACCGTATCTCGCCAAACTGGTAAAAATGGGAGAATCAGCGGCCATTTGCGAACAAGTCGGCGATCCGGCAACCAGCAAAGGACCTGTCGAGCGCAAAGTCATGCGCGTGATCACTCCTGGCACCTTGACTGATACCGATTTATTGCCGGAAAAGTCTGAACGCTCCCTACTCTCACTATGCTTACTGCAGCATCGTAAAACAGTCACCGTTGGCTTATCATGGTTGTCATTAGCAAGTGGTGCGCTGAAATTAATGGAATTCGCCACCGATGAAAAATCATTACTTCAACGCCTGCAACAAGAATTAGAACGCATCTCCCCGGCTGAGATTTTGATTTCCGCAGGCACACTATTACTGGACGAACATTATCAGGCATTACCAGGTAAATTTTCTGAAGTACCGGATTGGCATTTTGATGTCAAACAAGGGCAAAAATCTCTGCAAGATCAGCTAGGAACAAGCTCTTTGACTGGATTTGGCGCTGAAAATTTAAGCGCCGCAATTGGTGCATCAGGAGCGTTGTTACGGTATGCCGAAAGCACACAGGGGCGTGGTTTAAAACACGTCAACAGCTTGGCAGTTGAAAGTGAGCATGAATTTATTGGCCTTGATACCGCCACGCGCCGTAATTTAGAGATCACAGAAACCTTACGCGGACAAGAATCACCGACCTTATTCTCTTTGCTTGACCATTGCCGCACTGCGATGGGAGCTCGTTTATTGCGCCACTGGCTGCACCATGCTAAACGTGATCAGAGTATCGCACGTGCCCGACATGATGCAATCAAAGCGTTAATCAATGCTGATTCAGCCGATGGCCTTGCCACCACCCTGAACTCAGTTCCCGATATTGAACGGATTACTACCCGCATCGCTTTGCAATCAGCGCGACCACGTGATTTGTCCGGTTTGCGCGATGGTTTGCAACACTTACCCAATTTGCGCAATTACGTCAGCATGTGCATTGCTGACAATCAAACTAGCGTTCTGACTAAGATACTCGCGGACCTGGCAACGCCAGCGGACTGCCTTGACTTGCTAGAACGAGGCTTAATGCCTTTGCCTGCGACCATGGTCAGAGATGGCGGCGTGATTGCGACCGGCTTTGATAGCGAACTCGATGAGCTGCGTTCACTATCAGAAAATGCCGGACAGTTTTTGGTCGATTTGGAAGCATCGGAACGTGAACGTACCGGCATCGCCAATCTGCGCGTTGAATACAACCGCGTGCATGGCTTTTATATCGAAGTCACCAATGGTCAAACGGATAAAGTCCCTGAGAACTATCGCCGCCGTCAGACGCTGAAAAATGCCGAGCGCTATATCACGCCAGAATTAAAAGCATTTGAAGACAAAGCCTTGTCTGCGCAAGAACGCGCACTGGTGCGTGAAAAAATGCTGTATGAAAAATTACTGCAAGATTTATTGCCACACATCAGCCTGCTGCAAGCGATTGCTCATGCCATTGCAGAGCTTGATGCGTTAGTGAGCCTGACCGAACACGCAACTAAAAACAATTGGTGCGCACCACAATTGGTTGCCGAACCTGTCCTACAAATTCGTCAGGGCCGACATCCGGTGGTTGAAAATCAGATTGAACGCTTTATCGCGAATGATTGTGAGTTGTCACAGGAGCGTAAATTGCTGTTGATTACTGGCCCGAATATGGGCGGTAAATCAACCTTTATGCGTCAAGTGGCGCTAATCACCTTACTCGCCTACGTCGGCAGTTATGTGCCCGCCAATTCCGCCACAATCGGGCCTATCGACCGTATTTTCACTCGTATAGGCGCCGCTGATGATCTGGCAGGTGGACGTTCTACATTTATGGTGGAAATGACAGAATCAGCAGCCATTTTAAATGGCGCAACCGAAAACTCTCTAGTGCTAATGGATGAAGTTGGACGAGGCACCTCAACGTTTGACGGGCTGGCACTGGCGTGGGCGATTTCCAAGCATCTCATTCAGGTCTCGAAGAGTTTTACGCTCTTCGCGACGCATTATTTTGAGTTAACGCAATTACCAGATGTGCATCCAAGCGCAGAAAACGTACATCTTTCTGCGGTTGAGCACAAAGAAAACATCGTCTTCTTACATGCGGTACAAGCGGGGCCTGCCTCACAAAGTTATGGTCTGCAAGTCGCTCAATTAGCCGGTATACCGCAGACCGTAATACGCTCGGCACGCAAGCACCTGGCCGAACTCGAAGCACATTCTTTGCAATCAACACCGCAGTTTGATTTATTTTCAGCTACACCTGGCGTTGCAGCAATAGAGCAAGAAGTCGCTGAAGCGGAACCAGTCAATACGGAATTGGATGACGCCCTGACTTCACTGGATCCGGATACCATGACACCGAGAGAGGCTTTAGATGCCTTGTATGAGTTAAAAGTATTGCACAAACAAACACGCAAAGCCTAAAAAAGTAAAAAAGTAAAAAGTAAAAAGTAAAAAGTAAAAAGTAAAAAAAGCCGCATCTTGCGGCTTTTTACTTAAACAGCGAGCTACACGAAATTAGTGGATTGGATGGCTACGATATTCATTACCAGCGTCGTCATCTTCATCGTCGTCATGATGATGACCATGCGCACCGTGTACATGTCCATGAGCAATTTCCTCATCCGTTGCCGCACGCACGTCGTCAACTGTCAGGGAAAAGCGTAAAGCAATGCCCGCCAATGGATGATTTCCATCCAACACAACTTTATCATCGGCAATATCGGTCACAGTGAAAATATGCGCTTCTTCCTCTGAGGACTCGTCTGAATCTTCATCATCTTCAGGCATACCTTCAAATTGCATGCCTACTTCCAAAGGAGATGGGAAACGTGAACGAGGCTCAACTTTGACCAGTGCAGCATCATAATCACCAAATGCGTCTTCTGGATTTAATTGTAAAGTTGTCTCAAACCCAACTTCTTGACCTTCTAAGGCTTCTTCAATTTTTGGAAAAATATTGTCGTAGCCACCATGAAGATAAACCATAGGCTCTTGCCCCTCTTCAATCAGGTTATCTTGCGCATCTGTTAATTTATAACGCGCGGTAACCACTGAGTTTTTGACAATCTTCATACAAAGTCCTTAAAAAAATATTCATCCTTGATTATACCCGTCTGGAACAAGCATGAAGGCAAGCCTATAATGCTGATATGAAAAAAAATTCCACACCTCTACCGCTTCTGGGCGGACTCAGCGCCGATCAATTCTTCAGCGAGTACTGGCATAAAAAGCCGCTCGTGATCCGACAGGCAATTCCAGCATTCGCTCCTCTTTTGACACCAGCAGAGTTATTTGAACTCGCCGCACAAGACGATGTTGAATCACGCTTGATCAGTTTCTTCAAAAAACACTGGGAAATGAAAAACGGCCCAATTAATAAGCTGCCACTCAAAGAAAAAAAAGACTGGACGCTGTTAGTACAAGGCGTCAATCTGCATCACGAAGCTGCTGATAATTTACTGCGCCAATTCCGCTTCATCCCTGATGCAAGATTAGATGACCTGATGATCAGCTATGCCGCCGATGGCGGAGGCGTAGGTCCACACTTTGATTCCTATGACGTATTTTTGTTGCAAGCGCATGGCCAACGTCGCTGGCAAATCGGAGCGCAAAAGGATTTATCCCTCATCGAAGGCATGCCGCTAAAGATACTCAGCAATTTCACGCCAGAACAAGAATTCGTATTAGAACCTGGTGATATGCTGTATTTGCCACCGCAATATGCGCACGATGGCGTAGCGATTGGTGAGTGCATGACATATTCAATCGGATTCCGCGCGCCCTCCCATCAGGAGCTCGGTCAATCATTTCTCAATTTCATGTCCGACACTATTGAGTTACCAGGTCGTTATCAAGATCCGGAATTGCAGGCGACCAGCCACCCGGCTGAAATAAGCCAAGAGATGGTCGAAAAAATTGCCGCAGAAATTGCAAAAATTAAATTTTCTGAGGAAGATATTACGATTTTTATTGGCGAATATTTGTCCGAACCAAAATCAAATGTGTTTTTTGATTCACCAGAAAAACCACTAAGCCCTAAACGCTTTGCGCAAAACGCGCAAAAACGTGGTCTCAAACTCGCGCTAAAAACATCCATGCTCTACAAAGGCAAACATGTTTTCATTAATGGTGAATCTTTTGCAGTGCAAAAAGAAGACGCAAAATTATTAACCAAACTCGCCAACGACAGATGTTTAAGTGGCGAGGATCTAAGCGAGACAACCGAAGATGTCTTAGAGGCATTTTGTCTTTGGTATGAAGATGGCTGGTTGCAATTAGCATAAGAATTGTTGCTTTTCCGCACTTGCACAAAGACGAAAAACAACCAATTTCTGCAAAAATCCGGTAATTTCAGATTTAGATGCTTTCTTCAGTGCAAATTTTTAACAAAATAGAGGCAATTCGGCATCAATATCTATTCCATTGCCTGAAAAATCATTATAATCATGGGCTAGGAAACTTTCGGAGGTGCCGGTGCGATATTTTGCATTCGCATTCTTCGAGTAAGCCTATAGAGCGATAATTACCGGTAATTATTCATCGCAAAATTTTGATCTTATTTTTTTGATCTACTTATTGAAAGTACAAACATGAAAAAATCACTCTTGCTCGTATCCCTGTTGGCAATCGCTTTGGCAGCTTGTGGCAAAAAAGAAGAAGCACCTGCAGCATCCGCAGTTGCTCCAGCTCCAGCTTCAGCAGCAGTAGAAACACCAGCAGCAGCTCCAGCACCAGCTGCAGCATCTGACGCAGCTCCAGCTTCTGACGCAGCTCCAGCTGCTTCCGCAACAGCGGCACCAGCTTCCAAGTAATTTTTTATTGCTTGTAAAAAGCCGGCCAATTGGTCGGCTTTTTTTACGCCCTTTTACACCCTTTTACGCCCATATGCTGCGATTTTCAAAAACTAGATGATGGCAACATGAATTAGGCAAAAAAAAGCACGGCAGTTTTTGCCGTGCTTTTTCTATGAAACAATTGACTTAGAACGAATTATTTCAACTGATCCTGTAACAACTTCAGTATTTTCTCAGCAACCGCAGAAGAATCAGGTTTACCATCCACATCCTGAACAGATACATTACTCAGATCACCGCTCGCTGCGTTTTTAACGTAAACGCGATATTTTTGTGCATTTTTTGAAGCATCACTAGACGATCCAAACAATTTAGAGAAGAAGCCTTCGCTCGCGCCTTTGGTTTTAGCATCGATATCCTGATCAATATAACGAACAAAATATAAACCCTTAGAGCGATCCCTGTCTTCGACAGTAAATCCAACACGATCAAGCGCCAATCCTACGCGACGCCATGCACGATCAAAACCCTCGTCCACGGAAATATAGCTGACATCACCTTCTTTCAGCAATTGCGCATGCGGTTTAGCAGTTGGTGCAGCGGAAGCACTCACAGCAACCTTAGCCCCTTCGGCATCAGCGCCTAAACGCACCATCAAACGCGTCAGGAATTCAGCCTCAAGACCGGTATCCACGGGACGTGGCGTCCAGGCAGTACCGTCCTTTTGCGCTCCAGTCAACACCTCTTGTGCACCGCGATGGCTAATGTAGATTTCTACTTCGCCATTCGAACCACGCTCAAGGCGAGTCCGGAACTTATCACGCTCACCTGTCGAATACAATGAATCCAGCACCTTACCCAAGGTATCACGAATAATATCCTGAGGAATTTTTGCACGGTTTTCCGCCCAATCCGTCTCCATCACACCAGCCTCTTGATTTTCGACGTTGATTAAGAAACCCAAGTCTTGCCAAAAGTCTTTAATTTGCGGCCATAATGCTTCAGTCGAAGCACTTTTTATGACCAGATAACGTTGATTGCCATCGCGAACGATGCGCATATCTTTGACTTGGTTTGGTGCAATAACTGCACTGGAGACAGTCGCCTTATCACCTTTTTCGAGATTATACCCAGAGGCGGTTGCAGTTGATTTATTTGCTTCAGGAATTGCAAAACGACTATCACGGCGTATCTGCGTCAAATCTGGTGGAACTTCCAAAGAAACCGTCGTCGCTTTACCAGCGCTTTTGTAATCAATCTTGTTGGGTTCAACCAAATTACTGATTGAAGAACAACCAGACAATCCCACTAACGCTACCGCGCCGATGATCCCGTTTTTAGCAACAAAGCTTTTTGCCATGTGAAAGTCCCTACGAATTATTATCAATTAAAACGACTTAGAGCAAACGACTTGGTACCTGGTAACAAGTCGTTCAAGATGATGCTTATTGTAATACACCTGCCTCACGTAACGCAGCACGAACTACCTCATGATATTGCTCCGCCATAGGAACGAGCGGCAAACGAATACCTGAAGGAATCAATCCCATCTCCATCATTGCCCATTTTACAGGCAGTGGATTTGGCTCGATAAACAACTTATTATGCAAAGACAAGACGCGATTGTTAATCGCAATCGCTGCGTGCGTATCACCGCGCATTGCCGCCACACACATTTCATGCATAGCACGTGGTGCGACGTTGGCCGTCACGGAAATATTTCCCTTACCACCACAGAACATCAATGCCATTGCAGTCGCGTCATCCCCTGAGTAAACGGCAAAGTCGGCTGGCGCAAGACGAATCAGGTCAATGCCGCGCGCGATATTGCCAGTCGCATCTTTAACACCAATAATGCCTGGCACTTGCGCTAAGCGCAAAATCGTTTCATTGGACATGTCCGCGACAGTGCGTCCAGGGACATTGTACAAAATCACTGGGATATCAACGGATTCAGCAATTTTCTTGAAATGCTGATACATACCTTCCTGAGTCGGGCGGTTGTAGTACGGCACCACCTGCAAAGATGCATCTGCACCGATTTCTTTGGCAAACTTCGTTAAAGCGATCGCTTCAGCAGTTGAGTTACCACCAGAGCCAGCAATCACCGGTACGCGCTTATTCACATGCTCGACTGCAACACGAATTAATTCACAATGTTCTTCTGGCGAAACCGTTGGCGATTCGCCAGTGGTACCGACGATGACAATACCGTCCGTACCTTCAGCAATATGCCAATCAATCAGTTTGCGCAAGCAAGGCAAATCAAGACTGCCATCAGCATGCATAGGGGTCACAATAGCAACCAGACTTCCCTGTATCTTTGTCATGTTAGTGCACGAAAAAAGTAAAACCCCGATTGTAGCGGATAGACTGCAAATCGGGGCGTAAATAGCTGGAATTCAGATTCAAACTTTTCAACTAAATTGATCCAACAGGCCTATAGATGATCAAACACAGATGAAAATGCTGCTTTACGCGCACAAATGCGCTGCACCATGGCGTCTTTCGGCTTAGAAACAAACCCCTCTTCATAAGCAATGACCTGCATTTGCACCTGAGCATTAGAACGCATTTGCTCCAAAAGTTCACCCGGACTTAATAAAAAAGCCGGGTTGGATGGCTTACCAAACTCTGCATTTCCTTGTGCAAAGGTCTCGTAGATGAGCACACCATCTGGTTTTAAGCTTGCCAACAAATACGGAAATAATGGGCGATGCAAATAATTACAAACAATGATCGCTGAAAACATGTCGTCGGAAAATGGCCAATTCGCAGTTTCAGCATCTGGTTCAAGATCATGCTGAATGACATTTGCACCTCGCGCTGATAAGGCCGGCAGCATCGCGGGATTTTTATCCAACGCTATTACAGCATACCCCGAAGCCAACAACCAATGCGTATGACGTCCACTACCGCACGCCACATCCAACACCTGTCCCGTGGGCAGTAAATGAGCAAAGCGCTGCACCCACGGTGACACCAGCACATCTGCCGCCGCAGCACGCTCTACCGAACTATGAGTAGAAATGGCAGTCATCTTTTAGACGGGAATGCCCAATAGCAATGCAAACGGCGTGATCAACAGCTTCAATATGAAGTTGGATAACATCATCACAGGCAACAGCCAGAATTGCAGCCAATGTATCATCACCAAGCCCATCACGATAAAAAAACCGTAAGGCTCAATCTGGGCAAATTTATAGGCGAGCTTGTTCGGCAAGAGACTCACGAGAATACGACCACCATCGAGGGGCGGAATAGGAAACAAGTTAAATGCAAGCATGACCAGGTTGGTTAGTACGCCAGCATTTGCCATCTTGATGAAAAAGATCTCCTCGATGTTTGCAGCCTGCAGAACAACGCCAAACAACAGCCAGAAAAACGCCATCACGAAATTAGCGCCAGGACCCGCCAACGCAACCCAAGCCATATCGCGCTTAGGATTTTTTAAGCGGGAAAAATTAATAGGTACAGGTTTCGCGTAACCAAACAGAAATGCACCACCTGTCGCCACATAAAGCACAGCAGGGATGATAATCGTGCCAAACGGATCAATATGCACTAAAGGATTAAGGCTGACCCGCCCCTGACTAAACGCTGTGGTATCGCCAAAATATTTCGCTGCAAAGCCATGCGCCGCTTCATGCAAGGTAATCGCAAATATTACTGGCAAAGCGTAGATCAGAACCGTTCTGATCAACTCACTAAAATCATTCATAAAGTACTTTTAAAATTTTTATAAAAAAAGGAAGCTTAGCTTACCTCATCCTAGCTTACAGACCAAACATACTGACATCTCCCCTGCCCTGACGAATTAACTCCGGCACGTCTCCTGTCATGTCAATCACTGTTGTCGGTGTGAGGCTACAAGGGCCACCATCGATAATAAGATCAATTTGCTTCTCAAGGCGTTCGCGAATGATTTCGGGATCGGTAATGGGTTCATCATCGTCTGGCAAAATCAAAGTTGTTGCCAATAAAGGTTGGCGCAACTCTTCCAACAGAGCATGGGTAATTTTATTTTCCGGCACACGCAAGCCTATCGTTTTACGAGAAGGATGGCTTAACCGCCGCGGGACTTCTTTGGTCGCCTCCAGAATCATCGTGTAAGGGCCAGGCGTTGCCGTTTTTAACATACGATATTGACGATTATCGACCTTCGCATACAAAGCAATCTCGGATAAGTCGCGACACAACAGTGTTAAATGATGCTTCTCATCTACACCTCGGATACGTCGCAGTCGGGTCACCGCCTCTTTATCATCCAGATGACAAACCAGGGCATAGCACGAGTCAGTAGGCACGGCAACGATGCCGCCACCATCAATAATTTGTACCGCCTGCTTAATCAAGCGCAACTGCGGATTATCAGGATGAATTTGGAAAAATTGGCTCATAAAAGAATAAAGGCGGTAGCAATCGCTACCGCCATGAAAGTGAATGCAAGATTACTTTAGACTTTGCAATGCGGCAATACGTGCTTCCATCGGTGGATGGGAGGAAAACAATTCCGACCAACCCGCTTTATCACTAATGCCAGCAGCTGCAATCGATTTTGGCAACTCGCCTGGCTGCATGCCACCCAGCCGCGCTAACGCATGAATCATCGGCTGACGATTACCAAGCAAGCGCGCAGACCCAGCATCGGCACGGAACTCACGTTGACGTGAGAACCAGGCAACGATCACCGATGCACCAATACCAAAAATGATTTCGCACACAAACACAGTAATCATGTATCCAATACCTGGGCGGTCATCATCACCATTACGGAAAAATGTTTTATCGACCAAATAACCGACAACGCGAGCCAAAAATACCACAAACGTGTTGACGACACCTTGAATCAAAGTCATTGTCACCATATCGCCGTTGGCAATATGCGCAACTTCATGACCAAGAACAGCCTCAACTTCTTCCTTAGTCATACTTTGCAGCAGTCCAGTCGATACCGCTACTAAAGCGGAATTTTTGAAAGCACCGGTCGCAAATGCGTTTGGTTCACCTTCATAGATTGCCACTTCTGGCATTTGGATTTCTGCACGCTCGGCCAGCATACGAACGGTATTCACTAACCACAGTTCGGTAGAAGACGATGGCGAATCAATAACACGCGCTCCAGTTGACCACTTGGCCATTGGTTTGCTGATTAATAAGGAAAAAATAGCGCCGGTAAAACCTACCACCAGTGAAAATGCCATTAAGGTACCCATCTGCAAACCATTGGCAGTCAGAAATCGATTAACTCCCAATACAGATAAGACAATAGACATCACTGCCATCACGGCAAGGTTAGTCAATAAAAATAAGACGATGCGCTTCATATAGTTTCTCCAGTGCAGGAAAAATAAAAATCCTGCCAGAAAGATATGGTCAAAACAAGAAAATTCAAGCGTGCTCAAACCAAATCAAGCGGAAAACCAGTTTTCCCATACGGGCTTGGATGACTTTGGCATTGCTGGCAACTTGCCAATATCGACCTCTGCATCGTCCGGAGAATGAAAATCCGAGCCCCGCGACACCAAAAAGCCGTATTGATTGGCGATTTTCGTATATTCCTCGTATTGATCAACGCTATGACTTCCGGTAACAGTTTCTATCGCCACACCACCAAGAGTTTTAAATTCTTTGAAGAAACTATCATAAGCAATGGGCGTCAAATCGTAACGCCCAGGATGAGCAACAATTGCCACGCCACCTGCTCCACGTATCCAAGACACCGCCTCCTCTAACGTAGCCCAGCGGTGTGGGACGTAACCAGGCTTACCTTCAGACAGATATTTCTTAAATGCATCAGATACTGAAGAACAGGCGCCGATTTCTAAGAGATAACGGGCAAAATGGGAGCGAGAGATCAGATTGGGATTGCCAACATATTTAAGCGCCCCTTCGTAGACACCTTCAATGCCAGCGCGCTTAGCCAGATCCGCTGACATATCACGCGCACGACGCTCGCGCCCTGAACGGGTTTTTGCCAGACCTTGGTTCAGGTCATGATTATTTTCATCAATATTCAGACCAACGATGTGGATGGTCTTCCCGGCCCAAGTAATGGATATCTCGACGCCAGTGACAAACCGCAAGTTCAATGCGGCAGCCGCCGCGCGCGCCTCGGGAATACCACCGAGCTCATCGTGATCCGTCAAGGCCCAGACATCTACGCCATTTGCCTTTGCTCGGGCGGCAAGCATTGACGGTGACAACATTCCATCAGAAACGGTCGAATGACTATGGAAATCAACATTGAGGCTTAAAGCGGACATAATGGGTATCGGCAAAAACAAAGTTCAAGCTCCCATTGTACTCCTGCGTTAGCTTCTATGCTGCATTGCAGGATTGACCGCTTATATTTTCATTTCAAGACGCAAACTAAACGTTGTGTAGGTTTTATTCGTCACGTAATCAAGGCGATTAACCCCGCCCAAGCTCACGTCGGAACTCGATACATAATCATTTGCACGCAAATTATTTGCTGATAAGCGCAATTGAACATCAGGATTAAATTTCCATAAACCATAAATATCAATCTGTCGCTTTAAACCAATAAAATTGGTTTGAGTCACCGTACTTTGTACATCGTAACCTGGGGTAAGATTCAAATTCCCGCCTAAAGTCAAAGGAATCCCGGCAACTCTGTAATCCAGACCCACATTCGCTGTGTAAGGTGGTTGCTGGTCAATTGTATTATTCGGCCCCTGAATCCCATCCACACTCGACCAAAACCGGCTGTAATTGCTTCGGAAATCTATTGCAGGACCATCGGAGAAAAACTCCTGCAATTGAAATTTCGCCTCCAACTCTATCCCTTTGGTTGTCGCCTGACCAATATTCATCGGTGAGGACACCCAACGCGCCCCACCAGGTTCGCTGACCAATTGCGTCGCTCTACGGATTAAGTCATTAATATTTCTAACAAAGAAATTGGCACTCAGCAAACCGGCACGAGTCATATAATGCTCGAATGCAATGTCAATTCCTTTTGACAGTTCAGGCTTCAATAACGGATTACCAATACGATCGGGGCGCGTCGGACTATTCAAGTTGGAGATACTTGGAATGGCAATTAGATCATTTAATGCTGGTGCCCGGTAGGTCGTCGCATAGCTCATCCTGATTTGATTCTTGGACTCACCCGGAATGCGCCAAACCACATGCGCTATCGGACTCCAGACGCTACTACTATTACCAACATTGATGCCCGATAAAGAACTGGTAGTTTTAATGCCCTCCCAGCGCAAGCCAGCATAGGCTGACACATCTGCGTTGATATCCATCTCATCCTGCGCGAAGACAGCGAAACGCCTGGTACTCGCAGACAGCGGGTCACCTGAGTCCTGAAATTGAGGCTTACCGTTACTCAAAGAAACGCTCGTTTGATCACGCTTACCCAATTCAAGCTCCCAACCCGCAGAGAAAGTTTGCCCCTCGCCAATCGGTTTGGTATATTTACCACCATTGTTTAAGGTTTTATCAATAACATTATTAGCTACCGTAACGACAGCGACTGGATTATTATTCGCATCGTATTGGTTGCTGATCGAAGAGTTTTCCATCTTCCCGTAACCGCCACCAAACCTCACAGCTAACTTGGCATTATCATCAAACTTATGTTGCCAGTTGCCAAAACTTCGTATAAACGTCGTGTCTGCTGAACCGCTATTGTTCGAAATAGCGTATGCGGGGGGCTCAATGGCTATTGGTGATCGAAAGAGTTGATCGACGAGTCCAATACCATCAGAGACACTATGCGAGCGCATGATAAAAGGTTGAAACATCAGCGTATCGCCGTTCTCAAACTTATAGTTAAAGCGTGGCGTAAAATGAATGCCAGTGGTCTGCCGGTGAACTTCATCATATTCGTTCTGGTGTAAATTGAGCGTTCCATCTGCAGCTGATTCTACGGAGTTAGTCGCACTCTGATCACGCTGCTTATTTTGGAAAACCGATCCACTTAATGCGTAACTTAACCCACCAATTTCTCCCGGATAGGAAATAGATACATTGGGCGCAAGGCGATTTTGCTCTGAACTTAAACTGACTTTGAGCTCAGCGTTCTTTTGTTTGTAATCTTCACGCAAAACAATATTGATCGTACCAGCGATTGCCTGGGTGCTATATTCAGCGACTGCACCACGGATCACCTCAATTCGCTCCACTTGATCCGGCGACAGAGAATCCATAGAAAAACCGCGTGGAGCACGTTCACCATTGATCAAAATTTGCGTGTAGCCACTTCCCATGCCACGCATACGGATATCCCCCCCGCGACCAGGGCGCCCTCCTATAGTTACACCAGGCAAACGCTTTAGCACGTCACCTAAACTTGTATCACCATTTCTATCTAACTCTTCTCGACCAAATATCAATTTAGCCGCAGTCGATTGCCGTCGTACATCATCCGTGCGTCCACCATCAATTACGACTTTTTGAACCGTGTCGTTTTTCGTCGCATCATTCTCTTTGATCGGAATTATTTTTTTTGAGCTTTGATCTGCGCCGGAATTCGACTCGTCTTTCTTGATGTCGGTCGCTGATATAGATACCGAAATTTGATCCAATTGAGCGACCTGGGCATGAGCATTTTCCAAACAAGAAAAAGCACTCAGGATGCTCATCGATAAAGTAGAAATTTGAAATGGAATACGCATGGATTAGGGTTACAAAGTGATAAACAAGTCAGCAAGACAATAAGCGAATTAGCAGCAGCATTGTATTTTTAATTCCAATCACACACTAGGACGAATCTTGGTGTTTTTGTATGAAAATGAAACATCACTCGATGCACGTTACTTTCCGATACGGACTGCATCACAAGGCACCAATATATGACTCATGATCAATAACTAAGTTACAAAAAAAGAGCCCGCTACTCTGAAGTTAGCGGGCTCTTTTTTTAATGGCTAGCTGAGACAAATTTTAACAACTCAAAATTTTAGTCTCTGGTACTGGCAAGATTTAAGTTCAATTGCGAGCGCAATAAATCCTCAGATTCCGCGCGAGGATTATTTCGCGCAGCTTCCAGCTTATCAAGATAAGACGCGGACACATCACCGGTCACATAAAAGCCATCAAAGCAAGATGCCTCGATATTTTGAAGACGTGGATTCACATCCGAAATAGAACGCTTCATTGCTGACACGTCTTGATATACTAAAGCGTCCGCTGTAATCTCACGACACACCTCTTCATCTGAGCGACCAAAAGCAATCAACTCACTGCGAGTCGGCATATCGATACCGTATACGTTAGGGAATTTAACTGGTGGCGCAGCAGAAGCAAAGATAACGCGTTTAGCACCAGACTCACGCGCCATCTGAACAATCTCACGGCTCGTGGTACCACGCACAATAGAATCATCCACCAGCAAGACACTTTTGCCTTTGAATTCCGAACCAATTGCATTCAATTTCTGACGCACTGATTTACGACGAACGGCCTGACCTGGCATCATAAACGTACGACCGATATAGCGATTTTTGATAAAGCCTTCGCGATAATCGAGATTCAGCTTCAACGCTAATTCCATCGCGGAAGGACGAGAAGAGTCCGGAATTGGCATGACCACATCGATCTCACCGTCACGGAATTGATTGCGTACTTTCTCAGCCAGATATTCACCCATCTTCAAACGTGTCAGATAAACCGAAGCACCATCAATAATGGAATCAGGACGAGCAAGATAAACATATTCAAATGCACAAGGATTGAGACTAGGATTATCTGCGCACTGTTGATTGTACAGATTGCCTTCAAGGTCAATAAACAAGGCTTCGCCCGGCTCTACATCACGCAAGAATTTAAAGCCCAGACCTTCCAGCGCAACTGATTCGCTGGCAACCATGTATTCAGTGCCATTCTCGTTTTGAGATACACCGATACACAATGGACGAATACCAAATGGATCACGGAATGCGAGCAGACCATAACCAGCGATTTGCGCCACTACCGCGTATGAACCGCGAACACGACGGTGCAACATGGACACAGCACGGAATAAGCATTCAGGATCGAGCGAATACCCACTTGTCACTTCTTGAATCTGATGCGCAAGAATATTCAGCAACACTTCTGAGTCTGAATCCGTATTCAAATGACGGCGGTCATTTTTAAATAATTCGATTTTGAGTTCGACTGCATTCGTCAAGTTGCCATTATGAGCAAGCACAATACCAAATGGCGCATTGACGTAGAACGGTTGCGCCTCTTCTTCGCTGGTAGAACCAGCAGTAGGATAGCGAACCTGACCTATACCAATGTTACCGGGCAATGAGCGCATGTTGCGCGTGCGGAACACGTCACGCACCAGACCATTGGCTTTATGCATTGCAAATTTACTGCCGTGACTGGTGGCGATACCAGCAGCATCCTGACCGCGATGCTGCAATAACAACAATGCGTCATACAGTAATTGATTGACGGGACCATTTGAAACTACACCGACGATGCCACACATGGTGGACTCCTAAAAAGACAAGTTAAAACCGGACATGACTGGAAATAGACGCTGGCAAAAATGGGATCACTGTCTGAGCCGCTGTTTCTGCCATGGGACTAAATAATGCATCTTTCCAAAAAGCTTGTTGCGGCATCGTGGTCATTCCACACACTAAAACGCCAGCTAACACCAACACGCATCCGCGTGCCAAACCAAATAATCCTCCCAGTCCGCGATCTGCCAGCGACAAACCCGCTGCATTAATCACCGCGTTGACTGCCATCATCACCAAGGCCATCAACAACCTTACGCCGATAAACAAAGCGATAAACGCCACAATCAAACGGATGATTTGTCCCGGAAACACCGCCGGCAACCAACCTGCCAGCAATTCGCTGTAAGCGTTTGCCACAACGAAGGCAACGACCCAACTGACTAATGACAAAATTTCTTTGATCAAACCACGCATCATGCTAATAACTACTGAACACACTAAGATCAAAATAACAATGTAATCAAATAAGGTCACGACACAGCATCCAGTTTAGTTCGGTACCAAGCTACCGTTCAAGCCTAACTTCACCAATTTTGCACGCATTTTATCGGCCTCTTCTTTCGACTCAAATGGGCCTACCCGGATACGGATTTTGTCACCTGAGGATGTCGCCACCTTTTGGGTATACGACTTAATACTTGCTGCCTTCAATTTAGATTGCAACTCATCAACTTTTTCTTGAGTTGCCAGTGCAGCAACCTGCACTACGTAGGAAGAATGTTCAACATCTGTTGTCTTAGCAGCCGTTTTTGCTGGGCTTTTACCTTCCAGGATTGCCATGGCACGAGCTGCATCATCATCACCCGCTGCAGTCTTATTGGATTTGGTGGTATCTGCTTTATTTTCAAGCTTTACTTCAGCTTTGACCTCAACTTTGGGGTCAGCCTTAACATCAAGCTTAGAAGGCAACTTGGCATCTGCTTTAGCTTCTATCTTAGTTTCTGGTTTGGCATCGTTTTTGGAGTCAGTCAACTTATTAACTGCCTTCACTTCAGTCTTCGGCAGCGTGACTGTATCTGCTTTATCCGTCTTATGCACTGATACATCTTGGGTACTGAGCTTCTTTTCAGGTACCGACGTCTTCTGATCAGCTTTTAAAGAAGATTTTTCAGTCGCTGGACTGATGGGGTCAATGATTTCTTCGTTTGGATCAACGTCAACCAGATTGGGCTTGCGCGGCGGCGCAGGTTCTGCGGGCTTAGTCGCATCAGCAAGCTGCATTTTGTCTTTGGAGGGAATACGAATGTCAATATCATCTGGCAAAGGTTTAGGCTCAGAATCAAACAACATCGGCAAACCGATGATCGCTGCCAACGCTAAAGCAACTGCACCAATCAAACGTCTTCTGGCACGCTTCTTTTCAGGCAAAACAGGGTCATCAACCTTGCTTTTCCGTGTATTTTCAGATTTTTTGCCACGCGAGCGTGATGCAATACTATCCTCTTCAGAACGAGAACGGAATTCACCGCTGTCGTGGCTGTCGGACGTTTCCTTCTTTTGTTTAAAACGCGAGAGCAAACCCATGTGCAAATATCTGGTTGGTTGGCGTTATTCACCGCCGGATACTTCTGAATGATGATGAGTAACCGAAGCAAATAACGCAAAATCACATCAATGCAGTGCAGACCTTCTGGCGCGTAAAACACCGGCGACCGTCAGGAAAGAACCAAAGACTACTATTCTATCATTTTCACCGGCTTTGCTCATGGCATCTGCATAGGCTTCTTCAGGAGAATTGTAGGTTGCGACCGTTTTTTCCAGATCAACCAGAGCACCTGCAGCGATTACCTTCTCTTTTAACTGCTCAGCACTAGCAGCACGAGGCAACGGTAAATCGCACACATGCCAATGATCAACCTTACCTTTGAGTTGCTCAACCACACCCTCGATATCTTTATCGAGCATCGAGCCAAACACGGCATAGGTATATGCATGAAAACCCATGTTATCCAGGTTTTGCGATAACGTTGCCGCGGCATGCGGATTATGCGCAACATCCAGCACCACTGTCGGACGGCCCGGCATCACCTGGAAACGACCTGGCAAATCGACCATCACTAAACCAGTCCGCACTTCCTGCGCACTGACTGGCAAGACATCACGTAACGCCTCCAGTGCAGCCAAGACTGCTGAAGCATTCAGTAATTGATTTGCTCCACGCAAGCTTGGATATGCCAAAGAATTACGACGCTGAGTACGTCCCGCAAAATTCCATTGCTGCTTATCACCGTTGTAATTAAAATCGCGCCCAAACAGCCATAAATCAGCGCCAACAGCGTTAGCGTGATCGATTAAGGACTGTGGTGGAAGTGGATCACCGCAAATTGCCGATTTGCCAGGGCGGAAAATACCAGCTTTTTCAAAGCCAATCTTTTCACGGGTGTCACCAAGATATTCGATATGATCAATATCAATACTGGTCACGATAGAGACGTCTGCATCAATGACATTGACAGCATCAAGACGACCGCCCAAGCCAACTTCAAGTATCACGACATCCAGATTGGCGTCAGCCAGTAACTTGCAAATCGCCAGTGTAGTGAATTCAAAATACGTCAAAGACGTTTGTTCACGCTTCACTTCTACTTCTGCAAAGGTATCAATAAAAACCTGATCGCTGACGTTTTCACCATTGATACGGGCACGCTCATTGAAATCAAGGAAGTGCGGCTTGCTATACAACCCAACGCGATAACCAGCCTTTAACAAGACAGCCTCGAGCATGGCGCAGGTAGAACCTTTGCCATTGGTGCCCGCAACCATGATGACCGGACATTTAAATTCAATATCCAGGCGTTTTTTGACGGAAGCGACGCGCTCCAGCCCCATATCAATTTCTTTTGAATGACGTGTTTCTAGAAGTGCCAACCATTCTGGCAGTGTTGCTGGTATTTTGGACATAGGATAAAAAAAGCCCGAAATAAACTAGTTCGGGCTTTTGGAAAATAAATAAATAAATTAAGAAACAGCTTCAGCAGGCTGATTCTGCAACAAGGCCAACAAACGTGCGATTTCTTCACGCATTTTACGACGATCAACGATCATATCAATTGCACCTTTTTGCAACAGGAATTCAGAACGCTGGAAGCCTTCAGGCAATTTTTCACGCACAGTGTTTTCGATCACACGCGGGCCAGCAAAACCGATC
The DNA here is from genome assembly GCF_014284255.1 of Cognatundibacterium jejuense. GTDB lineage: Bacteria > Pseudomonadota > Gammaproteobacteria > Burkholderiales > Burkholderiaceae_D > Undibacterium > Undibacterium jejuense. Next base: position 150,975 of record NZ_JACOFV010000007.1, read on the forward strand.
AAGGCTTTTGGCTCACCAATAACAACGTCACCAAGAAACGCAAACGATGCAGAAACACCACCCATCGTCGGATCAGTCAATACTGAAATAAATGGCAGACGTTTTTCTGACAATTTAGTCAGCATTGCCGTAGTTTTCGCCATTTGCATCAAGGACAACAAGCCCTCTTGCATGCGTGCGCCACCGGTCGCTGTGAAACAGATGAACGGTACTTTTTGTTCCAAAGCGGCCTGAACACCACGCGCAAAGCGCTCGCCGACCACAGAACCCATAGAACCGCCCATGAATTCGAACTCAAAACAAGCAGCAACCACAGGCACAGACATGATAGAACCACCCATGACGATCAACGCATCCGTCTCGCCAGTGGTCTCCAACGCGTCTTTCAGACGATCTGGGTATTTTTTACTGTCTTTGAATTTGAGCGTATCAATCGGCATGACTTCTTGCCCAATTTCATAACGGCCGCCAGCATCAAGCAAAGCATCCAGACGTTCACGTGCACCGATGCGCATGTGATGACTGCACTTTGGACAGACATGGATATTCGCTTCCAGATCCGAACGATACAGCACTGCTTCGCAAGACGGGCATTTCACCCACAACCCCTCAGGGATGGATTTACGATTTGCGGATTCTGAGCGCTGTATGCGCGGTGGTAACAACTTTTCTAACCAACTCATGTTTTCTCCTCTTTGCAGCCAACGTACCTATTGCACATCGACAACTGATTCAATCTGGCTCAACAACCCACCAGGTGACTATGGCGCGTATTTTACCCGTCCAAAGCCTGTCTGACACCAGAAATAAAACTTTTAACTGCGGCAACGCCATTTTCTGGCGCCGAATTTTCTAATTCCTGAATAATCCGCGAACCGATCACTACCGCATCAGACACACTGGCAATCGCCTTGGCCGTAGCCCCGTCACGAATACCAAAACCCACGCCCACCGGCACTTTGACGTGCTTTTTGATACGCGGAATCATATCTGCAACAGCGTCTAAATCCAGATTACCTGAACCTGTAACACCTTTCAATGATACATAGTACACGTAACCACTGGCAATTTTACCAACCAGCTCGATTCGTTCTTCGGTCGACGTTGGTGCCAGCAAAAAGATGGTATCCATCCCATTTTTTTGCATTTTGGCAGCAAATTCCTCACATTCTTCAGGAGGATAATCAACGACCAGCACACCATCTACGCCAGCTTCTGCGGCTTCAGCAATAAACAAATCTTGCCCCATGCGCTCGATAGTATTGGCATACCCCATCAGCACAACCGGGGTTTTTCGATTGTTTACTCTAAATTCGCGGACGAATTGTAATACATGACGCAAACCAACTCCAAATTTCAATGCACGTTCGGATGCGCGTTGGATGACCGGACCATCCGCCATTGGGTCAGAAAATGGCACGCCAAGCTCAATAATATCGGCGCCGCCTTCGACCAGTGCATGCATTAAGGGCACTGTCATTTGAGGAGACGGATCACCGGCAGTGATAAATGGGATCAAGCCTTTTTTTTGTTGTGCAGCTAAGCTAGCCAGCGTATTTTGTATTTTTGACATAAACGTATCGCTTTAGGATGTAATTCAGACAAGCATAAGGAACGTAGCAAGTCCCATTCCAATATTGACACCTCATAAGATACTCCCCTCCTGTATATTTTTTCACCCCTTACACCGCATAGACATATAAGGTAAAAATAAAATAAGATTGGGGAGTATCTAAAAATCACAGTAGAAGTGCGAATAATGGTGCAAGAATTTAAAGTTTTAAACCTGCCCGCTCGGCAACGGTATGCATATCCTTGTCGCCACGACCAGATAAATTCGCCAAAATGATCTTATCTTTCGGCAACGTAGCTGCAAGTTTGCACGCATAGGCGAGCGCATGACTCGACTCTAAGGCGGGGATAATGCCCTCGATACGACAGCAATCGTGAAATGCCTTTAGTGCCTCGTCATCGGTAATGCCGACATATTGCGCCCTGCCGCTATCCTTCAACCACGCATGTTCAGGACCGACACCCGGATAATCCAGGCCAGCAGAAACAGAATGAGTTTCAATGACCTGCCCGTTTTCATCTTGCAGTAAATAAGTGCGATTGCCATGCAAAACGCCAGGTGAGCCCGCAGTCAAAGAGGCGGAATGGCGACCAGTTTCCATCCCTTCACCCGCCGCTTCTACGCCAACCAATTGGGTTTGCGTCTGGTCAATGTAAGGATAAAAAATTCCCATTGCATTAGAGCCGCCGCCAACGCAAGCAATGACATAATCAGGCTGGCGTCCGGTTTGCTCCGGCATTTGCCATAAACATTCCTCGCCGATCACTGCCTGAAAATCACGCACCATCATAGGATAAGGATGCGGCCCTGCTACGGTACCAATGATGTAAAAGGTATTTTCGACATTCGTCACCCAATCGCGCATCGCTTCGTTGAGGGCGTCTTTGAGGGTTTTTGAACCAGATTCCACAGGCACAACCGTCGCGCCTAGCAATTTCATCCGGTATACGTTTTGTGCCTGACGCTTAACGTCTTCCGACCCCATGTAGACCACGCATTCCAGCCCAAAACGTGCGCAAATGGTTGCCGTGGCAACGCCATGCTGACCGGCGCCGGTCTCAGCAATCACACGCGGCTTACCCATACGCTTGGCCAACAAAGCCTGACCGATTACATTGTTGATTTTGTGCGCACCGGTGTGATTTAAATCTTCACGTTTGAAATAAATTTGCGCACCGCCCATCATTTCTGACCAGCGTTTTGCGTGGTAGACCGGTGACGGACGACCCACGAAATATTTCAATTCACTTCGATACTCTTCCAAAAACGCCGGATCGTGTTGATAACGGGCGTAAGCGTCTTTAAGCTCAGTCAACGCATGCGTCAACGTCTCAGACACAAACGTTCCGCCATATTGACCAAAATGTCCACGAGCGTCAGGCAAGTGATAGCCTGAAGATTGGTATAACTCTTGTGGAGCGGCGCTTGTATTTGCCAATGCGCTCAGGCCAGAAATGCCTGCGCTTGATAAGTTTTTCATACTATTCCTTTGGCGAAGCCAATCAGGACAGCGCCTGACCGCTTACAGATAATTGATCCGCCTCACGTACCGCGTTGATAAACGCGTGTACTTTCGATTCATCCTTGATACCTTTTGCCAATTCGACACCACTACTGATGTCCACGGCAAAAGGCCGCACCTGACTAACTGCGCCAGTCGCGTTGTGTACGCTCAAGCCACCACTTAAAACGACCCGAGGCGCGAGCTCTTTTGGGATGAGAGACCAATCAAAAACCTTTCCACTACCGCCGTAACCTTCTACAAAGGTGTCGAGCAATAAACCATGAAACAAAGGACTTGCAGCACGATATGCTGCCTCCCATTCTAACAAATCATTGGCGTTTGTGTCAGGCTTGACGCGAAATGCTTTTAAAAATGGCCGATTAACGGCTGCGGCCAGGCTGGCGCACTGCTGCGGCGTCTCATCACCATGAAACTGCAAAAGTTGCACTGGAGCTTGAGCCACTATCTCCCGCAATTCAGTTTCAGACACATTGACGAACAATCCAACACTAATCACAAACGGCGGCATTGCACGCAACAACTCCGCCGCCTGCATCGGATTTACATAGCGCGGACTCGGCGGATAAAACACAAAACCCAGTGCATCCACCCCGGCCACCGTCACCATTTTCACATCCGCCACGGTAGTAATCCCACATACTTTTATTCTGGTTCTGTGCTGCATGAGAAAGAAACCCCCAAAAATTAAATTCATCTGCCACAACTTTACGCAACCCGACAAAAATTGCATACAAAAGCTCAACTATTTACCATTTATCACAATGCAAAGACATCAAGTTCTGCGACAATCTCAGACACATTCATGACAATTCTGAAGCAGGCTTATGACAACGATTTCCTCGCATCAAGATCACAGCAAGAACATCACGCATTTATTCGGACTCAATATTCATCGCATGCGATTTGATGAGGCTAGTCAGCATTTGCTTGACGTCGCGACGCAACGCGACCATCTGAGTCGCATCGTCGTCACGCCGAACGTCGATCACATCGTCAAACTCGAACCCCAAGCCGAGTTCAAAGCACTATACGCCACTTCGGATTATATCTTCGCAGACGGCATGCCAATCGTGTGGGCCAGCAAAATGTGTCCGCAAGCTCTGCCAGAACGGGTCACAGGTGCCGATTTATTCGTTTCTCTTTGCAAAGGAAGCATCGCTAAAGGCGCGTCCATTTTTATTCTTGGCGGCATGCCTGGCCAGGAATCGGAGTTACTAAACTCTTTTGCCAGAGTTTATCCCGGCCTGAAAGTCAATATTTTTTGCCCTTCTATGCAATTCACACCGGATGGCGCTGAGGCTGACCAGGCGATAAAGCTGATACAAGAAACTCAACCTAATATTTTATTTGTTTGCCTCGGCATGCCCAAGCAGGAGTATTTTGCATTCAGATACAAGCGTGAACAAACCAGCAATAACGTACCTTTAATTCTATGCGTTGGCGCTGCGATGGAATTTGCACTAGGCCAAAAAAAGCGCGCCCCGCTATGGATGCAAAAAATCGGCATGGAATGGTTTTGGCGACTCGCCAGCGAGCCACGCCGACTATGGCAACGTTATACGATACAGGGATCAAAATTTTTCGGCATATTGCTCAGAGAACGAAAAAAACACAAATAAAATGCTCCCAACAAGCAACAACAAGACCCACACTTACGCTCACACCCATCGTCAATGCTTCACAGGATCAGTGCTTGTCATTTCGCAGCGCTGATCTTGTGAGATGCCCTTTTCTACAAAATTTTTGGCATGCTGTATAAAACAGGATGGCGCGACCCACAGAGTGAAATGCGGCGCACCAATCACACTGACTATACTGATCGCGCTGGCTTGCACTGTTTTCCTGATTGCATCAACATGATTTAGCGCACCTTCATAGGAAGTTTTTGGATCGAGAGTGCCACTAAAAACCAACATCGGCGGCAATTGTTGAGGTAGTTTGCCAAAGTATTTATCGTGCGAATACGTTGGCAAAGCTGGTTCAATCAGCATTTCTGGCAGACGGCTTGTAAACAATAGCCCTTGCTCTTCTTGCCTGAGTTCAGGAAGGCTCAACTTTGGTCGCAAATTATTTTCCGAAGTACTGATAATGCTAACTAAAGGAATAGAAGGAGTAAGCTGAGGAAAATCACCCAATGATGAACCTGCTTGTTTCATAATGCTAATAACGGACTGCAATTCAACATTTCCTCCGTGCGCCAAATCCTTTATCAAAAATGGTATTCGCGCTCGCGCCTTTGGTATATCAAGCAAACTCCCAAAAAAATGCTTGAGGTTCTTGCCTGGCACTTGAGTGACTAACTCCGGTTGTTTCTGCGCCGCAGCCAAGAGATGAACATAGCTTTGCTCTGCACTCTCCCCTAGTATTGAATGACATTCGGGCTGGACATCGCATTCAGCCAAGACTTTGCGTCCAACTTCATCTACTAAATGTGAACGATGGCTTAAATCCCACTTAAGATCAGTTTGCATCGGCACGAGTGAATCAAGTATCATGCCATTGACAGCAAGCGGCCCAATTTGCAGCGCACGCAAAATTAATTGCGTACCGTAGGAAACACCGTACAAATACACTGGCTTATGCTTATCTGACTCAGCGATCAGATGACGCAAATCGTAAGCTGCGTTGGTGATGGTAAATACTTTGGCCAAATCAGGATGCGTCAGTATCCGCTTAAAACACGTCCCCCACTCTGCACCAACCAATGACATACCACCTGGACTTTCACTCCCCTCTTCAAGCGGACAAAGCCGGGTTGAATATCCAGTTCCACGATGATCAGGCAAGATCAGATAGAAGTCAGGAAAGCTCTGGCGCAACACACTTACCATCGCGTACAAGGATGCACCAGACTCACCAGGACCGCCCGACACCAACCAGACAGTACCCTTTGATTGACCGGGAGCCGGGAATTTACGCACAAATATGCTGATTTCCTTTGTTGAATCAATGTCCAGAGATGCCGGCACCTCCGTATATGAAAGCGGTAATGACATTGTTTTACACAAGCTACCCGCCAGTCCAGCAATGCTTGTCGCATCCTGATAGGGGGTAAACTCAGTAGCATAAACGGGACTCAACATCATCATGCTCGCAAATCCGATCACGAGCATCTTCACGAGATTTTTCATTACCTACCCTTCGCTAGTATTTATTTTTTAGACAATTATAAACTTTGCAAAGTTACTTCAGTAATTGATATTTTCAGGCAACATGCATCAGCCTTCATCACACACAACAACTCGGTCTATCGATCACGACAACGGATTAGTGTCCAGATAGACAAAAGCCGCACTTCATAAAAAGAGCGGCTTTCGCTTTACTACGGGAGATATTTGCAATCGCAAGGCATTAACTAAAATACCTTGCGTTAGCTTCAACAAAAATTAAGCAACTTTTTTCGCATCGAAGAATTGTTCATCTTCTGTCGAGCCGTGCAACGCTGTCGTTGAAGATTGACCTTGTTGAATCACTTGCGTAACGGCATCAAAGTAACCTGTACCTACTTCGCGTTGGTGTTTCACTGCTGTAAAGCCTTTTTCTGCTGCTGCGAATTCAGCTTCTTGCAATTCAACGAAAGCAGACATTTGGTTACGAGCATAGCCATGAGCCAGGTTGAACATGCCGTAGTTCAATGCATGGAAACCAGCCAACGTGATGAATTGGAATTTGTAACCCAATTTACCCAATTCTTTCTGGAATTTAGCAATCGTTGCATCGTCCAGATTTTTCTTCCAGTTGAAAGATGGTGAGCAGTTGTAGGACAACAATTTACCCGGGAACTTAGCATGGATTGCATCAGCAAATGCTTTAGCAAATTCCAAATCAGGCTTACCAGTTTCACACCAGATCATGTCTGCGTATTCTGCATAGGCCAAACCACGGGAGATCGCTTGTTCCAGACCTGGTTTAGTTTTGTAGAAACCTTCCACTGTACGTTCACCAGTCAGGAATGGTTTGTCGTTGTCATCTACGTCAGAAGTCAACAAATCTGCGGCTTCAGCATCGGTACGTGCCAACAACACAGTTGGTGTACCCATGACGTCAGCAGCCAGACGTGCTGCATTGAGCTTCTCAACCGCTTCACGTGTCGGAACCAATACTTTACCGCCCATGTGACCGCATTTTTTTACGGAAGCTAATTGATCTTCAAAGTGAACGCCAGATGCGCCCGCTTCGATCATGGCTTTCATCAATTCAAATGCATTCAGTACGCCACCAAAACCCGCTTCAGCATCAGCAACGATAGGCGCAAAGTAATCGATATCGCCCTTGCCTTCGGACCATTGAATCTGATCTGCACGTGTCAATGTATTGTTGATGCGTTTAACAACCAGTGGCACTGAATTCGCTGGATACAAGGATTGATCTGGATACATTTCGCCAGCAACGTTAGCGTCGCCAGCCACTTGCCAACCAGACAGATAAATCGCCTTCAAACCAGCTTTTACCTGTTGCATCGCTTGGTTACCGGTCAAAGCGCCCAGCGCATTAATGAATGGTTCGTTGTTAACCAGATCCCATAATTTGATCGAACCATTTTTAGCGAGCGTGTGCTCAACTTTGATGGAACCACGCAGACGAACGACGTCTTCTGCCGTGTAATTACGTTTAATACCTTTCCAGCGTGGATTGGTATCCCAGTCTTTTTGCAATTCAGCTACTTGTTGTGCGCGTGTTGTCATGCTTCTCTCCTGTGGTCAAAACGAATGAAATGTGTGTTCCGTTGAGATCAATAATAGGAGATTTTTTGCATAGCAACAAGGTCTTATATAAGACATATAACTTTTTTTAAATCGTTTAAAAACAAATACTTAAATATACTTTTTTGCGATACGAAATGCTTTTTCTTAGAATGAGAAAAATAAATTGTGCATCAAAGGATCAATTTTTCACAATGCGATAAGCTGTTTTCACATTACAAGATTTTGCGTAAAAAGAGCTACTTAAGCCTGACGTAAATCTATTTCTTAGCTAAAAAACTTTAAATAACCTGATTAATCCACAAGCAAAACTTCATACCAAGGCGAAGATTTATTTAAAGAAACTTTAAATCCGCGATCAGTTTTCAAAATATCACTACCAGCAACTGGAGCGAGCCGTTGCCCATCCTGATCCAGTGGATAGATCACCATACGCTTAGCATTAGAAGGATAGAAAAAACTCACATTAATCCGCTCCAGCCACACTGGCCCTGTCGCATCACGCGGACCAGAAGGCTTCGATGCACTAGAAGCATCAGGTTCAAGAGTCCACCAACCACGATCGCCAGGGTAAGCAATCAGATTTTTAGGGCGGGCCGGAAATACATCGGGCTGACTACCCGTCGTCGCTCCGCTTACCGTGAGCAATAAACGACGCGACTTATTCAACGGCTTGGCGTCGCGCGTTACCAGCATCATCACGCCAAATTGCCGCCCTTCTTTGGAAAATACCGGGGAGATTAGTTCGCTCGAACCAGCCAGGCTCGTGGCTTGAGAAAATCCGGCAAACATTGCACTATAAGCTCCGGATGCACGTAGATTAGGTGCATCGCGATCACTGACCAAGTGACCATCGTTGGCGGACCAAAACGCGCCAGCCAACTCCTTGTCCGTTGAATTTTTATTTTGATGCGACGACACTGCACTATTCAGAGCACCATTACCAGTGCCGCTGTTTTGCAGCAAATATGCGCCAACACGTTTGGTAAAGGCATCCCTCACATCAAGATCGAAGGTGCGCCTGATGTATTCGATATATGCATCTGACGTTGCCCCCTCGCCCATCGCACCTACCATCAGACGCGCATCGGGCGTCATAGTGACCACAGATTGCTCACGCAAAACAGGAATTTGAAACTGTCTGAACATCGCCGCAGAAACGCCCGTCGTTGCAATTTGCCCGCCCATACCAGACAAGCTAAAACTATCGGGCAACGCTCTCCAGGTATTTCCATCTGCATACTGAAACAAAAACAAACCATCCCAATCCTGGGCGCTGGCAATTGCCGTGACGACGGGCATAATTTCGGCGCTTTGACGATTTGGGTAGGCTTGATTAAATTCACTAATCACAAAAGGCTTTTGGATGTCACGATAAAAAGCCTGTTTTAATAAAGGCGCCCAGCCTTCACGTACAGCGGAATGATCACGAATGCGCCAATCATTTCTATCCCAGGATTGATGCGGAAAATCGTAGTGATCCACATAAAAATGCTGGTCCAGATAATCCATATTCTTTTGCGAATCTGCATTAATGATGCCGCCGTAGTACATTTGCGTTCCGGTGAGAGGTACCAGATCACCCACTTCCGAACGAACCGCCTGCCGGATCGTCTCGAAATATTGCTTATCCATTTCCGATAAAAAACGGACAAAGTCAAGAACACGGCGCCCCGCCCCCTCCTCCTGCACTTCAAATTTTGGCTCAAGAATCGATGGAGATTTTACATCAATTTTGGCCAGCGCCCGCTTCGCCAGTTGCTGGCCATGCGCCAACCAACCATCGCCAAATGCCAATACCCGCGCCTCATCCTGTCTGACCAACAATGCACCTTGCTTAGTCAGTCCGCAACTACCCCAGACGCGACAAGCTTTATCAAGACTACCGTATTGCCGTACAGCCCAGCGTTGCCATTGTTGCTGCAAGAGGCGCTGATATTCTCCTTGTAAGCCATCTACATCTTTTCTTTGCCAGGCGCCGACCAAAGAAGATTCATTATTAATTTCTATCATCGCCAAAGCAGGATCATTGTTCAAATCCAGACGTCGTATCAATTGTTTTGCATATTCAACCTGTAAAGCGATCATGCGTGGTTCAAACAAATGCAGAGGACTGCTGGCAAACGGCATATTTTCACCTGGCACCAAGGGCGTCAGTTGATCGACAACGTATCTGAATGAATAACCGACGTGCAGATTCAAATTAACGTAAATACCCTCACGCCTGAGTGCATCGATGAATGTTTTCAATCTTTGCACTGCAGATTGATTGAAACTTGGAAAAGCACCCGTGGTCAGGATACCTTGCGGCTTGTCTTCGCTATCGTTCAGTACCGTATCAAGATGATGCAGGCGGACTGCATTGAAGCCCAGACTACGTAAGCGTCTGGAAATTTTTGGTGCGTCTTCTTCTTTTGGAAAATTCGCAGCACCAGTAAGACTGATGCCAAATAAACGCACACGTTGATCATCTTTTGTTTGTGGCTGGCAATCACCACCAACTCTGTAGAAATGCGCCCCTTTAACGAATAAACGATCTGCTGGACCTAAGGGATGATTCAGTCCACTAAAATCAGTAATGCTCGCCATCTGATCTTCGTTAATCGTAAATGGGTACCACTCTATATTCGATGCCTGCGCGTTGCACGGCGCCACGCTGACCATGAACAGCAAAGCAAAAAAGAGAACGCGCGGGAATTTTCTTGGAAAATAGTTCATGAAATAAGTCGCAGTAGCCAAGCAAGCCATTAGAATATCGTACAAACAATCATCCAACATAGATGTCAATGAAGAATACTGCAATCGCTCTGGAAGATCGCACCATGAATGACTACGAAATGATACTAATTCGTCTCATGGTCGTGTTATTTGCAGTGTTTTCGTTATTGCCTTACGGAATCTCTTGGGACTACACGGGGTCATCCGCCTTGACGATGGAAGGCTCTATCACCACCAAACTCGAATGGGGTGGATTAATCAGTCTCTCGATGATTGTGCTATACCGGCATTTACCTGAGGCGCTGGCTGATGCGCGTAACCTCAATCCCTTTCTTGTCACCATCTTGCTATGGTGTTTATTATCAAGTCTTTGGTCACCTTTGCCTGGCGTAACATTTAAAAGAGCAATTCAATTGTACGGCCTCGTCATGATCGCCATCGCAATCAATATGGCGCCGCGCCCTTTGGCATTGCTGCTTAAATATTTGCTCTATCCATTAATGGGGATTTTATTATTGTCACTCTTTATGGTAATCACATCACCGAGTTTGGGTATCGATTACGCATTAGGTGGCGCTTGGCGTGGGGCCTTATCCCAAAAAAATGAATTAGGTCAGGTTGCGGCAGTGTCGATTCTTTTGTGGCAAGCACGCGCATGCACAGAGAAGCTTGATATACGGGTTCTTTTAACTGCAATAGGGTTTAGCTTTTTTATGCTGGTGATGAGTAAAAGCTCAACCAGCTTACTCATCACGCTGATTACCAGTGCCATTTTTCATGTACTCAGAAAACGCCATTTAAGTTCGGATTACCCACTAACCCGGATAGCGCTGGTGTTTTGTTGTTTGATTCTCATCGCACTTTATTTGTTTTTCATGCAGGAATCGCGCTTCCCGACCTGGTCTGAGATTTCATCACCGATTGCACATATCTTCGGCAAAGGTTCTGACCTCACTGGACGGACAGATATTTGGGAATTAGTTATATTAGAAATTCGTAAGCATTGGGTAATGGGTCTGGGCTATGGCGCATTCTGGTTGGGGCCGGATAGCCTCTCTCAATTCATCATTACAGCGCTTAACTGGATTCCCTTACAGTCACATAATGGCTATCTGGATATTTTGAACGAACAAGGTATGGTCGGCCTCACTTTATGCGTTTTATGCCTGTTCGCGCAAGTCGTCAGTCTGGTGATCATGGGACGTAAAGACAGAACACAGGCCGCTTTCTGGGCTGCAATGCTATTTGTCACAGTGGTGACTAATTTTACCGAAAGCAGCTTATTCCGCGGATTTGGATTTCAGAATGTATTCTTTATTTTCGCTTTGGTGGCCTGCACATCGGCGAATCGAAGACTAAAAGAAAGCTAGAGCAAAGCAAAAGCCAAAAAAACCAAAGAAACCGAAGCGTAATTTGAAAATTATAAGTCAAGCCAGGTCATTCACATATCGATGCCCAATGACAAGAAAGCGCTTTTCAATCAGGCGATAAGAAACATCGGCCAACAATAAAGAACTCGTCATCATGACAATAATTTTAACTGGCAATGACCACGAAGGCATCCATAGCGCCATTAAGCAATAGACCAACCAGTGATACAGATAAAGGGAATAGCTTATTTTCCCGATGTAGACTAACGGGTATGAACTCAGGATTCGACTAATCAAACCATCAACCAGTACCAGATTGACGAACATAAGAAACAAAGCCACGCCTTGCAGCGAATATCGATATGATTCCCGAAAATTTTCATCCCGCAAAAACAACGAGATCAACATCAACAGTACGCCAAACACAAAAACGCTTTTTTGCTTAAGCAAATCAAACACAAATTCCTTACGCACCAACAGAAGCGCAAGTGCAGTTCCGTACAAAATCGAATCAGCACGCGTATCCGTTGCTTTATAAATCCGGCTATCTGGCAAGTTCGCCAATCCTAACCCATAAACCAGATAAATACGCCAGCCCAAAAACAACACCAACAAAAACACAACCAGCGATAGAAATCGCTTCGGTACGGCAATTAGCGCAGCAAACATCACAGGAAAGATCATATAAAAATGTTCTTCCACTGCGAGTGACCAGGTAATAGACAAGGGTGAAGGTAATGCGTTTTCGGAAAAACCTACAAAAATCCCGAAATAGTTTGCGAAATAAAAGAATACTGATCCCAGCTCCACCCAGCGCCAATTCACCGATGCCATTTGCATGACAGTCAATGCACACAAAATAAAAATCAGTAGTGCTGGCATCAAGCGAAAAAAACGGCGTATGTAAAATTTTCTGATACTGACATAACCAACCCTATCCCATTCAGAAACCATAAGACGGGTAATAATAAATCCGCTAATAAAGAAAAATATAGTCACGCCTAAACCGCCGGGAACAATGTACCCAAGTCCAGCGTGCGACAAGATTACCAATAAAATCGAGATGGCTCGCAGACCATCAAGCGCAAGCAACCGGTCCTGCATTTGCGCTGGGAATGGTGAGGACTGGCCGTCTAAGATTTTCAATTTCATTTCTTTCTATGATTTTTCAATCACCATAGACGTGCAAATGTGCACCAAGAAAATGATTGAGTTTGCCGAACTGGGAAGCACAAATCCTGGCCCAGGAAAATCCTTTCAACGGAGACAAGGGCAACAAAACTATGGCCAGCACAAAAGAAATACATAACTGAATAATGGCACGCAGTCCCAACCAGAGTCCACGGTGCCAGCGCTGATTTTTGGGAAACATCGCCAACTCAGTTCGCATAAATAATTGCCCGGTTCTGAAAGACCGTTGCAACAACCAAGATGCGGTTGCACGATCGACGGGTACAATTTCAGTCACTGGTGCCTCATCACACCAGACCATACAAGCACCACGTGCGTGCAATTGGCGGAACAGCATACTGTCCTCGCCACCCGTTTTTCCAAATGACGGATCAAACGGTCCTGCCCCACTCGATGTTCGCAATTGATCCAGAAAAGATTTACGAACCAGAACATTTCCACTACGCGCATCCTTGTCATCGATCGGCGTCCCAGAGACCGGACGACGTCGATCAAAAAACTGACCTTTAATAATCCAAGGAGGCACACCTTCTGCGTATTCGGGGAGAACCGGTGCAAACACGACATCGGCGTTGAAGCTTGCCTGTGTAGCCAAGAGATAATGTAACCAGTCTTGTGCTGGGCACTCATCATCATCCACCATGACTACCCATTCCCCGCGCGCCACGCCAATAGCTGCATTGCGTGCCAAAGAAATATTGGATTCACCAAGTTCGAGAACAGTCAATCTGTCATGAAATTGCTTTTTAAACTCGTTGAGAACGGGAATTGCCGAACGGTGAACATCATTATCCACCACGATGACTTCAAGACACTCTTGATTATAGTTTTGCGCAAAAACCGCAGTCAATAAACGTTGCAATAATAGCGGACGACGGAAAGTGCAAATGCAAATACTGATATCAATCATGGGTCTAACCCCGTGAAGATGCAGTTCGTTTTGAGCCGTAAGGTAATCGTTTTTTCACCCAACTCAGCCACTTCCGGGACAACCTGCCAGTCCCATCACCGCTAGAATTCTCATTAAAAATCGTTCCTATGACCTCAGCACCAGCGGCCTGCATATCGCTCTTAGCTTCGCGCAAATCACTCAGTAAAGTCACATCTTTCATCGCCATCAAGAGCACAGAACCAACTTGATGAGCTACCATTTGCGCATCAGACGCTAGCGAAGAAGTGTAGGTATCAAGAACAAAAGCATCAAATTGATTATCACAAGATGCCAGCAACTCGCGAATTCGGGGCGCCCGCAATATCTCGAGCGGATTAGGTGGACGTGGTCCACTTGGAAGAATATGCAGGTTATCCATTAAAGGAATCAATGCATTCTGAGCCGCTATCCTTCCCGCAAGAACAGACGACAACCCGTCTGGATTTCCAAGTGAAAACAAATTATGCAAATTCCCGCTACGCAAATCAGCATCGATGAGCAAGGTGCGTCGCCCTACCTGCGATAGCGCGATCGCCAGGCTTGCCGCCATATACGATTTACCTTCTTGTGGACTGGCACTGACCAGAGCAATTTTTATTTTATCCTGAGAACTGAACTTCAACAGCAATTCGCTACGCAAACGCCGGATTTCTTCCGCTTCTTTGGAGAAAGGATAATGAAAAAATCGCAGACCAGAATCTGCCTTACCATTGATCAAATCTTTACTACCAAATCCAAACTGCTCGCCTAACGCAGAGTCGATTTGAATCTGGCTTAAAAAACCAAGATTTAAAGCGGCATCGCCAAAGCGTAATTTTTTTTGTCTTTGCTCGGCAGCAATCAACTCTACCTGACTCTCAGTAAGGAGACCTTTTTGCAAAAACAAATCACCCAACCGCCCGACTTTCGCGGACGAACTGTGATCAGTCTTTTCAGTTTCTTTTTCTTGAAAGATCATTTCCATTCCCTTTTGCTTTGTCCGCTAGCTTATCTGGCAACAGAAACAGCTTCTTCAAACCCTATATGTGCCATCACAGGAACGTCAAATTCTCGCTCCAGATCTTCCATGCAACGTACTCTTCTTTGCAGCAGTTCAAGCAAGAAAGCGACGCACAGACCAAACAAAAAGCCGCCAATCAGGCCAAATATAAGGTTATTACGTAGCAAAGGTTTTGCATGCTTTTCGGGTACTTCGGCCCATTGCATGACCGTTGCATCTGAAATCGCTACGTTACTGGTCATTAAAAGTTCGTCGAACTTCTGGATCGCGGCATTGTAAATTTTCTGGACGCTATCTAACTGACGCTGATACGAGCTGATCACATCGCGATGTTTTTTATTTTCAAAGGTCTTTTTCTGGTAATTCGCTAATTCAGCCTCGATCACTTTTTCTTGTTGTGCCAGACGCCCTTCCACTGATTGCAAGGAGTCAAATGCAGTCGATGATTCACGCTTGAGCTTATCCAGCAGTGCCTGACGTTCCTGCATTATCGCGATATAGCGAGGGTGATTTACGCCTAATGTCGTTTGAGCATTGGCTAACTGTGCGTCAACAGCAATCAGGGCCGCTTTCACACCAGATACATTGCCTACACCCGCAATTTCCGGCAAGTCAGAATTCAGATTACCACGCTTCATTAAGCCATCCAGAGATTGCTTCTTGGCTTGTGCTTCGACCCTTTGCAGTTGCACGTCCATCAAACGAGCACTTAATGCATTCATCTGACGCGAATCCAGATCAGTACGCTCATCCGCATCAACGATTTGATATTCTTGCTGATAGCTGGTTAATTTCTTTTGAATATCGTCAATTTGTCTGCTCATGGTTTCTAACTGAGCGTTGTATTGATCTTTCCGTGCACGCGCGGGTGCATTCATCATTTCAAGAGAAAGATCAATATACGATTTGACGATGGCATTGGTAATATCTTTTGCCATTTGCGGACTATTCGAAGAATATTGAACTTCAACTACCCGGCTATTTTTATGTGGTGCCACCTCAACATGCTCAGTGATGGACTCAGCCAATAATCGAAGCCCACGACGCTCACCATATTTGGCAATCAGCTTGCGACATTCGTCTGTATCTTGTAATCGCAATGCCTCAATAACGCGCTCCGCAACTTGTACACTGCGAATAACATCAAATTGCGTTTCAAGATAACTCTCATCCTGCATAGGATTAAATTGCCGGCCATTAATCGGATCGTTAATACGATAATCAATATAAATATTTGCTGAGGCAATATACGTTTTCGGTAACAACACGCTAACAACACCCGCAACCACCAAGGCAGCAAAAGTGATGTTTAAGATTAATTTTTTCCTGGCACGCAGCATCGCGCCTATCTGCGTAAATGAGAGAATTAACTCGGTCGGAGAACTTCGCATTGGCAGTCTTAAAAAATGCGTTCGTTAATAAACACAACATCGCCTGGCAGCACGACGTCAGAAATACGGGCTGGAATTTCTTTTAACCCGCCATCACTGGACTTGCGGTGGATGATGATACGAGAAGTACTACCACGGTCTGTAACACCTCCGCCGATTGATAAAACGCGCATGACGTTCATATCATCTTCCATCGGATAGGCGCCTGGGCGTCGCACTTCACCGTACACATAAAAATTCTTTTGCTGTCCCACTATCAATACGTCATTAGCGAGAACTTTCTGGCCGAATTGCGCATTATTCTTTTCATCCTCAAAATCAAGACGAACTGTCGCGTATTCTGTCAATTCAGCTTTTGCATCCTGGCTGTTACGGCGCAAAATTCGTAAATTTTTATCTGCTCGCGGTGTTACACCACCTGCCAGACTCAAGGCATCAAGTACACTGAGGTTACCTTGCAATATAAAACGTCCCGGACGCACCACTTCTCCGAGTACCGAAAAGCTCCGACTGACTTGCGCTGCAACTTTGACCGACACTTTAGGTTTAATAAGGTATTGTCCCGCCTCAAGTTTCTTCGCAAAAATTCCTGCAATTTCGGAACCGGTTTTACCACGCACGTCAACGGTACCGACCAAAGGCAGAGTTACGATACCATTTGCGCCAACGACAATGTCGGCGCTCAGATCAGGCTGACCAAACACTGTAACCAATAATTGATCACCTTCGCCGACTACGTCAGCGTTTGCATCAGAAGGGTCGAAATTGTTTGCAGCGATTGATGGTGCTACTTTGGTAGTAACAGATGTCGCAACTGAGGTCGCGCTTGGAATCGGAACTAAGGACTTCGCCGGAACAATAACTGAAGTATTTACTGCGGTCGGAGCCTGAGGAGTACCCTGGGGCATAACTGGCGTAATAACTGGAGCAGCGATCGTAGCAGTAATTGAAGTTGAAACTGAGGGCTTGTCTTGCGTTACAACTTGCGGAACTGACCGAATATTGACTGGTGCGGCAGTTGAAGTAATGACTGGTGCAGCAACTGCAGGAGAATCCGGAGCAGAAGCTACCATGGAAACGACTTCAGCTTTCTTCGCTGCGACCGGAACCATCGTTATCCGTTGATCTATCTTAAGTTGCGATACCGAGTCACTAACAACTTCCTGTGCGGAAAGAGTTGCAGAAAATAACAACGACATCGCACCCGCCACAAAAAAAACGGGCAATTTCAACTTAGACATAGTGGTAAAAACCATTGAAAACCAAGGATGTGAGGAAAACATCTTATTTTATCTTGCAACAATCGAAAAGGTAGATTTTTTTTGTCATACATACAAAAAAATGCAACTATATCGAAATAAAAAAAATAAAGTAGCAATCCATAACAATAATTAACCATTATTAAATTGTCACCCTTGTTAAGCTACGTTAACATTGCTCAAAATGAACGAAAGTGGCGCTATGGCAAATAAGCAAGTTGAACAAGCAAAAATAATAACCTCCCCCGTTGGCACAAATCCGATGAAAAAAATTGTTCCTCTTGTGATCATCGCCCCCGTCCGGGATGAAGCTGATTTAATCCGGCTCACGCTCGAGTCGATCACGCAACAAACTGTACACCCTGTCGAGTGGATCATTGTCGATGATGGATCTAAAGACAATACTGCAGAGATCGTTGAGGAGTACGCAGCGAAATATCCGTTTATCCGTTTGGTTCAGCGGCCAGATCGCGGTTTTCGCAAAGTTGGCGGCGGTGTCGTCGCTGCATTCAAATACGGCATCACACAAATTCAGCATACTGAATACCAATACATTGCCAAACTTGATGGCGATATGTCGTTTGGCCCTCAATACCTCGAAATCATGTTTAAGCAATTTGCCAGCGACCCCAAATTAGCAGCAGTCTCTGGCAAAGTTTTTCGCGAAGAAGATGGAAAGCGCGTAGAAGAAATCATCATCGATGAACATGTCGCTGGCCAATTCAAACTTTACCGAAGGAATGCTTTCGAAGAAATTGGCGGCTTTGTCGAAGAAGTACTTTGGGATGGTATAGACGTTCATACAGCACGCATGAAAGGCTGGAATACCAAGAGCTTCTATCATCCTGACGCTATTCTCATGCACCATCGACTGATGGGGTCATCAGACAAAAATGTATATCGCGGCCGCTTACGATGGGGACGCGGTATCTGGTTTATGGGATACCACCCTTTGTACGCGCTGGCATCGGGTGTATTCAGAATGCGCGAGAAACCATTTGTTATCGGCGGGTTGTTAATTATCGCCGGTTATCTGGGGGCTGCTTTAAAACAAGCACCGCGCTATGATAATCCAGAGTTCAGGGAACATCTGCACAAGTGGCAATTGGCGCAGATTAAAGGCTTATTCTTCAAAACAAAAACAAAATAATTCCACCTGACAAACGAAAGATTATGTTCAGCTCCCACTCTACATCCAGTGCATCACAGCCTGCGCACTTATTATCTGTGCTCACCGGAGTGGCTTTTGGTGCAGCCATATGCCTGACTTTGCTTGCGATTATCCTCAATGTCGAGCGCGTTGACGCCGACGTTTTTTTTATCCGCTTCCTGATCGCTGCAATGACGAGCATCATTGTCTTTTCCAGCCATCGCCTTTTAAATTCCTTGCAAGATAGAAATCCATTCTCACTTTTCCCAAAGCTCACGTGGCGTTGGTTTATCGTCTTTATGGTGGTCTTACTGACTGCATATGTCGATAAGATGTCCGAGCAGTTGTCGAGAAAAGTGATGTTACTTTGGTTGGTCATCACCCCTTTCTCTTTGATGGCGATGGCAATAATTATACGAAGAATCGCTACGTTCTATTACTCGAACCCCGCAAGAAGAAGAAAAGCAGTTCTGATTTGGTCTAATTCTGCTTGCGCTGATCTGATCGACTCCTTACGCAACTCTCCATTAGCCGCAGTCGATGTCATCGGCTTCTTCGACAATCGCAGTGCATCTCGACCACCAAGCAAATTAGAAAGATTGGGAGATTTAGGCGATGCAATTGAATGGATCATCGATCCTGAGACCGGCAAGGTCAAGGTAGATGTGGTCTTCATTGGTATGAATACAAAAGAACCGGAAGAATTAGCGGAGATTTTAGAGATACTATATGACAGCACTGCCACAACCTATTTCGTCCCAGAGTCTTTGATTTTCGGTATGCCTGGAATACAACTGCGCGAATTAGCAGGCAAACCTGTCTTGGCATCCGTCGAGACGCCGTTTATTGGACTAGCTGCACTACCGAAAAGAATTGTCGATTTTGTTGGTGCATTCATCGGCATAATCCTTTTATCGCCAATCATGATAGCCATTGGCGTGGGCGTCAAACTAAGCTCCCCAGGCCCAATATTTTTCAAACAAAATCGTTACGGCATCGCTGGCAAAGCAATCAAAGTCTACAAGTTTCGTAGCATGAAAATAGCTCCGAAAGACTCGCCCGTGATTCAAGCGAAAGTAGGCGATGCTCGCGTTACTAAATTTGGCAGTTTCATTAGAAAAACGTCTTTAGATGAATTGCCGCAGCTATTTAATGTACTCACCGGCGACATGAGCTTGGTCGGCCCCCGCCCGCATGCGGTCGCCCACAATGAGCTTTACCGAAAATTGGTTACCGGTTATATGTTCCGCCACAAAATCAAACCCGGCATCACCGGCTGGGCACAAGTTAACGGTTTACGCGGAGAAACCGATACCCTGGAAAAAATGCAAGCACGCGTTGACTACGACCTGTATTACTTACAGCACTGGTCTATCTGGCTTGACTTCGTCATTTTATGGCGCACCGTCAAAGTCGTTTTTGGCGACAAGAACGCCTACTAAATCGGTAACCCAGGGCATCAGATCAACCCTTCTAAGCACGTATTGGCCGACGTGCCACGCTGTCGAGGTATTCTGAAGTACCGGCAATTACTGTCGCGGCTTTGATCTGGTCGCTTGGTGTACGGTAGCTAAATACATCAGATCTCAACTGGCAAATGCCAATCTCAGGACGAGTTATTTGTTCAGAATTGCAAATTAAATATAATAACGATGGATGCATAAGCCTAAGTTAACTTGTTAGCCTATACCATCATAATATCAACGCTCTTTTTTTGCCCTTTTAAAATTCCGCAGATAATTTCCCAGAAGCGAATTTTTCAAATCACTACGCAAAGCAAAATAGGTCGATTTTGCCTTAGCAATCAACATGGGAGAAGAAATTGCACCTTCGCACAAATCAATCTGACCCGTTGCAAAGCGCAGCTTGTAGGGTTGCTCGCCGCGCCCAAGATCTATACATGTGATTCCGGTCGCAGGAGCCTCGCGTGCGCAGCCAGCAAGCAAAATCAGGCCAGGTGAAAATTCTGAATAGGCTGTCGCATACCAAGGAAACCAGTAATGCAAAACGCCGGAAGAACGCATACCAAAATGGGCTGCAATAAGGGTATCGCCTGCGTATAACGTCGATAAAACGCCAGAAAAACCTGCCTGCTTTTGTTGACTTATTTCTTCAATAACGGCACGTATCCAGGGCACCGCAAAAATATCATGCTCGACACCCAGTGTACGAATAAACTGATCTGATTTGCCAGCGAGCAAAGCAGCAAATTCTGCCGGGTCTCGGGCATCAAAATGAAATCTCAGGGGACCAAATTTTTTGCTTAATTTCCGCTCGTTGGTTTCTATCTTTTTAAATAAAGAAGCATCGCGCTTTTCAGTCAAGCGCTGCACATAGACATTAAAACCACCTTCCAGATTTAACGTAAGCGAACGACTATGATGCCATGCATATGCTGCGAACTCAGTACGGTCTGTGGGCATATGATTGAAGCCCATATAGCGCACGTTCATCGCTGCCAGCATCTGCTTTAAGGGAAGTCTATGGTTCGTCGAAGTTATCGGACCTTGATAATCTGTCAGCCCTCCTCCGATTACTTCAGCGAGAACATTATTTTTCTTATGATGAGGAAAGAAGCCGATGACCTCACCGGCATCTTCAATTACTAAAATTCGCGTGTCAGTGCGTGCCGCGCCGATAATCGCCGTGTATTGGGGGTGATAATAAGGGCTTTGCAAAATTTCCGAATTATTGAGCATTTGCAACCAGGCATTATGTAGCCCAGCATCCAGCTCCCCGCCGCTGATCAGACTAAACTTCATTGTATCTCTTGCTCATGATTGAGAAAATATTGCTGTAAATTTTCTTGCAATTCAGCCTCCATTGCCTGCTCGACGACTGTCGATAATCGGCTACCGCGTACCGGCTCAAACACAAATACCCGGTAAACGTCCGCCAGTTTCAACATCGTTGGATTGGCGATCAATGTCCACAAGTCACCACCTTCATTTCGAGTTGCCCACCATACATTTTTACTCTGTGGCGTATTGATTGAAGCAATCTGTGCAACCCACCCTGCATCCTGCATACGCTGCAACAAGCCTTCAATCTCATCCATACCAAACCTGGTGGTGGTACGGATTTGTGCAACGCTAACAACGGCATCTTCTTTGGTATTTCTCGCGGCAGTCAATACTTGCAGAATACGCATCGCATCTTCAAAGGCACTGCCAGGCGTAGGAACATGCCACCAACGTTCAAATTTCACTATTGGTAAAGCCGCTGCAATGACGGCGCCAATCAAAGTAATGAGCCACGACAAATAAATCCAAATCAAAAAAATTGGTACCGCGGCCAACGCACCATAGACGATGGTATAAGTCGGGAAATGCGTCACAAAGATCGCAAAGCCACGTTTTGCAATTTCAAAAGCACACCCAGCGAATAATCCTCCCCATGCCGCGTCGCGCCAATCTACCGAACGGTTAGGCACTGCGAGGTAGAGCAAGGTATATGCACCTGTCGTAAACGTGACCGATATTAAGGTATAAAATACCCCACCAATGAACGGGACAGAAGCAACAACGCCACTAGTAGCTGTAAACAAGTAGGATGTGATGGAAATCGAAACGCCAATTAAAAAGGGGCCCAAAGTAACGATCGCCCAGTAGACTAATACCCTTTGAAACAAAGGACGCGAGCGCTTCACTTGCCATATCTGATTAAAGGACTTGTCTATCATCGCCATGGTGGCAATTGCGGTCAACATCAGTGCCACACCACCGACTGCAGATAAACGTGTGGCTTTAGTGGCAAACTGCGTGAGGTAACCCAATATCGTATTCGCAATGCCTTTGGGCATCAAATTCTGTACAAAATACGCCTCTAAGGAAGTACGGAAAGTATTAAATAAAGGGAAAGCCGTAAAAATTGCCAATGCTACAGTCAGAATTGGAACGAGTGCCAGCACAGAGGTAAATGTCAAGCTACCTGCCACTTGCGGCAGGCGCCCCTCGCGCAGGCGTTGCAAGGCAAAGAGAAAGAGGTTACGTAATTGTGTCCACGAAAGTCCGCGCATATCGATCTTTAAAAAATTACTAGCCGCTATTTTACTGAGAGAGTGACCATAAAGTCTCATATAATAATCATTATGAATACATCCAAGCTTACGATTCTCGTTTTATTTTATTCACGCCACGGCAATACCCGCAAAATGGCAGAATTTATTGCGCAAGGCATAGAAAGCGTGCCAGGTTGCGACGCTCGCCTAAGAACAGTGCCGGCAGTATCGGCAAATACGGAAGCAACCGAGTCAGACATCCCCGCCGAAGGTCCACCGTACGTCGAATTATCGGATCTGAAGGAATGCGCCGCATTAGCATTAGGGTCCCCTACTCGCTTCGGCAATATGGCAGCAGCGATGAAGTATTTTTGGGATGGTACTGCTGCCGAATGGCTATCTGGCACTTTAGTCGGAAAACCTGCGTGTGTTTTTACATCAACCGGCAGCATTCATGGTGGACAGGAGTCCACCTTGTTGTCGATGATGTTACCGCTACTCCATCACGGCATGTTGTTGATGGGCATCCCTTACAGTGAGGCCGAATTAATGACCACCACTACCGGCGGCAGCCCTTATGGAGCAACGCATTGGTCGGGATTGGATGGAAAGAATCAGATCTCTGACGACTCCCGTAAACTTGCCATAGCCTTAGGTAAAAGGTTGGCGGAAACAGCGCAACGCCTGACTCAGCATCCATGATCACAACACGTCAACAACATGCTCATTTTCTGGCCTGCATTATACTTGGTTTGCTGATCGTGCTATGTATTAGCTGGGAAATGTGGGTAGCACCTTTACGTACGGGTGGTTCATGGATGGCGCTCAAAGTATTGCCACTAGTTCTGCCATTGCGCGGAGTGATACGTAAAGACAATTACACCATGCAATGGACGTCAATGTTAATCTGGCTTTATTTTACTGAAGGCTGTGTCAGAGCATATAGCGATAAAACCAGCATTTCCGCAGCTTGTGCGAGCTTAGAAATTTTCCTGTCGGTGTGCTATTTTGCAGCAATTTTGGTGTATTTGCGGCCTTTCAAACAAGCAGCAAAACAGCGCAAAATACAAAATGGATGATTTTCTTCAACAGTGCCGGGCTGTCATTGGCTCACAATACGTCCTCATTGACGAAGCTGATCGCAAACCATATGAGACCGAATGGCGGCAACGTTACCGTGGACATTGCCTCGCCGTCTTGCGCCCAGCATCGACAACAGAAGTTGCGGATTTGGTTAAATTATGTCGCCAATTTAAGATCAGCATCGTGCCACAAGGCGGCAATAGTGGATTGGTCATCGGCAGCGTTCCGGATAGCTCGGGCAGTTCGGTAGTGTTATCACTACGCAGACTGAACAAAATACGTGCCATTGATACCGATAACAATACCATCACTGTTGATGCTGGCTGCATACTTAACGACGTCCAACAATCGGCCGATAATAGCCAACGACTGTTTCCACTCTCCTTAGCGTCAGAGGGCACTTGCACCGTCGGCGGAAATCTCTCCAGCAACGCAGGTGGCACTGCTGTGCTACGTTACGGAAATGCGCGCGAGCTGTGCCTTGGGCTGGAAGTGGTCAATGCGCAAGGTGAAATCTGGGATGGATTAAAAGGATTGCGCAAAGATAATACTGGATATGATTTACGTGATTTATTTATTGGCGCTGAAGGTAGCTTAGGCATTATCACAGCAGCGGTGATGAAACTCTACCCAAAACCAAAGGCAATTCAGACAGCACTGGTCGCACTTTCCTCACCGGAGGCAGCCCTGGAGTTACTCAATCTGAGCCGTGAAGGATTTGGGCCAGCGCTGACCGGTTTCGAGTTCATTTCGGCAATCTGCCTGGAGCTGGTTCACAAGCATTTTTCGGATATTCCATTGCCGTTTTCAGAGGCTTATTCGTACTA
Source organism: Cognatundibacterium jejuense (assembly GCF_014284255.1). Classification (GTDB taxonomy): domain Bacteria; phylum Pseudomonadota; class Gammaproteobacteria; order Burkholderiales; family Burkholderiaceae_D; genus Undibacterium; species Undibacterium jejuense. The sequence goes on from NZ_JACOFV010000007.1 coordinate 175,696, forward strand.
TGTACTACTGGAAATTTCCGATCATGAATCTGAATCACACGCCAGACAACTAGCAGAAAACGTTTTGGGGCAAGCCTTAGAAGGCGCAATTATTTCTAATGCTGTGATTGCTGATTCTATGACGCAGGCCAACAATTTGTGGAAGATACGCGAGAACATTTCCATGGCTCAGGCGGCGGAAGGTAAAAATATCAAGCACGATATATCGCTACCTAGTTCGTGTATACCGGCTTTTATGATGATGACCGCACAGCTTATTGTGAGCCATTTTCCTGGTTGCAGACTCATATGTTTCGGTCATATGGGCGATGGGAATTTACATTACAATATCTCACCACCGATTGGCGTCAATGATCAAAATTTCATATCCAATCAAGAAGCAATTAACCGGCTGGTACATGATCAGGTGCACGCCTACAACGGCTCGATCTCTGCCGAACACGGAATAGGTTCTTTAAAGCGAAAAGAACTGCTACGCTATAAATCAGCCGTCGAACTTCAAATGATGCGTGCGATTAAATCTGCACTTGATCCAGATAACATCATGAATCCCGGAAAAATTTTATAAGGTTAAAGCATTTGTCTATGCGGATATTTTATTTTCAAACCAACGCAATTAAAACCATCCAATATGTGTGTTTACCCCTCACCTTATTTCTGCATAATTTCGCATTCGCCGACGTCTACCAGTGTGAGCAAAACGGCCATATTCATTATAGCCAAACGGCGTGCGCAGCCAACCAGAAGCAATTGACACATACTACGATTACTGCCGACGATACGCCATCAAAGGAAACACAACAGGCGGCCAAGAATAGGTATCAACGCGAAAAATCTGAATTAAAAAAATTGGAGCAGCAGAGAATTAAGGAACAAGAAAAGCAAGAAAAGACTGCGGCAAAGCAAATAGCCAAATCAAAGCAACAAAAAGCAGCATGCGACAAAGCACAACTACAAGTGAAGTGGGCGAAAGAAGATGCGAAGTCAGCAGCGCAGAAATCTGAAGCCAAGGCTAAGCTAAAAATGCAACATGTCAAAGAAAAAGCGGCTTTGTCCTGCCAATCAAATTAAAAAAATTTAGTATCGAAGAATGCGGATGTTGTGTTCAACCAATAAAAATGCCCGAAATAAATTCGGGCATTTTTATTAAATCCTTGGCCTGCCCAGCAGGAATCGAACCATTATCTTAGGTAAAATCAAAATTTTTTACTGAATGAATGAGTGCTTTTCATAGGAAAAAAGGAAATATTTTAAATATGCATCTAGATGCACAACTTGTATACAAGTTATCCGAAATCATTTCATATTTTCAATAAAATATTTCTTCAGATAAGTTACACCGAGACTGTCTGTACCTAAACTTTAAAAAGTTTATTTGAGCTAGCTGAATCACCCACATATTTCAAATGTAAAACCGATTGTGCGATAAAAAACCACCGAATCACCAATCAAAATCAATTCCACGAGGAGTGGGTCCTCAAAGGAGTAAAAAGTTCACCAATCCCGAATTTAGTTTGGAGTTGCTATTGAACCAAGTCACATTCTCGGCATATTCCCAAACTGCGAATTAAATACTTCACGCGAATCTATTTAGCTAATATCCTTTTAAAAAACTACGATACTCGTAATTTTTTACAATATCACATACTACGACTTACGTAGTATGTGATATTCTAGGATCAAAATTCAATATCTCAATCCCTTTTTTGTTATGCTTATCACAACTAATCACAGCCTGCAGGAATCTTTCCGCGGCGGAACGAACACCGTTTACTACTCTTGGAAATGTGCGGAGATAGATTTAAATATCCCATATTTTCTTTTTGAGTTTGAGGTAACTCAAAATTGCAAACCGATTCAGCTGCGAACGCTTTTCTACTCGATCACTGACCTAATTTCGTATTCGAAGATTGCTCAAGAGGATACGAATGCTACTTGCATCGGTATTTCTATGCTATCGCCTGAGTGGCTAAATAAATCAGATCGTTGGCAAATTGATAAATTAGTTAAGGTCTTAGAAGTAACTATGGACAAAAAACTCCCACCGATCAACGTGTTTGAGACTGACGATGGTAGACATTTTTCTGATACATGCGCTGACGTTAATTTAGAAAGAGCAATTGACCTTAAGGTTCTATTGGCCATTGAATAGATTGAAACTACTTTCCCAAACAATAGGGACCGCTGATGGCTGGTCCTACTAAGGCGATTCAACTCGATAGGACTAATCGAGGTTCTAAATAGATTACAGCCAACGTAAGAAATGATTTTTAAAAATCCAATCCGGTATATGACTTACTACATGATAAAAAATGCCCAAACGGTGGCGACTATCTTCTAGAGCAACTGTAATTCTTTCTTTTCGCCCAATTTAAGGGGTAGTGGTGAGCCTGCCAATTGAAGTGCTAAACCAATATTTAAGTTAGTTTCCTTGTCGCTTTCTCTTGCTTTTCCGAGCTGTGAATTCAAGCTTATTACTACTTCGACAATCTAAAAACGAATGAAATTTATAAAAAAATTTATTAACCTTTTGATTGGCTTTTCGTTAGCCGTCGCAATCTTTTTTGCGGCACCTTTGGCTGCAATTTGTTTTTTATTTGGTTTCGAAAATCTAGGCGGCTTTTTTATAATTGTTTGTATTCTGGGTAGTTTCCTAGGACCGATCTACCACTCGTTCGCACAGAGGCTTTAAAACTACTCAAATCACAAATTCCAGCATTACATCAAAAGGAGCTTTAGGGAATTAATAAAAATCCCGTTAATATTGATCGAGGTCATTTGGTAAAGACACAATAGATTGAGAGTTGAGTACCGTCACATACTTGAGAACTTCTTTTTTCTCCTTATTGTTCATTCGATGATATGAGATCAATAATCCAGCAATATCATCTTCTTCGGCAAAAAAATATGTCACTGGTGCGTTAAGTACCTTGGCAAGCATCTGAACAATTGCATAATCGGGTGCATGCACAGACTGTTCATATCTGTTAATCCGAGTACTTGCGACGAATTTATCGATACCTGCCTCTATTCCAAGTTGTTTTTGAGATAGATTTTGTTCCAAGCGCAAAGTTTTCAATCGCAAACCAAATACAACGTTTCCACGACTCATCACGAATATCACTTTATATAAAGCTACGATCTTCGTAGCTTTATATAATTTGAGATACTACGACTTACGTAGTATTTGCAATACTAAATTTTGCTTTAAGCAAAATTTAACAGTTATTAATTATCACAAAAATAACAATTATTTGACGTATAACCAAGTTTGTGACTTCACACCTAACACCTATTCCTCATTTAATGAAGTACTTTTTTAGTGACTCGCTCGCTACAGATCGTAATACCCGCTATCCCGATCAAAAATAAAGTCACCGAAATTATTTCTGCTTGTGTCATCAATATCCCGCTGAATTTAAATACAGGATTCACTCTGATTTGTTCAATCATAAACCGTTCAATTCCGGCAAAAATTAGGTACACAGAAAAAAGCCAACCAGCTTGAAATGGGTTCTTTCTTAATTTCCATAAAATAAAAAAACAAAATAACGCCATGGCTGTCTCATATATTGGTGTCGGATAAACACCCGGATTAGCAATAACTTCGCCATAAATATTATGGTCATAAGTTTGTGACCATAGCCAGGTTGGTAACCAACTGGGTTTAGCCTCCGCATTTGCCATGATACCCCAATCACCATCACCCGAGATTTGACACCCTACCCTCCCAATTGCATAGCCAATCATCATAGATGGGGCCGCAGCATCTAGTAACGACCGAAAAGGTAATCGCCACTTTCTCACGCAAAATATTCCAGAACAAGTACCAAAAATCAATCCTCCGAAGATACTTAAACCAGAAGTACTTAATAGCATTGCAATCGGATCGGCAGAAAAGGCATCAAGATGTTCGAGTATATGGAACAAGCGCGCACCTAATATACCCGCTAGCATCACTATGAAAGTCAAATCTGGAACAACATCCTGTGGTGGAACTTCTAACCTATATTTTAGCCCATCTGATCCAGTGTTCGAAATGCTGGCCGATGGAATATCGCCCGCAGCATACATGCGACTTAATTCTCGACTAAGCAAGGTAGATGCAACAATCATTGCTAGTGCAACACATAAGCCGAACATTGGCATATGTAGTGGTGTATCAGTACCAGTTATGGATTTAATTAAATCGCTCAAATAAGGGTAAGACATACTTCTCCGTCAATATATTTCTTAGAAATTAAAACCTCTTCTGTCTTTGGAGACAGTTCTCCAACCTCCGTTTTGGAATCTCCCGAATACGAACAAAGTATCGGATTAACTTAAGTGACCGCTAATAGCTCTTAGCTTAAACTGGCTAACGACTTGTTCAAGCAAAATTGCCTGATTTTGCATGGATGCTGCTGCTGCGGCGGCCTCTTCCACCAAGGCAGAGTTTTGTTGTGTAACACTATCCATATCGATAATGGCGGTATTAATTTGGTTAAGACCAGATGATTGTTCTTGGTTAGCATTGGCGATCTCACTGATTACTGTCGTCAATCGCTGAACACTGGCAACGACTTCTTGCATAGTCGCGCCTGCCTGATCTACTAGTTTGCCGCCTATCCCAACTTTTTCTACAGAATCGTTAATGAGCGTTTTGATTTCCTTTGCAGCGCTAGCAGAACGTTGCGCCAAATTCCTGACCTCAGATGCAACCACTGCAAAACCTCGCCCCTGTTCTCCGGCACGCGCTGCCTCGACAGCGGCATTTAAAGCGAGAATATTGGTTTGGAAAGCAATACCATCAATCACCGCAATAATATCGACGATTTTTTTTGAAGATTCATTAATTGAACCCATCGTACTTATAACCTCCCCAACTACTGCCCCACCTTTTTGAGCTACATCGGATGCTCTATTCGCCATTATTTGCGCCGCTTTGGTATTGTCAGAGTTATGTTTTACGGTGCTTGTCAACTCTTCCATCGCGGAAGCAGTCTCCTCTAGAGAGCCAGCCTGCTGTTCAGTTCGTGACGACAAATCGAGATTGCCAGTTGCTATTTGCGTAGAGGCAGTAGTAATCATTTCCGTTCCATTACGCACTTCGTTCACGATTTTAGTTAGGCTTTCTGTCATTTCTCTCAGAGCCGACAGCAAATCTGCAGTCTCGTCCTTGCCGTCGATATCCACGTTATTGCTTAGATCGCCTGATGCGACAGTCTTTGCAATATGCACTGCTCGTGCCAATGGGCGAATAATGCTGACTACAAAGTAATACGTAACGACGCTTCCTAAACAAAAGGCGATTAGCATACCAAGCAATGAAAACAAACTGGCGCGCTGATAAGCAATTAATTGACTCTCATTTGTTTCCTTCATCAATCGTTCAGATTGATCAAGAACATAGGTAACAATGTCTCCAATTTGCTTGGTTGGTGCTCGGTCCATTCCCTTCACCAGACGATCAACAATATGAGCGCTATCTTGGTTTGCAATATCATAGCTTTTTATAGCATCGATATATTTACCGTTAAGTTCTTGCATAGATTGCCTGGCAGTAGTAACTTGCTTCGTATCTAATCCCAATTTATCCAGCAACCCTGCGAGCTGATTTAAATCTTTCTGAGTCTCTTCGCCTTTGGTTTTAAATGCGCTCAAATATTTTTCAAAAGCTACCGAGTCATTCCCACGAAGCAACAAATCCTTCCATTCCTGTACCTGTATTTTGAAATCCACCTGTGCTTTTCTCGCAGCATCAACAGAATGTTCCAACATTAAGGAACGCTCCATCGCGTCCCGAACACGAGTATTACTTGCTTTAAGATTTAACCAATCATTTCCGCCAACAACTAACATCGAACACAACAAAAAGCCAGCCAATAGTCCTAACCGTGTGCCAATTTTGATATCAGTGATTTTCATAACACGCTCCTAATGAAGATGCTGTACCACGTTTTGTGATGATTTCATGTTAAGGAAGATAAGAACTGATTTCAGAAAAAAGCAGCTTAATCAACTTTTTCGGAAACAGTTTATGTAAACTACATCTGCAATCTGTACGGAGCGAAGGTTTGTCTTTTTTTTGTGGACTTAATTTTCAATAGCAAGCGTGATGCGTGTCCAGTATCGGAAGCGCTGAACGACATATATTTACTTGCGACCGTTAGCTAACATCTTGGGATACCTAATAATCATATCTAAATGTCCTTGGTGATTCCTCTCCACATCCGTTGATACAATGCCATATTTCAGAATTTGGTGCCTCATCCGAATAGGTACCCAATATCTCATGATCAAATTTGTAGGTTGTGTCAAACATTGGCGAGCTTTTATTTCCGTCGCACCAAAATATATCCTGGAGCATTTTTCTGTGGCAAACGTCTGAATACTCTCGCGAATTTTGTTTTGATTCAACCTTTACCTTAACAATAAGTTTTTCTTCATGGTCACTCAACGAATATTCATTAGTAAGTCGTTCAACAATCTCAAGAATCACAGTTTCGCTTTTTATATTACGGCCATGAAAATTACCGAAACCTACAGCCCAACATGAACATGGAATGATAATGAGGGTAAAAAATGCGTATTTACGCATGATGCCTCCCGCGGAAAATTTAAACCAAGTGATCGGCACATGTAAAATTTTCTCTCGTTTCAACATAAACGCGACACAGATGGCGATACGGTCGTTCAAAGAAATTAATGGGCTACGGGAACGTACCATTAACCTAAAAATAAATAATGAGTCGAGATTGCGAATTTTGAAGTCATTCTTAAACCTGACATGCAATCGTTTATTTTACAGGGCTCGCTTTCTTGCTTGCCCTGACATAATTAATCTAGACTCGAAGCAGTTACCACAAATCGTCTACTTAAATCTTATCCAAACCGGAATGGCGATTGAGTGAAGCATGAATTACCGGTACAGCATCGTTATTCCTTTATCAACCGCGAAATATTCATTGCATCTACAAAGCGTAAAGAACTCGCACTCGCGTTCAGTAAGACTAATGTTGCTTTTTTCTGCGCTAGCTTTATTCTCATGATGAGGCAATTTCCCGCCTCATTCGTAAAACCTGTCTTCGATAGCAAAATATCCCAGCCTTTTCTACCCACAAGTCGATTGGTATTATGAAATAGACGTTTGCGACCTTTGATAGCAATCGTATCGTCACTATCAGTTGTGATATCAGATATATCAGGATAGTGCGATGCTGCGAGCGCCATTTTGACTAAATCAGCAGCAGTCGACGTATTTTCCGGAGACAAGCCTGTTGGCTCTTTAATGACGGTATTTGTCATACCCAAGGCTTTTATTTTGATGTTAACCGCTTTTTCAAAGGCTAAATTGCCTCCTGGATATGTGCGAGCCAACGCAGCAGCCGCGCGATTATCAGAAGACATCAAGGCTAATTGCAAAACATCTCTTCTTGACAAGGTGGTACCAATCGGTACATGAGATAAACTGTGTTTTAAGGTATCGAGATCAGCTTTTTCTATGGAGATCATCTCATCCATATTAGGCTTACTGTCAAGAACAACCATCGCTGTCATTAGTTTCGTTAATGATGCGATAGGTGCAATCTCAGTGGCATTCTTTTCCAACAAAATTTTACCAGTGCCGTCCTCAACAACAATCGCATGTTGCGAATTCAACTGCACTGCCGCAGCGCTACTTATGTGCAATACCAAACAAAAGCCAATTAAGCGTTTTAACATTATTGGTATCCAATAAAATCAACCGTAATTCTGAGTAGCTAGTTTATCGAAAGCATTTATAAGGCTATCGAAGTTAGCTTCATTCAACCGATGAGCATCACATATACCATACTAGGGATAGAAAACTGACGTTGGAGTTGCGCAGTCGGTGTTCATTTTCACTGCACACTCCAAATCACGATGCTCTAGGAATTATTTACCTGAATAGATAATATCAGCTCGGCGATTTTCAGCCCATGAAGCTTCATCATTACCACTTGCTTTTGGTTTTTCTTTACCAAGTGATACAGCTTCCATTTGTGAATCTGGCGTACCGAGTAACGCAAGAGATTTACGGACTGCTTCAGCACGCTTTTGTCCTAATGCCAAATTGTATTCACTACCGCCGCGCTCATCTGTATTTCCTTGAATCAAGATTTTTTTTGTCTTATTGGCAGTCAAGTATTTTCCGTGGGCTTCAAGCACCGGATTGAATTCAGATTTAATTGCATATTTATCAAAATCAAAATATACGCTACGCTTTGATAAAATATTTTTTGGGTCATTGAGTGGATCAACAACTGGCGTTACGACAGTTGCAATTGCACGTGTATCAGCAACTGGTGCTTTTGCAACAGGCGTTGCCGGTGCAGGAGTTTCAGCAACTTTGACTGGGGAGCTGCAGGCAGCTAACAGGACAGCAGCGGATGTAACGATGGAGAGCTGGGTAACGGCACGCATTGAAATTTCCTCGTGAATACTTGTAATAAAAAGATAAATTGAGTGGTTTGTGTGCTTTTGGGAAATGGCACAATTCAAAACCTTCCTATATTGCATTAGTAAACTTAGGTGAATCTTAAAGTTTCAAATCACAATAGAAAAAACAGTCAACTATCCGTAATATACGTGCCATTAGTCAAATCAACGATTATATGTTGTCATTCAAGGCACCTCAGAAAAATGCAAAGGTATCAACAGAAAAATAAAGTTTTGCGACAACCGTGACACATCTAATCTATATATAGCCAAGAGAAGACAGTCCATTACAAGAAAATGCCTAATTTTATTGTCCAAGAATACTAATACGCTGATGCTAAAACTTACTTCCTTGGATTATATTAGTGATTGGCATGGATACACACACAGCGAGTCCAGAATGATTTATTTCGTCTGAGAATCCTAGTTGAATCTCAGCGCCAATCCGGTCCGTGATTGCCTTGACGATGGAAAGGCCCAGACCTGACCCGACATGATCGCTCCCAAGGGTCCGATAAAACGGGTCAAACACCCGCTCTCGCTCGACAACTTGAATACCTGGCCCTGAGTCCTGGATTCTCAGTATTGCGCGACCTTCTTCCGTGGTGACAGAAAGATCGACCTTCCCGCCATCTGGCGTGTAACGAATGGCGTTATCGACTAAGTTCTTGACTATGGCAATCACGTCCAGCTCGTTACCCCAGAGTTGGGCGTCTTGCTTTCCTTCGACGCCAATGTCGATGTGCTTGTCCTCGGCCAGCGGCATAAGGTCTTCCAGCACGCGTCGATAAACGTGCTGCACCGATACAGACGACTTGGGTCGGTCGAGTGCAGCCTGAGCCTTGGCCAAGGTGAGAAGTTGATCCAGCAGGTTACGGCCACGCTCTATGCCTCGGCGCAATGTCATGAGACGTTCACGCGCGAGGTCAGACATATCCGCCTGATCCAGTCGCTCCGCTTGCAGTGACAAGGCGGTAAGCGGGGATCGAAGCTCATGCGCCGCATCCGCGACAAGCCGGCGCTGAGTTTCCATTGACTGGTCAACGCGGACAAGCAGACGGTTGATCGCCACCACGAACGGGCGCACTTCGGCGGGGAGATGGCTTTCGTCTACGGGATGTAATTCCTGTTCGGCGCGCTGGTCAATTTCCGCTGACAAAGAAGCGATGGGCCGGAACATCTTGCGCACAAGATCAGCCACGATCAAAAGCAGGATGGGAACCAGGATCAGAAACGGCATCAATGTGCGCAAGGCGCTGTCGCGTGCAATTTCGTCACGAACGCCGGTTTCTTGCGCCACGGCGATTCGCTCGCCACTGGACGTTGTTTTGACTAACACACGGAACGGCTCGCCGCTGACATCAAGCGTATGTAGACCATCGGGCAGAGTGATCGGTAGCGGCAGCGGTTCTCCCGCATCGCCCTTCCCGGCCGCCTTGATGCCGTCTGAAAGATACTGGACGATGACGCGCGATTCTTCGTCGCTGTCCTTGGCGCGGCCATCGTCTCCGAGATGTGCAAGTGGGAGGTGTTGCCGGTCAAACAGTGCCGCGACTTGGCGCAGCATGTCGTCTTGCAGCTCGTGGGCTTCGTCGAATGCGGATACGAAAGAGAATATGCCTGCCACCAACGCGATGACAAAAATAGCCAGCGACAGCGAAAAGGACAGCTTGAACTGAACCGACTCGTTCAGACGTTTTTTGAAACCATCCATCCAACCCCCCTGACATTTTTGATGATTTCGCCGCCAAGCTTGCGCCGCAGTGCATGGATCAGGAATTCGACGGCGTTGCTCTCGACCTCTTCACCCCATCCATAGATACGGTCTTCCAGATCGCTGCGCGAGAGAATGGCTCCAGGGCGTATCAGCAAGGCTTGCAACAAAGCAAACTCACGATTGGAGAGTTGCACCGAGGCACTGTTGTTGACCGCCGCCTCCCGCGTGGCTGTATCGAGCGACACGACGCCGTTGCTGAGCAGGGGCGTTGCGCTCCCTCCCTTACGTCGCAGCACCGCGCGCATGCGAGCCAGCAGCTCGGCCATCTCAAAAGGCTTGAGCAAATAATCATCGGCCCCGCCATCCAAGCCGCGCAGTCGATCATTGAGGCGGTCGCGGGCGGTGATGATGAGCAGTGGAACCGGATTGTCTTTAGCGCGAATGCTGATCAGCACCTCCAGCCCATCCTTACCTGGAAGGCCAAGATCGAGAAGCACCAGGTCATAGTGCTGGCAACCCAGTGTCGTGAGGGCAGTTTGGCCGTTCTTTACCCAGTCAGCAGCATAAGAAGCGTCTTTTAGCGCCCCTTGGATGGCTTCGCCAATCATGGTGTCGTCTTCGACCAGCAATACTCGCATTCCTCCTCCTATTATTGCCTCATACCCCGTCTTAAATACATTCCATCTTCAAGGTAACATTGATTTAAGAACTCCATCCTTCAGTTTGACGTGGTGATACACCGCGGCTAGCGCATGAATTCCCGCTAACCACATGATGACATCGCCAAGAAATTTGTGTACATCGCCCCAATCCGCAAGACCAGACAAATGGGCGTTTGCTATGAAAGGCAATTCGTTAATCCGAAAGCCACCCAGCAACGTCAACGGGTGTCCCTCCGTCCCAAGAGCGAGTAAAGCAGTAATAGGTAACGCAAAAAGCAAAACCCACAATACGAGGTGCACCAGTTGCGACAGAAATCGCATCCATGCGGTCATCTGGGGCCGAGGGGCAACTGGTCGCACCGTAGCCCAGACCAAGCGTAGTAGTGTGAGCGTAAAAATGGTGACGCCCAAGGATTCATGCCAAACGATGTCGATTCGTGTACCTGGGTCGATCCCGTTATGCAGCAATCGGCCAAAGTCGCCTGGTCCCAAAACAAATGCAATGGCGACAGCGATTGCTGTAATCCAATGGAAGACCTTGCTTAGCTTATCGTACTGGTTCAGATTAGTGTGTTGCATGTTCTCACTCGATTGAAAATTTCTACCAGCTAAATGTGTCAGTATATTCAATGTGCCGATCCAGCTGCACGCTGCTTGAACAGCAAGATAGTTGTCAACATGAATGCAAAAAGGGCTGCCGATGCTGAATAGCGACTTAGAGCCAATCCGCCCGCACTGAGCGGCTTATCGAGAAAGTCCCCTACGACGGCACCGAGAGGGCGAGTCAGAATGAATGCTGCCCAAAAAAGCAGGGTTCGCGATACATTTGTCCAATAGTAAAATGCAGCAACCAACACCAACGATGCGCCGAACAGAATGGCACCGCCAGTGTAACCCAATCCTGCCGTATCCGCCGTCCAATCGCCCAGTGCCGTCCCCAGAGTCTGGGAGAACATGATAGTCACCCAATAGAACACCTCGACCTTCGGCGAACTTACTGTGCTAACCGAAACTGAGCCCAGTGTTCGATGCCATATAAACAGTGAACCAAATAACAATGCCATAAGCAAGGTCGAGCCACCAGCATACCCAATACCGAGGGATCGGTCTGCGAAATCAGCGAGCGTCGTGCCGACCGTCGTGGTTGCAATGATCGTAGTCCAGTAAAAGAATGGTTTAAAGGTCTTGGTCTTGATTTGCGCAAAGACCGCAGCCAAAAATACGGCTGCGAAAATAACTGTACCAATCAAGTAGCCCAAATTCATCGACATCGAAACGGCATCGCCACCTGTTTCGCCGAGCGTGGTTGCCGCAATCTTAATGATCCAAAAAACGAGAGTGACCTCTGGGACTTTGCTCAGGACTTTTTCCGCTGAAGTATTCATATTAATTCGTGCTCCCAGGTCAGAGCTTCGCTTGTAGCGAGTCGAAAGTGGTCAATAGGTCAGCCATAGCCTTTTTGCAGTCGGTTTGATTGGGGACATCTGCACGCAGTGCACTAAGGGAGGAATCAATGGCCTTGTCGAGCCTATGCCAATCATCCGCTGCACGAGGCTTCAAGCCTGCCTCCGCCGAGTCCCATGCGACCTCCAACTCCTTAATCTGCGTCTTTGCAGCTCCTAGATCGCCCTTGTCCACAATGGCGGCGACGTCTGCGGCGATGCGCCGAAATTCAGATAAATCCCCCAATTTGGACGCAGCCTTTGCCTGCGGCGCGGAGGTGGTCTGACTGGTCGGCATTGCGGCAGAACCTGCCGTGCCAGTGTCGGTGAACTTTGAGCATCCAGTCACCAGAACCACCAAAGCAGTGATCGACAATACAACAACGGGGTGGGTGAAGAAATTCAAATGACGCATTATTTTTCCTTAAGTTATTGGTTAGAGGTTATTCGGCAGCTTGTACATTAATGCGGCGACCACCGCTGAACTGCGCAACGGCCACCAGCATCACTATCACGGTCAAGAATAGAGTACTGGTCCACATGGCACCCATTCCGAGGCCTCCATATGCCTTGGCCTGCGTCAGCAGGTCACCGAGTGCAGCACCCAAGGGGCGTGTCAGGATATAGCTAATCCAGAAGGTCAGTACGGCGTTGCCGCCTATGCGCCATGCCGCATAGATGATAGCGATCAGTGCACCGAACGACACCACTCCCCATGTGAAACCAAGGCCGAGCGCTTCGGTCGCCAAGTCGCCTGCCGCTGTGCCAAGTGCAAATGTACAGAGGATAGCAGACCAGTAAAACAACTCCCTGCGACGCGAAAAAATCGCATGGATGGACAAGCTGCGTTCCACCCAAAACCAAACCGCAAAAATCGCTGCTAGCGCTACGGCAAATGCTGACGTGCTGACATACAGACTCACACCTAGCCCATCGGTGAGCAGGTCAGTAACCAGAGTGCCCACCACGCTGACTAGAACGACCGTGAGCCAGTAAATCCAGGGTGTGTAGCGCCGCGTACGTAACTGCATTAATAAGACACCAGCCAACAATGCGCCCATCAATGTACGAGTCATACCTTGACCGAAGCCTGCATTGACAGCCAGAAAATCGGCTCCAGTTTCTCCGACCGTCGTGGACATGATCTTGATAACCCAAAACGAGAGAGTCACTTCTGGGACTTTATTAAGCCAGTTTGATGCGGAAGGCGTGGTCAGCGTGTTCATGGAGTTATTTCCTACAAAGGCGAGTTATTCTTAAGGCTAGTCTGACTTATCAAACTTAGGCCAGCCATAGGCTCATCATTTGCGCACCCATCCAATTTCGATGAGCTTTCCGAAAAGGACTCGATGAACGCTAATGGCAAGGCTATAAGTAACAGGTAAATACAACCCCGACTCACGAAACACCAAGCAGGCACTCAACATGGCGACCAAGGCCGCGCTAACGATATCTAGCGGAAAATGAACACCTAGATAAATGCGAGCCCATGCAACAGGCAACCCCAGAAATGCAAGCGCCATTCCCACCTGGCGCGTGCTGCGATGCGTCAGAAAACTAAAAGCAACGCCCCACAGTAGCGTCAAATGGTCGCTCGGACACGAAGAATCAGCAACATGGGGAATAAGAGTGTTTCCCAGACCGATCATAAAAAGACGTGGATGTTGCCAAGCCAGTCCGATGATCTGATTGATGAGTAAGCCAGCCAAACCGGACGCGGTCGCTTCGAGCAAAATTTTGCGGGTATGTTCGTTTCCGCGAAGCCAACCAAATCCGATGCTGACCGGAAGTGCCCAAATGGCGTACTCTGCGAAAAAAGTGGCGATGGCCAGTAGCTGTGTGCTTGGGTGCTCTGTTGCATTAAGCCAGAGAAAAAGTGCGTGATTGAGGTCTTCCATGTGGTCTCCGAAGCCGAATCACGAAACTGTAGCGACCCGGCCTTGTGGTGTGTAGTTAGTCTTCCTTGTCGTGGTCGTCATCGCGATCAGCTTTGTCTTCGGCGGACGAAATGATCGTGCCTTTGTCGGCATCGACCCTCACATCGAAGACTTTGGCACCACTGACGACCTCCACATCGAAGACCCAGCCCTGCCTCGAGTTTTCGTACTCGGTGCGTGAAGCCTTGCCGTTGGCGTATTGCTCGGCAGTGGTGACAGCCTGAGCCAGTGGGATTTTGGCCTTGGTAATGGCCATGGCATCGTTTTCCATGCCGCCTTGGGCAGCATAGGCAACGGTACCCGCAGCGGCGATAGTTGCGGCCAGGAGAGAAAATTTGCTATAGCGATTCATGGTGCTTCTCCAAAAATAACGCAGGTATTTGCGTAAATCAGAGCATGCAGAATCTTACTTAGCAGGTACTTAGCTAGAAAAACTTAACTTATGCAGCTTTCCTCTTTTAGTGTTAATACTTTCCCTCAGTAACAAAGAATTACCATGGCTGAGGAACAAGAAAACACGACTCGAAATCGGAAAATATTAACGTTATCCGTCGCCCGACATCAAAGGAAATATCACTTTTACATTAAGCCCTCCTAATTTAGAGGTAGTCAGTTCAAGACTCGCATCGTGCATGTCTGCAATCGCTTTTACTATAGCAAGCCCGAGACCACTGCCATTTTTGTTCGTGCCCGAAATGCGGTAAAAACGATCAAAGATTCGATCTCTTTCTGCCTCAGGTATCCCGCCTCCTGAATCTCCAATCTCTAAGGCTATCTGATTCGATTGCTGACTAAGGATCACTTCAACTATGCCACCGTCAGGTATATAACGAATAGCATTGTCCAGCACATTGCGTATCATCACCCGCAAACTCTCAGAATCACCACATACCGAAAAATCTTGAAAATTACTCAATCGAAGAGTGACCTGTTTACTTTGGGCGAATACTTGCACGTCATTTATCGCTAGATTCAGCGGCGTGTTGAATGGCAATTTTTGAATTTTCTTTAAGTCTTTGGATGAGTGGTCCTGGCGCGCCATCATCAACAGTTGCTCAACGAGATGTGAAGCGCGGTCTACTCCACCAAGAAGACGATCTATCGCTTTTTCATGCATATTCTCGTCCCGAGCGCGAGATAAGTTTTGTACCTGCAGTCGCAATGCGGTAATCGGAGACCTTAGTTCGTGAGCTGCATCAGCAACGAAGCGTTGCTGAGACTGCATCGCATGCCCCACTCGCACTAATAATGAATTCAATTCAAAAACTAATGCTGATACCTCCTGAGGAACGCCTTCATCTGAAACCGTTTCAGTCGAGTTTGTCTGACGTTCGGCTAACTGTTTACCAATTCGATTGAGTGGCGATAACGCTGAGCTGATACCCCACCATGCAGCACAAAACAGTAATAATGAAACTGGTATCACTGGCCATAACGTACTCAAAGCAATCGATATCGCTCTACGACTCCGTGTATTCATTTTCTGCGCGACCTGAATTACTCTGTCATGCGCCTTCACGGCATATATGCGCCATTCACCGTTGGTCAATGTCACTGTAGAATATCCAAGTTCAGCCTGCTTGGGTAGCGATCTATATTGACGCGATTGATAAACCCGCTCACCGTCAGTTCCCCAAATTTGAACTACTAAATCAAAATTATTACTTTCGATTCCTAAAACAGTTCGAGAGTCAAGCTGTTTGAAATCACTATCTTGTAATGCCAATGCCATCTGCTGCATGTGGTAATCAAATAATTTATTTGCTTCATGAATAGTGGCGTTGACAGATGTAGCAAATTGCAAAGCTGCAGCAAGCAGAATAGCGATGCCAAACATTAAAATAATCTGTACCCGTAAAGATTTCATGCTTGCTTCTCAACCATATAGCCAACACCACGCACATTCACTATAAATTTTTGCCCCAGCTTTTTCCGTAATCCGTGAATATAGACTTCGATAGCGTTGCTATCTATATCGGTTAGGTCGCCAAATACCTTTTCCTCCAATCGGCTTCGAGACAAGATCGCACCCGGTCTGGAAATTAGGGCATCTAAAATAGCCCACTCTCTTGAAGATAAAATAATTTGCTCTTGTTTATTGCTCACCTGCCTGGTGGCGGAATTGATAATCACATCGCCCGCAGAGTACAAAGCATCAACACGCCCGCATGATCGCCGAACCAAAGCATGCATACGTGCAATCAATTCATCAAGATCAAACGGCTTTACTAAATAATCGTCGGCACCTGCATATAAAGCAGATACTCGCTCTGGCACTGTGTCCCGAGCTGTCATAATTAACACTGGTACAGTATCGCCTCGCTTTCTGAGGGAATTTAAAATTTCAATTCCGTCACGCTGCGGTAAGCTTAGGTCGAGCAGCACAACGTCGTAACTATGTTTTAACAAAAGTTCTTCCGCTTCAATGCCATTGTCGAGCCAATCAACGAGATTGGATTCATTTTCCAAGGCAATCTGAATGTTTTCACCAATCATTACATCGTCTTCAATCAACAGAATTTTCATATTTTTTAGGAACTATTTACTTGATCAGAATTTCGGCTTTTCGTATTCAGAATACTTCAAAAATACAAGATATTTGTTGCATGTGCGCGAGGGAGTCACGAATATCTGCTCTTCGCTTGTGTACGCGTAATTTTATAGATATTACGTTATGTCATGATTTTGTAATAAATAAAATGTAAGGTTCGTGGCTCCAAGTTTGGAGTTTAAGGATACTTAAAAATGAAATTCTTTTTGAAAAACACACTTGTTACTGCTGCAACCCTGTTCACATTCTCTTCTGCAATGGCTGCTGAAATTACTGGCGCAGGATCAAGCTTTGTGTACCCTATCGCGTCTAAATGGGCAGAAGCTTACAAAAAAGCAACTGGCAATAACCTGAACTATCAGTCCATCGGCTCCGGCGGGGGCATCAAACAAATTAAAGCAAACACCGTTGATTTTGGCGCATCCGATATGCCATTGTCTGTGGAAGAGCTAGATAAAGAAGACTTATTGCAATTCCCGGTCGTTATGGGCGGCGTTGTTCCTGTTGTTCACATCGACGGCGTCAAACCTGGTCAATTGAAATTGACTGGCCAAGTCATCGCTGACATCTACATGGGTAAAGTCACAAAATGGACTGATGCAGAGATCGCTGCGATCAACCCAGGCGTTAAACTGCCAACAGAAGACATCACCGTTGTTCACCGTTCAGACGCTTCTGGCACCACATTCCTGTTCTCTGACTATCTGTCTAAAGTCAATGCAGAATTCAAAAAAGTTGTCGGCTCTAGCACTGCTGTGAAATGGCCAGCTGGTTTGGGCGGCAAAGGTAACGAAGGTGTTGCAGCAAACGTTCAGCGTATCAATGGTTCCATCGGTTACGTTGAATTTGCCTATGCGAAGAAAAACAACCTAGCATACACACAATTGAAAAACCGTGAAGGTCAGTTCGTTTCTCCAGATGCTGACACATTCAAATCTGCGGCTGCAGGTGCTGCATGGGACAAAACACCAGGCTTCGCTGTGGTATCGACAGATCAACCAGGAAAAGCAAGCTGGCCAATCACTGGTGCTACATTTGTTTTAGTTCACAAAACACAACCTGATGCTGCCAAAGTAAAAGAAACATTGAAGTTCATTGACTGGTCCTACAAAAATGGTACAGCCATGGCGACTGAGCTCGATTACATCCCAATGCCATCCAGCGTTGTTGACCTGATTGAAAAAACATGGAAAGCACAAATCAAGGATGGTTCTGGTAAAGCTGTTTGGTAATTGAAGAATCAATTTCGCTATCCAAGGTTTTTAATGATTTGGGGTAATAAAAAATTAATTTTTCACGGTATCTGTCCTGATTAAGAGATAAACGCGCATAAAAAAGAGGTTTTCACGTTGTTGTGAAAACCTCTTTTTTTAAATCGTTCAAAAACCAAATAAAAGTACGCTAAATATTAGCTTCTTTTTTAAATTTCATAATTGCAACACCCACCGCACTGGAGGCACTCGCATACACGGTTCCGGCATTAATCATGGCTTCTGCTTCAGAATATTTTTGGGCATTAATAGCAGAGGCAACCTTTCCAGCTTCAGTATGAAAAAGTGCATGTTTAGATACGCAATCTTTATAACTACCTAAAACACTAAATTTTTGTTTAGCTTCACCATGCAACCATTTACCAAGTTCACAGCAGTTATCCCTGCTAATAGTTGACGCATCCATTTGCTCTTTTTTAGTAATTGCGCTCCTGAATTTAGTCTTCCATTCCGCATGTTTTGCAACGGCATCATTGAGGTCCATAATTTCTCCTAGTTAAGCAAAGCACTGTCATTCTTACATAGAAAATGACTTCCCGCGCCATTAGCAATCAAACTAAGTGCAAATACCGCCGAACTGTCGCCATTTCATCAACGTCACAAATATTACTTAAAATACATTTTACAAACTTCTAAGCACCCTCCTTTACTTCAGAAATCTATCCGTAATTTCAAAGCCTATAGCAAATATTCAATTCATCTAAAGTTGCACCAAAGTCTAAGCATTCAGGCTACCTCTGCATTTTGATTGACGCGTTAATATCTATGCTATAAAAAAGACGACATTGACTTAATTTTTACATAGGGCAAATTCTATTAAAAAAGTAAAAAGCACAATCTGTGTCAAACGAGATTGCGCTTTTTAGTATTTCTTTTAAAATCTGAGAACTTGCTTACGGCGAACCAATGCGCGCCAAGAATGCGTCCCGCGTTGTTCCAGAAAACCAAGGATGCCAAAGCCGCTGCTGCAGTATAGTACTTAAAAATTGCGCCTTCGTCGAATGTCCGGTAAATAAGAAAGTTTCCGCCGGAAGCAGTAGTATTTTTTGCGTTACACTATCCCACAAATCTGCAGGAGAAACAGGTCTAGGCTGATGTGGACAAATATCAACAGACAATAGATCACCGCAGAACAATCGATCACGCCAAAGGTAGCTTTGACATTTGAGCATATGACCAGGCGTTTTAATGATTTTAATTCGTTCATCTCCGAACGTTAAAAAATCTTTGTGCCCTGCCGGTACTACAACCATATCTTTGGCAAAGTGAGCGCTATACGCTTGGAAAATATCCACGTTACTCAATTTAGCTTGATCATGTTCATGGGTAAATAACAATGATGTTAGGCGTAATTTTTGGTCATTCAAAATTGCAGCGGTTACAGCGATATCAG
This sequence comes from Cognatundibacterium jejuense, assembly GCF_014284255.1. Classification (GTDB taxonomy): domain Bacteria; phylum Pseudomonadota; class Gammaproteobacteria; order Burkholderiales; family Burkholderiaceae_D; genus Undibacterium; species Undibacterium jejuense. The sequence goes on from NZ_JACOFV010000007.1 coordinate 195,108, forward strand.
ATATTCGCGGGTCAATAAGCACAGCTTCTTTAGCCGCCATATCCCCCAATAAATAACTCGCGTAACCGGACGCTTGATGATGAAAAACACGAAAATACATGACTTATATTTACAAATAAATTTTTATCAACATCGCAGTCGCGAAAGCAAGCAAGCAAGCCCAACCTGAAAAAAGCCATCGTAGTAGGTTTGAGGTCGGTATAAATCCGACTCCGCGCACAAAGCCAATGCTCATCGCCAAAAAAAGCATAGTAGCAAACCGATGGTCCACTTTACCGGTGACGCTCATCATGATCGGCGGGTACGCCGTACCCACCAACATAATAAGAAGAGCGATCGCCATACATAACAACTGGATATGTCGTTCACCGTTTTGTTTTCGTAGCGAACTCATGACGATCACTCATCCCTACCTGATTTAATTCGTGCCTCTTCATTTTCACCCCACATCGCATTCATAATTGCTAATAGGAGTGCGAACCCAACTCCTAGAATCCAAGCGAAATACCACATATTGATTCCCCTTAATTAAACTACACTTTAGTTTCCGTTAATCAGTATTAGTAGGCACTATGTTCGTTCGCCTCAATTTGCTCGATCGTTACTTTCCCACGCATAACCCGATACGCCCATGACGTATAAAAAATAATAAGCGGCATAAAAATCAGCGTTGCCCAAAACATGATACCAAGCGTAAGATGACTTGAAACACTATCCCAAACAGTTAAGCTTGCATTTGGCATACTTGAAGATGGCATCAAAAATGGAAACATGGATGCCCCCGCCGTACCTATCACACCAACTAAAGCAAGCGAAGACGTTACAAATGCGATCAATGTGCGCCTCGCAAACAGTAATGCAGCAGTCAATAGTGCTGCAGTGATCGCTAACAACGGAAGAATCCACAACATAGGTTGAAAGCGATAATTATTCATCCAAGCACCAGATTCGCGAACAACGGTTTTGCCCATTGGGTCTGCAAGCGCTGCGGTGTCAATTACCGATGTAATCCGATAGCCAGGAATTTCCTGCAACCAAAATCCGGCTGCTATAAAGGCGACAACCATAACAATAGCGGCAATAACAGCTCCTTTAACAGCGCGATGCTGGACAGCACCTTCAGTTCTATGCGCCAAATAGGCACCACCTTGCATGGTAATCATCGCACTACTTACGACTCCTGCCAGTAATGCAAAAGGATTGAGTAATTGCCAGAACGTACCAGAATAGGTGGACGCCATATAATTATCGAACTGAAATGGCACCCCTTCCAATAAGTTACCAAATGCCACACCAAAAATCAGCGGAGGCACAGCGCCACCGATGAATAGACCCCAGTCCCAAATACTGCGCCAAGTTGGATTATGGACTTTGCTACGATAATCAAACCCTACAGGACGCAAAAATAAGGCCCAAAGTACAGCTAACAATGCCCAATAAAAGCCACTAAAAGCAGTGGCGTAAACCAAAGGCCACGCTGCAAAAATTGCACCACCTCCAGTAATAAACCAAACCTGATTGCCCTCCCAATGTGGGCCGACAGTATTAAGAACAACTCTGCGCTCTAAGTCTGATTTTCCGACAAAAGGTAATAAGGTACCGACACCCATGTCGTGACCATCCATAATGGCAAAGCCAATCAACAATACACCGACAAGTACCCACCAAATTATTTTGAGTGTTGGATAGTCAATCATTTTGCAGCTCCTGACATATTCTCTATTTTTGGTTGTGACGTATGTACTGGCTCAAATTCATATCGGCCGGTACCTAAACTACCAGGCCCTTGTCTCGCGAATTTAACCATCAGATACATCTCAACAATTAACAAGATCGTATAAAAACTAATAAATCCAGCAAGCGATCCATATAAGCTGTTGACGCTGAGCGTTGAAACACTTAAATGCGTCGGTAAAACGCCATAAATAGTCCAAGGCTGACGACCGTACTCAGCGACAAACCAGCCCAATTCGCAAGCAATCCAAGGTGCAGGCAACATCCATAACGCCCATTTCAGCAACCACTTACGCTTTGGCTGACCAGGTTTAATCGTGCTTAAAAACGCTACAACGAATAATGCCAACATGGCGAATCCCAAACCAACCATGATCCTAAAACCCCAGAACATGGGTGTCACGCGTGGAATTGTGTCATTCACCGCTCGGTCAATGAACTCGGGCGTAACTTGATTCATGTCAGAGACATATCTTCTAAGCAAAAGTCCAAATCCAAGATCACTTTTATTCTCGTTAAACAACTTGAGTGCATCTTGATCTTGACGATTTTTTCTGAGAGCCTCTAAAGCTTTCACTGCGACAATGCCATGTAAAACACGCTCATGATTTTTGATTTTGATGTCATGAATACCAGGAATCTGCTTACTTATTGAGCGAGTTCCGATTAAACCCATAACCCAGGGAACCTCAATTTCCCAATCGTTTTTTTGTTCTGCTTCATTGATCCCAGCTAATAGGGTTAACCCGGCAGGTGCTGGTTTTGTTTGCCACATCGCCTCAATCGCTGCCATTTTGGTTTGCTGCGCTTCACCGACCGTGTAACCAGATTCATCACCTAACACAATGACGCTAAGCGCTGACGCCAATCCAAACGCCGCTGCGACACCAAAGCTACGTTTAGCAAATTCAACGTCACGTTTTTTCAGCAGGTACCAACTTGAAATGGACAACATAAACATTGAACCAGTCAAATAACCAGCAGAAACAGTATGGACAAATTTAGCCTGCGCATCCGGGTTAAAGACAACCGCCCAAAAATCGACCATCTCCATGCGCATCGTCAGATAGCTAAATTCTGCACCGACAGGATTTTGCATCCACCCATTAGCAATTAAAATCCAAAGTGCCGAGAGATTAGTACCAACAGCCATCAACATAGTGACGAGTAAATGCTTGGGCTTACTTAAACGGCCCCACCCAAAAAAGAACAGTCCTATGAGAGTAGACTCAAGAAAGAAAGCCATCAAACCTTCGATCGCAAGTGGGGCTCCAAAGATATCACCGACATAGTGGGAGTAATACGCCCAGTTAGTGCCAAACTGAAACTCCAGCGTGATGCCAGTTGTGACACCGAGCGCAAAATTAATACCGAAAAGTTTCCCCCAAAATTGGGTCATGTCTCGCCAAATGACCTTGCCGGTCATGACGTAGACACTTTCCATGATCAAAAGTAACCACACCATACCAATGGTTAAGGGTACAAAGAGGAAATGGTATAGAGCGGTTGCGGCAAACTGTAGCCGAGAAAGATCGACCAATTGTTCTGAAATCACTTTGATGCTCCTTGTGAAATTACTGGGATACCTATACGCGACGCCATGAAATCAGCGTTAACATCAACTGCCTCATCTCGTATAAAAAACCACCATATCAACGTTATCGCTACCAACTTTAGTAGAACAACAATGAATAAATGAAAGCGGAGGTGGCGGCGTTTTGGGTTCATACGGATTGTTAATGCAGGTTTCATGCCAAGAAAATGTGGCGAATATTTCTACTTAAAAACAATAGGTTATAGTATTGCGGCACCCCAAAACTGCCAATATGACAGTTAATAACTGACATATTGGCAGTATATGCAATAATGGCAGCATCGATCTATTGAATAACTTTTCGGAACTCTACTTATGTCCCAACCTTTACCAGAACTGATTTCTTACCTTGAAGAATTAGTAGAGCCCCACATATTGTTCGACAATCATTACCGCATCATCGCAGCAAATGCAGCATACCGGCGCCAGTTTGGGCACGAAGTCTCTGTCATCGGCAGGACATGCTACGAGGTGTCTCATCACTTTAATGCGCCTTGCGATCAGTCCGGTGAAGTGTGCCCTTTAGCGCAAGCCAAACTATCAGGACACAGAGAAAAAGTACTTCACCTGCACCATACACCCAAAGGTGAATCCTATGTCAACATTGAACTTACGCCGATCTTAAACAAGAATGGTGAGCAAGCCTACTTCGTTGAAAGAATGGAAGAACTGCCAGTTAATCGGGGATCATCATCCAATCAGACCATCATTGGTCGTTCACCAATTTTTCTGCAAGCACTAGAAATGGTCTCACGCGTAGGCCCATCTCGAGCCAGCGTACTATTGGCGGGTGAGTCTGGGACTGGTAAAGAATTATTTGCGCGCGCTTTACATGAAGCGAGCCCACGTGCTAAGGCACCTTTAGTCGTAGTTGAGTGTGCCAGCTTGACTGAAAATTTGTTCGAAAGTGAGCTATTTGGACATGAACGCGGTGCATTCACTGGTGCTAATGTGTCCAGAATTGGTCTCGTGGAGTCCGCTAGCGGTGGCACCCTATTTCTAGATGAACTCGGTGACATTCCCCTGACGATGCAAGTGAAGTTATTACGCCTACTTGAGAGCGGTACTTACCGACGTGTAGGAAGTACGGAGTTACGTAGCACCGATGTGCGGATTGTATCGGCGACCCATCGTGATTTACGTAGCATGGTTGCTGACGGCACATTTAGAGAGGACTTATACTATCGATTAAGTACATTCCCAATACAGTTACCAGCATTACGTCAACGAGTTGAAGATATCCCTTTGCTGGCAACTGCACTACTGTCAAGAGTATCCCCCCAACGCCATATGAGCATATCTGAAACCGCACTCTCCTATCTGAGTACATACATCTTCCCGGGGAACGTTAGGGAGCTGCGTAATATTATGGAACGCGCTGCACTATTGAGCGATGGCACGGTGATTGAGCGTGTCCATGTAGAACGGTCGATTAGTACAGCAAGCAAATCGAACTTACCCCTTCGACATTTTTATCACAAGACTGAAATAAGTGAAATATCACACCGACATGGCAGATCACTGCAAGAAGTCGAGCGCGATGAATTGCTTCGACAACTTCAATATCATCAAGGTAATCGAACAGAATTAGCGCGCAAACTTGGCATTAGTGAGCGAACGCTTTATCGAAAATTGCGATCACTTGATAAAGTTAAATGAAGATCATCCATCGTAAGTTGAATTGCACTGAGAAAATTTGATGCTTATCTCAGTTGTACCAATTCATACTTGACCTGACACACGTTGCTCGACTGACGACTGACGACCGGCGGCATCCGCCCCAAAGCGGACTGTGGAAATTCTCGAAGTATCGGCCTCAAAACAGTCTGAGGATGTCCAGATTCAGTGAGATTTGAATATATCGGATTCGCCCTGCTGAGCAAAAACCTGACCGTATTTCAACTCACCCTCTTTCAGTTCGTAAGGAAAGAAGACAATAACCGAGTAATTACCTCTGTGATTGAGCGAAACGGCTATTGCATTTGATTTGTTGCCTGTTGAAGGTACAAGGACTCGCACATCATAAACTAAAGCAGTTGCGCGGTATTCTCCAGATTCTGCGCCAGCTACAAAGCCTTGCTTGATTAGCTTAATAATATCCATCGAAGGTGGGTGTTCGCGACCATCATACCCAGCGATTTCGGCTACATCACCTGTATTCTTCAGAGCTCCGCCATAAGGAAAAAATTCACCCTCCCTCTTAAGCATATGTTCTGCAAAGGGAAGAACTTTGTTCATTAGAGTTTCACATTCCTGCTTTGGGCTAAGGGATGAATCTGCAATCGCCACTCCGAAAATTGAAAATAGAAGTGCAGCAATCCAGCGAAATTTCATATATAACTTTTAGATATTTGTTTGGCCGCTCCTGGCCGATAGCGGCCTTTCAGAATTTGAACTCATCTGACAGTTCATGTCAGGTCAAGTTTGAACTAGTACATCTCATCATTGTTTTTTTGCGGCCATACCAATGAGAGCAGACATACCCGCGTGTTGAGTACTTTCCTTCAACTCAGCATCATAAACACTGAGGTTAATAAACTCTAAATCACTAAATTCTTTCCTTAACAAATCTTCAGTATATAAATGATCAATGAGACCCGGTCCACCAGTTTTATATTCAAGTTGCTTCGGTGTATATCCTTGCAATATGATTATTCCACCAGAATTCAACGCACCGATCATTTGGGAAAATAGTTTTTTCCTCATCACTGGATCAGCAAACTGAATAAATATAGCGGCGATGATGTCGAATTTCTGCGCATCCCAATCCCATGATTGGCAGTCTGCAACTGAAAAATTAACTTCGACATTTTCTGCGCGTGCAAGTTGGCGAGCCTTCTCAACACCTATACAAGAGATGTCAAATGCTGAGGTAATTAAGCCTTGCTTTGCAAGCCAGACGCTATTTCTTCCTTCTCCATCAGCAACGGCTAATGCTGACATCCCCGCCTTAAAATATGCTTTATATTTTAAAAGATAGTGATTCGGTTCCGTACCAAAAATGTAATCGTCTCTATCATAGCGACTATTCCACGTCTGAATGGGATCAGTCAAAACTGGCGAATTTATTGAACTCATTCAATCACCCTCGGTAAATTTGCTTTTGAAGCTTAAGTGCCAAACTAGCGACCGCACCACCATTGCTCACATTATCATAGCCTAATTTAATTAAGTTATTTTTTGCTGATGCAGATCGCGCCCCAGAGGCGCAATATACGACAATAGGCGTACTCTTCTCGGTAATTGTTGATTGAATTACTTGACGCGAGTTCAATTTTGAAGTGCAAGCGTATTTTTGAAGAATACCTGATTGGGTGTAAGGTATCCTAACCTTTTTCTTGGTCGATTATTCAGTCTATTCATGGCGTGATCAATCTCCTGTTGTGTAAT
>NZ_JACOFV010000070.1 GCF_014284255.1 Cognatundibacterium jejuense
AGTGCAGTGTCCATACCGATGCGCATATCAATTGGTTCGGTTGCCAGCCAGATGGAATCTATCCGAATCATCTTAGCCAATTCTGCAGCCAACTAGCACACTCTGCGGCGGCAGCTTGCGGCCAGCGCACAATCACATTAGCGGCTCCTCGTTTGATTTCAATCACGATGTCCGGAGTCACGGTAGCGGCGCTTGACGCAGGTAATGGAATTGGAATAAATTCAGGAACTGAGGTGACTGGTGTAGCTTGCGCCGACTG
>NZ_JACOFV010000071.1 GCF_014284255.1 Cognatundibacterium jejuense
GAAATAAATTTTGATTATTTCTACTTTACTTCTTCTAAATTGTTAAAGAACGAGATACTACTTAAACTACACTGACTTTCGCTTTGAAAGTTCAAACCTAAATCTTCACTTCAACGTCTATTGAGCTGCTTCTCTCAATCTTGCTGACTTAGGTTTGTACTATCTATTGGTAGGGCTGGTTGGGCTCGAACCAACGACCCCCGCGTTATCAACACGGTGCTCTAACCAGCTGAGCTACAGCCCCAGTATTGGTGGA
>NZ_JACOFV010000072.1 GCF_014284255.1 Cognatundibacterium jejuense
TGCCAAAGGGCTGTCAACCCGCGAAATCGTAGAAACTTTTAAAGAAATGTACGACGCAGACGTCTCGCCTACGCTCATTTCGAAGGTCACCGATCGTGTTCTGGAGCAGATTACACAATGGCAATCCTGTCCACTCGATCCGATTTATCCGATTGTGTATCTTGATTGCATCGTCATTAAAATCCGTGACAATATGCGCGTCATCAACAAGGCAATTTATCTGGCATTGGGGGTCAACATGGACGGCAAGAAGGA
>NZ_JACOFV010000073.1 GCF_014284255.1 Cognatundibacterium jejuense
CCAGATTCGTCCCGTTGCACTGGGGCGAAAGAATTGGATGTTCGCCGGTAGCCTGCGTGCAGGCAAACGTGCTGCGGCGATCATGAGTCTGATTCATTCAGCACGGCTCAACGGTCACGATCCTTACGGATATATGAAGGACGTATTGGAAAGGCTACCATTGCAACCATTCAGCCGCATCAGCGAACTACTTCCGCACAACTGGAAGCCTGCTCAATAAATCCGATCATCAATCTAAGGATCGGTCAACCTGTG
>NZ_JACOFV010000074.1 GCF_014284255.1 Cognatundibacterium jejuense
TCCTTCTTGCCGTCCATGTTGACCCCCAATGCCAGATAAATTGCCTTGTTGATGACGCGCATATTGTCACGGATTTTAATGACGATGCAATCAAGATACACAATCGGATAAATCGGATCGAGTGGACGGGATTGCCATTGTGTAATCTGCTCCAGAACACGATCGGTGACCTTCGAAATGAGCGTAGGCGAGACGTCTGCGTCGTACATTTCTTTAAAAGTTTCTACGATTTCGCGGGTTGACAGCCCTTTGGCA
>NZ_JACOFV010000075.1 GCF_014284255.1 Cognatundibacterium jejuense
GCACCGATTAGTTTCTAACTGATCGGAATGCTTAAAAAATATCAAATGCTTCACAAGAAATAAATAATAGGAAAGTCGTTCAGAAATGAATGACGGAACTGTCAGTATTTTGAGTGAGCGACCTGTCCGCAAGGACAGGGTTCAGAAATGAACACAAAAACAGAGATTAAACTGAAGAGTTTGATCCTGGCTCAGATTGAACGCTGGCGGCATGCCTTACACATGCAAGTCGAACGGCAGCGCGGGGCAACCTGG
>NZ_JACOFV010000076.1 GCF_014284255.1 Cognatundibacterium jejuense
GCGGGACAGAAGATCTGTTCGAGAAACTCAAAGTAGAAGCCGTAAAGATCCCGCAACCGGAAGTTAACATCCGCGGTGACCAGAACGTTCGCTACGAATTTATCGGCAAAACGATCCTCAACGCCCAGCGCGCAGGGATTTCCAAAGTTGGTTTCGTCATCGAACCACCACCACGCGGCTAATTGAGCGGGTAAATAAAGGAAGAATATGGGAATGCAAATAGGTTCCGGCAGCTCTTCAGCCGATCCGGAAGTG
>NZ_JACOFV010000077.1 GCF_014284255.1 Cognatundibacterium jejuense
CATCAGAGTATTTTTGTGCAGTAGGCTCTATTGAGCTATGGGTCGCTAACCAGCTTTGAGCATAATCCGAACCACCAAACACTGATGCTGCGACTTTCATAGCCGTACTTTTTCCAGTGGAACTACTACCTACCATATGTAACCCAAAGCTCTGTACTTTGGAATGGTTCAACAGCAAGGAAGCGAAAGCGGCTGACACAAAAAACAGCAACCGAGAGTTACCACGGCAGTAAGCCGCGACCTGTTGATTCCATT
>NZ_JACOFV010000078.1 GCF_014284255.1 Cognatundibacterium jejuense
GCGGGACAGAAGATCTGTTCGAGAAACTCAAAGTAGAAGCCGTAAAGATCCCGCAACCGGAAGTTAACATCCGCGGTGACCAGAACGTTCGCTACGAATTTATCGGCAAAACGATCCTCAACGCCCAACGCGCAGGGATTTCCAAAGTTGGTTTCGTCATCGAACCACCACCACGCGGCTAATTGAGCGGGTAAATAAAGGAAGAATATGGGAATGCAAATAGGTTCCGGCAGCTCTTCAGCCGATCCGGAAGTG
>NZ_JACOFV010000079.1 GCF_014284255.1 Cognatundibacterium jejuense
GCTGCATCATCTTTTTACGTTCCTCTAAGAATTGCGCTCGATCATAGGCGCTCGCTATCTTGTCTTTCTGGGCATGGGCAAGCTGCCTATCTACGGTCTCATGGCGGTATCCTAGCTTCTCCTTTAGCGTGGTCATAGCTAAGGCGCGGAAGCCGTGAGTAGTCATCTTACCTTCATAGCCCATGCGGTTTAAGGCCATGCGTATAGCATCGCCCGACATGGGTTTGCCGTGGTCGCGTTGATTCGGGAATAGGT
>NZ_JACOFV010000008.1 GCF_014284255.1 Cognatundibacterium jejuense
TTTGGGTGAGATGTGTGTAGTTCATTATGCAATTTCGACTGGCCGGTCAAAAAGGCACAAATGCTATCGCATCTTGCCCTCATTAACCGATACCGTTCATAAATTGCACTTCATCCTAGAATTCGCCCTCATTATTTAACGACCTACGGGATAAATAGACACCGCTTTCCATCCACGGAATTTCTGAAATCGTGTCGTAATGCAATTTACTGACCAAATCACTCACCCGGGGATCGTCTTTGATTTCTCCAAACAAAAACTTGTCGAAATCGCCGGCCACCCGGAATGAATCGAAATCAAAGTTGCACGGCTATATACTAAACGTACGAAAATACCGTTCTCGTCACGTCTTGTCGTTCGGATGGCAGGAATCATCAGGTCAGTCTGACCATTTTTAAACATCAATTCCTGTCTCGCTCTTGGGACAACGGAAAAAACAAATTCACAACCGTCTTTACTCGATATCCGTTTTAACACATCAGGATAGACACCAACAAGAACTTGATCTTTCAGCGCGACTTGAAAACCAGATAAAGAAAAGGCAACGTTAACCGAACGCGAACACCGCGCAACAACACCCTGCGCAAACAAAATATTTAGTCCGAAGAATAAAAAAAAGAAGTGAAATCGGCGAAATAGCATCTTCAGGGCTCGTGGTTGTCAACATAGACACTCTGTCAGAATAGATGAGGGATCAAGGTTCTACAACTAGAAACCCTCATTTGCTGATCGTTCTATGCAAACTACAATAAACCCGGATGGATCACGCCTGAGTAGTAAAAGTATGTGCGCTGACGAGAATCGACTGCTTTACCTCATTAGAAACAGTACTGACATTTTGTTACGATCATTCATACGTAATAAAGTGAAAATCAAATGTAGAATATTTGGCAGTATGCTGTTCTTCGTCGCTATACGCTGGTGTCAGAATATTCAACAGGAGTGAGACCAATGCTACATCGTGCCCATTTCGTCCGCATGGAGGACAGCACCCAGCAAGACTGGCAAATCATCGGTGGTGAATTCATGCAATTTACCAAAAAATTGCCTGACCGCATTATTAAACATTTGCAATTATTAGAAGGTGATTATGGCGGTTTTCCTATCGACCGCTATGCCCACTCATTACAAACAGCAACCCGTGCATTGCGGGATGGCAAGAGTGAAGAATATGTTTGTTGCGCGCTGCTACACGATATTGGCGATACTTTAGGCAGCTTCAATCATCCCGACATTGCCGCCGCGATTCTGAAACCCTTTGTCAGCGAAGAACACCTGTGGATGGTGCAACATCACGGCATTTTTCAGGGACATTATTTTTTCCATCACTTAGGAATGGATCGCGACATGCGAGAACAATTCCGCACGCATCCCCATTTTGAAAAAACAGCAGAATTCTGTGCACTCTACGACAACCCTTCCTTTGATCCACACGCAGAAACGTTTCCGATTATTGAATTCGAGCCGATGTTGAGACGCCTGTTTGCACAGCCTAAAAATACTATTTATCAGGCAGCACTGACTGACAAAAATTAAATATCTCGCGATTTCTTTCAATCTAAAAAGCAAAAACAATTGGAGACAAAATGCTTATCCCTTCACTAAAAAATCAAGTCAGCCCTGAAGAATGGCAATTAAGGGTGGATCTTGCTGCCTGCTACCGTTTGGTCGCCCTATATGGCTGGAGCGATCTGGTATTCACACACATCAGCGTGCGCATCCCCGGACCAGACCATCATTTTCTGATCAATCCTTATGGCTTGATGTTCGATGAAATTACTGCGTCATCCCTGATCAAAGTCGATCAGCAATGCAATAAAGTTATTGAGTCAGCATTCCCAGTGAATCCAGCTGGTTTTGTGATTCATAGCGCAGTCCATGCGGCGCGAGAGGACGTGCAATGCGTCATCCACACGCATACCCGCGCAGGTGTTGCTGTCAGTGCACAAAAATGTGGGATCCTGCCGATTTCGCAACAATCAACTTTTGTGCTGGCATCTTTGGCCTATCATGATTATGAGGGTGTCGCATTTCGAGATGATGAAAAACCACGTCTGCAAGCAGATATGGGCAAAGCAAATTTCATGATGCTGCGTAATCATGGTTTATTAACTGCAGGAAAATCTATTGCAGATGCCTTTTTATCGATGTACACCTTTGAATCCGCTTGTCAGATTCAATTATCAGCGCAAGCCGGAGGTGAATTGGTGCAAGTACATCCCGAGATCGTCAAAGGCGTCGCCGAAGCTATGCGGGTCCAAACTGGCGGCCTTGGCGGCGCGTTTGTCTGGCCTTCGCTCATTCGGAAACTCAACCGTATCGATGAAAGCTATGCATCATGATAGAACGGCACAAAGTCATTATCATTACTGGCGCATCAGATGGGATAGGCGCGGAGATAGCGCGCCAATTAGCACAAAAATATGGTGTCAAATTAGGGCTAGTGTTGGCAGCACGAAATCAGGATGCACTCTTGGAAGTATCTGCAGAATGCAAAGCATTTGGCAGTGCCTGCCTGGTCGTCAAGACGGATGTTGGTTCAGAAGCAGAATGTCGTCGGCTAATACGTGCGACGATAGAAAACTTCGGCAGTATAGACGGTTTGATTAACAATGCCGGAAAATCTGCGCAGGCATTGTTTAGCGATGTTGAGAACCTTGGCTGGTATCAAGAACTGATGCGGATTAATTTCTGGGGCAGTGTCTGGTGCACGCACGCAGCACTGCCATTTTTAAAGCAAACGCGCGGCAATATTGTTGCCGTATCTTCACTCGCGGGCTTAGTAGGAGTGCCAGGCCGTACCGCTTACAGCGCCAGCAAATTTGCCATGAATGGCTTTTTTGAAAGCCTGCGCAGCGAGATCAGTGAAACCGGTGTACACATTACCCTCGCCTACCCCGGCGTGGTTGCCACCCGTATCCGTTACCACGGTTACAACGCAGCCGGAAATCCTGCCGGTAGCAGTGGCTTAAAAGAAGACAATGCAATGGCCGTCGCCGAATGTGCACGCTTGATTATTGAAGGCATGGAGAAAAACAAACGCGAGGTCGTCATGACTGGCAAAGGAAAATTAGCGCGCTGGTTGAAACTCATCGTACCTGGTCTGGTTGAAAAGCTGGCAATGACGGCATTAAAAAAAGAAGTTCGCCCACATTGATACCTGACATCGTGAGCGACAATTGTCACGTCGAAAAATACCATTGAAAAAAGAAGAAACTTAGCAAGCCCACGGCAATGGTCAACAATTGTCGTCGGCTGATCAGGCAAATAAGCACTGCAATTAACGACGCTAACAATTGTGGGTTGCGCAAATTCAGCTCTAAATCTTTCCCATGTGGTGACAAAATCATTGGTGTAATAATCGCCGTCAACACCGTCACGGGCACAAAACTCAATGCCAAATTCAACCATGCAGGAAATACCAGCCTATCGCCTAAGATAAAAAAAATCGCTTTGATCAATACGGTGATGATCGCCATGCCCAGTATCAGCAAAGTGAAATTCATGCTGCCTCCTTCCCGATTGCTGAAGAACGTGACAGCACTACCCCGACCATCACCCCAACAAAAACTGCACTGAGCAAACCCAATTTATACGGCAGATTTTGCAAAAGATATGCAAAGCTACCCGCTGCGATCGCAGCAGCAAAATACGGTAAGCGATTTAACTGCGGTACGATGATCGCAATAAACGTCGCCACCATCGCATAATCGAGCCCCATGTTTTGCAGACCAGGAAACAAGGTACCAAACAACAAACCAACCAGCGTCCACAACTGCCAATTGCTATACATCGCCAACCCTGATCCAAGAAAATACCAATGCGCGTAACGACGCTCATCGACGGTCAAAGCTTGTTGATGATGTCCGGCAACCACTGCGAAGGTTTCATCAGTCAATAAAAAACCAAGTAACCAGCGCCAACGTGCTGACAAATGGGCGACGTGCGGCAGCAAGGTTGCCGCGTACAGCATATGCCTGAGATTGACGATAAACGTTGTCAGCCAGATTACCAACATACCAGCATGGCTGGCAATGAGTCCGGTGGCAATGAACTGACTCGATCCCGCATACACTGATAAGGACATCAATTGCCCATGCCAAGGCATCATAGGGCTGGCAGAAACCAAGGTGCCAAAAATCATGCCGAACGGCGCAGCGCCCAACAACATGGGAATCGTATCTCGTGCACCACGCGCGAAATTGGCTCGTTTAAAATTGCTCACTGGCAACGGCACTTTATCATTACTCATGTGGTCTCCTTTTGCAAAGAGTATACATGACGTTGCTAATAGTTTAAGCATACTCAAAGGTGAAATTATTTTACGACGCAAGTAAGCGCGCGCTCCTAAAACGACCTTCAATGTAGTATTTTAAGGCTTCATATCTAAGCTCAGGTCACCATTAAATAGTCACAGGAAGATACATCCATGTTATTTGCCGTCATATTCACCGATCAACCAGGAAAAGCCCATGTGCGCTTAGAGAATTTGAGTGCACATATTGAGTGGCTGGAAATGAACAAGCACATCATCCCTATCGGTGGATCATTACGTGAAGAATTAGGACAAGTACCAAAAGGTGGACTCTGGATCGCGGAGGCGGATTCAAAAAATCAACTTGAAGAGCTATTGAAGACCGATCCTTTTTATATTGGTGGTTTGCGACAAAGTTACGACATCCTGCATTGGTCAAAAGCGAATGAAGATCGCAAGGTGATGTTATAACGCATGCGGAGTGAATGGCAGGTGCAACCCGCCAATGTCAATCGGACTTTCAACTCATAGCTAATGATGCCCGCGTTTTCAGATAGATATTGCAACATCAATACATTGAACTAACACAAGCTCTTTACCAAAAATTCGGGTGTCGGTAACGGGTCGAGTATACTGTCGGCTCTATTATGCAATTTGAAGAGATCAACATGTCCAGCTTACCTGCGTGCCCACAATGCGGCATGGAAAACACCTACCCTGATGCCGACAATTACGTCTGCGCCGATTGTGGTCACGAATGGCCGCAAGTCGCCGCTGCCAGCGCGGATGATAATGACGAACGCATCGTTAAAGATTCAAACGGCAATGTATTAGCTGATGGCGATGCGGTAGTGTTAATTAAGGACCTGAAAGTTAAAGGTTCATCAACGACCTTAAAGATGGGCACCAAAATCAAAAGTATACGCATTGTTGGTGGCGATCACGAGGTGGACTGCAAGATGGATGGCGGTAGTTTTATGCTCAAAGCTTGCTACCTTAAAAAGGTGTAAGAGCGAAGTTTGGTGTTGATCAGACTCTGATCTGATCAAAAAACCGGCGGAGTTATTTGCCTCGCCGGTTTTTATTTATGGAGATTCAAAAGTTGTTCTGCTTTCCAAATTTCTAATGCCAACGCAACTCTATGTGCGACAGCCGACCAGTCTTCATCAGGCATCTGTCGGAATAGGCGCATCACTTCGGGGTACCACGGGCTGTCAAGACGATATTTGAGCCAACGCCAATCGGTCCGGTATTGAGGCAACAAAACCCAGCATGGTTTAGCTAAGGCACCAGCCAGGTGGGCGACGGAAGTATCGACACTGATTACCAAATCCAGATGCGCAATCAAGGCGGCGGTATCCGAAAAATTTTGAATAACTGCGCCACCTGCTAGCGGCGCAGTACCGGTGTACTCGCGCACTTGCACTTCGCCAGCGCCTTTTTGCAGACTGACGAATTGTATGCCTGCCACCTCGAGTATCGGTCTTAAGGTTTCAAGCTGCGCAACTGAACGATCTTCATTGTTTTCAAATAAGGTATTTCCTTGCCAGACAATGCCAACTTTAAATTTGTCGTTTGAAAATAAGGTGTTCAATGCTGCCACCTTATCGGGATCAGCGCTCAGATAAGGTAATGACGCTGGTATCGTGTTGAGATGGGTACCACAAAAATAGGGCAAGCTGATGATGGGCGTCCAAAAATCCCAGCCTGATTTATCCACATTCAGTTCGTAAGAATAAACCTCATCAACATCATTTATACGGATAAGTAATTCGGTCAAGGCAGGATGGCAAATAATGCTGACCTTGCTGGCACCTCTCGCTTTCAATTCCGATGCGTAGCGACAAAACTGTATCATGTCGCCATAACCGCCTTCAAAACAAATCACGATAGACTTGCCTTGTAAAGATTCACCTTGCCAACGCGGAAAATCAAAATAGCTCGTAAAAAGATCTTGCCAATCGCGTGACTCAAGACAGAAAAAGCCTTCTTCATACCGACCTTGCCGCAATAAGATATAACTAAGATTAAATCTTGCTTTGCGATAGGTGCCATCAATTGACAATGCTTTCCTGTAGCATTCTTCCGCTTCTGACTCCCTATGGGTACAAGCCAGTAACACGCCATAGTTTGACCAGGTGGACGGCGTTTCTGGCGCAATTTGTAAGGCAGTTTGATAAATCAGTTCTGCGTCGGCAAAGCGCTTTTGCTTGACCAACATGACGCCGTAGTTCAGATAAATCTGAATTGTTTGTGGCAACAGCCTTAGTGCCTGGCGATAAAATTTTTCAGCCTCGATAAAATTGCTACGCTGCTCGTGCAGGTAAGCCAGATTCGCCATCACCTCACCGCATTGCGCATCGATCTTTAACGCTGCCAAAAAACATTGTTCTGCAGCGTCAAAGTCGCCCGAATTCATGAGTGCATTGCCTTCCAAAAACAGCTTTTCCAGATTGTCAGTCGTCATATTCTGTGTGCTCATTCAATGCGAAAACCAAGATGGATACCAATAAAGAAGCACTAAAATCGTAGCATGATTGTAAAGCTAATTTGCGGCATAATATTGACTGTCTTTTTTTATGTGGATACGAGCATGATGCACGATTTTTCTGACATATTCCATATTCAACAGTTATTGGCCAGATTTGCGAATTGCTTTGATCTTAAAGATTGGGCTGGTCTACAAAATTGCCTTTGCGACAGCATTTACACTGACTATTCCGATTTACGTGGCACGCCGCCAGAAATAATGAGCCCAGCAAAGTTCGCCGACATGCGTCGATCTGCGCTGCATGAATTACAAACCCATCATTTAGGTACGAATACGGAAATCGATGTGAACGGTGATGAAGCAAATGCCAAGGTATCGATGGTCATCTATAGAAAGAACGCTTCAGGCGAAACCTTGCATACACATTGTCTGTATCAGTTTGGTCTCAGTCGCCAAAGTGAAGGATGGCGCATCAGCCGTATTGTCCAAAAAGTGTTCTGGAGTGATGGAAATAAGACGATACACAGTGGTATCACGCATTCAGAATCAAAGCCTGCCGTTCAATAAACGTCACGTCGGTAACGATGACTTGCGATGAGTTGATCCAACTTTTCAGTACCAAGTATCTCTAGCAAGCTACTGTGAACCTCTTCTGCCATACCTTTTAAGCTACCGCAGACCAATATCACAGCATCTTGTTCTACCCAATTCCGTACGTTGGCAGCGCGTTCTTTCAGTGCATGTTGCACATAGTAGCGATCAGCCTGATCACGTGAAAAACACAGATTGAGTTCAGTAAGAATACCGCCGTTTTTCCAGTCCAGAATTTCTTCGCTAAAAAAGAAATCACGCTCTTGCTGACGTTCGCCAAAAAATAGCCAGTTGGCACCTATGCCTCTCGCCGCGCGTACTTTTAAATGCGCTCGCAAACCGGCGATACCAGTTCCGTTGCCGATCAAAATCAATGGACAATCATCTGCCGGTGCCTGGAAGTGCGGGTTGCTCCTGATACGTACTGCAATCGCCTGCCCTATCTGCGCATGGGCAGTCAGCCAACCAGATCCCAATCCCAGAGTGCCATCCGGCCTGCGCATCTGGCGCACCAGTAAATCAAGTTGCCCATCCTTCGGAATAGACGCAATTGAATATTCGCGGTGTGGCAAACGCACTTGCTGCTTGCCTGATACCTCTGCTTCAAAAACGTATTCGGGATCAATCTCAGCGATGTCCCCTGCTTGCCAATCTTGCGCGGACAAATCCGGTGGCGTTAAGCGAAGATGAAATACAGGCGCACCGAGACTGTCTGGATTGAGCAGATGCCGTTCGCTGAGCGTCCATGCTGTATAAATGGGCGGATTCCAGTCAGCGATTTCTGTATGATCGCTGAGTACACCGAGTTGGTGCTGCCAATGGCGCAATGCGGCTTCGTCGCCATTATCGACGTCGACCAGATCAAATAAAGCTCTAGCTTGATGGTGCTGCAGCCAATGTTCAAGCCGCAAACCAAATGCACAATAGTGCTGGTAATGACGATCACCAAGAGCCAATATCGCATAACGTAAATGCTGCAAATTGATTGCATCAGAGAGAATTTTTCTGGTGAATAAGTCGGCATTATCAGGTGCATCGCCCTCGCCCGTGGTGCTGACGATAAACAGTATGTTTTTTTGTGCTGTCAATTTGACGAGTGACAGTTGATTGAGCGTAAGCACCTCAACTGACATCCCGGCCTGTTGTAGATATTGCGCAGTTTTTTCAGCAAGTTGTGCCGCATAGCCAGTCTGACTCGCGTAGGTGATGCAATAATGTTTTTCCGGTTCGCTCTGATTGCTTTGCGAAGCAAATTGGCTACTTTGGTGTTGTCTGGCTTGGTGCTGCAAGAAACAGTAAAAACAAAAACATGCATAGGTCGCTGTAATGAATATCTGAGCTAGGCCTTCATGCTGAAGAAAAGCATACTTCAGACCTGATAAACTCATCACGCTGAGGACCAGTAAGACAACGCATGCAGTCAAAAAAATTCTTGGCAAAGGTGTCGCATTTCGAAAAAAAACATGCATATTTTATTCATCTCGCATGGCAACCATGACGGCACTCAATTTTTCAGAAATGGTATCGCCTTCCTGTTCATAAAATATTGCTGCAATCTGATGCTGATTCGCGTACACCAGTGCTGCGTCAGACCCCATTACAGTAAAGGCGGTTGCCAACGCATCAGCGACCATGCATTCACGGTGGAGTACCGACACAGAGAGCAGATGATTATCGACCGGGTAGCCAGTACGTGAATCTATCGTATGCGAATAACGTTTTCCTTCATGTTCAAAAAACTGTCGGTAATTTCCTGATGTAGCGATCGATAGGTCATGTAATGCCACCATATGTTCAGGTCGCCCGGTCAGCGATGCACTGTCAGGCCGTTCTATGCTAACCCACCACGGTGAGTGATCAGGTTTGATGCCGGCACCACGGAGCTCTCCACCGACTTCGATCAAATAGCCAGATACATTTTGCGCGTCCAAAAATCGTGCCAGCTGATCAACGGCATAGCCTTTGGCGATAGAAGAAAGATCCAGACTGATGCCGCCTGCTTGTAACAAGCGGCCTGTGATGGCTTCAAACTTTACATCACGCCAACCGCATCCCGACATTGCTTTGCTGATGCTATCGGCGTCTGGAAAGTCTTTACCTCGCGCTCGCGGCCCAAAGCCCCATAGGTCGACCAACTTACCTGCCGCAGGATCGTAAGCGCCAGTGGTTTGGCGCGCGAGATAAATGGCATAGTCGAGTACCTGACAAAATTCTGATGGCAGTTGATGCCAGGTTCCTGCAGCAGCATGATTAAATCTGCACAGATCAGAATTGACATCCCAAGTACTCATTTGTGAATCGATCTGATCTAATTTTTCTTGCAAACCTTGTTGCAGGAAAAGAGCTGACAGACTCGCATCACCTATGAGTTGCACGCTCCACGTCGTTCCCATGCTATCGCCATGCAAGTGCAGTGTTTGCAGATGCTTTGGCAAGTCGCGTGGCGTTGTCGGCTCGATGGGAATGTAAATGTGGCGCATGCTTGATAGTTAAGGTGAACAGTCTTATTGCGGTAAAACTTCCAGCGTGATGACGAAGCTAGCGATGCGTGAAGTGGCTGGCGGCGTTGCATTGTTGTTGTCTTTGACCTCCGCTTGCAGCCAATACAAGCCAGCGTTTTTCCAATTAACATTCACATTACCGTCCTTATCAGTGACGAGGCTCTGATTCTCTAATTGTTGACGATAACGCTTTCCACCAGGAATAATCTCCACTGGCACGTTCGCTGCCGGCTTGCCATCTAACAGCAATCGGAAATGGGCTGTTTCGCCTTCGACCAAATCATTCGGATGTGAAATGAAGGCGAGCTCTAATCCCTTGCCGTTGGCGTCCATCGCTTTGCCGCCGGGTTTGCCGTTGGTGACGATGGTTTCAACGCGGCTAATGCGCTCATTGATTTGCAGTTCAGTGGCAGTTGCCGGAATTTCTTTACTGATTGCTGAGGCTGCGCCACGCCAACGTTTTATTTCGCCCTGATCTTTATAGGTAGCAAAGAAACCTTGATTGAGGATGTCGACTTTATAGCTACCCACTTGTTTGAGTTGCAGCTCAAAACTATTGCGAAAGCGAGTACGGGTAATATTGTCAGGTGCTATCTGGCGACCATCAGGACCAATAATGCCCAGATTATCAAACTGCAAAGGTGCGTGATCAAATTCAAACACATTACTTGCAGCACCAGCGTCAACCAATACCCACGGGGCATCGCCCGAAACTACCGTCGATGAAGGCACCAGAAATGGATGATGTGCATGTGCCGTCAAGCTGGTACAAGCCAGCACACAAATAGTGATTGTCTGACGTATGAAGGAAGAGGAAGCAAATGACATAGCGGTGCCTTACTTGATATTGAGTGAAATCATGCCAAGCTCAGTCTTCCCTTGCGCCTGCAAGGTTTGCTCTTGTTTAGCTTGCCAATGGAAAGGAATTTTGACAACTTCGCGACCGCCATCTTCGCGCGCTGCTTCTATCAGCAATTGATAATCGCCAGCAGGCAAGTTAGCCAGCGCACCTTTGTCACCAGCAAAGCTGAGGCTATGTTCGCCTGTCGTACGGGTTGCACCACTGATACCGTCTACTGGCATCGTCAATTCGCGACCACTACGGCGCCACCATTGGCGCAAGTCTTTCAGATATTTGGTACCTTCGTTATTGCGTTTTTTGAGGTCATACCAAACCGCCAGATTGCCGGCAAAAGTCTGATCTGGCTTTTCTAACCAGATAGCAACGTAAGGTTTATGGTATTCAGCGACATTCAGACGCGGCACTTCAATTTTCAAACTCATGTCCGCTGCAACCGCATCAATAGCAGGTGCTGCCAGCAGAGTACCGATGGCGAACGGGAGGATTTTTTGCATGAAAAGTCCTTTAAAACGGAAAAAATTGCGAAATTAATGAATAAAAGTCAGTGCCAGCAACATAGGCAGCACCACGCCAAAAACGACGATGGGCCAGGTCGAAGGGCGGTTCTTTGCGTGCATCTTCAATAAAAAGAAACCCGTCATACAAAATATCAGACACAACACAGCAAAGGCATCGATCAGGTAATTCCATACCACACCAGTATTGCGGCCTTTGTGCAGATCATTGATGTACGCGATCCAACCGCGGTCTGTCAGTTCATATTCGAGCGCGCCGTCGCCAAGACCTATACGTAACCAGGCATCACCACCGGGGCGTGGCAGTGCGACATACACCTCTTCCGGTGTCCATTCTGGCACTTGCTGCTCGACGCGTATCGCAAGTTGCGATTTGAGCCAGTCACGTACGTTTTCAGGCAGCGTCTGACTATCGTCTCTCTGTGCTTGCTTTAATTGCTGCAAAACCGGAGCGGGTAGATGCACCGCTTTTTTTAAAATTCTCGGATGCGCTTGGATTTGTGCTGAATGATTCAGCGTGATGCCGCTCACCGCAAACAGCAGCATGGCCGTGAGACATAAAGCAGAACTGATCCAATGCCATTGATGTAAATGGCGTAACCAAAAAGCACGTCGCTGCTGATCAGAATGAGAAGGGGAAACTGGGAACGCCATTTTCTTTTAAATATTGTATGCAATTGAGAATAATAATGATTCTCAATTATAACCTGCGAAAGTCGCGACTTTTAAATAATTTTCGCTTACAGGTCTTTTTAGAATGACCGAGCCCCTATACAAAGTAGGGGGATGACCGGGTGGCATGTTAAAATCTTAAGCTTCACTATTGAGCGATTCTTCCCGCAAACACCACTATGAACGTCGTGATCCTCGCTGCCGGTATGGGCAAACGTATGCAATCTTCTCTGCCAAAAGTTTTACACCCTTTGGCAGGTAAAGCCTTACTCCTACATGTGATTGATACTGCCCGCAGTCTGAAGGTGGCGTCAATTTGCGTGATCTATGGCCATGGCGGTGAGCAAGTACTCAGTAGCGTTGCAGCGGATGATTTACGTTTTGCCAAACAAGAACCACAGTTGGGAACCGGACACGCTGTTGCACAAGCAATTCCTGTGCTGGATGAAAGCATGCCGACGTTAGTATTGTACGGTGACGTGCCGTTGACCACTGCCGCCAGTTTGCAGCGCCTGATAGATGTCGCCGGGAACGACCGTTTAGCGATCCTGACCGCAGATATGGCAGATCCGACGGGCTTAGGTCGTATCGTGCGTGAAAACGGTGAAATAAAACGCATCGTTGAACAAAAAGATGCCAACGAAGCAGAACGCCGGATCACTGAAATCAATACCGGCATCATGATCGCACCAACCAAGCAACTAAAGCAATGGTTGAGCACACTGTCGAACAATAATGCGCAAGGCGAGTACTACCTGACTGACATCGTTGCCCGCGCAGTTGCTGATGGAGTCAAGGTCGTTTCTGCCCAGCCAGATGCCATCTGGGAAACGCTCGGCGTCAATAGCAAAGTGCAATTGGCAGAATTGGAAAGAATTCATCAACTCAATATCGCCCGTAAATTGCTGGAGCAAGGCGTGCACTTGCTTGATCCGGCACGCATTGATGTGCGCGGCACTCTGGTTTGTGGTCGCGACGTGAGCATCGACGTAGGTTGCGTGTTTGAAGGCAATGTCACGCTGGAAGACGGCGTAACGATAGGCGCTAACTGCGTGATCAAAGACGCGCATATCGCTGCGGGCGCAAACATTAAAGCCTTCTGTCACATCGAAGAAGCCAAGGTCGGCGCACAATCGCAAATCGGTCCTTACGCACGTTTGCGTCCGGGTACTGAATTAGCAGACGACGTCCACATCGGTAATTTCGTTGAAATTAAAAACAGCCAGATCGCAGCACACAGCAAAGCCAATCACCTGGCCTACGTTGGCGATGCCACGGTTGGTAGTCGCGTGAATATCGGCGCAGGTACGATTACCTGCAATTATGATGGCGCGAACAAATTCCGCACTATCATTGAAGACGATGCATTTATCGGCAGCGATAGTCAATTAGTCGCCCCGGTGCGTGTAGGCAAAGGCGCGACCTTAGGTGCTGGCACAACCTTGACCAAAGATGCACCAGACGGAAAATTAACCGTATCCCGCGCCCGACAGTTGACGATAGAAAACTGGGTACGTCCGGTAAAGATTAAAAAATAAACCTGAGACGACTACTTGCACGTAGGGCGGGTACATCCGCCCTACGCAGTTTCAATGACACAAAGACTTTATTTTCTTTGTCGCTTCGCATCCTGCCTGCGCCAATACTGAAACTCGTTCTCATGTACCTCGATATCTACTTCCATGATACGTGCTTGTAAGCGCTCTTGCACGTCAGCAACAGCTCTGTTGTAAACCAAAGGGCCTATTTCCTCCAGAAAGAAACTCAGCAAACTATCTGCTTCCAGGCTGCCTATGGGTTCAGGAAAATTTTCACGTGCGTAACGTTCAATCGAAGCAATCGCTTCTTTGCGTGATTCTTTGGCAATCTGAATAGTCATGGAAAATAAAAACGTGGGTAAAAGAGTGGGTATCTAAAAAAAAACGGACGGACAGTGGTTCAACACTATCCGTCCGCTTGCTTCATTTTAAAACAATTATTTTCGACAATTACTTATGATCGTTATTTTGGGCCGCGTGACGTTGTACGGTATCGAGAATAATCAATTCGGTTTTACGAATTTCTTCAATCGAATCTTCTAAAGACAGACTCGTACCACGCGCCAGCGTTGACGAAGCAGACATAGTGTTGCCCGCCAACACATATTCCAGCACGTCTTTTAATACGGTATCAGACATGTAAGGTCCAAACAGATGTTTGACCTTTTCTTTGAAAAATTCAAACTTTGGTTGGGATAAAACATAGCGTTTAGAAGCAAGGCTAGAAGCAGGCACCGCTGGTGCAGGGGCTGCCTGAGCCGGTTTTACAGGAGCGGATGTTGCAGCAACAGGTGCTAATGGCGCTCCCCCGGCGGGGGTAGCGACGGGCGTACCTGCGGCGGACGCTGGCGTGGCCGTTTTTACCGCTACAGGTTCGGACGCAGCTGTTTTTGCTGCCGGTGCGGCTGGTTCTGCTTTTTTCTTTTCTGATACTGGCTTAGTTGCCACCGTGACTGGCGCTACAGGGGCAGACTTTGCTGACGCTGCTGGAATAGAACCAACCGCACCTAAAACCCGGAACAAATCATTATGAACTTTGGCAACCAGATCATCGGCTGAATCAAAAAAACGCACATCCTGAAATTGACTCAGCAAACCTTTCAACTGGCTCAAATGTTGTGCCGACTCACCCGTATCCACATGCTTAGGCAGCACCCAATGTTCATCTTCATCGATGATATAAATCAACATCGGAATTTTTTGCGCCAATGCTTCCTCAAGCTCAAGCTGAACCAGAGATTTTTTAGTGACAGGGTCGACATCACCAAACATCATCCCGAAAATCCCAATATACGCCTTAGCTGCCCGAACAAGGTGAAGCCGGTTTTCTACAGAAGTCTCGGGCAAAGTAGCGACAACCGTCACATCTGGTCTGGCACTACCTGGCTGACCGCAGCTATCGATAATCTTTTTTCTATGTAAAGCCAGATCAAATGGTGTTGAACTGACAAAGATCGTCGCTGTCATAAAATTTCTCGCCTAAAAGGTGAAAGCTACACGAAAGTTTGTAATGCCAGATACGGAAAAGCTACGCAGACTTCGGCCGGTAAAACTGCAATGCCGCCGATCATAATATTCTCTGCTTATACTAGCATGGCGACGGATTTTTTTTGCAAACTTCACAGAGAAAGAATGTCGCCAGACAACATCAATATAAGCTTTATGGCAATACCACCTTCAAAACGATCTAATGAGCTTTACCTTATTCAAGACTTCATGCCTGCCATTAATGCAGCAAAGCCAATAAATGCGCCGCCCGTAACACGATTGAAGGTTTTCAATACGCTGGCTTTTTTAAGATACATTGATAATTTAAAACCACCAAGGGCATAAATCAGATACCAGCTCATCTCTATCACGGTAAAACTACCCAATAAGATGCCAAACTGCGGCAATTGTGGCAAACCCGGCTGAATAAATTGCGGCAAAAAAGCAGCTGCAAACAATAAAGCTTTCGGGTTGCTGGCGGCAGTCACAAAACCAACACGATACAATTCCCACCCACTCGCTTTAACAATTGCCGAATTTGCTGACTCATCAACAGTGGCTTCGCTGACAGGCGCAGTCCAGACCTTATAGCCAAGATACGCAAGATACAAAGCACCCGCCCAGCGTAAGATATCAAATAAAGCCGGTGCATTGCGCAACAGCACCCCTAATCCTGCTGCAGAGGCTGACATCATCAAAAACAATGCCGTCAGGCAACCCATCGCACCGCACATCGCCGAGCGAAAATTAAAACGCACACTCTGGCTCATAATTAGCAACATATTGGGGCCGGGAGCCGCAGAAATAAAAAATGTCGCCGTGACAAATAACCACCAGGTATGCAAGTTCATAGAATGCCATCAAAGAAGTGAGTACGAAGCCTCATCTTAAAACAATTTGACGTGCATCGTAAAAATTTACAAAATGTGATTGCGATGACTGCCTGTGCAGTCAAGTCAGACAGATCTTAAGCCTCGTACAATTCCAAAGGCAGACCGTCTGGATCAGCAAAAAAAACAAACCGGCGTTGCGTATATTCATCTATCCGGATATCTTCCATCGCGATGCCTTTCGCTTCCAACAATTGCTTGGCTTTTGCCACATCATCTACCACAAAAGCCAGATGACGTAAGCCAAGCGCTTCCGGATACGATGGCCGTTCAGGAGCATCAGCAAACGAAAACAATTCTATCTGACCGCCATCAGGCAAAGCCAGATCCAACTTGTATGATTGACGCGCAGCACGAAAATTTTCTGCCAGCACTTTCAGACCTAATAGCTCTACATAGAAATGTTTCGACACAGCATAATCAGAACAAATAATCGCAGCGTGGTGAATACGTTTTAACATAAGAAAATCTTAAAAAAAATCAAATTACATTTGTCGTTTGCAGCTCAGAAAAAAGCATAGCGACCCGTTCTGGCGCCAACATTTGCGCACCCGCAGCTGTGCAAGCGGCAGCGCCACTGGCAACCGCATAATGCAAATGTGCTTGCCAATTTCGATCGGCATGCTGATACAAACTGTACAACAAGCCCGCCATGCTTGCATCGCCTGCACCGACAGTATCAACCACATCGATGCGCGGTGTTGCTGCGTGCCAGATATCATCACCAACATACAAAGACGCTCCGTCTGCACCGCGGGTGTACAAACAGACGGCTTTCGGATTCATTGCCCGCAAACTTTGAAGTGCATCATCAGCGTTTGTGGTTCTGAATAAGCCACATAAATCTTCATCTGAGACCTTGATGATATCGGCCAGCCCGATCATCGTTTGCAGAACGGCGTCATAACGCGCGTCCATCACATTTCTGAAGTTAGGGTCATAGCTGATTTTAACGCCTCGTGATTTGATCTGCGTTGCCAGTGCGATCAAGGTCGAAGCCAAAGGCTCGCGGGCGAGGCTGATGCCACCGAAATGTGCCCACACCAGTTCATCACTCCACCCCCCGGGTAACAAGCTGAGATCGAAATGCAAATCAGCGCTATTTTCACCAATAAAAAAATAACTGGGTGGTAAACTCTGCGCGACGATTGCTAATAAAGGCGCATGGGAATTTCTTTGCAACAAACGCAAATCCAGACCAGCTTCGGCGCTGGCGGCATACAATTGATTGCCAAAGACATCGTTGCTGATGGCCCCGGCAAAGCCAGTGCGAATCCCGGCGTTGGCAAGGCTGCGTGCGACATTCCAGGGGGCACCACCGGCCAGACTACGCCAGGTATTGATGGCGTCTCCACTGATGGCAATCATATCCGTCAACGCTTCGCCAGCACATAAAATGGCGGGAAATTTATGTGGCATGACTGGCTCCGGAAAACATATCCGCAGACATGCCAGGCAGACATTTTAAAACGTCGTAGCAAGCACCCATAGTGTGATAATCAGTCTTACCGGCCGGGCTTTTTTCATCACTGTATTTCTGATTATCATGTGACAGTATCCGGTACCACGCACCATAACGATGATCAATCATGTGTTGCCAACTGTACTCCCAAATCTTCACATACCAGTTCCGGTATTGTTCCTTACCAGTGCGGCGGGCGAGCAAAGCGGCGGCAGCAAATGATTCTGCCTGTACCCAGAAATATTTATCACCATCACAAATACTTAAGTCGGGCGCAAAACCGTAGCAAATGCCGCCATGCTGATCATCCCAGGCATTGCGTAAAGCAGTATTAAATAAATGTTCGGCGGTTGGTATCATCCAGCTGCTCTCCATGGCCAGGTGATCTTGCTCGGCTTCTAGCAGTATTAAGAGTTTAGCCCATTCGGTAAAATGCCCGGGCTGATATCCCCATGGTCGGAACAAATTGGCTTTGTCGTGCAGGTTGTAATTCCAGTCAATCTGCCAGTTGGCATCATAGTGTTCCCAGATCATGCCGTGCGCTAAACCTGCCTGACGTTGCGTGATGTGTAGTGCGAGCGTCTCAGCTCTATGCAAATATGCCACTGTGCCGGTCGCATGAAAAGCAGCCAGTAGCGCTTCACACGCATGCATATTGGCATTTTGTCCGCGATAGCGATCGACGGTTTGCCAATCAGCGCTGGCTTGATCAGCGTAAAGACCATGAGTGACACTCCAGAATTTTTCATCCATGAGTTGTACCGTTTCATCCAGATACGCACGTGCTTCACTGACACCTGCCATCAGCGCATGTGCGTACGCGAGAACGACAAAGGCCAAGCCATAGCAATGGTTATCAGCATCCGTCACTTGCTTCACACCATCACGCCATTCGAGTTGCCAGGCATAACCGCGAGTGCGGTCGTCACGATGAACTTCACGTAAAAACTTCACGCCATGTCTGACCTGTTCCAGATATTCAGGTTTTGGAACATGGCGGTATGCCATCGCATAATTAAACACAAAGCGTGTGCTGCTGACCAAATGCCGGTGATGTACGTCGTAGACAGTGCCGTCATCTTTAAAGTAATGATAAAAGCCACCGCTAGGATCAATGCAACGCGGATGGTAAAAATCCATGGTCTTGGCGATGTGGCTGCAGATAGTATCTGCGGAAAAGAAGTCGACTGAGGTAAATTCCATAGCCTTAGATTGAAATTGAAAAATGAAATAAATTAGTCGTCGCTACTACTCTCGCGCACGACCAGAGTGACTGTTTGAATCGATTCGGTCAACGGCGTATCAGTCGCAGGAGTGTGTTTGAGAAGTAAGTCAATACCGAGTGAACCCAAAGCTTGCTTATCGACGCGAATGCTACTCAACGGTGGCATTGCCTGCGCCGCTGACGCAATATCATCAAAGCCAATCACCGCCATCTCATACGGGACTTTGATACCGTGCCGTTCACAATATTTGAGTACTTCTATCGCCGTACTATCGTTATAACAAAATACCGCATCCACAGGCTGTGGCAATCTGCGCAAAAGTTCCATTGCCGCAGCGACACTTTGTTCTAATGCATGTACATCATTGAGACATACTTCAAGCGCAGGATCGGCCAGCATCTTATTTTCAAACAAGGCTTGCCGGAACCCACGTGCGCGTTCTGCGATGCTGAAATGCGCAAGCGAACCACTGAGCATGGCGATACGTTTGCGACCACTTTGTATTAGATGACGCGTTGCCAACCAACCGCCCAAGCGATGATCAGGACATACGGAACTAAAACCAGACTGTCTCGCATCGATCAAAACCATCGGCTTATTCGTGTGGCGTAAGGCAGTGAGAATTTCTGGCTCAACGTAGCCAGCGCAGATGATTGCATCGGCCTGATGCAGACGGATGTGTTCGAGTAGTGGCTCAGCCGGGCCGCTGGTCATCAAGGACAGTGCGATGCCAGCCTGACGACATGCGGATTCAGCACCTTGCAGAACCGGTGAAAAAAATTGACTCGCAGATTCGCCTTCATGCTGTCTATGCAAGACAAACACCACACGCCGTATCTTGCCTTGCTTTAAGCGAGAAAAGTCGTAGCCCAGCGCATGCGCCGCCTCACTCACCCGTACTCTGGTCGCCTCAGTCAAGCCTTCCTGATTCTTGAGCGCACGCGACACTGTGCCGACCGACAGCCCAGTTTGAGAGGCAATATCTCTGATGCTGACCGCCATGCAATACTCCCCCGATTGACTGTACTAAACGATTTATTCAAGCACCAGTTATCATCAATTGGCGCCGCTCTTTAGCGACATTTATACAGCGGGAGAAATTTGGGGTCAATCAAGAATAGAAAAATGGGATTAGTTTAGGATGTTTACTAAACAAAATGCAAAGAAGGATAATTGAGCCGATACAACCGGAGCATCCAGGCCACACCACTGAAATTTGCGGTTAAAGCCCAACACTATTATTTTATCGCCCAATCAAAAAACCCGGAGCAAATCCGGATTTTTTGATTAACTTCGTTCGTTTACTGTGCGATCCAAATAGGCGTTATTTAGAACCGAAAACACTATTCAATTTTTTCTGATCAAGAAATTTGGTGTAATCTGAAATTGATTTTATTACTTCTTTATTTCCCATGATTTCAGCCATCGCTAATTCTCCCAGCATTTTAAATGCTGCGACAAATCCTTCTTTACCATCGGACTTAATCACGGCCTTGGTCTGCGCGACACACTGTTCAGAAATCAGCCGGGTCACCAATGCCGCCATTTCTTGATTCGCTTCAACACGATCAGCGTCCTTCACCGCGGAAACACTTTGCAATTCAGGATGAGAAGTCATCGCGATAAAAACCCAGCGTGCCAGTTCCTTACGTTCTTTACCATTCGTGAAATCGCCAAGGCATTTCCCTAATGCTTCCGATTCACTCGAAGCGAATACCGGTTGATGGATAAATGAGATCAAAACCAAAATAACAATAGAAAGTAAGCGCATAAAATAACCAAACGTTGAGTAATGGAAAAATAAGAAGTAAAAACTAACAGACAAATTCTATGACAACGACTATAAGTAAACTCTCAATCAAAAACAATATGAGTTGTTGTTTCTTGCTGTTTTTATTTCAATTGGCGGATTTATTTTACTAAGAAGTTCGACGCGTATCCGAATTAAAAACCATACTCATCACCCCACCCACGATGATTAAAACGATTCCCAGCACGCTACTCAATGCAGGCGTATCATTTAATAGCAACCACGACAGCAAAGCAGAAAAAATCACTGTCGTGTACGACAAAGCACTGGTCGTCAGTGCCTTTCCTAAACCGTAGGCGCGGGTCATACACAACTGCCCTAGCGACCCAAGGACACCAAAACCAATGATGTAAGGCACGGTTACCAAATCAACATACGCAAATTGCGTACTGAGCAGCCATACCAATCCTAATGCAACACCCGTCAGTGAGAAATAAAAAACCACTCTTAATTCTGACTCACCGCGGCGGACTAGCACACCAACGCTGTAATACGCGATGGCTGTGAGCAGACCACTAGTCAGGCCGGCCAAACCACCGAGATATTGATCTGGTAAAAATGATGGTCGCAATATCGTGACGATGCCAACGAACCCTATCAACACCGCGACATAAACCAGCCAGGTCGGTTTTTCTTTGAACAAAAATATAGACAGCAAGGCGAGAAAAATTGGATTGGTGTAGTTCAGTGTGGTCGCAGTAGCGATAGGCAAATGTGCTATCGCATAGAACATAAATACCAGCGCCAGATTACCCATCATTGCACGCCGCACATGTAATAGCGGTACTTGAGTAGAGAACGCAATACGTTGTTGACGCATCAAGAAAATGACAATCACCAGATTGATCAGAGAACGATAAAACAGGACATCAGGTACCGTCAGTTTGTCCGACACATGCTTAATCAACACGCCCATCAAAGCAAAACAAAATCCTGCTACCACCATCCACATTGAATGCAACATGTTCTCCTTAAAACAAAACGCCGCAGAATTGCGGCGTTTTGATCATAATATATGCAAAATATTTTTTGAGCGTGTACAACCTACGTGAAACGTTATCTGTACCGTATTGAGGAGTTGCACATGCCTTACATAACTAACATCTATCCTATCACTACTAAAGACTTAATCTGCGACAATTAAACTTGATATGTGCGGCTATGTATATTAAGCGTTTTCAAATATCAAAGTGAACAAAAATTTAAATTTAATTTTGTTTAGATTCCACTTGTACATTTAATGAAATTTTCCCGCCGAGAAGCTTAAGCAATTCTTTCCTTAAGTCATCTTGCTCCTTCAATGCGACATCATTCAAAGGTAGGCTTTTAATATCCATTGGTAAAGCAAATTTACCACTTAATAACATTGCCAATCCACGTCGAATTATGTCTTGATCAGATTCAATATCACCATGTTTTTTAAGTGAATAGATTTCATTCTTGATTTCTACTTTGTTGAATGAATAATCAAGGTGCGATGCCATCCCGTGCAACATATCCACTAAGAGCGTGACTCTTGTGTCGAGCCATGTTGGAGATGTTGTATCACTCGCCATATGATCCAAATAAAATTTCCACGATTCGACTATATTTTTTTCTCCATAAAATTCTATAGGGACGGCATTTAGAGCTTCTACATGAGCACTTGATAAACTTGATGCACGAGTTGCCATAAGGACTCGAAATATTTGCATCTGTCTAACTTTCCTTTCACCACGTCGCTCGATCCATTTTTGTGCTTGTACTGCTAATATAGGACCAAGCAGTGTAGAAAAAATGATTGCAATATCCGTAATTTTTATAGACCAATCGAATAACATTTGACATCTCTCGTTTTCTTAAATTAAGTGGTCAATTGCGCAAGATCAACTTAATATTTGCTTAATCTCACAAAGAATTGAATTGATTTTTTGAAAATATATCTGACGGCTATTATTAAGGCAATTAGTTTTAGTTCTATATTTTTAAAAAGTAACGCGGAAAGTCTTAAATATCGATTTTTAGCCCCAAACAATTCCGTCCAAAAAAATTCTGAGCAATTTTGCAGGTAGTCCAGTTCAAAAACAATATTCGACACATCATCCGAGAAATATCACTCTTAGAGAGGAGTAGCTATTAAAAAAATCTCGGACAAAGTTCCGAGATTTTTTTATTTCTTTAGACCCTAGATTCCAGGATCTAAAAAGAATCAAAGTGCCCCAGACATAACATCCCAAAAAATTAAATTCGCGTGATGCAGAGCAAGGCAAAAATCGCAGCAATACGTCGGTACGGCGAGTATTGGCAATGCGGCGACTCGCCCGCGAATTCAATTTAATAGCAGGTCAGTTACATGTTACGACGATACTGTCCACCTACTTCAAACAACGCTGTCGTGATTTGACCCAATGAGCACACGCGGGCGGCGTCCATCAGTTTGGCGAACACGTTTTCATTGTTGATTGCCGCTTGCTGCAATGCCGCCAATGCTTGCGGTGCCACGTCGGCGTGGCGTTGATGGAAGTCAGCCAGGCGCGTTAATTGCGACTGTTTTTCTTCCTCGGTAGAACGCGCCAATTCTATCTTCTGTGGAGTATCGCCCGCCTTAGGATTGCGGAAGGTGTTGACGCCGATGATAGGTAAAGTGCCGTCGTGTTTCAGATGTTCGTAGTGCATGGATTCTTCTTGAATCTTACCGCGTTGGTAGCCGGTTTCCATCGCACCTAACACGCCGCCACGTTCGGCGATGCGTTCAAATTCTTGCATCACGGCTTCTTCAACCAGATCAGTCAATTCTTCGATGATGAAGCTACCTTGAATTGGATTTTCGTTTTTCGCCAGACCCCATTCGCGGTTGATGATCAACTGAATCGCCAATGCACGACGCACAGATTCGTCGGTTGGTGTAGTGATCGCTTCGTCGTAGGCATTGGTATGCAAGCTGTTGCAGTTGTCGTAAATCGCGATCAATGCTTGCAATGTGGTGCGAATATCATTGAAATCAATTTCTTGCGCATGCAAAGAACGGCCGGAAGTTTGGATATGGTATTTCAACTTCTGACTACGATCATTGGCGCCGTATTTATCGCGCATCGCAATCGCCCAGATACGACGGGCGACCCGACCAAGAACGGTGTATTCTGGATCCATCCCGTTACTGAAAAAGAACGATAAGTTAGCGGCGAAATCATCGATATGCATACCGCGTGCGAGGTACGCTTCCACAAACGTAAAGCCGTTCGACAAAGTGAATGCCAATTGCGAAATCGGGTTCGCTCCGGCTTCGGCAATATGATAACCAGAAA
Source organism: Cognatundibacterium jejuense (assembly GCF_014284255.1). GTDB lineage: Bacteria > Pseudomonadota > Gammaproteobacteria > Burkholderiales > Burkholderiaceae_D > Undibacterium > Undibacterium jejuense. The sequence goes on from NZ_JACOFV010000008.1 coordinate 23,586, forward strand.
TCGATACAGAGTAGAAGTTACGTACTTGATGATGCACGAAATATTCTTGAATATCACCCATCACTTTGAGTGAGAATTCGGTCGAGAAAATACAGGTATTCTGACCTTGGTCTTCTTTCAGAATATCGGCTTGTACGGTACCACGTACATTCATCAACACCCATGCACGGATTTTTGCAGCTTCATCGGCGGTTGGCTCACGTTTGTTATCAGCGCGGAATTTTTCCATTTGCTGATCAATCGCGGTGTTCATGAAGAACGCCAGAATGGTTGGTGCCGGGCCATTGATGGTCATGGAAACGGAAGTCGCCGGATCGCACAAATCAAAACCGTCGTACAAGACTTTCATGTCTTCCAAAGTCGCTACGGAGACGCCAGAGTTACCGACTTTACCGTAGATATCTGGACGGATCGCTGGATCAGCACCGTACAAAGTCACAGAGTCAAACGCGGTCGACAGACGTTTCGCATCCATGCCTTGCGACACTAATTTGAAGCGACGATTCGTACGGAACGGGTCACCCTCACCAGCAAACATGCGGGTTGGGTCTTCGCCTTCGCGTTTAAACGCAAATACACCAGCGGTGAATGGGAACGAGCCTGGAACATTTTCCAGCAACAACCAGCGCAGGATTTCGCCATGGTCGACAAAGCGTGGCAATGCGACTTTACGAATCGTGGTGCCAGATAAAGTTTGCTGCGTTAAACGAGTGCGGATTTCTTTGTCGCGGATTTTGACGACATATTCATCACCAGCGTACGCGGCTTGCATGTCAGGCCACATGTTGATGAGTTGTTTGGATTCGGCGTTCAGGTGAACGTCACGCTCTGTAATCAATTCATCGATGGAACCGAATGCATCTTGGGCTTTGCCGGATTTGCTCAGCATGCGCTTGGTTTCTTGCAGTTGCTGACGCTCGCGCGCGAGGTTAACTTGTTTGCCAGTTTGCTTGTGATAATGGCGTACCGTATCGGCAATCTCAGCCAGATAGCGGCTGCGTGCTGGCGGTACGATCACATTTTTTGCACTGGAGAATTTGACATCCACCAGCGCCAATTTGCTGGTGGTGGTTTTCAATCCGCGTGCTGCCAGCGCAGGCAACAAGCCCTGGTACAAGGCAGTGACGCCATCGTCATTGAAACGGGAAGCTTGCGTGCCGTAGACTGGCATGTCGTCTGGCTTTTTAGTCCACAATTCGCGGTTACGTTGATATTGTTTCGCCACGTCGCGCAAGGCATCCTGAGCGCCTTTGCGATCGAATTTATTGATCGCAACGAAATCAGCAAAATCGAGCATGTCGATTTTTTCTAATTGGGATGCAGCACCAAATTCCGGCGTCATGACATACATCGATACATCAACGTGCGGCACAATCGCAGCGTCACCTTGACCGATACCAGAGGTCTCAACGATGACCAGATCAAAACCCGCTACTTTGCAAGCGGCAATCACGTCAGGTAAGGCTTGAGAAATTTCGGAACCTGCTTCGCGGGTTGCCAGCGAGCGCATGAAAACTTTGACATTGCCTTTCCATGGATTTATCGCATTCATACGGATGCGGTCACCCAGCAAAGCACCACCAGATTTACGACGTGAAGGATCAATCGAAATCAACGCGATGTTCAGGTTGTCATCTTGATCCAGACGGATACGGCGAATCAGTTCATCGGTCAACGAGGATTTACCAGCGCCACCCGTGCCGGTGATACCGAATGCCGGAATTTTAATTTGTTCCGCGGCTTTGGTGATCTCAGCACGCAAGGCAGGAGAGACTTTGTCGTTTTCCAGCGCCGTAATCAGTTGGGCTAATGGACGGTGTTTGGCGGCGATATCGCCTTCTTGCAATACACTCAGGCTGGTTGGGGCATAGGTGGACAGATCAACATCGCACGCCTGGATCATCGACAAAATCATGCCGACCAGCCCCATGCGCTGACCATCTTCCGGGCTAAAAATACGGGTCACGCCATAGGCATGCAGATCGGCAATTTCTTCAGGCACGATCACACCACCACCACCGCCAAAAACTTTGATATGTGCGCCGCCGCGTTGCTTCAACAGATCAATCATGTATTTGAAGTACTCGACGTGGCCGCCCTGGTAACTGGAAATGGCGATACCTTGCGCGTCTTCTTGCAACGCCGCGGTAACGATTTCTTCGACGGAACGGTTGTGGCCGAGATGGATCACTTCTGCACCATTCGCCATCAAAATACGGCGCATGATGTTAATCGAGGCGTCATGGCCATCGAACAGAGAAGCGGCGGTGACGAAACGCACCTTATTCGCTGGTTTGTATTCGGTCAGATTTTGGGCTACGGACAGGTCGGTCATGTCTTCCTCAACAGTCTATTTTTCGGTAAAGCATACGCCTACATATGCTTCATCGGGTGGTTATTGCTAGCGAATTGATCAGCTAACTTATATGACGTTAACGTAAACGTCAATACGAATATTTAAATATGCTTCCCCTAATACCAGCAATGCTCTCAGAGTGAAAATGTCTGGAAGGCCGCATAAATAATAGGTTGAGCGATTTGTAGTTTTAACGCTTATTTTGTATTACGGTGGCTTTATTGGGGGCTTGCTACCCTCTCCCATCATAGGAGAGGGCCAGCAAAAACCCAACAGCGAAGTCTTACGCCGCAGCGCGTTTGGCTGGTTTATTTAACAACGCTGCTTTTTCAGCCTGATACGCTTGCATGGCTTTTTCTTTCACATGGCCAAAACCGCGTACTTTTTCTGGCAAATTGGCGACCGCGATGGCAGTTTCCAGCGTATCGGCGTTCAGATTCGTCAGCAGTTGCTCTATGGTTGCCCGATATTCAACAATCATCGCACGCTCAGCTTTACGCTCTTCTGTATAGCCAAAAACATCCAGCTTAGAACCACGCAAGCCTTTTAACTTGGCGAGAATGCCAAATGCATGCCAGACCCAGGAACCATATTGCGCTTTGATCAGATGCCCTTGAGCATCTTTCTTCGAGAATAACGGTGGCGCGATATTGAATTTCAGGCTGAAATCCCCTTCAAACTGCTGTTTCAGCTTTTCAGTGAATTGGCCATCCGTGTACAAACGTGCGACTTCGTATTCATCCTTGTAGGCCATGAGTTTGAAGTAATACTTCGCCACTGCCGTGGTCAACTTGTTGCCCACGCCCAATGTGGCTTCCGCAGCACGCACGCGATTGACCAATGCCGTGTATTGCTCTGCATATGTCGCGTTTTGATACGCGGTCAGATAATCCACGCGGCGTTTGATGACGCTGTCGAGGCTCTGTGGCATCTGGACAACCATTGCCTGAGCAGGAATCGCGATTTTTTCTACGCGTGCCAGATCAAAGGCAGCGCGACGACCCCACAAGAAGGCTTTTTTATTCGATTCGATCGCTACGCCATTGAGTTCAATCGCTCGTAACAACGCGGCTTCTGAGACTGGAATCGCACCTTTTTGATACGCAAAACCGAGCATGAACAAATTGGTTGCGATTGAATCACCCATCAAGGCGGTCGCAATTTTGGTTGCATTGATAAAGTCGACGTTGCCGCCGACCGATTCAGAAATTAAATGTTCGGTCGATTCCAATGGGAACTGCCAATCTGGATTTTTAGCGAACGGGCCAGTTGGTTGTTCATTCGTGTTGATCACCGCACGAGTGCGGCCAGCGCGCATCTTGGAGATCGCATCATGCGCACCGGCAGTCAATATATCGCAACCTAAAATCAGATCCGCTTCACCGGTCGCAATGCGCTGCGCACGTAATTTGTTGCCGTTATTGACGATACGGATATGCGAAGTGACCGAGCCATTTTTTTGCGACATCCCCGTCATATCAAGCACGGATGCGCCCTTGCCTTCCAGATGTGCCGCCATACCCAACAGAGCACCAACCGTAATCACGCCGGTACCACCGATACCATTGAGCAAAATATTGTAAGAAGTCGCACAAGCTGGCAAGACGGGCTCTGGCAAGGCGCCGAAATCATCAGTTTTGGCGGTGCCAGTTTTAGATTTACGTAATTTGCCACCTTCTACCGTAACAAAACTTGGGCAGAAACCTTTGACGCAAGAATAGTCTTTGTTGCAGGAGGACTGATCAATGCTACGTTTGCGGCCGAATTCGGTTTCTACAGGCATGATGGACGTACAGTTGGACTGCACGCCACAATCGCCACACCCTTCGCACACGGCTTCATTGATGAACATGCGCTGATTTGGGTCGGGGAATTCACCTTTTTTACGACGGCGACGTTTTTCGGCGGCGCAAGTCTGGTCGTAAATCAAGACGCTGCAGCCTGGCAATTCACGCAATTCGCGCTGTACCGCATCCATGTCTTTACGATCATGCAAAGTCAAAAATTCTGGCAAATTAGAACGATCGGAATAGCGAGATAAATCTTCGGTCACCAGCGCAATGCGCTTCACACCTTCGGCGGCCATTTGTTGCGCCATCATTGGCACGCTGATAATGCCGTCCACTGGTTGACCACCGGTCATGGCGACCGCATCGTTGTACAAAATCTTGTAGGTGATATTGACCTTAGCAGCAACTGCCGCGCGGATCGCCAGATAACCAGAATGGAAATACGTGCCATCACCCAGATTTTGGAAGACATGCGGTAAGGTCGAGAACGCCGCCTGACCAATCCACGGTGCACCTTCGCCGCCCATATGGGTAGTGAGCTTATTAAATTCAGGATAGATCGCTGTCGCCATGACGTGGCAACCAATACCCGCCAACGCCAGACTACCTTCTGGTACTTTGGTTGAGGTATTGTGTGGGCAACCTGAGCAGTAGTAAGCGGGACGTGCCGGTGTATTGACTTGTTTGGTCAGCACCACATCTTTGGCTTCCAAAAATGCCAGACGTGCTTTGATCAGATCGCTGGTATGGAAGCGGGCAATACGTGAAGAAATCACGCGAGCAATTTGTGCGACCGAGAAATCGGCTTTAGATGTCAGCAACCATTCACCGCGTGGATGTACCCATTCGCCTTTTTCGTCAAACTTGCCAATTACGCGTGGACGTACGTCATCGCGCCAGTTGTAGAGTTGTTCTTTGAGCTGGTATTCAACCATCTGGCGCTTCTCTTCCACCACCAGAATTTCGTCTAGCCCCTGCGCAAATTCACGTACGCCATCCGGCTCTAAAGGCCATGGCATCGACACTTTGTATAGACGAATGCCGATGTCGGCGGCAAATTTTTCATCAATCCCGAGTTCTTCTAATGCTTCCAACACATCTAAGTAAGACTTACCCGAAGCCACAATACCGAGCTTAGCGTTCGGGCTATCAATTGTGACGTGATTGAGTTTGTTCGCGCGCGCATAAGCTAATGCTGCATAGATTTTATAATCCTGCATCAGTGCTTCTTGCTTACGTGCCTGAATGCCGAGCGTGTCGAGTGACAAACGCGTATTCAAACCGCCTTCAGGCATGACAAAATCTTCTGGAATCGTAATCTTCAGACGGAAAGGATCTGCGTCGACAGAAGAAGTGGACTCAACCGTATCAGCCAGAGCTTTAAAGCCCACGGCGCAACCAGAGAAGCGGGACATCGCCCACGCGTGCAAACCGAGATCCAGGTATTCCTGCACATTGGCTGGGTACAACATCGGGATCATGCACGCAGAAAAAATATGGTCGGACTGATGCGGTAATGTCGAAGAGTATGCACCGTGATCATCACCGGCGACTAACAAAATACCGCCGTGTTTGGCGGTACCCGCGTGATTCATGTGCTTGAACACGTCGGCACTACGATCAACACCAGGGCCTTTGCCGTACCACATCGCAAACACACCGTCGTATTTGGCTGGGCCAATCAGATCAACGGTTTGGGTACCCCAGACCGAGGTGGCGGCTAAATCTTCATTGACGCCAGGAACAAATTGCACATGGCTTTGTTCGAGTAATTTTTTGGTTTTCCACAATGTTTCATCCAGACCACCCAAGGGCGAACCGCGATAGCCGGATATAAACCCAGCTGTATTGAGACCCGCAGCAAGATCACGTTGTCTTTGTATCATCGGCAAGCGCACTAATGCCTGAATGCCGGATAAAAAAATCGTACCGCTATTGGAGGTATATTTATCGTCGAGTTTGACGTCGTGTAGCTGAGGGGTAGTGTTTTCGGTTGCGCTGACTGGTGATGCAATGTTTTGCGCAGAGGAAGACGTGGACGTGAGTCCAGCAGACTCCAGATTGGTGTCGGATGACATGTGTGGCTCCAAAATTTGTAATTTAGATCGCAAAGAACATGCGTTGCATCCGGTAAGACACAAGTTTGCTCGTAACCTATAGCGAGGTATCGGGTATAGGTTCTCGTTGCGTTGGCTGAGATAGCAGCCATTTTATTCGAATTCGACACAAAATTCGATAGCAAGACGCTACCTTATTGCATCCCCACTGCATTGGCATCACATTTACCCAAATAAACTCGTCCAGGTTGCCTAGGAGATTGCGATAAGTTCATCACCATCGATGTTGGCCGAATCAAAGAGACATCAAAAGAAGCTTTCGAAATTTCGCTGCAGCGCTTCTTCGACTTCCTTTGAAATCTGCTGTGAATACAGTGTAGAGCGGGAAAGGGTTTTAGGAAAATACGGAATAAAAATAGGGGTATCAGGAAAAATGATGGGGCATGTCATTCTATGTTGTCCGTTGTGCTCAGGTGCAACTAGTCCTATGAAGAGCTAACGATGAAATCAGCCGTGCTTAGGCAATTGTATGCAAGCCAACAACCCACCACCAACTACATTGCTCAACAACAACTTGCCACCATGCGCCTGCACAATGTCACGCGCAATACTTAAGCCCAGGCCAAGGCCCGTTTGATTTTGCTGGCGGCCATGATCGAGCCTCACGTAAGGATCAAACAATCGATCTAAAGCTTCCTCAGGAACACCAGGGCCGTGATCACGGATCTGAATTTCTATTGCAAACTCTGTTTCTATCGCCGAAATTTCGACTTGCTTCCCATAATGAATCGCATTATTTAACAAGTTACCTATCGCCCGTTTTAAGGCCAATGGTTTCGCGGACACGGAAAGACCGGATTCTTGAAACGATATTTGATGCCCGGCCAAACCAACGCCACGCACCATGCGACCAATTAATGGGTCTAAGCGTATCTCAGTCGGATTCTCGTAAATGTCGCTATCCTTCACGCATTGCAAAGCGCCTTTGACCATCATATCGAGTTCATCCAGATCGTCATGAAACTCACTACGAATGTCATCATCATCCAATAATTCAGCACGTAATTTCAAGCGCATAATCGGGGTGCGCAAATCATGCGAAATCGAGACAAATAAGCGTTCACGGTCTTCAATGTAGCGGGCGATGCGTTCGCGCATGGCACTGAAGGCGCGTGCGGTGTTCACAAATTCACGGCTACCGGTTTCCGGCAATTCTGGTGCGGACTCACCATTGCCGAATGCTGATGCAGCTTCTGATAAAGCGGCCAAAGGACGGGTAATCCAGCTCACGACCAAAATCGATAATAGCAACACCGCAGCTAAGGATAAGGCTTGTAAAACGACGCGATCACCAGATAAAGGATCATTGCTATCCAAAAAATATGGGTTCGGCATCAAGGTCGCCAGATATAACCAATGTCCAGGTTCCATTTCGACTTGCAACACCAATATCGGTGCCGGATTTGGCTTGGTGACCAGAATATGCTGCACCCAACGGTCAGGTACATCACCAATCCCTGCACCGTCTTCTGACAAGACCAGATCATCAGGCCAGGTAAAATTCAGCTGGGTTTTTGAAATATTCGGCAGGACTTTTTTGAGCGCCGCTGAAAATTTTTCTTTGGCGAGTGCTGTCAACGCTTGCTCAGGAATATCCTTGATGGTAATCGGTGCGCTATTTAAATTGACGTAAAAACGGGTGCCACCCATTTCACGAAATTGTTGAATGATCAGCGACCGGAAATTTGGCGGCGGGCTCATAAAAAAGCGAATCGTGCTCGCAGCACTTTGCGCTAAATGCTGCGATGACTCCGTCACTTCTATCTGCGACTCTTTGCGCATTTGCGCCGCCCAGAACGCATTGCCAACAAATTGCGTCAGCATCACCCCGGCGACCATGACGACGGACAAACGCCCAAGCAGAGAAGAGGGCAAAATGCGCTGCGTCCATGAACGCTGGCGGATTTGATCAGACATTGGACACACTGACATCAGCAGAAAAAACGTAGCCAGCACCGCGCACCGTTTTGATAATGAATGGCTGCTTACCATCATCATTTAAACGTAGACGTAAGCGACTAATCTGCACGTCTAATGACCGATCCAGCGGACCTGAATCACGTCCACGGGTTTCTTCGCACAAAATCCCGCGATCGAGGATATCGCCCGGGTGCTCTACAAAATATTTCAGCAACTGAAAGTCCAGTCCGGTCAATGGAACAATTTCAGATTCAGCATTGACCACCGTGCGTTCGACAGCATCCAGGGTAAATCCATTAAAGCGATAGAAGCGCGGTGGCGCATTGCTTTCGGTACCCATGCGTCGGTGGATCGCCTTGATACGCGCTAACAATTCACGCGGACTATATGGCTTGCCAATGTAATCATCAGCCCCCAATTCCAAACCAACCACGCGATCTGTTTCGTCGGAGCTGGCGGTCAGCATAATGATGGGAATATTTGAACGTTGGCGCACGATTTTACATAAAGCAAAACCATCAGTATCAGGCAACATCACGTCAAGTATCACCATCGACAGTTCATCAACATAACGCTGAAATTCCGCCAGAAACGATTCCCCGTTATGTGCAAGTCTGACCTCGTATTGATTCTTTTCGAGATAGGCTTTCAGTAGAGTACGGGTTTTTTGGTCGTCATCGACGATAAGTATCTTGCGTGTCATATCCAGATTTTCATTTTGGTAGAGTACGGGAAATCGCTGCCAGCCGTTTTTGTGTATCACTGACAGACAAGCTGTCGTTCGAGAAGAAACGCATGATTTCCGCGATGATGGCATCTTTTGATATTTCGTCGGTCGCCATGCGGTGTGCCAGACTAGGTACTTGTACTGCGCTACCGCGCGAAAATATCTTCCATGAAGTTTGCGAGCAGCTATCCATTTTGTTCAGTTCGGGATTGCGTAATACCGGGATCGAACCCTTGATCTGATTGTATTCAGTTTGCACCACTGGTGAAACTGCAATCTGGGCGATTTTTTCCTGAGCACTGCGAGCTGCCGCGCCCTTATCTAACATGACCAGCGTATCAATATCGTATAAGTGGTAATTCGCAGTATTGGGTACGGCGGCACATGAAAACCCAATGTCGGTGGCGATACCCCAGGAGTTCAGTTCACCTTTCGCCCAATCCCCCATCACCAGCATCGCCGCATCGCCATCGGCCAACATACGAGTGGTAGCAATCCATGTGCGTTCAGTTAAGGGAGCAGGCATATATTTTTTCAGACTTCGCAAACGACTCAAGGCACGACCAAAGCGCGGATCAACAAAGGCTTGCGAGCTTTTCTTCACAAAGGCGTCGCGATAAAAGTTAGCGTCGGATTCTGACAAAACCAGGGTTTCAAATAAAGTAGCAAGCTGCCACGGCTCAGAACTTTGCGCCAGCGGCGTAATACCCGCTTGTTGCAGCTTCTTGGCAAGCGCATCAAATTCATCCCAGTTCGACGGCGGACTGAGATCGAATTTGGCGAAAATTTTACGGTTGTAAAACAAGGTATTAATGCGATGAATTCCTAGCGGCACAGCAACCGGGTGGCCTTTTGGCTGTATCAGACGCCACACTGTTGGAAACAGTGACTTTTCCCATTTTCCACTACTGGCGACAGGATCTAATTCCTGCAATAAACCAAGATCCGCCCATTCAGAAATGATTACGCCATTGAGTTGTGCCACTTCCGGCGCGTCACCGGCCAGCATGCGGCTTTTCAAAACGATGCCAGCACCTATCCCTGATCCACTGGGAATCACAGCATTTTTCCAAACGATATTTTCTTGTGCCATACGCCCGGACAAACTTGCAATCGCTTTTTCTTCACTGGTGGATGTCCACCAATGCAGCACCTGCACGGTCTGAGCTTGCGCATTTGCCATCAATAGAAGAGTAGCGAGCAAAAATAGTCCCGTATAAACGAGATAGACGAGATATTTTTGTGTGTCTGGCTGTGCTTCATCGGCAAATTCCGCATAGGGCAAGAATATTTTTTTTTCTTTTTGCACCTGAGGGGTCCTTCCTTGTCTCGGCGAACACTATAGCCCAACTGAAGACCAAAGTGGCATTACCACCGTAATGAACGCTAGCTATTTGTAAAGAAACGTAAGTTTTTATGAGTTTTTATGATTCTACTCACAATAGCCTGATTTCACTTGCACCTCTGTGAAAGTCCATTTGATTTAAAAATTTTCGCAGGACTTATGTAAGGAAACGTAAGGCCGTCAAAAAATAAAAAAATACAAAATCCTTATAAATCAATACCTTAACATTCAAGCCTCATCGTCAGCCCGTGATGTTGAAATCACATTCATAGCGGTGTTACTGTCCGATCGCTGTCAAACGACATGCAATAAAAAAACAAGCTCAAAGCAAGAAATAAAAAAGCACAGACTTTGTTGAGCATTGTTCACTCAACTATCACGGAGACAAAATGACTCGTACTACACTCAAAGCATTGCCTTTGGCGCTGGCACTCGCGCTCACTTCCGGACTGACTTACGCTGATGCTGGCCATGATGAAGATGGTTTTCATGGCTATTTGCGTGATGGCGCAGGCACTCGTTCTTCCGGTGGTCCACAAAGCTGTTTTGGTCTTGGCGGCAATACTATGAAATACCGTCTCGGTAACGAATGTGATGCGTATTTCGAAGGCGGCTACACTTCCACGCTGGCAAAAGCAGTTGATGGCGTCACATTCACAGGTACCTTATGGGCCAATGCCTGGAGCCCAAGTTCTGACTTTGGTAATGCTTCGCTGAAAATCGCTAAAGCTTACGTTGAAGCTAAAAACGTTGATTTCTTAAATGGCGGCGTAGCCTGGATAGGTAAGCGTTACTACTACCGCCCAGATATTCATATGCTGGATTTGCAATTCGTGAATCTGAATGGTACTGGCGGTGGTTTAGACGGCATCCAGGCTGGCCCGGGTAAATTCAGCTACGCCATCTTCAAAGACAACGATACCAACAATATTGACCCAACTACAGGTTTGGTCACCAACACCTCTGCCGCTATTCGTCAAAACTTTATCTACGAAGGTCTGCCAGTTAATGAAGGCGGCAAAGTCGATGCAGTGTTGACCGCGATTAAATCCCAGGGAACCAATACCCATAGCGGCTGGCAGTTAAGTGTGATGCATAAACAAGATGTCTGGGGTGGTGGTAATACGTTGGGCATCCAATACGGCGTAGGCCCTGGCACAGGCATTGGTGTCGGCAATGACCGTATGGGTTCCTCAGGTAGTACCTTGCTGGGTTCTGATGTTACCCGTACCCGTATTTTTGACGATTTGGTGGTTCAACCTACTAAACAATTCAGTGCTGAGTTTGTGGCTTTGATGCAAAGAGATAAATCTAATGCCGGCTCCACAACATGGACCAGTCTGGGTGTACGCCCTGTCTACGCCATCATGCCGCATCTGAAATTGCAATTGGAACTGGGTACTGACCGTGTGACGTCCGCAACAGGCGGCCCTGATGCCCGCCTGACCAAACTGACTTTTGCTCCAGCAATCTCTATGGGCGAAAGCTACTGGTCACGCCCTGAACTGCGTTTCTTTGTCAGTTACGGCAAATGGAATAACGCGGCAACTGCCGCCGTCAACGCCAGCAATAACTCCGGCCCAGTCTACAACAACGGTACCAGCGGCACCTCTGCTGGCGTTCAAGTCGAGGCATGGTGGTAATACACCTGAAAAATTCTGCGAGCACACTAGCTAAGTTGCCAGGTGCTCGATTCAGGTAGTTATTCAATGATGTAGTCAATAATCAGTCCATATTCAGTCAATAAAACAAGACGGAGACTCAAATGAAACTCAAAAAACTGACACTCGCAGTTCTGGCAGGCACCACGTTACTCGCAGGCGCTAGCGTTGCCCAGGCAGCAGAAGTTGAAGTATTGCATTACTGGACCTCAGGTGGCGAAGCCAAATCGGTCGCTGAATTGAAAAAAATGATGGAAGCCAAGGGCGTGGCATGGAAAGATTTCGCGGTGGCCGGTGGTGCTGGTGAAAACGCCATGACCGCACTCAAAGCCCGCGTTATCGCTGGTAGCGCGCCAACCGCAGCATTAATCAAAGGCCCATCGATTCAGGAATGGGGCAATGAAGGCGTATTGGCAAATATTGATGCGGCAGCAGCTGAAGGTAAATGGGATGCATCCCTGCCACCTATGCTGGCCAATATCATGAAATACAAAGGCCACTATGTCGCAGCACCGGTCAATGTGCATCGTGTTAACTGGTTGTGGGTCAATCCAGAAGTATTGAAAAAATCGGGCGCTAAAGTACCAACGAATTTTGCTGAATTCTTTGACGCCGCAGACAAAATCAAAAAAGCTGGTTACGTCGCAATTGCCCACGGTGGCCAACCCTGGCAAGACGCGACGGTATTTGAATCTGTCGCCTTGGGTGTAGGCGGTGCCGATTTCTACAAAAAAGCGATTGTACAATTGGATCAGGCAAGTCTGACTGGTCCGACGATGATCAAAACCTTTGATACCCTGGCAAAAATCAAAACGTACATCGACAAAGACTCTGCAGGTCGTGATTGGAACTTGGCAACAGCGATGGTCATTAATGGCAAAGCCGGTATGCAATTCATGGGTGACTGGGCAAAAGGAGAATTTACCGCTGCTGGCAAACAACCAGGTAAAGATTTCTTGTGTGTTGCAGCACCTGGCACAGAAAAATCTTTCACGTTTAACGTCGACTCTCTGACGATGTTTGCCGTCAAAGGTGCCGACGCACAAAAAGCCCAACTGACTTTGGCTGGCGCGGTGATGAGCCCGGAATTTCAGGAAGTATTTAACTTGAACAAAGGTTCCATCCCAGCTCGTGCAGGTGTTTCTCGTGCGAAGTTCGATAGCTGCGCTTTGAAATCCATGGACGATATGGATGCAAGCAGCAAAGCAGGCAGTTTTGTACCTAGTTTTGCGCACGGTATGGCAATTGACTCCGCTAAAGCTGGTGCAATTCAAGACGTGATTGCGAAATTCATGAATTCCAACATGACATCGCAAGCAGCAGTGCAAGCATTGGCGAAAGCTGCAAAAACGAAGTAAAGATTCCTTAGGTTTCACCCGAGTACCAGCTTAGTCAATGACCTCGCTGGTGAGCTGATGCAGAACCTCCCCCCTGCATCAGCTCAGCTCACCCCCCGGAGACAAGCATGTCGGTTACATCCCCGTCAGAAATAAAAATTCCCTATTCACCCAAAAAAGCTTCTATGCCAAATCGTCTGCAAGCTTTCGCAGATGTCTGGTTGCCGCGTCTGGTGTTATCGCCAACGGTATTTGCATCGTTGCTGTTTGTGTATGGTTTTATCGCATTCACCGCCTATCTTTCTTTGACTGATTCGCGTCTGATGCCAAATTACGAGCTGACCGGATTTGGTCAGTATCAAGCCCTGTTTGAATTGGATCGCTGGTGGGTATCAGCGGCCAATCTGGGTATTTTTGGTGGTTTGTTTATTCTGTTTTGCCTGGTCGTTGGGCTGCTGATGGCGGTCTTTCTGGATCAAAAAATTCGTATGGAAGGCGCCCTACGCGCCATCTATCTGTACCCGATGGCACTATCCTTCATCGTTACCGGTGTAGCGTGGAAGTGGATCTTAAATCCTGGTCTGGGTTTAGAAAAAATGGTGCGTGAGTGGGGCTTTCCTGACTTCTCTATGGACTGGTTGGTCAATTCTGATATGGCGATTTATACCGTTGTCATTGCGGGCGTCTGGCAGTCTTCTGGTTTTGTGATGGCGCTGTTCCTCGCAGGCTTACGCGGTGTCGACGATAGCATCATCAAAGCCGCGATGGTCGATGGGGCGAGTTTGCCGACCATTTATCGCCGCATTGTGATTCCTGCCTTGCGCCCTGTGTTTTTTAGCGTGTTGTTAGTGTTATCGCATATCGCTATTAAGAGTTTCGATTTGGTGATGGCATTGACAGCGGGTGGACCAGGTACTTCATCCGACGTACCAGCGATTTTTATGTATCAATTTTCTTTCACCCGCGGTCAGCTTGGTTTGGGCGCTGCTTCCGCCATGATGATGTTGATGACCGTGTTGGCAGTCTTGGTGCCATTGATTTATCTGGAAAGTAAGGAGGCCAAACATGGGCACTGATTCCAAATTCACTTTCAGTCCGGGACGTATTTTCATTTATGCCTTGCTGATATTTTGCGCGCTGTATTACCTCGCTCCTTTGTATGTGATGCTGACGACATCGGTTAAATCGCTGGATGAAATCCGCAGCGGTAATTTGCTCGATTTTCCACGTCACCCGACCTTTGATGCATGGCAAAAAGCCTGGGGCGGTGCATGTACTGGTGTGCGTTGCGATGGTTTGTCACCTTATTTCTGGAACTCGGTCAAGATGGCGGTGCCTGCGGTATTGATTTCTACCCTGATCGGTTCGCTCAACGGTTATGTACTCGCGCACTGGAAATTCAAACGTTCAGAAATTATTTTCACGGCATTAATGGTAGGTTGCTTTATCCCTTTCCAGGTTGTGATTTTGCCGATGGCGCGATTGTTGGGTTTAGCCGAACTCGCCAATACCACGATGGGTCTGGTGTTCGTTCACGTGGTGTATGGCGTTGCTTTTACCACTTTGTTTTTCCGCAATTACTACATCAGCGTTCCGGATGAATTAGTCAAAGCAGCGCGGATCGATGGTGCAGGCTTTTTCCGGATTTATCGCAGCGTCATACTGCCATTGTCCTTGCCGATTTTTATGGTGTGCTTTATCTGGCAATTCACACAAATCTGGAATGACTTTTTATTTGGTGTCGTGTTTGGTGGTACCGATGCACAACCAGTGACAGTTGCCTTGAATAATCTGGTCAATACTTCCACTGGCGTCACTGAATACAACGTCAATATGGCGGCCGCAATTATCGCTGCGCTACCAACGTTAGGATTGTATTTATTGGCTGGAAAATATTTTGTACGCGGCTTAACTGCCGGTGCAGTCAAAGGCTAAATTTTGTAGTGCTGAGTGTATACAACTTAACACCTACCAAAACAAAGATAGATCGCCGCACGGTCCAACTATGACGACGTGCTGCAATAAGAAATCAGGAGATATAAAACATGGCTAGCTTATCCATCCGCGGTGTACGTAAGGTCTATCCGAACGGTGCAGAAATTTTAAAAGGCATCAACTTAGAAATTAAGGACGGCGAATTTCTGATATTGGTTGGCGGCTCTGGCTGCGGCAAATCTACGTTATTAAACATGATTGCTGGGTTGGAACCAATCTCTGAAGGTGACATTTACATTGGCGACAAATGCGTCAACGACGTACCACCCAAGTCGCGCGATATTGCAATGGTGTTCCAGTCCTACGCGCTGTATCCAACCATGACAGTACGTGAAAACATTTCTTTCGGCTTAGGCATACGCAAAGTGCCGGCAGCAGAGCAAAAGAAAATTGTTGATCGCGTTGCCGAGACGTTGCAAATGACGCATTTACTCGATCGCAAACCAGCGCATTTGTCTGGCGGTCAGCGCCAGCGCGTAGCGATGGGGCGAGCGATTGCACGCAACCCTTCACTGTTTTTGTTCGACGAACCTTTATCAAATCTGGATGCAAAACTGCGCGTAGAAATGCGTGCCGAAATCAAACTGATGCACCAACGTCTGAAAACCACCACGGTCTATGTGACGCATGATCAGGTAGAAGCGATGACCTTGGGCGACAAGATCGCGGTGATGAAAGATGGTGTAGTTCAGCAATTTGGCAGCCCACAAGAAATCTACGACAGACCAGCAAATATGTTCGTTGCAGGTTTTATCGGTTCACCATCGATGAATTTTTTACGTGGCAAATTACAAACTCATCAAGATGGTCTGGGTTTTGCAGTGGAACACGCGGGTAAGCAAACGGTATTACCTATTCCTACGTCTCATCTGCAGGCGGTTAAAGGCTTACGCAACAAAGACGGCGACATCATTTTAGGTATCCGCCCTGAACACGTCACTGATGCTGAAAGCGCGCGCCGCTCTGAATCAGCCAATGGCTATCACCCCACTGAAGTCGATTGCGTCATTGATCTGACGGAACCAACCGGCCCCGACACCTTGGTGTTCTCCAGCTTTAATGGCGAACGCATTACTTGCCGCACCCATCCACGTGCGGCGGCGAAACCCGGTCAGGCGATGCGACTGGCTTTTGATTTATCGAAGGCAGTTTTTTTTGATCCGGAAACTGAGCAAAGTCTGCTTTAAGCAGTAATAAACAGTGCTAAGGAGCTAAACATGCGCTTTCCTAAATTATTTGCAGACATTGGTGGCACCAATGCCCGCTTTGCCTTGGAGACTTCACCTGGTGTTTTGGCGGCGGTGAAGGTACTTGCTTGCGCTGACTATCCGCAACTTGCCGATGCGATGCACCACTATTTACAGACGAGCGAAGCGAGAGCAGCAGGTGCTGATCAGGTAAAAAATGCCGGGATTGCGATTGCCAATCCTATCCACGGGGATTGGGTACAAATGACCAATCATCATTGGAGTTTCTCTATCGAAGCAACACGCCAGCTATTTCAATTGGAGAGTCTGGATGTAGTCAATGATTTCACCGCCTTAGCCATGTCTCTGCCTCTTCTTGGTATGCAACAATTGACGCAGGTGGGTGGTCGTACAGCGATTCCAGATAGCGCGATTGGTTTATTGGGTGCAGGTACCGGACTAGGTGTGTCTGGCTTAATTCCTTCCGCCGATGGCTGGAAACCTTTGCACAGCGAAGGCGGTCACGTCAGTTTCACACCAGCAAACCGACGGGAAATTGATATTCTGGAATTTGCATGGCAAGAATTTGATCATGTGTCTGCCGAACGGTTGTTGTCTGGTCCTGGCTTGAAATTGATTTATCGCGCGCTCGCTGCCAGTCAACAACAAATTGCCGAAGACATCGAAGCACCAGACATTGTGCAACGTGGACTGAACCAACAATGCCCGATTTGCAGTGACGTACTGGCTAGCTTTTGTGACATGTTAGGAACCATGGCGGGCAATCTGGCGGTCACACTCGGTGCACGCGGTGGCATCTATATCGGCGGTGGTATCGTGCCCAGACTGGGTGACTATATATTGCGTTCAGGCTTCCGTCAGCGATTTGAACAAAAAGGACGTTTCACGCAATATTTGTCCGAGATACCGGTGTTTGTGATTACCGAGCCCTATCCGGCGTTTATTGGTTTGTCAGCCCTACTCCAACAAGCCCCCTCTGCGCTGGCAGCTTGAGAAAAACGCGGCATCGTTCAGCTCAGCGCGGGCAAATTTATTTTGCTCGCACTGATACGTCTGCCATCAAACTTTTAGTTCCCAGCCATTTTTTGCTCTGACATAAATCTCGCGTCAGTTCGAGAACCAATTTTTCCACTGCCATCGCGGCGTTGGTCAGCGGAATATTTTTTGAAGCGCATAAACTGACGGTGCGTGATAACTGCACGTCGCTGATTGCCGTCGCTATCATTTCACCACGCTCGATTTCTGCCACCAATGGCGATACCGGTAAAATCGTCGCCCCCATATCTGCCATGAGTGCCGATTTCAAAATCGCTATTGAGGTAATATCGATCACGTTTTCGATACGCAAGCCTTGCTGCCTGACGACCTGTTCTATGCGCGGCCTTACGCCATGCTGAATGCTAGGTAAAATCAAAGGCACTTGCAGCGCTTTTTCCAGACTGATCGATTTGCGCTTACAAGCGAATTGTGATCCGGCACGCGTGATGAACATCATCTCTTCTTCGACCAACGCGGTGGTGGCAAAATTACTGAGCTGCCCATCATCAAATAAAATCGCCAGATTTAAGCGCCCCGAGCGCAACTGTTCTGTCAGATTGCCAGTCAGTTCTTCCGTCAATTGAAAGACGATATCTGGATATGCCGCTCGTACCGCTGTCAGTAAAGGAAATGCCAACGCACCGGAGGCACTTTGCGGGATGCCCAGGGCAACAGTTCCGCTGGGCTTATCCGTCGATTGCGCGACTGCAGATTTGGCGTCACTGACTTGTTTTAAGATCGCCAGCGCATGTTCATAAAACACTTTGCCAGCATCGGTTGCCTGCATACCTTGTGCTGAACGATGCAATAAAGTCGCGCCGAGTTCTTCTTCCAATTGCTGCAATTGTTGCGTCAAGGCAGGCTGCACGATATGCAAGACCTTGGCAGCACGCGACAATGATCCGTGATCAACGATAGCAACAAAATAGCGTAGCTGGCGTAATTCCATACCCTACTCCACAGGTTTGATCGCCCGTCGCTCGATCGACGACGATAAGATCAATGAAGTCGAGGTGACGCCACAACGCGCGAGGCTGGTGATGACGCGCTCCAATTCTTTGACCGATGGTGCAACAACTTTAACGATCACGCAGTCTTCGCCCGTAATTGCGTGGCACTCGATCACTTCTGGTACTTGTTCCGCGATTTTGACAACTGGCATATCGCTGGAACGGCTGGCTATCCGCACAAAAGCGGTAATGCCATAGCCAAGCGCTTCCGGATTGACATGCGCGTGATAGCCAGTAATCACATTCGCTGCCTCCATCCGTTTGATACGTTCCGCAACCGCTGGCTGACTTAAATGAATACGGCGACCGATTTCGGCCAGCGTGACTCTGGCATCTGCCTGCAAAATATCGAGGATTTTTGCGTCCATCAGGTCAAATTCTATCTTCATGGTAAAACCTTGATTTTTCAGTCGATTTAAAAGAAATGTACCTGATTTACCTTGCTTTATCCATTTAAAATCGCTCCTGACTCACATACACTGTTGTATCCCTAGTTTCATTCCAGCACCAATACTATGCGCCATTTGCCTCGTTCTGTTTTAATTGCCTTACTCACCGTCTATATCGTCTGGGGGTCGACTTATTTTGCGATTCAAGTCGCACTCGAGTCATTCCCGCCATTAATGATGATAGGCACGCGCTTCGTTGCTGCTGGATCCATACTCTTTGCGTGGCAACTGTGGCGTGGTGCGCGTATTCCGACTCTGCGGGAATGGCGCGATGGCGGAATCGTTGGCATCTTAATGCTAGGCGGCGGAACGGGCTTAACCGCCTGCGCCGAACAATATGTGTCGTCCGGATTAACGGCGGTATTTATTGCATGCTCACCGATGATATTGTCTGGTCTTTCTGGTCTTTTTGGTGACTGGCCCAAACGTCGTGAATGGCTGGGTATTGTGTGCGGTTTTGCCGGTGCGGTGTTGCTTGCTTCTGACGGTGAGTTTGCGGCGAAACCTATCGGTATCATTTTGTTGCTAGCAGCTATTTTGAGCTGGGACGTAGGTTCAATTTTGTCGCAGAAAAAATTAAAAATGGCGGCTGGCGGCATGGGTTTTGCCAGTGAAATGTTGGTAGGCGGTATTTTTCTGGTGCTGTGTAGCGCTATCATTGGTGAACATGCGACGGGTGCCGTTACTTTCAAAGCAGTAGCCGCCTGGTTTTATCTGGTGACCGCAGGTTCTTTGCTCGCCTTCACCGCATATATGTATTTGCTGTCAAAAGTACATACTGGACTGGCGGGCAGTTATGCTTATGTGAATCCAGTGATTGCAGTTGCACTGGGAGCAAGCTTCGGTGGCGAACACATATCAGGCAAAGCGATGTTTGCGATGGCAATCATTCTTGGCAGCGTGATTGTGTTAACTACCTCACGCAAGCTCGCCAAATGAACATCAGTTTAGAAAAATTCGGCAATATCGTTAGAATATTCCTGATGTAAATCTCCATTCGCCACCAGCATGTCGTAGTGACAGGTTTGGTTACGACCATGCGTTTTTGCGTAATACAAAGCCTGATCGGCGCGACCAACTGTCGCGACGGCTGGCTCAAACGTATCAATCCGCGCGAACCCTATGCTGACCGTGACCTGTCCGACTTGCGGAAAATGGTATTGCTCCACATTGGTACGGAATTGATCCAGAACTCTGTGTGCGTCACTGAGACTACTTGAATGCACCAAAATCAAAAACTCTTCGCCACCAAAGCGGAATAAATGATCGTTGGGCTGGAATGAATTGCGCATAATATTGGCAATTAAGATTAATACTTCATCGCCATACAAATGACCAAACTGGTCATTGACTCGTTTGAAATAATCAATGTCAACCACGGCCAGCCAATGGTAATGTTCCACTTTATTTTCGGTTTCTGACTGATCAGCGCCAACTTCAGCCTCCGCCAGAGGATGGTGACCGACGTTCATACGCAACATCCGGGTGTAGCTGTCGTCAAAGGTTTTTCGGTTCAGCAAACCTGTCAACGAATCGCGTTCGTTGTAGTCTAGCAATGCCAGGAAATTTTTATAAACAATCAGCATCCCACGCAATACTTCCATGGTGTTGAGATTACGGTTGCCTGGACCAATCAGCTCTATCAATGCTTCCAACTGCTCTGCATTCCAGAGCAACAAGCATATACGCGGCTCATTATCAGTGACACATTCAATCACCGCTTGACGCCCGGCAATGGCCGTTTTCAGTTCCGGAATTTCGCTCAATTTATCCGACAATGGTATAGGCTCGGACTGATCGATCACATCGACGCCAGTCGCCGTAATATCCACTTTGGAAGTAAGAAAAGAGTTTGTACCGTCATAACTGAGTTCAGAAATGCGTGCCGACCGGGCGGCGAAGATTTCGCGTAACGATGACGCTATCGAGATATTGAGCAAATCATGGTCGCGATAGCCGGTAATTTCTACCAAATGCTTGATAATGGATTCCATGTTCGAGATCCCTGCAATGTACTCGAAAGACAGCCAAAAAAGAGGGTGAAAATTCCACCAGGCAACATTTAAAAATCGGATTACTATCTCATCATCCGGATAATAAAGGAATTTATCTGATGTGCTGATTCAGTGTAGCAAATAATGATAGGCTTATAAGGTATTCACAAGTTTTTACAAAAAATTTGATGCAAGTCCAGGATAGAAGAAGCTATTTCGCACATTCTGCCTTTGCCGCCCATGAGAGATACGCCAATGTCAGCTAAATTCTTAGGTTTCTTTGCCCTCACTTTACTACTATGCGCCGGAGCAAACAATAGTGCACGTGCTAATACCATTGTTACGGTGACTGATAATAGCGGGCAAACGGTAGAAGATGCTATTGTTTACGCCGAACCAACGTTTACAATCAACAACAGTAAACCTGCGCCAGCGGTCATCGAACAAAAAAATAAGAAATTCATCCCCTTAGTGACGGTGGTACAAACCGGGACTTTGATTTCTTTTCCGAATAACGATACGGTCAAGCATCAGGCGTATTCATTTTCACCGGCCAAAACTTTTGAATTAAAACTGTATTCAGGCAAGCCGTCAGAACCGCTGTTATTTGATAAAGCCGGCACGGTAACGGTGGGATGCAACATTCATGATCAGATGTTGGCCTATATACACGTCGTCAATACGCCTTTTTTTGCCAAAACAGATGCCCACGGTAACGCTACCCTATCAGGATTGCCACAAGGAAAATATATACTGAAGGTCTGGCACTACCAGCAAGCCACTGGCAGTGAACCACAGGCAGAAGAAATGAAAATCGGTACGGAATCAACTCTCATTGCATTACACCTGAAGTTTAAGCTGCGCTAAATTACGCTTTAGGACGAAGCAACCTCAAGCACTCTCATTGATTGCCTTCGTAAAAGTACAAGCCCAAGGATAACATTGCGTGAATTATCAAGTACCAAATCAATCTAGCCTGAAGAAAGAGAAAAAATGCGCTTGCGTAGTCTGGAAAGCCGGGTAGTAACCTTATTCATCAGCTTATTACTGAGTTTGCAATTGGCCGGATATTTCTTTATCGACCGGTCAATTGATGACAACGCTCGTGCGCAGATTGAAAGCAGTCTCGCTTTTAACGAGAAAATTTTTCTGCATTTATTGGAACAAAATGCACAACATCTCATAGAAGGTGCCACGTTATTATCGAAAGATTATGCATTTCGCCAGGCGATCGGTACCAATGATACACAGACTATGGTGTCCGCATTACTCAATCATGGTGAGCGCATCAAAGCCGACCTGACGATGGTAGTTGGGTTAGATGGAAAAATCATCGTTGCTAGCAGTGATACTCTGGCACATGGTTTTCAAAAAAGCGTCTACGACCTGATCAAAAGCGCGACAGAAAAAGGCAGTGCATCCAGTACCGATATCGTCGATGGCAAACCATATCAAATGGTCATGGTACCGGTCAACGCGCCGGTCACCATTAGTTGGGTCGCCATGGCGATTCCGATAGACCGCAGATTAGTCAACGACATGCGGGAATTATCGGCGATGCAAATTAGTATATTTACGTCCAAAAATAATGGTCCGTGGATGCCTAATGTCTCAACATTAGACGAACAAGAAGAATACAAGTTAGCGGCCTTGTTACCCTCAGCAATCACCAAATCGACTTTTATTCGCGACTTGAATCTCAACGATGATCACTATAGTGAGCGCATCTTACCGCTGGCTAAAAATGAAAAAAGTGCGACCGTCGCCGTATTGCAATTATCGATCAATCAGGCCGTTGCACCGTATAAAAAATTACAAAGAAACTTGCTTTTCTTAACCATCTTAGGCGGCATCATTGCCAGCATATTCAGCGCAATTACCGCACGTCGCATTACCAATCCAGTCAGACAATTGGCAGAAACGGCGCGCCGTCTTGGAACTGGCGATTACAAAACCACGATAGACATCAAACAAAATGATGAAATCGGTGATCTTGCCAATAGTTTTTCGCATATGCGTGATGCAATTGCACTACGCGAGAAAGAAATCAGCCGACTGGCTTACTGGGATAATCTGACGACCTTACCGAACCGCGCCTTATTTACTGATATGGTCGATGAAGCGATCAGTGTCGCCAAATCACGCGGCAATTCTTGTTTTGTACTGATGATGGATCTGGACCGTTTCAAACACGTCAATGATGTCATGGGACATCGCTTTGGTGATGTGTTACTCCAACAGGTTGCGCTCAGACTCAGTGCTGAACTGGGAGCAGGCAATAGCCGACCGGCACGTCTGGGTGGGGATGAATTTGCGATTCTCTTACCAGCCACCAATGTTGATCAGGCACAGCAACTGGCAAATAGAATTTTGTTGACGCTGGAACAACCAATTTCTATTGAAGACCAGACCGTCGACATCAGCGCCGGTATTGGGATTGCGGGTTATCCTGATCATGCGAATGATACGGCAACTTTATTGAGTCATGCAGAAGTGGCGATGTACGCAGCAAAACTCGCCAAAAACGGCGCCGTGCTGTATTCACAAACCATAGACAAATCCAGCCAGCAAAGTTTGTCCTTGCTCACAGAAATGCGCACGGCATTGGAACAAAACCATTTTCAGCTTTATGTACAACCGAAAGTTTCGGTCATTAGTAATGAAGTTGTGGCAGTCGAGGCACTGGTTCGTTGGTTCCATCCTGAAAAAGGCATGATTTTTCCAGATCAGTTCATCCCGTTTGCAGAACAAACCGGTTTTATCCGCCAACTCACACGTTGGGTAATGAATGCGGCGGCAGCGTGCTGTCAGCAATGGCAGAACGCTGGCATTAATATAAAGATTTCGGTCAATATTTCTACCCGTGATTTACTGGATCAGGAATTGCCAGAGAAATTTGCTGAAATTCTACAAAAAAACCAGGTGCTCCCTGAGTGTTTTTGTCTGGAAATCACTGAGAGCGCGATCATGGATGACCCGGTGCGTGCCCATCTGACCCTCGATAAGCTACATGCCATGGGAATGGAATTGTCGATCGATGATTTTGGCACTGGTTATTCTTCACTCGCTTATCTGAAGCGCCTACCGGTGGATGAATTAAAAATCGATAAGTCCTTTGTCCTGAAAATGGAACAGGACATTGACAATACTAAGATCGTTAAGTCGACGATCGATCTTGGGCACAATATGGGATTGCGGGTTGTTGCCGAGGGAATAGAGAATGCAGAAGTGTTAGCGCTGTTGAAAGAACTTGGCTGCGATCAGGCTCAAGGCTACTTCATTAGTAAACCTATGCCAGCGGGAAATATGCCGGCGTGGCTTGAAAGATGGAAATCAAATCAAACGGCATGAACGATGGATGCCGTTTTCCGGTCACGTTTGCGGTTGTACATGCGGCTGTCAGCTATTTTGATGAGCCGCACGTAATCATCACCATCTTCCGGGAAACTGGCCCAGCCTATTGATGCGCCGATGCCCACCATCGCATTTTCAAGCGCAATGGGTTCTTCGACTAACACCGATATTTTTTCCACCATGTTGTGAATGTCTATTGTGGTTTTCGTATTTTTCAATAACAAAACAAATTCATCGCCGCCATAACGTGCGACCTCATCCGTATCACGAATCGCTGAACGCAACCGTGCTGCAGTAATCACCAACACTTTATCCCCAGCATCATGCCCATGATTATCGTTCACATTTTTAAACCGGTCTAAGTCCACGAACAGCAACGTAAATCCGCTAAAGTTTTCTGGCTGCTCCTTCGCCATGATTTGTAAGTGATTGATCTGGGCAAATAAGGATTCACGGTTGGCCACTTGCGTCAATTTATCAAAGCGCAGTTTATTTTCCATTTCAGTGAAAGTCTGCGCGAGAATACCAATCTCGTCTGTACGACGAATATCTAACTTAGGCATGGCCTCGCCATTGCCAAATTTTTCTGCAGCTGCGGTCAACTTCCGTATGTCACGTATCACGCGCTCAACGATGGTCAATCCTATGGTCAGTGCGAATAAAATACAAGCAATGGCGATCGCCACGCTTTGTAAGAAACCCTCATTAATACTACTCATAAAATCGGAGCGCGGCACAGCCACAATGGTTTGCCAGTGCAAGCCTTGCTTATTTCCCAAAGGAGAGATCGCCATGTCCACCAACCCCATAGGCAAATCAAATTCCCGGGTTTCTGGTGTTTTCACATTTAACTGACTCAGTTTGGCGTAAGTACTGCTAATGAGAACCGTTTTCATATCAACTGCACGCATACGTTCGGGCATACCATTGACGGTACGCTCAGGAATCTCTTTCCCGGATGTCGCCACAATGTAACCATCCTCATCGACAATGTAGGCAACGCTATTTTTGCTGATGTCTAGCTTACTCAAGAAGTTAGACAATTCTTTGAGCGTCACATCGGTGGCAACCACACCTGCAAATTCGTGATTTTTTTCAAAAACTGCTTTGGCCAGGGTAATCGTTGGGTAATGAAAAGAAAAATTATTATAAATACCCGACCACACCGGGGCTTCTGAATTACGGGCGGCCTGGTACCAGGGGCGCTTGCGTGGATCAAATTCGTCAGTACGAATTAAATGAGATCGATCACCAACTCCGCTCACCTGATAGACACTTCTGCGTTGATCAATAGGACTACGCAAAAATAATTGCACGTCGCTCTGCGAGATACGATAAACGCCAAGAAAACTACCGTCCTTTCCACCAAAATAGACGTAGTTATTCATATCCATGAATAATCCACTGGCAGTCCAGAATTTATCTTCCAGTACTTGTAGGTCAGGGTTGAAATGGTGTTCTTTTGGCATATGCGCTGAACTAGGCGCAATGGACTCAAGTGCAGTTAATGCACCATCCAGATGCTTCTCTGTGGCAACATTAATCCGACTAACCATGTCGACCAAGACACGCTGGGTCAATGAAAAAACAGCGTCACTTCCTGCCTTCATCGACACCCAGCCGATCGCAACGGCAACACCAATCACCACAGCAGTAATTGGGACAACCAGCTCGCGACGTAAAGAAGAACGACTCATAAAGTGACTAAAAAACTCACAACGAAAAATAAATAAATAAATAAATAAATAAATATATAAATATATAAATAAATTTTGTTCGATTAGAACCAGTCGTGTAGCAATGTACTGATTGGGAACTGTGCCAGTTTCACAAAGAAAAATTGAAATTTCATGCAATTTAATGCAACTAATAGAGAATTATACGAAGATACGCGAAATCAGTTCTCCTAAGCAAGGCAAATATTCGTCGTTAACTTCAAGATGTATTCAAGCCTCAGAATCGCGATTCGATGTTAATTCATTTGTTATTAAGTGTGATTAGGATGTTGTTGTGAGAATACGGTCATCAATAAAAAACGATAATAACTGCGTCAAAAATACAGGCAAAACCATAGCCGGAAAAAATTTACCTTAGAATAAAGTATCAGACGTTGTTTATGACACAGTCACGCTAGCAAAACGACGATTGCGGATGCCAAAGACTGATACATTTCTATTTTTTAAATACTACCTGCACACGATTACCCGCTTATGACCCGATAAAAAATTGACTGACTTGCGATAGCATAGCGGTCACACCACGACATTACTGCCATCCCATGCGCCTACGTCACCTACCATTTTGCTTCGCTATATGGCTAATCGGATTCAATACAGAAGCGATCCGGGCACAAAGCCTGCCTGTGCCAGACCAAGGTAAATTACTTGCCACTGCTGGCGTAATTCAAGTCGAAGGAGCCGCCGGCGCTGGTCTGGTGCCGTGGGCGGTCATTACTGGCTACGGCACGGAAGATAGCTACGGCTTCAATGCCCATGTGACGCAGCTCAATACCCAGGATTATCAGTTGAGCACTTACGGCGTTGCCCTAGGAATCTGTGACAAACTAGAACTGTCACTATCAAAACAAGAATTTAGTGGCAGTCTGACACCATTAGACAAATTAAAACTGAGTCAGGATGTTGTTGGCGTCAAATTAAAGCTGGCGGGTGACCTGATTGCCGATCAGGATAACTGGCGGCCACAAATTGCGATCGGTGCCATGTATAAACGTGATCAAAACGTTACCGGACTCGATGCACTGGGGGTGACACAGGTTACTCAGCTAGGCGCAAAAAGTAACCAGGGTACGGATTACTATCTGTCCGCGACCAAGCTATTTCTGGCACAAAGTTTGCTGCTCAATGGCACACTCAGGATGACCAAAGCAAATCAAATGGGCTTACTCGGTTTTAGTGGTGATCTGCACAATCGTTATCAAGTCATGCCAGAGGTGTCGGCAGCTTATCTGCTGAATCGCAAGCTGGCGCTCGGCGCAGAATACCGGCAAAAACCTAACAATCTCAGCATCGACCATGAAAAAGCCTATTACGATGGTTTCCTGGCCTGGTTTCCGAATAAAAATGTGTCCGTGACTTTGGCTTACGTTGATATCGGTGACATTACGGCATTTAACACTAAAGATCAGCACGGCTGGTATTTGTCTGTGCAAATCGGTCATTGATAGAGAAGGATAAGTCTAGATGAACATCTTTCCCCAAACACTAGTTCGCATTTTTCTGTGCTTATTTCTGTGCTTATTTATCAGTGCAATCGGGATATCCCCCCAGGCGCAAGCCAGCACGTTGTATGAAGATCTCGGTCAAGATGCGGGCATCAGCCGTATCGTCGATGAAACAGCACAACAAATCCTCAACGACAGTCGCATCAAAGATGGCTTCAAAGAGACCAACATGAAGCGCCTGGCTTCACTGCTCAAGGAGCAATTTTGCGTGCTTGCAGACGGCCCATGCAAGTACAGCGGTGACGACATGAAAATCGTTCATGAAAAATTAGGGATCACCAGCGCTCAATTTAATGCTCTGGCAGAAGACTTACAGATCGCAATGGAAAAATGCGAAATCCCGTTTTCCGTTCAAAATAAATTAATCGCCCGACTGGCACCGATGAAAAGAGATATAGTCACAGTCAAATAATGTTAGCTGCGCGGTCTAATTCTTTCAGGGCTTATGCTAAAAGCATGAAAATGTCGGCGAATGAAACTTCTATTCGCTTTTGTCGTCTGATCTGCTTTCTTTCCGGAGTCTCACGTATGAAACGTCTTTTGCTTTCCTCTGCTCTTGTTCTTGCTTGCTGTGGTTCAGTTTATGCTGATGATGGTTTGAAAGCTGCCGTCAACGGTGCACAACGTACGCCTGACAACGTCGTGCGCGACGTTTATCGTCATCCCTATGAAACTTTGAGCTTTTTTGGCATTCGCCCGGATATGAAAGTGGTGGAAATTGCCCCAGGCGCTGGCTGGTACACGGAAATTCTCGCCCCCTACTTACGGGCTGACGGTTTGATGATTGCCACCGCCAACGACCCGAACAATGCGAATGAAAACGTCAGAAAAGGCTACCAACGCTTCAAACAAAGGTTGGATGCTAAACCAGCGGTCTTTGATAAAGTGATACTCGGCGTATTCGAACCACCGTCAAATATTCATTATGCTGACAAGCATAGCGTCGATATGGTACTGACGTTTCGCAACGTCCACAATTGGATTGCAAATGAAAATGGCAGCGTCAAAGCGGCATTTCAATCTGCGTTTGATTCCCTAAAACCGGGCGGCGTGTTTGGCGTGGTCGAGCACCGCTTACCAGAAAATATGCAACAAGATGATAAAGCCAGCAGTGGTTACGTCCATGAGAGCTACGTGATTCAGATGGCACAGAGCGTCGGTTTCAAACTTGCCGGTAAATCAGAAATCAATGCCAACCCTAAAGATCACGCAGACCATGAAGGCGGCGTCTGGGCATTGCCTCCTACTTTTGCCAATAAAGAAAGCAACAAAGCCAGCTACGAGGCGATAGGTGAAAGTGATAGGATGACTTTGAAGTTCGTCAAACCCTGAAAATTAATCTCAGGTTGAAACCTCAGGCAATGGTATGACATCAGCACACCTGATGTCATACAAATCAGGAGCTGTGATGCCTATTCGACTACTCTTTAAGCATATTGTGTTGCTAATATCCGGCCTCATAAGCAGCGCCGTTTTCGCAGAAAACACTTACAAAATCGATCCCGAACACACCTTTAGCAGTTTTGAATATCAGCATTGGGGTTTATCGACGCAACGTGGTCGCTTCGATAAAAATACTGGCAGCATCAGTATGGATACGGAAAACAAGAGTGGTTCCATTAATCTGGAAATCGATGCCAACTCCGTCAACACTGGATCAGACATATTTAACCGTGCAATGCGCTCATCGAATTTTTTCGACACGGACAAATTCCCAAAAATCAGCTTCAGCTCCGATAAGATGATCTTCAATGAGGATAAGCTGACACAAGTCACAGGTAAACTGACGATTAAAAACACCACGCTGCCCGTCACGATAGAAGTGACGCAATTCAATTGCCGTTTTATGATTTTGTATCTCAGAGAAGCATGCGGTGCGAATGGTTACACCAAGATATTACGTAGCGATTTCAAGGTCGGGCGCTACGTTCCGTTTGTCAGCGATGAAGTAACTTTGTACTTCAATGTGGAAGCGATCAAGGAATGAACGCTGTATCAGCGCAACAATAAGTACGTTTTAAACTGAAAAGCCGCATTTTCTAAAAAGTCAAAATGCGGCTTTTTGATGGCATCAACTGAATCTAAACTAAATCTAAACTAAATCTAATTCCTCAGTAGGAACCCATGTAGTCTTTTTTACCGAGTTCTACACCGTTATGGCGCAAAATCGCATACGTCGTCGTCACGTGGAAAAAGAACTGCGGAAGGCCATAGTTCAACAAGTAAGCATGACCGCTCAATTTTTTCTCTTTAGGCGTACCTGGACGTAAAACGATGTCACGGTTTTCGCTACCCTCGAACTTAGCCGCATCCAAAGATAAAATAAATGCTTTCGTTTTGGCGATGCGTGCCAGCAAATCGGCAAAACTTTGCTCGTTGTCTTCGTAGGCAGGCAATTCTGCCTCTGCCAGGCGACCAGCAATGCCCTTGGCAAAATCCGCAGCAATCTGCACTTGACGTACTAAAGCAAACATATCAGGGAACAAACGGGATTGTAAAAAAACTTCCGGTGCAATGTTTTTTGCTGTTGCGTGCGCTTCAGCTTTACCCAAAACATCGCTTAAACTATCCAACATTTGTGTCAAAACTGGGACTGAGGCAGTGTACATAGAAATCGCCATCGTGATTCTCCATTAGGTGGAACAAGAAACCGGGCTCGATTATAGGGCTAGTTGATGATCCGCGTGTGACAGGCAAAAAACCACATAAGTCTTCGATTGCCGCAAAGCATTAAAAAAGCCAGTCACAAAGACTGGCTTTCTCGGGCTGTCAGAATCGGGCTGTAAGTAATTCAGCCGGGAATTCAGAAGCGATAACCTACGCCTACGCCAACTAACAATGGGTCAACTTTAACGTTGGAAATTTTTGCACCATTCAAAGTCACGTCGCTGCGAATTTGTACTTTTTTGATATCCAGATTCACAGACCAATTTTTGTCGATTTTAAAATCAACGCCCGCTTGCAATGCCAGGCCAAAGCTATTGTTGTCCAGATTAGCGGCGCCATTCAACAAATTGACATTAGAAATACGGGTATAGTTAACACCGGCACCAAGGTAAGGGTTAATCTTTCCTTCTGGAATAAAATGGTATTGCGCAGTCAAAGTTGGTGGTAAATGTTTGAAGCTACCAATGTTTGCACCATCGAGCATAACATCGTGTTTTTGTGGATAAGTGAGAATCAATTCAGCAGACCAGTTTGGTGTCACGAAGTAAGTGAAATCGATTTCAGGGATCGTTTTTGAGCTCACGGTAAGGCGGTCTGCGGCGCCAACACCGCCGATAGGATCGGAGCTATTTGCCGGGCTGATATTTACAGCGCGTACACGAACCATCCATGGGCTTTGCGCTTCATCAGCCATTGCTTGTGTTGCTGTAAAACCAATTGCTGCCAAAGAGAGGGCGAGGATTACTTTTTTCATTTTAATTTCCTTTTGGGTTTCGAATTAAGATGAGCAAAGTGTAGTTCCGTGCTTCAAGCCTCATTTTGCGCTACATCAAATTTGATGCATGGCACAATTTTTTCAAAAATTTGGCAAAAAGTGCCGTTGTCCGTCCGCTTGAGGTATCCTTGCGTTCATTGTCTTTACCTCTGAAAACATCAAAAAAAATGGCTAATTACGTCTACACCATGAACCGCGTCGGCAAAATTGTTCCGCCGAAACGTCAAATTCTGAAAGATATCTCTCTGTCCTTCTTCCCCGGCGCCAAAATTGGCGTATTGGGTTTGAACGGCTCAGGTAAATCTTCCCTTCTCAAAATCATGGCAGGCATCGATAAAGATATTCAGGGCGAAGCAGTACCGATGCCGAATCTGAACATTGGTTATCTGCCGCAAGAGCCACAACTTGATCCGGAACAAACCGTGCGCCAGGCGGTTGAATCTGCGCTGGGCGAAGTGTTTGAAGCAAAAGCAAAACTCGAAGAAGTGTATGCAGCCTATGCTGATGAAAATGCCGATTTCGATGCATTAGCAAATGAGCAGGCACGCCTGGAAGCGATCATTTCCACCTCGTCCGGTGACAACGTTGAATTGCAACTGGAAATGGCCGCTGATGCGCTGCGTTTGCCACCATGGGATGCCAAAATCGGTGTCTTGTCCGGTGGTGAAAAACGTCGTGTCGCGTTGTGCCGTTTGTTGTTGTCTAAACCAGACATGTTGCTGCTCGATGAACCAACCAACCATCTGGATGCAGAATCGGTTGACTGGCTGGAACAATTTTTATTGCGATTCCCTGGCACTGTGGTGGCGATTACGCATGATCGTTACTTCCTTGATAATGCTGCTGAATGGATTCTTGAGCTGGATCGTGGACATGGTATTCCATGGAAAGGTAATTACTCTTCCTGGCTGGACCAAAAGCAAGCTCGTTTGAAGCAAGAAGAAGCGACCGAATCTGCGCGTCAAAAAGCGCTGCAAAAAGAATTAGAATGGTCACGTCAGAATCCAAAAGCCCGTCAGGCAAAGAGCAAAGCGCGTCTGGCGCGATTCAATGAGATGAGTGAACATGAATACCAGAAGCGTAACGAAACACAGGAGATTTTCATCCCTGTTGCAGAACGTCTTGGTAATGAAGTTATCGAATTTAAAAACGTTTCTAAAGCCTTTGGCGATCGTTTATTGATCGACAACCTGAGCTTTAAGATCCCACCTGGCGCGATTGTCGGTATTATCGGTCCTAACGGCGCAGGTAAATCAACTTTGTTCAAAATGATCAAAGGTCTGGAACAACCAGACAGCGGCGAAGTCGTACTGGGACAAACTGCAAAAATCTCGCTGGTCGATCAGTCGCGCGAAGATTTGGGCAATACCAAAACCGTATTTGAAGATGTTGCCAATGGCGCTGACATTCTGACGGTAGGTCGCTTTGAAATGCCATCCCGCGCTTATCTGGGACGCTTCAACTTCAAAGGTGGCGATCAGCAAAAAATCGTCGGCAATTTGTCCGGTGGTGAGCGCGGCCGTTTGCATCTGGCAAAAACACTGCTGCAAGGCGGTAACGTGTTGCTGCTGGATGAACCATCAAATGATCTGGACGTTGAAACCCTGCGTGCTTTGGAAGATGCGCTGCTCGAATTTGCTGGTAGCGTGATGGTCATTTCACATGATCGCTGGTTCCTTGATCGTATTGCAACGCATATTTTGGCGTTTGAAGGTAATTCCCAAGTCAGTTTCTTTGACGGTAACTATCAGGAATACGAAGCAGATAAGAAAAAACGGTTGGGTGAAGAAGGTGCTAAACCTAAACGGATACGCTATAAGCCTTTAACGGTATAAACCATTGCCCCTGAGATGAGCATGAATTATTTTTGCTGTTCTTGATGTTCTTGCTCTTCTCAGCTTATCAGTAACCCTTGTGAGAGAAATGTCATGAGAAAAACTGCGTACAAGAAAACTGCGTACAAGCATCTCCTTTTGATCAGTCTTTTTTACGCGCT
Source organism: Cognatundibacterium jejuense (assembly GCF_014284255.1). Classification (GTDB taxonomy): domain Bacteria; phylum Pseudomonadota; class Gammaproteobacteria; order Burkholderiales; family Burkholderiaceae_D; genus Undibacterium; species Undibacterium jejuense. The sequence continues at coordinate 56,566 of NZ_JACOFV010000008.1, forward strand.
GACCCTGATTTCAAGCCCGGTGTCAGCCAACGAGAAAAAAGAGGGTGGTGGAGAAGGCGCTTCGTCTGTTGCGGCGTTAGAGCCTTTCACTGTCAACTTATCAAGCTTTGATCGCTATCTGCAAATCAGTATTACTTTGCAGCTCGGCAATCCAGAAATGGCAGAGAAAATCAAAGCTAAAATGCCGCTGGTGCGACATTCGATGATCATGCTATTGAGTGGAAAAGAGTCAGCAGACATTCAAAATGCGTCCGGAAAACATGAATTGATCAACGAGATTAAAGAAAAAATTAATCACGTGTTAGAGGTCAAGGAACATGATGGCGTCACCGACGTTTACTTAGTCAATTTTGTCATTCAATAAGTAAAAATTAAACTGGTACGACCAACAATGCACGTGCAGTGTATTTACTGGTACGCCAGTTTTTTTATCAACGCAGCAACATTGCTGCCTAACACGATATAGAGCTGATATTTTTTCATGCATCAACTGGCAGCTCCCGCCTTCGCGGAAATTGAGATCAAAAAAAGTCGTTTTCTGGGGCAACTTTATCCCCTGCACAGCCGTGCTGAAGCACGCGAACAACTGGTGCTGATACGCGCTGCTCATCCAAACGCAGTCCACGTTTGCTGGGCGCTGGTATGTACCGGGGAATCTGGATTAGATGACGATGGCGAACCTTCCGGCACTGCTGCCAAACCTATGTATAACGTCTTAGTGCATAAAGATGTGACCAATGTGCTGGCGGTAGTCGTGCGCTATTGGGGTGGCGTCAAACTTGGTGCAGGCGGCTTAACGCGAGCCTACGGTCAGGCGATTTCTGAGACATTTAAGAAAGCAGAATTAATCGCTGTAGAAAGCATGACTCAACTTACCATCCAGGTGGCGTTTTCAAATGAATCACAAGTCCGACGGATACTTGAAAAATATCAGGCACTTGTGAACGAGGTCAGCTATGCGGATAATGCCGTCATGCAGGTTAGCGTCAAAGAAAAATATCTGGATCTCATCAATGCCGAACTAACAGAAACACTTAAGGGGCAAGTCAGACTCAAGGTATGAGTGATTTTCCCGCTTTGTTTCATTTTTAATTCAATTTTTTAACTTTTTATGTCTGAAGATCTTTCCTTACGCACCAAAATTAATCAGGAAACCGCCAGATTTCCGTGGAGCGAACTCCTTAAGCAATTCGCTACTGGCACTGTCATTGCTATTGATGCAGACCTTGATCTGGTTGATATTGCTGAAGCGATGGCGACCGACAATACAACCATCATTGCACCTTTACTGAGTCAGGGAAAAATCGCCAAAGTCAGTGATACTCAGGCGCAGGCATGGCTGGAGCAAAATCTGATGTTGTGGACCGTCGTGGTCAAACCATGGATTTTGGTACAACATCGCCCTGAGGCTTAAAAAATCGGCAGGCGAGGGAGTATTCGGGTTTTATTAGTCAATGTTATTATGAATAAAGCCTCTTCAGAGACCAATAGTTGATACTATACCCAGTATATAAAATGAACTTTTGACATTAGATTGAATCTTATCCGTACACGCGTACCGGAGTTCATCTATGCAAGTTAGCACAGTTCAGACGACGTCTTTACCCCAGCGCCTCAGTGTGATGAGTTTGATGCTATTGCTGCATCTCATGCTGTGGCTCGCCTGGCAAGCACAAAGCAAATTTAAGCTGGCACATGAAGACCGGACTTCGTACCTGCAAATTTTACAAGTTCCATCCTCTCAACCGATTCCAAAGCAAGCATCTGAAAAATTAACGCCTGCTCTGGCGACATCCATTAAAACCGCAAACACCGTTACAAAAAAAGCGCTGGTATCTAACGCTAACTCTGCCCGTACCGTCAGTGAAGCAATCACAGTAGCGCCTCATGAAGCGATCCCCGATGTGCAGTCACAACAGGAATCTCAACAACTACCTGGAGTGAGCCCGCATCTCGATCTTGACGCCCTGCGGCAATCGGCAGTTGCGATGGAAAAACAACGTCGCCGAGGCGAAATAGAAAAAATTCAGGATAGCCTTAAACGGGACGATAGCTTTGAAAAGCAGCTCGGAGAGGGCGTTAGAAAGGCGCAGGCAAAAGATTGCCGCCAGGCATATTCTGGTCTTGGCTTGCTGGCGATTATTCCTTTGGCAGCAAGCGCCATCAGTGATAAGGTCTGTAAGTGGTGATAGCACTCCCGACCTCAGTTATAATGCCCGCTTCCGCACATCCACAGTCAACAGGCTTGATACGCTGAGCGTTACTCTCAGAACCGTGCTAGTGCGGTCTTCCTTATTTTTTACCGGATATTCCATGAAAAAAATTTCTTTCTTGTTCGCTGCGATGATGTTCGCGGCAATCGGCTCAGGTATCGCTCCTGTGACTATGGGTATTGCACATGCAGACGAAGCGGCGGACAAAGCCAAACAACAAACTGTCCGTGCTGAAATGGGTAAACCATTAACAGAAATTCAAACTTTACTCGACCAGAAGCAATTTCCGGCTGCATTAGAAAAAATCAATGCATTGAGTGTGTTTGAAAAGCAAACACCTTATGAAATTTTTGTCGTTGCACGTATGCGTGCCATTGTTGCCTCCGGCACCAGCAATACTGAGCTATTGGCCAGTGCATTCGAAGTCATGGTTAATTCCGACTTCCTCAAAGACAATGAAAAACTGCGCCTGATAGAAGGCATGGCCGGTACCTATTTCAATGAGAAAAAGTATGATTTGGCGATCAACTGGGGTAAGCGCTACTTGGAAAAAGACAGCAGCAGCCCTCAGGTACACAACATGGTGGCACGTGCGAACTACCTCAAAGGCGATTTTGCCAACGCAATTCAGGAACTGAAGGTCATCCTTGCTGAAGATCAAAAAGCAAAGCGTATCCCTACAGAAGAAAACCTGCGTTTGTTAGCAAGCAGCTATCAGCAATCTAAAGACAATGCTGGCTACACATCCGTATTGGAAATGATGGTCGAATACCATCCTACCAGAGAATATTGGGGTGATTTGCTCTACCGCACAGAACATAAAGCTGGCTTCTCCGACCGCTTGCGTCTCGACTTGTATCGCTTGATGTTGGTCACAAACAATATGGACGATCCTGGCCAATATGTTGAAATGACTGAATTAGCTTTGCTCGCAGGTTTGCCAACTGAAGCCAAAACAGCGGTTGACGCTGGTTATGCCGCCAATTTGTTGGGAACAGGCAAAGATGCTGCAAAACATAAACAATTGCGTGACCGCGTCTACAAACAAGCTGCCGAAGACATTAAAACTTTGGATGCAGGCGAAACTGCCGCGAAGAATGCCAAGACTGGCGTAGGTCTGGTCAATATTGGTTACAACTATGTGATCAACGGCCAATCCGAAAAAGGTATTGGTTTGATCGAACAAGGTATCGCCAAAGGTGGATTGAAGTCAGCAGAAGAAGCTAAATTGCATTTAGGCATGGCTTATCTGAAAGCGGGTAACCGTGACAAAGCAACTGAAATTTTCAACAGTTTGCAAGGCACAGATGGCGCAGCTGATATCGCAAAATTGTGGCTGAAAGTACGTCCAATGGAAGAAAAATCTGCGGATAAAGCACCCGCAGCGCCGGCAGCAAAATAATACATATCTAAACAATTAAAAACCTGTGTTGACGTCGGACGTCACACAGGTTTTTTTATGCGTATTTTTCTGCCAACCTGAATAATCGAACCGCTAGAAGCAAAAAAAAAGCGGTTTAGCCATGACGCTAAACCGCTTATAAATCAGCACCGTGCGCTCTATACACCGTACTGAGGATACTAGCTTTACTCCATCAATTCTTTATACCAACCACTCGTATCAGGAATGGTAAGCAGATTCGCCGTGGCTGGTGATGTCCAGACCTTCGCGTTCTTCATCTTCTGGTACACGCAGACCGATAACCAGATCAACCAACTTGTAAGCAATCACAGAAACGATTGCTGACCAGATGATTGTCGTCCCCACGGCGATGGCCTGCACTTTAACCTGATCAAAAATCACGTATGGATCAGCCGACATTTTGTTAGCAACATAATCCATGATGCCTTGACCACCCAACGCTGGTGCTGCAAACACACCCGTTGCCAAGGCACCGAAGATACCACCAACGCCATGCACACCAAATACGTCCAGTGAATCGTCCGCACCGATCATGCGCTTGAGGCCATTCACACCCCACAAGCAGATCACGCCCACCAGCAAACCGATAACTAATGCACCCATTGGACCTACGAAGCCGCAAGCTGGGGTAATCGCTACCAGACCAGCCACCGCGCCGGAAGCACCACCCAACATCGATGGTTTGCCTTTAGACATCCATTCACCAAATACCCAGGATACTGCTGCTGCGGCGGTTGCCAACAAGGTGTTCACGAAAGCCAATGCTGCAATGTCGCCCGCTTCTAAAGCAGAACCGGCATTGAAACCAAACCAGCCCACCCACAACAAGGAAGCACCAATCATCGTCATTGTCAGCGAGTGTGGCGCCATCGATTCTTTACCGTAACCAACACGCTTACCGATCATGATCGCACCAACCAGACCAGCGACCGCCGCATTGATATGCACCACGGTTCCACCAGCAAAATCAAGCGCACCTTTTTGTTGCAAGAAGCCGCCTTTGACCAACTCAGTTGCTGCGGATGCGGCATCTTTAATGCCATCAGGACCAGTCCAGAACCAGACCATGTGAGCGATAGGCAAGTAGCTGAATGTGAACCACAACACCACGAACGCTAGCACTGCACTGAATTTTGCACGTTCAGCAAACGCACCAATAATCAGACCGCAAGTAATTGCCGCAAAAGTCGCCTGGAATGCCACATAGACAAACTCAGGAATCACGACGCCTTTGCTGAATGTCGCTGCAGTTGCAAATGTGCCTTTGACCGGATCCCAGATACCTTTGAGGAACACACGATCAAAGCCACCGATCACTGAATTGCCTTCAGTAAATGCGAGTGAATAACCGTAGATGCACCACAACACGATAATGACCGCAAAGATCATAAACACTTGGATCAAAATCGACAGCATGTTTTTGGAACGGACCAGACCGCCGTAGAACAACGCCAGACCTGGAATCGTCATCAAGATCACTAACAAGGTCGATACCAACATCCATGCAGTATCGCCTTTGTTGGCAACAACAGCAGGAGCAGAAGCCGCCGCTGCATCTGCCGTAGCAGCTGGCAAGGATGCCACTGACACGTTTGGCGCCGGAATTGGCGTTACCACGGCAGCGGTGGCCGTTGCACTGGCAGCCGTTGCGGCGCTTGCCGCAGCGGCTTCAGGTTTGGCCGGTGCGTCATCCGCAAACGCGACCGATGTCATCCCCACTGAAGCAAGCAAAGCGCCCGCGACCAGGATTTGTTTGAATACATTTTTCATATGAATTTCCCCGTGAGTCGAGTTGAGTGCATCAGAGCGCGTCGTTGCCGGTTTCACCGGTACGAATACGCACAACCTGTTGCAAGTCATAGACAAAAATCTTGCCGTCACCAATTTTTCCTGTACGAGCTGCGCTTTCGATTGCTTCGATTGCACGATCTACAATCGCATCATCCACTGCCGCTTCGATTTTTGTTTTCGGCAAAAAGTCGACCACGTATTCGGCACCACGATATAACTCGGTATGGCCTTTTTGACGACCAAAACCTTTGACTTCGGTCACGGTGATCCCCTGAACGCCCATTTCAGATAAAGCTTCACGAACTTCATCGAGCTTGAAGGGTTTAATAATGGCGGTAATGAGTTTCATACTATCCTCGGTCTTCAGAAAGTTTTAACGGCAGTCAAGACCAGACTTGTCTTGCCAGTGAATTTACCTGCTGGTGTTACGTACAAGGCGTCATTTGCATTTGTACCAATCGCTGCCAGCGTAAAGGCAACGCCGACAAATTCTTTAGTAACGCCGACTTTCCAGTCTGTGTACGAATAGGCCGAATTGTTTTTAATCATCTGGCGACCAGCATGCAGCACCAATGTGTACGTGTCCGGCAGCTCAATATTTGCACCCAGATCCAGATAACCACTGTTTTTGCTGTTTGGATTGCCGAACAAATTGGTAACGGAACTTGAATACTTCGCATACATAGGACCGTAACCGATCTGACCATAGATTTCAGTTGTGTTTGCGTTGACTAAACCAGCAACATTATCCAAACCATTCGATGGATAAACGTAGCTCAACACACCCACGTCGTAGCTCACATCTTTGACAATCTCGCCTTTTTTACCGGCATACAAATCCCATTCAACATCACCACCACCGCCTGCATCTTTCGTCCATTTAATTGAGGACAACCAGGTTCCAGCATAAAAACCCGTCGGGTTATGTGTATAGTCAGCACCACCTTGCAATGCCGGGTCTAAACGTGTTTGAGAAATACCACGGTAGCGATAGTCACTTGCGACCCCAACATTAAAGCTGACTTCATTGTCTGGCTTGGCATCTTCTGCATGCACAAAACCGGTTAAGAAGCTTGAGGCAACTGCAACAGCAAGTAGAGATTTCTTCATTGTGCTTCCCCTAAAATGTAAAAAACATAAATGTTGGTAAGAAACTGCGTTGAACTCACTCCGTGAACCTCAACACAAAGTCAGAAGATCATCCGTGACCCCGCGGGAAATGAACTCGGTAATGCCTGTTGTCTCCGTATAAGCAGAAGTCGTGCCAGCTTCCTCAAAAGAAATATATTTAAATTTGTTACATGTTTTTTTTGCATCTACTCGTAGCCTAGTCTAGCTAAATGACACCCTTGTTACGCCTTGTAATAGTTGAATTTGGAAGAAGATGGGAAGTAAGCTAGCTTTAGGTTATGATTTCTGTTTAGGCAAAACAGCAATAAGTGCCTTTGCACGGAATAGACTTAATTTGCACCAATTTGCGGCAAGCGATTTTGGATAAACTAACAGCAAATTGCGGCGCACCATTAACGTGCACACGACCCTATAATGAGGATAAAAGACGATGAACAAACAAAATTTTTTTGAAGACATGCAGGCAAAAATCAGCCAGGCATTTGAAAATTCACCAGCGAAAGACATAGAAAAAAATGTCAAAGCCATGATGACGCAAGGTTTTTCTAAGCTGGATCTGGTCACTCGTGAAGAATTCGATATTCAGGCTCAAGTTTTAGCTAAAACCCGCGCTAAGCTGGAGGCACTAGAGGAACGTGTGGCTGCCTTGGAAGCACAGATCTCGCAAAAATAAGACTGCCTTATGTCGTTGGCGGTTCTCAAAAGTCGCGCCTTAAACGGCATGCACGCTCCGCAAGTAACCGTGGAAGTGCATCTGGCCAACGGGCTTCCGGCTTTTACGATAGTTGGCTTACCGGAAACCGAAGTCAAAGAATCCAAAGACCGGGTGCGTGCAGCATTACAAAATGCGCGGTTTGAATTTCCTGCTAAACGTATTACTGTTAATCTCGCCCCGGCTGATTTACCCAAAGAGTCCGGGCGCTTCGATTTGCCCATTGCACTAGGCATCTTAGCGGCATCTGGCCAGATCCCGGCTGAAATGCTTGCACATTACGAATTTGCCGGTGAGCTTTCACTTTCCGGCGAACTGCGCCCGATTCGCGGCGCCTTGGCGATGACTTTTGCTATTTGCCAAAGCAGTCACGAAACAAAGCAAGAATCCGGGCGCAAAGCTGCTTTTATTTTACCTTCAGCCAATGCAGACGAAGCTGCCCTGGTCACCGAAGCAGCAATTTACCCCGCAGACTCATTGCTACAAGTTTGCGCTCACTTTGCTGCAATCGATAATGACAGCAAGCTTTCACGTCATCGTCCTTCGCAAAACCGCAAGCAAGCCAACTACCCGGATTTTAGCGAAGTCAAAGGCCAGCTACAGGCGAAACGCGCGCTAGAAGTGGCAGCCGCAGGTAGCCATTCGGTGTTAATGGTCGGTCCGCCAGGAACCGGTAAATCAATGTTAGCAGCCCGTTTTGCCAGCATTTTGCCGACCATGACAGATCAGGAGGCACTGGAATCGGCAGCGGTGCAATCGCTGACTTCAGGATTTTCCATAGAAAAGTGGAAAGTTCGTCCCTTCCGCTCACCTCATCACACTGCATCGGCAGTGGCATTGGTCGGTGGTGGATGTTAATTCCATCTAATTACACGATCGCACAATAAAAAAGGCGACTGCTGTATGTTATTTTTTTGGAGCTTAACTTAATTTCAGTCCAGTCTACTAAGTCCATCGAAACATTGACGAAAAAAGATTTTTCCAGGCAAGTATTGCTAGCATTTGTCCAGCAGTATCAGGATGCCGACGTCGCAACTCTAAGGGAATTAAGCACTTAAATAAGTATTTATCTGTCATGACTTTCTTCTTAATGAAAGTAGCGATCCGAGTTAACTAAGTAGCGGAATTGACTTAAATTGAAACTAAAAAGGCCTAGATATATTGCCTAGGCCTTTTTTGGAAATTCAACGTATTTTTTTCGCAGCTTTCCGGACATCGTGCTCACTCTCTTTGCCCGTCTTCTCACGCATCACTTTTAAGGTCTGATTTGGCCCAAACTCTGGAATTTGACCACCTGGCAAATTCTTGTTCAGAGTATCGCTGCGTTTTTTATGTATTGTACCGTCTTGGTCGCGATGTCGATTATCTAGTCCTGGTTGCTTCATGTAATGCCCTTTCTCTTGGAAAATTTTAGCGTTCAATCTGCGTCAAGCCATTTGCGAAACAGTTTGGCTCAAAAACTGAAATAGGGGTACGCAGCAAAATTTCAAGTTAATTGATCAAATTATATGAAAAATTGAGTATTTGCATCAAAACAGCAATCAATTAGCAAAGAAATCATTTTCTCTAACCTACGGTTTTTTTTCATTTAAAAACTCGCTCTTATTTTTCTTTCGGTGGAAAACAGATTTTTCACACCGCTTCGATATAAAACAATGATACCGAACATCAACATTGTGACATCACGATTTTTTCATGTAATTAGAAATTTCGTTTTCAAAAAATACCTTTAAAAGAGCAATTTGGTTCTATAAACGTTGAATTAAACCAAATATTCTTTCCGGACCTAAACAACTGGATGTGGGTATTTTTATGTCAAATAATCTTGTAATGCTTGATCAAAAATTCAGTATTTTTGAATTTTACGAATCAAAGGTTCGCTCATACTGTCGCGACTTTCCTGTAAAAATTCATCGCGCTAAAGGTTCGGTCATTCACAGTGTTGAAAATTATTCTTATATCGATTTTTTCTCCGGAGCTGGTGCACTAAATTATGGCCACAATTGCGAGCCATTGAAGAAAAAACTCATGGCTTACCTTGACGATGATGGCGTCACGCATAGTCTAGATTTCTATACGGAAGCCAAAGAGGATTTTATTAAAACTTTTCAAGAAAAAATCCTCATACCTCGCAACATGAGATACAAGGTTCAATTCACTGGTCCGACCGGTACTAACGCGGTAGAAGCTGCCCTTAAGCTTGCGCGCAAAGTCACTAAGCGAACCAACGTGATTGCGTTTTCTAATGCGTTTCACGGAATGAGTTTAGGCTCATTGGCCGCCACTTCAAATCCCAAAAAGCGTCAGGGCGCCGGTGTTTCTCTCGGTGGCGTTACATTTATGCCCTACGAAAGATATTTAGGCGAGCATTACGACTCCCTAGATTTTATCGATCAAATGCTCAAACCTGGCGGTGGCATTGAGGCGCCGGCAGCATTTTTGATAGAAACCATCCAGGGCGAAGGTGGTTTGCGTTGTGTTAGCGCGAACTGGCTACAAAGATTGCAGGCACTGGCGCGTGAACATGGTGCTTTATTAATTATTGACGATATCCAGTCTGGCTGTGGCCGCAGTGGACGTTTCTTTAGCTTCGAGGAAATGGACGTGGCTCCCGATATCATCTGTTTATCTAAATCGCTGAGTGGCTACGGACTGCCATTTTCCATGAATTTGATCAACCCAGATTTCGACATATGGGAGCCTGGTGAGCACAACGGCACTTTCAGAGGTAATAACCTAGCGTTTGTGACAGCTAAGGCTGCTGTCGAGGAATTCTGGAGCGAGCCAGTGTTTGAGCAGGCTCTACATCAGAAAATAGGGTATTTGCACGTAAGACTAGAAGCACTTGCCGAGCGAACCCGTTTGCTCGTTCCTGAAGCTCACTTTCTTGGCCGTGGCTTCATGTGTGGTATTTCAGTAGGAAGCGAAGATATCGCATCAAAAATTTCCCAGGCAGCATTCTCCGCAGGTCTTATTGTCGAGACCTGTGGCGTACATGGGCAAGTTGTTAAATTGCTACCAGCATTAACTATCGAATTAGATATTCTCGCTCAAGGGCTCGATATTCTTGAGACTGCGTTTGACCAAGTGCTCGGCTTTTATTCATATTGTGAGGAAAAAACGGCATGACTTCCAATTCAGAAGTAATTATTAGGTACGCGACTCTGGATGACATAGAGGAGATTGCCTCTCTCTTCGATTCCTACAGGCAGTTCTACGGCGAAAAGTCAAATTATGTTGCTTCATTGCATTTCCTGCGTGAGCGGGTTTTCCTTGGTGAGTCGCAAATTATTGTTGCGGTAATTTTGGATGAGATCGTAGGTTTTACCCAACTTTTTCCGAGCTTTTCTAGCGTGACCATGCAGCGCCTCTGGATTTTGAATGACCTGTATGTAACGCAAGCATTCCGTAGTCTTGGTGTTGGTGAAAAATTGCTCGAGGGAGCTGCTGATTTTGCCTGTCAGGCTGGAGCAAAACAGCTTTTTATTGAGGGGGCCATCGATAATATTCGAGCCTGCGGTTTGTACGAGCGGTTCGGCTTCATTCGTAACCGAGGCTATTATTACTATCACTATCCATTGCATACATTGGCGAATACCCCGGATGAACAAACTCACGTCACACTTAAATAGAAGAAAAACAATGACATCGAATATTTATGATCTATTAGGAATTGGTTTTGGACCATCCAACTTGGCACTCGCAATTTGTCTAGAAGAGGAAGCCGCGCTTACGAATGTGCGCTTTATTGAAGGGCAGGAGAGCGCCGTATGGCAAAAGGATATGTTGTTAAACGGCTCGGATATCCAAAATAACCCGATCCGGGATCTGGTTACGCTGCGTAATCCGAAAAGTCACTACACGTTTATAAACTACCTTAAGGAAAATGACCGTCTTCTGGAGTATTTAAACTTGGGCTTGGAATATCCCCTTCGCAAGGAATTCTCCAACTATATTGAGTGGGTTTCAGCAAGTTTTGCGCCTTTCGTTCAATACAACACGCGCGCCGAGTCAATGAATATCAGGGTGATTAACCAAGAGTACGTGTGGGAAGTTATCTGCAATGACGGGGAGCGGCTGCTAGCACGGTCAGTCGTCGTGGGAACCGGCAGGACGGCGAACATTCCGGAAGTATTTGCACCCCTACAAGGGAAAAATGTTTTCCATCTGACCAAATACTTGAGCCATGTTTCCGCACTTCCCTATAGTTGCAAGAAGATTGGCGTACTGGGTGCTAGTCAGAGTGCGGTGGAACTGTTGCTCGATTTGATGGACCGATTCCCAGACAAGGAAATCTATTCATTGCAACGAGGTTTCGGATTCCGTCTGAAGGACACCAGTCCGTTTAGCGATCGCGTTTATTTCCCGGAATTTATTGACTATTTTTATGGTTTGTCTTCCGCTGCGAAATCTAATCTCAGTAACCAATTGCGCGGGACCAATTACTCGTCGGCGGATGCAGATGTGATACATCAGCTTTACGTTCGGATTTATGAAGAAAAATTGCATGGAAAAAATCGATTTCACCTATTAACTAACCAGGCCATCGACAGCGCCACCATATCCAACGACGGTATCGCAGTTCAATTGCGGGAGGTAAATACCGGAGCATCATCTTCAGTTGAACTTAACGCCCTGGTTCTAGCAACTGGTTTCCTCGACTTTTCAAAGGCACCACGTGGCGAGCCGTATCCACGTATTTTAGACTCAGTCTCTAATTTGCTTCCTCTAGACGACAACGGTGTCGTGGCCGTATCGCGTGACTACAGTGTCATTCTTAAAGATCCGGTATCCCCGCGCCTATTTCTAAATGGTCTGTGCGAATCGTCCCACGGATTGGGTGATGCCGGTTCGTTTAGCCTCGTGTCATTGCGCGCCAAAGTGATTACCGAAAGCCTGCTTGCACCTCGCCTGACACGTCAAACTCAAGTGTTAAATTTGGCGAGTGATCAACCAGAACTCGAAGCACTTCTCGAAGAGTAATTTAATTACATTACTTTTATTACAATGTATTTTTATGTGAATTCGTGGACAAACTGACCCTCGGATTCACTAAATAGGAGATTGAAAATGTTTTCACCTGCACTCGTGTACATTACCGCTGTGATTAGCCCTGGTCCAAACTTTATCCTTGTAAGCCGATTCGCTGCATCCAACTCGATCCTTTCTGGAATTGGTGCTTCACTAGGTATTTGGTGCGTTGGACTGATTTTTTCTACATCGTCAATATTAGGACTCGCGCTTCTGCTTAATCAATTTCCCGCCTTAAGCAGAATCGCGTCTATATTAGGAGCCATCTATCTTTTGTACATTGCGTTTTTGCTCATCAAGAGCGCATTGCTGAGCCGGAGAAATAAAAATTCAAACTCAAGCGGACAATCAACTAGCGTTCAACCACTCAGCACATCCTTCTTTAAGAGCTTCAAGATGGGATTTACCACCAATATCATGAATGTAAAGACAATTGCATTTATGATCAGTATTTTCTCGTCATTCCTAGCACACTCTTCAACCGTTATAGATAAGGTGACGATTATCGCCATTTGTAGTTCGTTTGAAATTTTCTGGTACTCGTTTGTCGCATTCGTTTTCGGACAAGAAGGAATTAGACGCCTTTATTTGAAGTTTAACAGTGCCATTGACTTATTCCTTGGTGTTTTTCTTGCATTTTTCGCAGCAAGTAATGTTTGGTTTATGTGATGAAATTAACGGCTAAAACTTCCATTTTGCCACTGACTTATGAGATCAAAGATCGAGTGGTTATTCTGACGCGATACACTGGTTGGATTCCCGCCCGTGGGAGAGGTCTAATATTTTGGAGCAATGGTAACTCCTTCCTCGTGCATACAAAGACGCCTCTTAAGCGCCACGAAACATCCATACTGGAAGAGGTTAGGAAGATGTTTTTAGAGAGATCACATTTTTTTATACCACATATGAGTCAGCATGTTGTCGATCTGGAACACGTCATGCCTAAGGCGTCATCATGCGCAATGGAGGATACCTCTTGCATTGCGTGTTAGTTCTCACACCGTGATTGACTTTGGGCCAGATTTGATCTGGCCCAATAGCCAATATAATCCTGCCAGATGTTGTTGATCATGGCTACACAGAAAATGCATTAAGCCTTCGACCGTTACTGAGCCATAGCCATCAAAAAAGCCACTGCGACGCCATTGGTTTTCTGTGAGTGATTCGAGCAAGTTCACCGTCATTTTTCTAGCATCGCGGAATGCGGAAAATATATCGTGTATTTGCGCATCGGGATACTTGCGATGCCTCGCCATTTGATAACTGTCGATCGATACTAGAACCGGCTTGTCTTCATTAAGCAGGCGGTGTAGACGTAAATGATAGCCTTCAACCTCGATATCGCGGATATGGCAGATTTGCTCAACAGCTGTGAATGTTTCGCTTGGAATCCCATCCCAAGAGGATGGAATCCAACAGGTATAGGTTTCAGGGAAAACAGCGTACAATTCTTCGAGTTTATTCGGAAATGTGCTCAAGGAAGAAATAGTCGATAAGTGCATAGTCATTTCTATTTATATGTGACAATAAAGTGCGAACCTATAATAAAAGTATAGATTATTTGAACAACTACGGCATAGTTAACTTATTATTTTCCCTGTAGACAGCAGGTGTCACTCCGTAGCAAGCTTTTAGCCAACGTGTCAAATGGCTTTGATCGGCGAAACCAGTTATGAGTGCGATTGATGATAGGTTGCCACCCTGTCGTAACAGAGATTTTGCCATAGATGTACGACGTGCCTGAACAAATGCAATGGGAGTAACTCCTATCGATTTCCGGAACCGCCGGATGAAGTGGAAGCGACTCATATTCGCTATATCGGCCAGCTCGTCGACCCTCAGCGTTTCCCCTAAATTAGCGTCGACGTACTGAATGATCGTAGAAATACGTGGAAAATCGTGAAGCCCTTCCGCCACTTCACTTCGCAAGCCGCGGCCGTAGCGCTCGGCTATATCGAAAATCAATGCCTCCATGATGCTGTCGTACGCAAGTGGCTCTGTAGTTCTCGCAAGTGTGTCAAGCGCAAGTTTCAAGCGCTTGCCCAGCATTGGATCGTGAACAACAGGTTCAGGAAAGTAAATAGTAGAACCTGTTATCTTTTTCATTGCATCGGTGGATACGAAAATATTACGATAGGTGACGCCATGTCGCTCAGCTGCTCCGCCGGTATGCATTTGGTCCGGATTGATGAATACCAAATCCGTTGTCGTTGCGTAGCGCTCCGCACCACGCCAATGGAAACGCTCAACACCCGTCTCGACCACGCCGATCACGTAGCCGTCATGAACATGCGGTGAAAAAACTTTTCGCACGATTTGCGCACGTAACAGCTCAACATCATCTCTGTGTAGTGCTGAATTGAACTCAACCAATTCGCCAAACTCACTAAATATATCAGTATCAATTACCGTCATAATTCTCTTCTTATACACCAAGTATCGAAGTTTGGAATGACAACGTGCCCACCGTGGTTTGCACATGCCGTACCGTATTCAAATTTGTTAATAAAAAATTATTTTACTTGATTTTTAGAAACAGTAAGAAGTCTTTTTATGTAAATATTGCAATAATTTTGTGATTAAAATTTCTATTATTTTTGTCAAAAAATTTTATCACGCGATTGGCAACAATCAATTTCACACAATGGTCTGCTAGGATCAATCTCTCTGGTAATTTCAGGGGTAATGTTCGTGTCGAATATTAATTCCACCGTCTTTTGATTATCTCCCCGCTTCTACCTTGGTTAGCGTGTCTAGGACTTGCTAAGTGCAGTGAAGCCCTCAATGCCGGTTTTTCATTGGGCGAAAAATCCAAAATAAGTTTCATCCCCCCTTTGAAAAACAAGCGCCGCCCCAATTTGTCCCTCGAATAAGAATCGATCGTCGTCAAGACAATCGATTCCGCCTATTGGGCCACAATATCGCCAACAAATTTCGACCACCTGGAGCGGCCGATGCCTTCCCTTTTGTCTAACAAAGAATTCCGAAAAGCCTTCTTGGTCGACACCATCGCCATCGACTGCAAAGATATTTTGCTCACACAAAACGGAGTCGACGCGCCGAAGAAATACTCGGGCCCAGGGACGATCATTGCGAGCGCCAGCTCCGGCATTTCGTCGCGCTTCATCTTGTTCCAACCGTGCGACCCAACCGAAAGCCTCATCGAGCGATTGATAAACATCGAGAAAGTAAAATCCGGTCAGATCTTTCCAGACGACCACTACTACAGCCTGCACGCCGTCGAAGCAACGGGCGAGGTATGGACCTGCGATGACGTCAGAGTCGAGGTCGCGCAGCACAGAGAGCACTCCGTCGTCGAATTCAAATGCGATTGGATAAAGAAGCAGACCTCAGCCGAAGGGCAGAAGGATACCGTCCACATCCTTCTCACGAGCGCAATCGAGTTTCCACCGAATGCTTTTGAGCACCATGAGGTCAAGAGAGACGGAAGGCTGTTGCACGAGGTCAAGGGCATCGGATCGAGCGGCCAAGCCGCCGGAGCGAAAATACGATACCGGCATCACGAAGCGCCCGAAGAGTGCTTTGAGCTCATTGCCGAGCCCATCGAAGGTGCCCTGCCACAAGTATTCGCCACCAAGATCATCGAAACCATCAGGTTCATGACCGCAAGCGTGGTGACATTTTTCGTAAGCGAAACCATTCACGGCGGCGTCCGGACCTTCGAGATCGCGAAGCCGCGAGAATTGAAAAAGGGCCTCTTTCCCGAGCCGCTGAGGGACCGCCGCGACCTCGCCAAAGATTTTTACCATCTATTGGACTGCTATTTCAAATATTCATTGCAGGACCAGCCGAACGGCGATTTCAGCTTCATCTCGCAGGCGATGCATCCACTCTACAACTTAGGCGAGGCATCGTTGGATGCGATCGCCCTGTTGATTTGCGTGGCAATCGAGAGCGTCGTCCAGCATGAGTTCAAGGAATTTGGAAAGCCAAACCCTGCGATGCTCGCAGATTTGCAAGTGATCCAGAGCGCGATCAAGGACCTCGACATCGCGGAAGCCGCTAAGAACCGCGCCAAGGGCTCGCTCGGCGGCTGGAAAGATAGCCGGATCACGGACAAGCTCTTCGACTTGCGCGACAGAGGCAAGGTCTCGGACAACGATATCACCAATTGGAAAAACCTGCGCAACAAGGCGGCCCATGGAAACCTGCATGGCTCGAACAAGAGTTACCAGGAACTACTCGATGGCGTCTACAAAGCGTCCACCTTCTTGCACAAGCTGGTGTTTCTCGCCATTGGATACAAGGGCAAGTTCACAGATTATTCGACTCACGGTTGGCCCGAAAAAGATTTCGGAATTGCGCTGCAAGATCCCCTTCCCGCGGAAGTTCCTGTTGCGAGTCCCGACACAACGCTCCCGACCCCGCCTCCTTCGCAGAGAGATGGGCTTTTCCGACGAATTGCGAACCGCCTTCGGAATTTGTGGAGGCGAGTCTTGGAAGGTTTGTCGGGCCTACTTATCGCCCATCGTTATGCTGTCGACCTTCTTTCGAAGAGCAGCGACGGGTAATTCGGAGAACCAACTTTTACGGTTGTGGCCGGATTTGCTTTCAAGGATCTTCGCTACCAAATCATCCGCCCCCACTAGGCTCGGGCCAAGCTCCGTGAGCCCTCCAGCAGCTTTTATAGCTTCCCGGCGATGCGAACTCTCGGACGGGCTCCGCCCTCCCTCGGATCTCCCCGACCGTTTTCGCCCTCACGCACAGCGAACTGAGCTAGCTAGCAAAGTTTGATGTTCAAATCGACGTTTATGATGTAATGATAGTAGAAGTCAGGGCGGTCTCTTACACGATAAACTCAGAGGACTCGTTTGAATCCGTCGGCGAAAGCAGTCATTGAAAATAATGAAGATCAATATTTGATTAAAACCAGGCAGGCGCACTGTTTGGATTTAGCACAGAGGGAGTATATGAAATGGCGATGCCAGCATTGGATGCAGAAAAATTAAAGGAAAACGCACTGACATCAATTCGTCTTGGAATTGAAGATTTTCAGCGCAGCCGCCTTGCACCGGAACAAAACGGCGACCCTGCTCGCGCTCTATCAGCCATACGCAATTTATTTGCGGGTGTTTTACTTTTATTTAAATACAAGATTGCCACGTCAGTCGATGATCCGGAGGATGCCACCACCCTCATCTTTAACCCGCCCGAGGTGTTACCCCAATCTGATGGAAATGGCGGAGTTGAATGGCAGCCCGTAGGAAAGTTCAAACGCACAACCATTGATGTGGCAACGATAAAAAAACGCTTCGAAGGTTTCGCCATTGAAATGGATTGGGCCACGATCGACAAACTGCAAGAATGCCGCAACCATCTGGAACACTTGCATCCAGCGAATACGCTTGGTGAGGTTGCAGACTTTGTTGCCGAGCTTTTTCCGATATTGCGTGATTTTGTTCAGACACAGATGAACGAACAACCTGCGGAACTGTTGGGTGCAGCATGGTTGATCATGCTTGAGCATCACACATTCTTTATGGATACCAAAGTGGAGTGTGTCACCGCCTGGAAAGAGGCTGGCGTACCTGATCTGATGCAGCACTGGCTTGATGAATGCCAATGTGAGGATTGTAGTTCGTCGCTGCTACGCCCTCATGCTGAAGATATAGAAAACGGTATAAGTGTTGAAGGGCACGATGACGCGTTCAGGTACGTCTGCGTCGCCTGCAGCCATTCCGATCTCATCGGGCCATTGATGATTAAGAATCTCGATGACGCCTATGACTACGATCCTCGTGATGGTGAAGAACCTGGTATCGAGACCTGCAATGAATGCGAGCGCGATACGTTCATTATTGGCGAGCAACACTGTTTATGGTGCGAAGCAGAACTTGTTTACACGGAATGTGACCTCTGCGGAGAGGCACTCCGACAGGATGACCAGTTTAATGATGGACTTTGCGGATACCATCATCATGTGCACGAAAAGATGATGCGCGATGATTGACCGTCAGACACGATGAGTCATCAGTCTATCTGTTGTTCGTCGTCATTTTTTTAATTACAAACAATGAAGGTAATAACCTATATTGGTCGTGAGGATATTGAAAGACAATTCCTCAATCGCCCTTCGGCTTGTTCGTCGAAGCCTGTCGGGGAATTGGTTTTAATTAGATTTTTTAGAAACGGTTTAAAAAGATAAGGTTTATCATCAATCGCCAGCCAGTTTATCCAAGGCCGACAAGACTTTCTCAACCAACCTTCAATTTCAGCATGCCGCTGATACCCGATGGTATCCATAATCTCTGGAATTTCTCTCCATGCTGGTGTAGTACCTATGATCCTGTCAGCGATATCTTCTGAGAAGAATGCTTTAAGTTCTATAAGTGAGCGTTTGTCTCTCCATGTACTAGAAATAACAATCTGTACTTCAGGGAAATCTCTTAAAACATTTTCCAATCGAGGAAGACAGGAGAATAGCTGTGCCTCTTCATAGCAGGGTTCTGGATGCAAAACGCCATCAAAATCTAAAAACAAGATCATTTTTTTAACCTGCAAAAATTAGGTTAAGTAAATTAAAAAACTCCATATCAATACACACTTGAATGGTGCTTTATTAGTTAACCACAGACACACTCGTCATAAATAACTTAAGTAGGAGAACTGAAAGATACTATTTGCTTTGTTTGTGATTCATGCAAATAAACACGGATAATTCACTCGTTTGCCGTTAGCAATACGTAAATTTCAATGGTACATCACAATGAAGCAGCCTTTATAGAAGTCATCGCACGACTACGAGAGCACGATGAAGAAAATTGGTATATATATTTGCATAAAAAGCATGTAAATATGAAAATTTAGCTGCTAATTTAAAGTATAATTTTTTCTTAACAAAAGATCTTAGCCAAATCATTTTTCGAGACACTCGTTAAAAACCTTAATAAAATACGTCCGCTTCTTACCTTAGATCTTAAATATTCGAAAAATAATGATATTTTTTTTTGATTGTTATTTAAAAAGCAAACGCCCATCAAAATTGGTGAGCGTCTAAATATGTCTTTTGAAGTTCCTACTGATTCACGATCAGAATATTACAACTCAGTATGTAGAAAAACTGAGTTATTAATAAAGAACAATATTCTTGTCGGAATAAAACATTTCCAGCTAAGAGCGTGGCTCAACAATTTTGAGAGTACGCGCGAACAATATTTAGCGGCTCATTTGCTTGACGCAATGATTTACCGCTCTGACGATATGCTCAAAAGTATGTTGAGACATTTGCTGGAAATGGAACTTCCAGCAGCATTGGAGGAGTGTGGTTACGACACATCATCTTCAATGAGAAATTTTCTCGATTCACTATCCAGTGCATCTGATAATGGCTCGATCAAATTCGTCGCTTTAGACGGAGAATTTGATCGAGTACCAGGTAAGTCTGGTGCTGCAATAATCCGAGATTTACGTGACTCTGGATTGGTTAACAAAATTAAGACAGTTAGACCAGAAAATGTTGTCACGCTCCCAGATAAAATTAAATATTTAGTGATGATCGACGATTTCGTTGGAACAGGTTCACAATTCGAAAAATTTGCCAATCATTATGATATTGAATCTTGGGCTAAAAAATTCAAGCTCATTTATCTCTCTTATATGGCTTACGAGGACGGACTCAAATCAATAAAAGACAAATTTCCATATATAACGCTTCGTTGCGGCGAATTATTATCAACAGCAAATAATTTTTTTGCCGCTTCAAAAATCGATAGCAATTTGTGGGGACGTGACTCCTATAACAGCGTTGACGACGTAAAAAAGTTTTATGACGGAGTATTAAAGAAAAAAGGAATTTCCGATACGGTCAAATTATTTGACCTAGGTTTAACAGTAGTAACTTCGATGTCAGTCCCAAACAATACACTTAAAGCTTACTGGAGTGACAAAGGTCAATGGTCTCCCATAAGGAGTAGATAAATGAAAAACCAGCACTATTCAGAAGCTTTTTTAAAAAACAGAGCTGAGCTACTTCCGGATGATGTTTGGGGGCAGTTTGTTGTCCCTCATTTCATTGGTAGTTCCCCGGTTCTAAAAGAAAAAAAAGCGGTCAAGATCGAGGGTGGACGTGGGTGTGGTAAAACAATGTTAATGCGGTATCTATGCCATTCGACCACCTTTAGTCGTAAAAGGAAATTAATTCCTGACAGTGCTTTAGAGTTCATTGGCTTATATTGGAAACCAGATATTCGTTTTTGTAAGCTTCTTAAAAGTGCTTGGCTCGGAGACGAGGCGGATGTAGCTTTCGCTCATTACTTCACCATCAGCGTTCTGGAGGCATTATGTGATTGTGTCGAAAGTATGGCCATGGCTGATTTTGAGAGCGGCATCCTAGACTTGCGGAAAGTTGCCCTGCCAAATACGCTGCGTTCATATTTTCCAAAAGATATTTTGACGTTTGATTTGCTACGTAACCATATTAAGAGTGAACGGAGTGCTCTAGATCTTTGGGTGCAAAATCCTAAACTAGAAAGACCACTAATGTTCGGATTTAAGGATGTTTTAAATAATATTCTTGAAGTATTTTTGAATGCGGACAAGCGATTAAAAGACAGTTTTTATCGAATTTTTGTAGATGAATTTGAAAATTTACAACCGTCTCAGCAGCGTATTATTAACGACTATATCAAACAACCTCAAACACTATTTTGCGTTAGTTTCTCTGTTCGCTCGCATGCAATTTCTGAGTTTTTTACTAGTACTGACGAACAACTTATAGATCCTCATGATTACCGAACTATAAATATCGAAGAACAACTTTTGAAGGGTGGTCGAAAGAATTTCGAATTACTTGCAGCTGAAGTTGTTTTACTCAGACTCAGTAATGAAGGCTTCGATATTCAGTTTCCGAACTTTAAAAGAGAATTTTTATTTGACCCAAGATTTCTGCCAGAAAGAAATGAAGATCTATATAAATCAGCGGTATTAAATCGTGTAAAGGAAATTTTTCCTCAAACATCTGTTAGCGAGATTGCTTCCCACGCTTGTAACGATCCGGCGCTAAAAAATCGGTTAGAGAAAACAATTAAATTAGCCTTGAAACAAAGGGGTATTCATGACATCACGACCGATATATTTTTCGACAAAGTTCATCCAACTGTCAGTATTGTAGCGGCATCTGTTCTACATCGTGGTAAGTTGAAGACCAGTTACATCCTTGAGCAGCTGGAGTTGTCCATTAGTAGTCCTGAAAGAAGCGAATTTACAAAAAGAGACGGTGGTTGGGTAGAAAACACGCTGCATGGATCAATCCTGTACTTGTACAAAGGTTTACCCAATAGAGAAAATCTACTTTATAGCGGATTTGGTCGTTACTGCGGGATGACTCGTCCTAATCTGCGATATTTCCAGGAGCTCTGTCATCAGGCTTTTTTAGAGTCAGAGCTACGTAAGGACAGCTTAGTACCAATGGTTGTGTCCCCTGAAATTCAGGCTTTTGCGGCAAAGCAAGTAAGTACAAAATTATTAAATGAAGTAGAGAGAGCTGGTGCAAACGGCAAAAATTTACACAAATTGATTATGCGACTTGGGCATCTTTTCGAGGCTGCTCAGCGCAGGCCAAGTCAGGGAGAGTCGGAAGTAAACCATTTTTCAATTGATGACGCTGGTAGCATAGGTTTAAAGAATGAAGTGAGCTTATTACTTAAAGATGCACTTATGTGGTCTGTTTTATACCGCACAGACGACACTAAAAATAAGGTTGATTACGATATCGTACAAAATGACTATGTTCCAAATCCTATTTATGCACCCTACTTTGGCATTAGCTATCGTAAAAAACGTAAATTGGCGCTTACTGCAGTTGAGATAAATACCATCTTTCTTGGAACTGGTATGGAATATCAGAACTTACTCAGGTCTTATACTGAAAAATGGGAGATAAATTCTGAAAACGATTCACGCAAAAATTACGACCTATTTACATGATTGAATTCCAAATGCAGTCCACTTATGTGCGTGATAGATGCGGTGATCTTTTCGACGTCGCTTTTATTGCTGAACCACTTGATCAAAGAGGGGAGTTCACAATTGAGGAAGCCAAATACTTAGCAAGGAAAACATGCAAAATTTCCTACGATCCTAAAACGTTTATACTCAATATTGATGATCTTACTGTTCGCCCAAACCAACTTGAAAAAGTTGTCGCAACTTATCCTGCTCTAAACGTCCTCCTCGACGCAACGACTTTAGATTTTCCTGACATTCTCTTAATTATCAGGGCATATGTTTCACAACGAAAAAAAGTTTGCTTTTCCTTTTTATACGCTGAACCTGAAGAATATCAGACTAAGCCCTCTGAAGATGAAAACGATGCCCCACATTTTGTGCTCAGCGATTCATTCGAGGCGGAACATCACCCTATACCTGGTTTCACGCCTTTAAATCGCGGTAATAAAAGTCAAGCATGGATTACTGTTTTTCTCGGTTTTGAGGGACGTCGATTGAGAAATCTAATTGCTGATGCAGAAGCAGAAGATAGGAAACACTACAACCTCGTATTTGGAGTTCCTCCATACCGAACTGTCTGGGAGAACCACTCTTTGATTGAGAATTGCCACGTTTTAGACGATATTGGCCGCGATGATATCCTCTACGCAGGTGCGAACAACCCATTTTCATGTTTTAACATCATTCAAAAACTTTACGAAGCAACTAGGAATCCCAGCGTTGTTTTTGAACTATCTCCTCTTGGAACTAAGCCGGCTGCTATTGCTTGTGCTGTGTTTGCAGGTTGCCACAGAGAAGTTGGCATCCGTTACGACTACCCCAAAAGATCTTCCGGACGCACCAAAGGAGTAGGGAAAGTGCATCTCTTTGTTGTTCAAGCCGACGGTGCTGAACTTGGCGAATATTAAGTTAAATCTACGTGATTAAAGGCATCTGCATTATGTCCGTAACTGTCAAATATTTTGCACACGTACCGCGAGCATGAGCTTGACGCCAACGCTGGCCAATTTCATGCTGCAATGATTGGAGAATAGTTTCTGCAAACCCTTCATTTGGTCGAATTCGGTAAATACAGTCTGTTATGGAGCGACCACCCCTCTGAACAATAGCTTGCCTAAGAAGACAGCGAGAACCAACACGAGGAACTAGAATGTCGCCGGCACGAGCATGAACCCCAGAAATCTCTGATGCATCTCCAAAATCTATTTCATCAAAATCCGATGGGAAATCTGTCGTATGAAAATGTTCTCGTCCCATTTTAACGAATTCTATTTTACTTAATGACCCGCGCTGAAAGTCTTGAACAACATCAGCTAGTCGTAGCATCGAAGATTCATCTGCTAAATTAAGTTCTTGAAGCAATTTATAATGAGAGAAGTCCATTCTATCAATAGCACTTGAAAATGATACTGATAGGTCTGCTACAACCTCACCTTCAAGGTTCACTTTCCCTAATCGTACATTGTTAATGGTAGGCGCCTGATTTCGCAATAATAGGAAGGTAGTATCGACTTCTATCCCTTCAAAAGTAGCAGAGTCTAATTCGGCCACAAAGTCACACTGGTAACGCTTCACTAAATCTTGGCGAAACATGCGAAACCCAGGATCAGAAAAAAATGTCTTAGGTAAAATAAAAGCTAGAACTCCCCCTCGTTGAATTAACGACAGACTGGCAGCTAGAAAAGCAAGATCCAAACGAGACAACTTGTTTATAGGGATGGTTCTTATAGAAGGAAATGCCCGGTATATTTGGCTTAGTGAATTGCTGTTTAATATATGGCGTGTGTAAGGTGGATTTCCAATAGCTGCGCTAAAAGGTGCGCAGTGCTGTAACTTACGAAAAGTCCTCATAGATAACGCATCTCCTAAAAGCACGGACTTTTCAGGAATTTTACCAATCGCCAATTTGTGCCATTTTCGGTCTAACTCAACGCCGACATAATTCATGTTTGGAAATCGGCTTAAGGCAGACTTGCCAAACGTCCCCTCCCCACATCCCAACTCCAAAATACTCGTTGTATCTGCATCCAAAAAACTGATTATAAAATCAGTAATTCTTTCAGGTGTAAAGAATTGACCAAGTTTTTGCCGATTACTTACGTATGAGGTTCGCATTTTGTCGCCTTATTTTTTACTTGATTATTATAATAATCTTTGATTAAATTGCAAATGAAATATGTACTCGGAGCAAAAAATATGAGCGACAAACAACGTGATCTTGAAGAACTAGTGGATGAATGGCTCGCGACAAAGTCATTGTCCCCTCATACCTTGCGAAGCTATACCAATTCGATGCGTCGACTGAGTAACTGGCTAGCTCAATCCGGAGAAACTTTGGGAGAAATGAAAACTTCAAGCTACGAAAATTTTCTCGAGTGGCTTTCAAATACCTCTTACGACGGAGGGCGCGGCCTTTCTCACCCAAGCGTCGTACAAATTCAGCGGATTACAGGAAATTTTTTCCAGTGGGCAGTTGAGCATGGCCTTTTGATCCGAAGTCCATCTTGGGGTATAAAATTGCCATCAAGTCCAATTTTAAATCCTCAAATAACTGCATTAAGCAACAATAAAGAAACTACTAAATTGGGGGGGGCAGATGGCGCAAGAGTTGATGATATATTGGGCAAACCAATTACAAATTGTCAGGAAAAATATCAACAGAGCGCATTAATTTGTAACTTAATTGTATGGACTGGATTAAATCTTGAAGAAATAGCAAAGGCTAGGCTAGTTGCTACTCTAGAGCATGAAAACACAGCCGAAATTACATTAAATTTAGGAAACTCTAACGAAGAGGTAACTGCATCCGTACCTCTGCATGTAGTAACTTGGTTGTATAAATTTTACGGATTGTCACCGAACCGGAGACTTCCAGAACAAGGACTTCCCCTAATCCCCCCAAAGAGACGTACGAATGTAAGTTCGTCAACTTTATATAGAATATTACGTAACCTTAGTTTTAGAGATGGAAGATCCGTCAGCATTCGAAGCCTGCGTGCGCATGTAAGGAAAATTGCGAACGAGCAAGAAATACCACCTGCGACTATCGCCTATCTGCAAAGAGTTAGCAATTTTTTGATTAACGCACAAAGACCTCGATCTATAGATACGACAATAAAAATATTACTGTGTTCATTTCGGAACTGACACGTTTCTATCTAGTCGAATTCATTCATCAATGATCGAAACGAAGATTCAGAGCTCGCGCTGAGATAGAAATTTTTGTGCACCCGTCGATATACATGACACGACCTATAGCGCATGGGCGTTTGTCTATTCATCAAGTCAGCGTTCGCGCCAAACTTGTTTGCTAGAAATCAAGAAAGATGATTGCGTTTAATATGTATTTGACATAGAAAAGCGACACAAAAATAACAAATATGCGATTTTAGTGTTTGTAACTTTGGGAGGATTACTTGACGCAACGTTAGCGCAAAGATTATTTCATCGTTGTGAATATAAACAAGTTCGTTTCACCAATGACCCTAACGCAGGCCTGCAAAGCGAGTTTGTCTGGGAAAAAGCATTAAATGATATTGAGGGCAAATTGATTGATCCGTAAAAAGTTCTAAGCGCAGTAGATCGTACAATCGCATAACTAAAATTTAAATGAATTACGAAACATAAAAAATGACTAGCAACGATAAGTTCATCCGTGACATGGAGCAAGACATCATCCAGATTTTTTCAGGGCAAGTTCAGTCTAAATTTCTTGAAATAAATAAAAATGGCGACGTTTTACCATATGTTGTTGGAACGGCCCTATGTGGGCAAGATCAAGCCCTAGCTGATTACCTAATTGCTGCAAATAGTAGATTTACCCTTATTGAATTTAAAGCAAATGAAAACGCACTGTCGTCCGAAGGAGAAAAGAAATTACGCGTAAAATTATTGGACGCTTGCGAAACTAATTCGGCATTACGGGCGCGGTCACAAGCTATGCATTGTGCTGCTTGGGGTGAGCTTACAGAAATTACTATACCTGGATTGGTTGCCCCCCAATCACAAGTTCAAATAACTGTTTGCCGCTATATACCCCAAATTGCAAAGATTCTTAACAAAGAAATTCCAAATATTAAATGCAAAGAATGGCAATCTGAGGATTTTATATCAACCTTTCTAGAAAGTATGACCAATGGAGGAGGTCTTAAAAGATTTAAAAGATACCTTCAAGATCTTTACGAAATTGCCGGAACATCAGGTACCGAAGGTCTAGAAAATTTTCAGGGGTCAATATGTGTTTGGGTTCCGCCCACAAATGGAATTAGCAGTAAAATTCAAGTATTAAAATTCTCAAGTTTTGAACATCTAATGAAATTAACCATTCATTTTGATAATGAATATTTAATGAGATTGGAACGAAATTCAAAAATAAAAATTGAAAGAAAGAAAGAAATCGAGCGTGAAATAGGTAAGTCACAAGACTGGTCACCCTCAATTTAATTTTATAGAATTGACAGTTTATATTACACTTCAAAAGCAATCATATTTACGTGCTTAAATTTTGACACTCTCCAAACCTTATTTCTTGTCTTCTCTTTTTCTATTCGATTGGGTACCACGCTTTAAAATAGTTTCGATAATTTTTTTTTCATTTGCATTCGCATTTGTAATCAAAATTTCTTGGACCTTACCTTGTTCGATATATTGTAAATCGATCGGATTAACTATACGATCTAAATAAAATAAATGCGTCAAATATGCAGCTCCGGCAGTAAAAATAATTAAAACAATAGGATAAAGAATCATAAGTATTGAAATACGATTTATTTGTTTTTCTAGTTTTAAGTTAACGACATCAACTGTTTTTTCAGCATCTGTAATATCTCGCAAGATGCCTTTTCCCACTTCCTTCGCCTTCGTCGTAGCTACAGTTCCTGCATTTTCTCCGGCAACTTTGACAATTGAATCTATTCTGTTCTCGACATCAGATATTTTTGACAATTGAATTTTGATAAATTGAGCATATCCTTCCAAGTTTTTTCCAATTTGTTTGGATTCGCCAATTGCTTTTTCAAAACCTATGAGGTCATCATAAAATCGATCAATTTCAGTCGTATATTGTTCTGTTTTTTCGTGAAAATATGTAAATAGTTTAGAAAACTGCATATTTTTATTGGAAATATCTGTTACGTCATCTTTGGAGGGCATATGAGGTTCTCTATTATTTTTTATTTGATTATTTTAAATATAAAACAACTATTGTGAGACACTATTTTTAATAAAATTCAGTGGTGAGTCACATGGCACCATCGATAAAATCGGTCTCGACATATTACGCTAATGACTTGGTATCAGCGGCGTACGCTTCAAATTTAGACGCTCTTGCTGCAAAAGCAGACCTTTGGATACATGGACATATGCATGAGTCCTTTGATTACAGCATTGATCAATGCAGAATGGTATGCAATCCGTGTGGTTATCAGACAAAAGGTGGCACACCGGAAAACGTCAATTTCAATCCGAATTTGATTATTGAGATTTGAGTTCGCCGTCAAAAGCATTTGAACTATTATTGATTGATGCAGGTAATTTTGAACAAAGATTTCTTCAATGATTTTGTTCTTCCACGGATTTGTATTAGTTATCGCATCGGTTTGACGTAATGCATATTTTAGATTGAGAAAAGCGATGGTAAATATTTTTATCGATACTGAATTTACAGATTTCATTGATACGCATTTAATCAGCATCGGTATGGTGACGGCGAAAGGAGAGGAGTTCTATGCTGAAGTTCCTTACCCTGAAAATGCGTGCTCACCCTTTGTTCGAGAAGCCGTCATTCCTTTGCTTGGAAAATACCCGCAGTGCATTTTTTCAGCGAAGGATTTACAAACGAAAATGTTAGATTGGCTATCATCATTGCGCCCGATTGGGCAACGAGTCAACATCTGTTTTGATTATCAGACCGACTGGGATTTGTTTGCCGATGCGCTTGATTATTGCGTCCCAGAATGGTGTGCCGCATGTTTAGTCGCTGAACAAATCAATGAAATTTCGCGGTATGAGTTTTATGAAAGAAGCCGATTGCCAAGACATCACGCGTTATACGATGCAAGAGCAAATTGCATTGCGTTTATTGAAGAAAAATCATGAAGGATCTGGGCTTTTTTGAAATATACGATGAATTACTAACAAACCAATGTGCGTAAGGATTTTGGTTAATGATGAATGAAAAAGGCTCGTTAGATGATCTTCCTTTGTGGTGACGTCCACGGAAATTTTGAGCAAGTGACACAAAATGTTATTACGTACTCGCCTGCAGCAATTATTTTTTTTAGGCGATTTGCAATGACAGCGACCGTTGGAGATAGAGCTTGAAAAGATTCCGGATAAAACCGATATCTGGCTTATTTCAGTTGTCATTTGGCGGCTTATTTGAAATGCTAATCACTCGCTTATTTACATTGTCAATTAACGGCTCATTTGATGCCAATGCACATAGGTAACGTCCTATGCGATTTTGCTCAAAAAACCGCTATAAAACAACGTTAATCGGATTTCTTCTTTTGTCACTTAAATGGTAAAAAAATTAGTCTACAAACAGGACCATTTGAGTACATTGATACTCAATAGATAGATTTTGAGTATTATTATGAGCAAATTAACGCTGCAACTAGTCGTTGCCAGAAAAGCTAAAAAGTTCACTCGATCTAAACCTGAAGAGCAGGTCTGGCTTTATTCGAATGACAGTTGTACGTACGAAGCTTGAGAAAATTTATCCAAGTTTTTATTCGTATCACCACTTTTATCGAAAATGCCATGTCGCTTGATAGCAGCCACAACACCATGCCCGCGATCAATAACCTGCTAAATTGCTTCTGCTTTGAGTTCTGCTGTGTAGCGATTATTTCCCATTTGGATTTTTCCCTTCTTAGTTTCGACATTATGAAATTTCTACTAAACTAGCGGAAGTCCAAAACTCGGGGAAGTTCAGAGTCACCTTGCAGAGCATCATATGGCAGGCCTTTGGGAGCAAAAGTTGAAACAGGTACTCCAATTGCATGTGCTGTCCGAAGTACTTGTTCTACCAATTGCGTAGTCGGACAAAGATAGACCACAGGCTTGCGCATATAGCGACGACGCATCATTTCTGCATAAGCCAGGCCAAAAAACGTTTTCTCCGATCCGGTGCTCATCTTTATAACAAGATCGCGAATCTCTGAATTTGTATCAAGTGAACCCAATGCCGACAACTGCGGTGGCCTTAAACTAGTATGAGTAGCCTTACGGTCAAGCTGTTCAAATAATGCCGCAAGTGTTGCAGGTGCATCTGATGAAGTTATGGTCGCTAAGCTTTTAAAATCAAACATCTGTTGATCAAGTTCTGCTATTGGTCGGTGATGTTAATTTTTACAGACAATTATCAATTAAACAATGCTATGAATCAAAAAATTCATAACTTTTAACTATTCTCATTGGTTGCAGAAATTTATTTACTTTTACTCACTATATTCCCTGAATGAAACAGATCCGGTATGCTTTATTGATGAACTTGATTTTTAGCAGCGTTTTAACGATGCATGCAATAAATTCAATTCATAGCAGTCCACAAAACCAGCCTTGTATTTTGATCAGTGTCTACGTTTGGATGTTGCCTTATGGATGAAAATGAAGCTTCCGTTGAATCAGATGTCCTTTTTCAAAAATTTCCTTCAGGAGGAGGCCTTTACCGAATCCACTATGCTGGGAGCTATATCCATCCAAAATCCGAACATCACACTCCCAGAGTCGGTATTTGGCTATCAGAAGTGAATTTAAACTCTCACGGCGAGTTCATTACAAAAAGTATCTCCAAAAACGGATCTGTCTTCCCGGAATTGACGTTTCTCGTTGAGTCTGCTGGCTCAATTCCATCACTTGCGATTGGAACATATTGGCAAGATGGACACCGAGTAAAAATCGGGGGAGTACCAGAAGACATTTCCGAATCCTTTGAAATTGGAGCACACGAACTATGGGACATGGTTGTTGCCACAGACACCATTTCTAGCCAGCGAGAAATGTGGATTCCAACTCATAGCTACCAATTTTGCGGAATAGACGTAAGTGACGCATTCCATAATTTTGCAAAAGCCCCCATGGTGAGAGTCACCGCTAAGTGTGGTACGCAGCTACTTATTCCCCCATATGAAATCTTCCGCGCTTATTTTTGTCCTTGCTCTGAGTTGGCAAGAGAGTTACTTTCGCACCGGTTTGACGACGCAGTAGCTGCACTTGCAAAGCACTATAAGCTTCCAAATTTGGATTCAAATATCTTTGAAATTGAACTCAATAAAAACATTCCAGAAATTGCTGCTCGCTATCTCGCTCTTTTTCTAGGAACTGACGTGGGGACAATGCGAGCAACATCAGTTCGCATTG
Organism: Cognatundibacterium jejuense; assembly: GCF_014284255.1. Taxonomy (GTDB): domain Bacteria; phylum Pseudomonadota; class Gammaproteobacteria; order Burkholderiales; family Burkholderiaceae_D; genus Undibacterium; species Undibacterium jejuense. Next base: position 87,197 of record NZ_JACOFV010000008.1, read on the forward strand.
ATGTTGTAAATCAATGGCGTAGTGACCCGATGGGTACGCACTGGATAAAGGCGTTACCTCCTTTTCCTGACCACGATATACAAATAAAATTGGCAGGCAAGTGGATAACCAAAAGAGGGGAAAATTCTCATCGAAAATCAAGCAGAGAAGACCGGTTCTTCGCATTTCGAATTACCGACTCGACCTTTCCATCTCTACCATACCAAATCAATCATGTATCCGAAACCAAGTACATTCCAACTTATACCAATGAGCAACCCAATGCTGAAACTGGTTCTACACAAGAGAAGGAGGCAAAACATCGCTCAGTAACTCAATTGATCGGTGACGAAGACGCAGAAATTGGCGCGGCTATTCTGCATTTGCCATCGCTGTCAGTCAATTGGTTGCGAGACAGTCTCCCTGAAATCAATCGCGTGTATAGAAAAATACAGGAGTATCCAGGTGGAGTGCGCGCCCAGCAATCATCACCGGAAAGAAATCGCGCAAGTACTGGCAGCAAAGGCGCTAAAGGAACTTTTCCACAAGCGAGTCTCAGTTCTCAAGACAGTGAACAAGTTATTGAACGTTTCATGGCGTTAGAGCTCTGCCTTAACACCTTGAAAAAAAATAATATAATTTCTGACTGGCAGGAACATGCGATTGTTCGTCCTATAAATAAGTTAGGTCGAAATTACTGTGCCTTAGTAGACAAGGACGCCACGATTTACTACAAATGGTCATTAGTGTACGATCCCTTTATTCGTTCTCGGTTAGTTTGGCTGATTCAACTTGAACGAAAGGGGCATCTTATATACTTGTTGGACATCGAGCCTCGATCCAAATCAGATACATATGCAATTTTGGTTTTCGTTCCCGCAAGTAAAACTTTAGAGCTCAAAGTTATAGAACGGCTATTCAATCATTGCATTACAAAAGAAGGGCGGTTCAGTAACTACTCGTCTTCTGGCTTTCAAGGTGACCTGCTTTGGACCAAAGCCTTTCATAAATTTGAAGAGAATCAGCTTGACCCAGAAAAACTTCTCGGGGCAATTGATGAGGTTATTGAACTCTCTACGTCTTAAGTATCGATTTCCTGGCTTTTGATAGACGGTAGTTCAAGGATGAAATTGACAAAAAATCAATCGCACCACGACCAGGGAATAGTCTCATTTCATTATTCGACAGGGAAACTTTCATAAGTAAAAATTTACTGATGATTGGCAAAAGTCTGGAATCCAGGTCTAGCCAATTTTCGTTTAGACGAATTTTTTGAGAATGAGGAAGTAAACTTAGATCATTTTTACCGATACTCAACACTTGCTTTAACGGTACTCCAAAGAGAATACTCAGTAATTTAACCAAGACCGCTTGAAATTCTTTGAACGGTAAGTCAGTGCTAGACATCTCGAGCAATTCAGCGATGTCTAAGGCATATAATTTATCGACAGGCTTTTTCCGAGAGCCAGTCAATTTAAGCGGAACCTTGAATTTCACTTGAACAAATGAAACAAACGCATGCAAAGAAGCGCGTTGCCCAGGGCACTTTCTTAAGTACGCATTGAGATGCTGAAGTCTGAGGTTCTCCACACAGGTAACATTGGCATGCTCCATTAAGCTACATGCTGCGTGGATATAAAGTCGGATCGTCCGGTTTGCAAGCTGCTTTTCATTTTTTTTCTGCAACCACAAATAGAATTTTCCAATTTGATCTCCCCAAGATTTATCTGCGCATTTTTCTAGGGTAGCTTCGATTCTACGTTCTTCTGACCATTCTTCTCTTAAAAGACTTGATGTAGTGAGATATCCCTCTTCGGCCAAAAATTTCGTCAGATATCCGTAACGCCTTAATTCTTCAGCAGTAAATTTTTCCTTAATTAATGCATCATTAATTGAATCTTCAACTGTCTCGTTCAATCGCGTAAAAAATTGCGCATACTCAGAAAATCTCTTACTTATAGGCCCAATATGCTTCTGTCTTTGAGTCCAACTCATGAAATGACTAAGTATTTCTTGAACCGCTGGCTTACTAAGAGCGGTGTAAAGAAATTTACCTTTTAGTTTCAAACTACGTATAGACGCACATGGCAGACAGCTTTCATAGCCAACCCCATTTACGCAGCATCCGCAATCAGGACATATATGGTCTGACAAGCTGTTATCCAAACAACTTTTACATATCGGCCGTTTATTCATAAGATAAAAATGCTGTTTCCTATGCTTCCCACAATGTGAGCAAGTAGCAAATGCAAGCTTGCGTTGACATGGTTCACAAACTGGTTCATCACTAATGCCTGTGATCCGAGAAAGTCTTGAACTTAGCGAATTACAGCGTGAGCACTCTTTCTTTTCTCTGAAATGTGGAGCGCAGCTATTACAAGCTACCAAGCCATTTACAGTAAGACCAGCTCTAGGTGTCAATTTTCCACAACGGCAGCATTTCCTGCCCTTGATCATACAAGAGTTACATATTGGTACCGCATCATTTCGATGCGCCTTAGTGAAGTTTCCGCATTTAGAGCAACGTTTTTTGACAAAAACTTTCGGATAACAAGTACCGCAAATCGGTGTACCTTTATGAAGACGGTGAGCCTTGTCAATATTCTCTCCGCACTCGCCGCATCGTCGCGAAGTATCTTGATTATCGGAATTTGTAAGGATATTCAATGGTCGCTCTCTTTCTTCCGACCGCTCTGTGTGAATTTCCATTTATGAATTACGGAAAATGCTTCATCAAGGAGAATTTTTTCCCTGAGGGTAGATTTAGCTACTCCTTTTGGCATACGGACATATTGAAGTATTTTTGCTCTGCTATCGCTATTTCTTGCTTTACGGGGCGGAGAATATCTTTCGGGAAGAAGCATTACTGCATCTTTTAACCATCCGGGACCAATATCAAAATCATTGAGCCCTGCCTGTGAAAGCCGATGTGTTTCCGCCCATAAGAAAAACGAATCTGGCCAATTTTGTTTTAAAGTGGTTGCAAACTCGAACAACCTGACCCTAGCCAGTAGTCGCCACTGAAACCATCCTCCAGGATCACCTGCAAAGCATTGATCGTTCCGTGCAATTATTGAAAGTAGTCTATGCCAACTATTGAATTCGTGAAGTGACAATGAATCCGAATACAAAGCATTCTGCATCTTTTTTTGAAAATTCAAAGCACCTTCACAAGTGCAAGAAGATCCAGATGATATTAACGTATTGCTGCAAACGTGACATTTGAGATTTATTAGGCTTCCGTTCCGGTGGGGATGGAAAGGAGCGCCGCAACTTGGACAGCAATCCCGGAGACTGAGGTTATGAACCGGGCATTGAATATTAAACGCGAGTCGCCAGGCACGGAGACAAATAGGTTCATTCTCTGCGAGACACTCACTACAATACTGTTGCCCGAATGCTCCCCGAGTTCGATGAAACACACCCAACGGCAATATCCATCTGCTTATACCATTTCGGCAAATTCGCCCATCCATGATCATCATGAATGGGCGAAGTGTCATTTCTAAGATGACAGAAGCATCAAAACCAGTTTTACGAGATAAATCGTTAACTAGTTGCATGTTAGAACAACGATCAATATCGCGCGTCCAAATCTCATGACCAGGAAGCACAGTGCTACAAAACGTATGCAAGTTTAATTTATGTTTGTGCGCAAGCCGAATCAAAAAGGATGACAACAGTTCATCGTGACCTATTGCCGGGATCCGTCCTAGTCGCTTTGGCACATACATAATGCTAAGCCTTGCTCATTGAGCGCTCGTTTAACGATTGAATGGCATCAGTGAGAATTGTGTAGCTAATCGATTCCAGATTTGACTCAATCGCATTGACGGCGGCCTGGGTAATAATTTTCTTTACGCCACCAATTGCACCACCCGAAGCGTTAAATATTGCTATCGTCTTTTCCCTACTCGCCAGATCAGATGGCTCAGCCAAAGGGAGAATGGATTCAAATGTCGCAAGTAAATTTCGAAATTGTTGATTCAATTTCCATCGCGGTAAGGCCATTTGTTCGAAACGGGTAAGAAATTGACTATCGGATGCCAAAGCCCTCGCAACATCAGATGTTCCAGCAACGACTAAAACAACTCCTAATCTGTTAACCATAGATTTTAATGCGGCTAAAAACTGTCGTTGTAACCTAGCCGTGCCATGAAGCATATTGTGAAACTCGTCCACAATGATCATTTTCACTCCCAAGTCGAATAATTCTGACATCGCTTGAGCCTCAAGCTTTTCTACAATCCCCGCAGGGTTATGGACGATGAGCATGGACTGAAGTACTGCGCTCCAAAACCGGCCTTCGTCTGGCTCTGGCGGCATTTCAACCGAAATAACATGACATATCTCTTTGTTCGCTGAGTCCATATAAATTGGATGTCTTATGATGAACTCTTTCAAAAGAGTGGTTTTCCCACTTTGGCTATCTCCAATCAATGCCCTGCAGGGCATACGGTTGGTTTTGGGATGGTTGATCAAATCTTCCAACTCACGTAGATGTGCATCTCCCATGTCGTATGACAAAAAGTGATCTCTACGAATGAAGGTTATTCTCTCAACTTTTGCCCGATCAACGTAATCTAATATAGCTGGAGACAGATGATGATTTAAGCTCATGAACTAATCCTAACGTTACGTATAGGCGCCACTGGAGCATCAAACAAATCGTCTAACTCATCTCTTGGTTCTGGCCGCTTTTTAGTTTGACTTTCGTCTACGTTTTTCGATTCAGTTTTATTCAGAGTAACGGTATAGGCTTCTTTTCTTTCTTTAGTCTTTTTTGAATTCGTCTGGCGCCCTCGCTTAACACTTATCGTTTGCGTGATCGCATGCTCAGTTCTTTCACGATTTCGCTTGATTGATTCAAAGATAACGTCTTCGTCAATATTTTCGCGGCCTTCCTGCTTTAATTTACGCGAGATCTCGGTATATTCGGCACGGCTTATGTCAGGGTTCGACAGATTTCTATATGGGATTTCGAAGTACTGATTGGCTTCTGGGTCAAAAAACCATATTTTAGACAGATGTCTTGGATCCGTTCTGCAAATAAAAAGCCTTTTTTTCTTTGGATCGTCAGGACTGAGAGCATTAATCCAGCGATTAAGTACCTCACTGTAATAGGTCACTGTTCCAATTTGGATGCCATAATTCTGGACCGTTCGCATTGTAATTGGCAAAAAGTCGATCACTAGCTTTTGAGGATCAGGAGGTATTAATGGTAGCCCATGCCCCAAGTGTTTATCATCGCCTAGAATTGCTAGTTCCCATTTCCTTATCGGGGACATATTGAGTGCGGAATGAATCTTTTGATGATATTGATTCACAATCCATTCAACGATATGGGTCTCTATTTCCTTTAAGGTCAATGCGGCCTTCTTTTTCGAATCGTAGCCTTTACGATCAGCGGGTTTTGCAAACGTCGTTCCAGGCAACTTATGTACTACCCTATTTACATTACCAATCATCCTCTCTATGTGGCCACCATAACGAGGAGTTTTAACTGGCCGCAATTGAAGGCTAATGCTGTATTGATCGCAAGCACGTGTTAAATTTTTCCCTTTAAAATCTTTCCCATTGTCGCAATGAACTTTCTGCATTTTTCCATACACTGGCCAGCGTCCGCTTATCCCAAGACTGGCCAGATAGTCTTTTTTGGGAAGCATCGCCATTGACAAGCAACAACCAACGGCTACGTATGACGGAGCATCCAGTGAAATATAGATTCCAACAATCATTCTTGAGTAGACATCAACTGCCAAGGTAAGCCATGGGCGTTTCAAGGGCTCACGTGTTTCCTCATCTACTACAATGAAATCCAGTGGTGTATGGTCAATCTGCACTACTGATAGTGGTCCATCAGCACCTGGAAATGATCCTAATATCGCTTTAGATATTTTATTGGCATCCTCAACAAATCCTTGCGCCCGCAATACTTTTTCCTGAGGTAGAGATGCAAGGCGATTTCGGATTGTATTCGGGTGAGGCATTTTTATTTTTTGGTCACGACATTTTTCTCGGACCGCCTCGATGATTTCTGCTGCATTGAGTCTTTGACTATCGAGATATATATCTTCAATTACTTGCTCAATGATCAATTCAGCATCCGGATCAATTAGTTTGATGCCTTTTTTTCGACCAGGTGTCATTGGTACCAATGAAGACATGTGACCGCTAGATGAATACAATTTGATCCACTCATAAACTGTCGCAGGATGGACTTTCGCCCTGATTGCAGCTTGCTCCACTTGTGCGCGAGTACGATTAGCAATCAGCAAAGGCTCAATAACATCATAGATCTCTTTTGCTTTGGCCCAATCTTTATCCGAATAGTCCTCAAGATCATTGGTTATTGGTTTTTGAAGCTCTCGCGGCATGACCTCAGTTATTGGCCTTAATTCCTCAGTGGCCACTCGCTCCGTCTCGTCAGTATCCAGTGACTGTACGACGACACTGTCTAATGACAAAACACGTCTTATTCGTACTGGGCGCCCACGATAGCTGAACAGAGCGCCAGCCTCAACCTTGAAAAAACCGCCTGAGGCAAGATTAGTCATTTTCGTCTTCCTCAATTGCCCAGACTTGGGTTTCCATTGTTAAAGGATTTGTTATATCGGCACCTATCTTTTTAGCATAAATTAAATGCCAAAAAACTCCTACGGCAGCCATTCGTCGATCCTTATTCCAGAAGGCCGCCGCAAGTAGTTCAGATGGTGTGGATATCTTTAAGGCATCCATTGTTTCCAGCAGCACAATAGACATATTTTCTGAATCTGACCATTCGACGTATCGTTTGAGAAAGTATACATTCTTCAAATAGTCCGTCCGAATAAAATCATCGGTTGCGATACGAAAGCGCCAATTCCGCTCTTTACACAATTGCGCTGCCGCTTGAAATTTTGGTCTCAATTGCTCCCAACGCTCCTCTAGCTCTTCACGATACTTAATTTCGTATAAGCAAGGTGTCCAAGCACGCCTATTTCCCACCTTATTAAACTCAACGAGAAAGTCAGGTGTGTAATGCCTGATTTCTCCATTACCGTCTTTGTATTGAATCTTGAGAGGCTGGGCGGTTACCTTCTTAGTTCTTGCGGCGAAACTAGCCAATACAAGGAAGTCTCGTTCAAGTGTTCCTTCATAGGGAACGAAGTCACCATTTGGGATTTTTTCGTATCCAGTGCATACGCGCCTATTAGAAATCACATCGCGAACACCGTTTTTTGATTCAGTAGTCTTAATTAATGTAATTTTCAATTTAGTCGCCTTATTTATTGTAAATAATTCGGATAATTCATTGTAATATTATGCAACAACCACGGGCATTAGCAAATTGAAATCGGGTTAATAAATGGAATTGACAGTGGAGGCAATCCTCGCCCCGGTGAAATCTCTCTCGCCCATCGTGGCGTACTGTTCCTTGATGAACTGCCAGAATTTGATCGTAAAGTATTAGAGGTCTTACGTGAGCCATTGGAATCGGGGCATATCACGATCTCACGCGCGGCGCGGCAGGCGGATTTTCCGGCACGTTTTCAACTGATCGCCGCCATGAACCCGTGCCCGTGCGGCTATTTCGGACACAGCAATGGTAAGTGCCGTTGCACGCCAGACATCATCAATCGTTATCAAGATAAAATTTCTGGTCCCTTGCTCGATCGCATCGATATACAAATCCAGGTTGCCGCATTACCGCAAACTGATTTGCTCAAACAAGCCAGCGGCGAACCAAGCATCCACATTCTTGCTCGTGTAGAAGCCGCCTTTGACCGCCAACAGCAAAGACAAGGCAAAGCCAATAATCTGCTCAGCACAACAGAGATTGATACGCTGTGCCAGCCCGATACAGAAGCAGAAAAAATACTCAAGCACGCCATGAATAAATTCGACTGGTCAGCCCGCGCTTATCATCGGGTGCTCAAGGTTGCCCGCACCATTGCCGATCTGGCTGCCTCCGAACACATTTGCGCACCCCACGTGGCGGAAGCGATTCAATACCGCCGTGCGTTGAAAGAACGCTAGGACATAGCGCCCCGCACTCTTTTACAGCATTCCCAAGATCAGGCAGCAAATATGAACCTCAATTTCAGCCCTGGATTTTCAAAGACAGAATTTTTCACACAGTTCAACGCCGGGATTGAAATCTGTGTTCCCATGACCAGATACAGGCCACATCGCTCACTTCAGGAGAAAACCATGTCCCCGCAGGAAATCCAGATTTTGCAGAACTTTCTTGATCAATTAATACAAGTTCAGGGTGTCAATAAAGACCCGGTTGCGCTCGAAATGATCACGGCTGCCGTCAGCAAGCAAGCAGATGCGAGCTATTTATTGGTACAACGCGCATTGTTACTGGATCAAGCAATGGCCAATGCCAATAGCCAAATTGCCAGCCTGCAAGCGGATTTGCGTGAGCAAAAAGCACTGGTTGCAGCACTCAGCGCGAGTTCAGGCGGTTCTTCAAATTCCAGCTTTCTGGATCCAGCCGTCAGTGGCTGGGGAAATAGCGCGCACAGCCGGCCATTGAATGTGCAGCCAATCGGTAACACCAGCGATTATCCCTCTACAACGACTTCCGTCACAGGGGCGCCATTAGCCGCGTATCCGGCCATGGGGGCAGCGCCAGTGCAATCCACCCAGCCCGTGCAATATGCTCAGTCAGCATCTCCTAGCTTTTTTGGTGGCAATACTGGCAGCGTCTTAGGCACGGTTGCCACCGCAGCGGCAGGCGTTGCCGCAGGTGCGTTTTTATACGAGGGTATCAGCCATCTGATGGGTGGCAATGAGCGTCACGGAATGGGAAATAATTTCAGTGACATCAACCCAGGCAACAATCTGAATAACAGTAATGATGGTGGCTTGATACCAGGTTATTTTGATCAGGGTCAAAATCAAGCATCCGCGCTTGATAGCGTGTCCGATGATAGTAGCGATAACGGTAGCGATGACACGTAAGCCGTTACAGCCTGCTCAATAAAGTCTTACACATTTACAAAAAAATACACAGCCACTTTCTGCTCCGGTCATCTATTTTGGGGATAATTCGTTGTATCCTCATATTCTTTGAATGTGACCGGAGAACAGAAAGCCCATGCTTACCTCTACAACAATACAACGGTTGGCCAGTGCCACGCTGATATGTTTGCTAAGTGCATGTTCCTCTTCTTTGTTGCAACAGGGCGCAAAGAACAACTACGTTAAAGAATTGCCTCCCATTGGTAACACGCTGACCAAAGCCAATGTCAATCCAAATCAATTATTGAACCGTCTGACCTTCGGCAGTAACTTTTCTTCTGACCAGCAACTGCAAACTGTCAATATGGACCGTTATCTGGATCAGCAATTACGTTCCCGTGGCAGCGTCGTACCTAACGTGATCCAGACGCAAATCAGCGCCATGACGATTTCCCAAACCTCGCTGGAGGATTTAATACACAAGCTGGAGGCACAACGGATTGCCGCTGACCAGCAAAAAGGGGTAGATGACAGTCTCAATAAGCAATACCAGCAAGAACTGAGTCGCCTGCAACGCGAAGCAGCAACCCGTTCATTGTTGCGCGACATTTATTCCCCCAACCAGTTACAGGAACAAATGACCTGGTTCTGGATGAACCATTTCAATATTCACAGCGGCAAACACAATATCCGCGCCATGTTGGGTGACTTTGAAGAAAATGCAATTCGTCCTTACGCCTTAGGTAATTTCCGCGATTTATTGCGTGCCACTGCTTACCATCCTGCAATGCTGCGCTACCTCGACAATGAGTACAATGCCAGCGGCCACATCAATGAAAACTATGCGCGTGAAATCATGGAGTTGCATACCATGGGCGTTAATAGCGGCTACACACAAAAGGATGTGCAAGAGTTGGCGCGGGTGCTGACAGGTGTCGGTATCAACCTCAACGGCAATGCCCCGAAAATCAAACCTGAGCTGAGCAAATTTTATGTTCGTCGAGGTTTATTTGAGTTCAATCCGCAAAGACATGATTTTGGCGATAAGCAGTTTTTAGGTACCACCATTCACGGCCGCGGCTTAAATGAGATGGAAGAAGTGTTGAGCATGTTGACCAGACAGCCAGCTACCGCACGCTACATCAGCAAAGAGTTAGCGACCTACTTTGTGTCCGACAACCCATCCGATGCGCTGATTCAAAGCATGGCAAAGAGCTTTTTACAAAGCGATGGCAATATCCCCATCACTTTACGTACCATGTTTGACTCGCCGGAATTTATCGCCTCGCTCGGTCACAAATTCAAAGATCCTCTGCATTACGTCGTGGGTGTTGTACGTCTTGCTTATGACGGTAATTCCATCGTTAATACTGGTCCGATGTTGAACTGGCTCAATATGATGGGACAGCCTTTCAATGGTCATCAGACGCCAGATGGTTATTCTATGCAAGAAAGCGCCTGGGCAAGCCCGGGGCAGATGAGTGTGCGCTTTGATATTGCTCGCTCTATGGCATTCGGCACGCCTGGTCTGTTTAAGATCGAGAATCAGCCGGCGCCAGCAGAAAAACCACCAGCACCCGCTTTGGCCAGCTCTATGTATGCCAAAAACATGAGTAATACCTTTAGCAAAGAAACCCGGGACGCTTTGCTACAAGCGAAGAATCCTAACGAATGGAATATCTTTTTCCTCGCCTCACCAGAAATGATGCGACGCTAATTCATTCGACTTCATTCAATTTTATTCAATTTCATTCAATTATCAGTCTGAAGGAACCATCATGAACCGCCGTGACCTGCTTAAATCCATGCTGGCGATGACTGCATTGCCAGCCACGGGATTTTGCACCAGTGCGCTGGCAGAACCAGCAACGCAAAGTCGATTTTTATTGGTTTTTTTGCGTGGTGGTTATGACGCATGTAATTTACTGGTACCTACTTCCAGCAGTTTTTATTACGAATCCCGTCCCAACATTGCGATTGCCCGTCCCAGCGATAATCCGCAATCAGCACTGGCGCTCAATGCCGACTGGGGACTCCATCCGGCACTGCGTGACACCATTTATCCCATGTACAAAAATGGTGAAGTCGCATTTATCCCTTTCGCAGGAACCGACGACCTGACCCGCAGCCATTTTGAAACACAGGATACGATAGAACTCGGTCAACCATTGAATACGTCGCGCAATTACCATTCTGGCTTTATGAATCGTTTAGCCAGCGTAATCAATGGTGGCAAAGGCATTCCGGCGATGGCATTCACCGATCAATTGCCGATTTCCATGCAAGGCACTGCCAGCGTAGGCAATACGTCTTTGCGTAACTTGTCCAAATCCAGCGTCGATCCACGCCAAACCGACATCATTCAAAAAATGTACGGCAAAACCGGCTTAGCCCAGCAAGTCAATGAAGGGTTTGCAGTAAGGCAGGATATCGCGATGGAAATGCAAGATGAAATGAATGCCGCGAATCGCGATGCGATCACCACCAAAGGTTTTGCACTGGAAGCCAAACGTATCGCAAAAATGATGCGTGAAAAGTATGCGCTCGGCTTTATCGATGTTGGTGGTTGGGATACGCACGTAGACCAGGGCGGTGCGAAAGGCGCATTGGCGGGTAAATTTGAAGAACTTGGTCGCGGACTGGCTGCTTATAAAGAAGAAATGGGCGACGCCTGGCATGACACCACAGTGGTCGTGATCAGCGAATTCGGCCGTACCTTCCGCGAGAACGGCAAGCGCGGCACCGATCACGGACACGGTAGTGTCTATTGGGTCATGGGTGGTGGCGTCAAAGGCGGACAAGTCCTCGGCGACCAGATTAAACTAACATCCGGCCAATTATTTCAAAACCGCGATTTCCCGGTATTGAATGAATATCGCGCCGTGCTAGGTGGCTTGTTTTCGCGGATTTACGGTTTGAACAATCAGCAATTGACTACCGTGTTCAATGGCGTTAAAGCACGGGATCTGGGCTTAATTTAATACTACCTTGTTGGTTCGACAATGGCAGATCTACATAAAAAATAGCGCCGCCACCTTGATCTGCAGGGAGATTATAAAAGTCGATATCTCCCTGCATTTGTTGAATAATCACTTTAGAAATTGCCAAGCCAAGGCCAGTTCCGCCTTTCGCACGCGTATCTGACGAATCAGCCTGAGAAAATTTTTGGAAAATCCTGTCACGGAAGCTATCTGGCACTCCGCTGCCCTGATCTTCCACCGAAATTCGAACCGTGTCCTGTCCCAATCTGCTGGCACGCAAATTAACTACGCCACCTTGTGGTGAATATTTGCAGGCATTAGAAATCAGGTTTGCCATCACTTGCTGAAAACGCCCCTGATCCACATTGACCGCAGTCAGTTTGGCGGCATTGTCCTCATCTGCAATGTACAAGCCAACACCAAGTTCTTGGGCTAAGGCCTGATTATTTTGCACTGCCGCTTGCAGTAAAACACTGAGATTAACGCGCTCCATCAAAAAGTCCATTTTACCGGCTTCAATTTTTTGAATATCGAGTAAATCATTAATCAGGCGGGTCAGGCTGGTACTATTTTTGTGTGCCATTGTCAGTAGCGGCAATATTTTTTCCGGTAATGCGCCCATTGCGCCCCCCATCAACAAACCCAGTGCGCCTCGTATCGCAGTCAGTGGCGTACGAAGTTCGTGGCTGACGGTGGAAATAAATTCATTCTTCATGCGTTCAATTTTGCGGCGATCAGAAATGTCGCGCACAAATACGATGAGTTTTTGTTTTCCGCCCAGATGATATTCGCTCATAGCCAACTCAGCCGGAAATAATTCGCCATTTTTTCTGCGTCTCTCGGTTTCAAGCAACAGACGCCCAGTCTTTAAAAATTCGCGCTGGTTAGTGGCCAGCGTCAATAAATCAGCTTGCCCTTTGGGAGAAAATAATTGATTATCTTTTCCTACAACATCGTCAGCTGAATAACCATAAATCAATGAAGCTGCTGGATTGATCGCTTCCACGATACCCTCCTCATCAATCATCACAATACCGTCAACCGCATTTTGAAAAATCGCCTGCAAACGATCAGAAGACTCTTTCAATGCGCCTTGTTGTTCGGTCAAGTTTTGCAACAGGCCGGTTTGACTGCGATTAATAATATCCGCCTCGCGTTTGAGTTCGGTCATCACCCGCATATCTGTTTCACGCTGCAAAAATAGCTGAATTAATATACGGAACGCCGCCAGCACGGCAGCGATAGCAGCGGCGGTGACGATTGTGATAGCGACACTGATTTTCCACCAATCTGACAAATACAAATCTTCATCGATTGAAAAATTCACGATCAGCGGGTACTTGTCCAGTGCTTGGATCGCCTCCATACGGCGAACCATTGTCTGATTACCGGTATGGGTATCTGCTTCAGAGATGATGACGCCGGAACGTCTCTTTAAATCATTGAGCAAATGGTAGGCGCTGCCCTTTCGATTTGTGCGCCCCATGTCGGTATCACTTTCTGGCCATTTAGCAAGATAAATAAAGTCATCACGCATCAAACTGATGGCTGCGTGTCCGTCAACGCTAAGTTTTTGATAAAAATTAGAATAAAAGTCAGGTGAAATACCCATGATGACGGCACCAATAAATTCACCGTCGCTGCCAGTTAATCTATGGCTTAAAAAGAATATCCAACGGCCCGTGGTTTTGCTGTGCACCGGGTCACTGAGATAAATTTTTTGCATTGCATTATTACGCTGCACCTGAAAATAATCGCGATCCCCCAGATTATAAGTTGGTGCCGGAAATTCTCTCGATGTACTAATCACATTACCATCGACATCAAGCACAGAAATAACTTCGATGGCTGGAAATAACGCGACTTTATCCTTGAGGTACTGATGGAAATCATTCGAGCCAAGTTGCGACGATAAGTATTCGGCACTGATGCTCCATCTGTCTTCAATACGATCGGCAATATTACTCAGGGCCGTATAAGCAAAATCCATTTGCTGACTGGTGTTTTCAGCTAGAACAATACTGAAGGTTTCTGTTTGCTTTTCCCATTTACCAATTTCTTGTGTACGTAATGTCCATATAAAAGCAGCTGCTGCCAACAAAATTGCAACAACCAAGCCCACGGCAAGCGCGTTAGCGATACGACTGGCATGTATTCCTGCTAATCTCATAGTCAACATTTCTATCCGTCAAACAAAATGGCAAATGGCCTTAAATATTTCTGAATAACAACGACTTTTATTGTTTAAATTGTAAAGTTTGTAAAATAATAGTATCTTCATAATCATGCATTCTGTTAGCGCTCCGGCATAATTTTCGCTTAGATACAGTGCGACAAAGGTGAAGCAATGCCATCCCGAATTCGCCCAATCTTTGGTTATGACAGTATTGGATTTGTTTGCTAAAACCCAGCCATCCTACACAGATAAGAAAGTACCATGATCAGACGCTTTTTTTTCTTTCTCGCCAGTATTTTATTAGTGCTGATCATTGTTTTAGCTGGCAACACGCTACTACAGCGTTCGCAGCAAATCGAGGTGAGATCAATCGCACAGGTTACCATTGATGAGCAAGCAGCCGCAGATCGTCTCGCACATTCGCTGCGCTTCGTCACCATTTCCAGTCAAACCGATGAGAATGCAAACGCTGCTGAATTCCAAAAGCTCCATGCTTTCATGGATCAATCGTACCTCCATATTCGCACCGCACTAAAGCGTGAAACTATAGGTGCAAACAGCCTTTTGTACAAATGGGAAGGGACTGACGTAAGCTTAAAGCCGATTTTATTGATGGCACATCAGGACGTGGTACCAATCGCACCTGGTACCGAACATTCATGGCAACAACTACCATTTGCTGGCAACATTCAAGACGGCTTTATCTGGGGTCGCGGGGCGTGGGATGACAAAGGCAATTTATTTGCCATCCTGGAGGCAGTAGAAATGCTGTTGGCTTCAGGCTATCAACCACAAAGAACGGTTTATCTTTCATTCGGACATGATGAAGAAGTCAGTGGTTTGCATGGCGCGAAAGCGGTCGCCGAACTGCTTAAGTCACGTCAAATTCAATTTGAATACGTGCTGGACGAAGGCATGCTGGTGACCGAAGGCATTTTGCAAGGACTAGACAAATCAGCAGCACTAATTGGGGTGGCTGAAAAAGGTTATGCCAGCGTTCAGTTAAGTCTGGATGCAACACCAGGGCATTCCTCTATGCCACCGCAGCAAACTGCCATAGGCATGATGAGTCTGGCACTAAGCAAACTGGAGCAACATCAGTTACCCGCTGATATACGTGGCGTAGCGTTGGATATGTTCAACACCATCGCACCTGAAATGCACGGTATCAATCGCGTCGTTTTGTCCAACTTGTGGTTGTTCAGTCCTTTGCTACAGCATGAGCTGGAGAAAAGCGGCAGTACCAATGCTATGTTGCGTACAACAACCGCGCTGACGATGGTACACGCAGGCAACAAAGACAATGTATTACCAGGAAATATTCAAGCAACGGTGAACTTCAGAACGCTGCCCGGTGATACACAGGCGAGTGTGATGGCGCACGTCAAAAGCACGATAGACAATACCAAAATCCATATTCAAAGTCTGATGGGAAATTCCGAACCATCCAAAGTATCGCCGACCACTGGCAAAGCATACGAAACGATCAATCGTACGATTCGCGAGACCTTTACCAACACCATAGTAGCGCCAGGTTTGATGCTAGGGGCGACGGATTCTCGCTATTTTGAAGGTTTGAGTGAGAACATCTTCAAATTCTCACCGGTGCGCGCAGGCAGCGAAGATTTGCCAAGATTTCACGGAACCAATGAACGTATTTCCATCAAAAATTATGCGGAAATGATTCGGTTTTACCACCAACTTATTTTAAACAGCAGCAAACCATCCAATGAAAAGGAGAAGACGAAATGAACAAGCGTGTATTAACAACAAGTCTGCTATTGAGTCTGATGCTAAGCAGTACCTCAGTATTAGCTGCGGTGACTTCTTGCGATGCCATTATGGATAAAATCAATGCCAAACTCGAACATAAAAACGTCAATGATTACTCACTCAAAGTAATTTCCAAAGACACTGAAACCTCTTTACGTGTGGTGGGCGTCTGCGAGGGCGGGAGCAAAAAGATCATTTACAAAAAACATAAAGCAAAAAAATCCGAAAAAGCTGACAAGACTGAAGAGTAATCAGATCTGTTTTTTTTGACTGACGAACTGTGTTCAAATAGTCCTGGCAAAACACTGCCGGGGCGATTTCTTGTCCGCATTAATTTGATAATTTTTTGCTGCAGTAATACGCCGGACCGAAATAGGTCAACAATAAAGATGACTGCTCAGGGCTGAGATCTTTATCCTCCGCAAATCCTAACTTTTCCCAAAACGACAAGCTATCTTGCACGGAAACCAGACATACATATTGAAAATCTCTGCTCTGCGCGCAAGACAATGCTCGTTGAACCAATGCCACGGCGACGCCCTGTCCCGCCATTCGCGGTGCAACCGCAACATCATGAACGTACAAAGCATCAGGTATCGACGGTAGATCGAAGTCACTGCCTAAAGCTGATATTTTGCCGCGTTGAGAAGGATAAGCGACCAGATAAGCACCGATACCATCTTTATTTTCGGCGACCCATGCCGTTTCTGGCGATGCATGCAAGCGCGCTTTGAGGATATGCAACGACTCTATCATTTCGGGAATATACGCTAAGGCCTGTACTGCATGAACTGCAATCAGATCCGATTCACGCATCAGACGGATATTGAATGACATTGACTGAACTTATTTTTTAGATTTAGCAGAGGCAGAAGCGGACGCCGACGCTGATTCCGAAGCACTGTCCTCCTCCTGTACAGAGGCTGCCGCCGGATGCGCAGGCAACTCTGGTTTAACGACGTCAATTTTATTGTCGCGCATGTAGTCGTTCATTTCTTTCCAGCCAGCATAGATTGCAGCCCTCGATGCTTCAGGATTTAACGCATAGCAGTCTTCGATCGCTCGCCCTGCATGACGACAAGCACTTCCCGTGGCGCGGGCATCGGCTTCTTTTTGTTCCGCTTCTTTCGCAGGATCAGCAATACCCAGACGCTCGCAAGCACTCAGCAAAGTCAAAGAAAACAGAGCAATTAAGACAGAATGGCGTGGCAACATCATGGCACCAGTTTAAGTATGAGAAAATGCAAATCAGCAACGCCTTCCGGGTCTGAGACTCGAAAAGCAAGCTGCAAGAATAACTTATGATACCTTAGTGTAGACAAGTTTCGATAGCATTGAATTAAGAGACAGAACAAGGAAGATAGCGCTAATCAAAAACTCGTCGTGTTTGTATAGCGCCATACTTTTAAAAAAAATCTGATGCTATCGACTTGAAAAATCTCTGATTGACGATCGTTATTGTCCTTGTCTGATAGGTTTTTTCTTTGCGTTTTAAAATAACTATTTCTGGCGAAGATTTATGGCAATCAAAAAACTACGGATGTCGGCGTTGATACTTTTATCAGCGTTACTGTTATCTGCCTGTAACCCGCAATTTAACTGGCGTGAAATACATAGCAATGATGCGCCCTTCAGTGTGTTAATGCCTGGCAAAGCAGATAGTTTCTCGCAGGATATTCAACTTGCGGGCGTTACAGTCAAAATGACGATGACGGCAACCGATGTCGGCGGACTCAATTTTGCGGTTGGTAGTCTCAAGCTCGCTGATGTCAGTAAAACCACAGAAGTTCTGGCAGCGATGCAAAACGGTATGATAAAAAATATTCAGGGTCGTATCATCAAACCAGTAAGCGCAACGAATGCGGTCTTGGAAGTACAAGGCAAAGCCGGTGGTTCAGATGTTGTTATGGCGGCACGATTTTTAAACCGCGGTAATTGGGTCTATCAAGTGATCGTTCTTGGGCCTCAAAATAAAATGACACCGGAAATCATAGAAACATTTATGAGTTCATTCGTCGCAAACTGAAACACCGCATCGTCCGATTTGGGATTATCATTGTCTAAAGCGTTGGTGCTAAATTTCACTGCTTCGTAATGATTTCGGCAACAGTATATAAAAATTCGATAATTTTTCTCAAGGGAATCTGAACATGTTGATTACGTTTAAATCTAAAGCGGCAACTGAAGTAACGATGTATAAAGAACACGCTCGCCGCATTCTGGAACTGTTAGAAAAAGACGTAGAGCGTGGCATCATTACTCCAGCTGAATTGCCGCACGCCATAGAAAAAATTGAAGCGGCTGTCGCTGACAGTAAAGCTCATCCTATTTCTGACGAAGTCAGTCGTGACGTCAACGCCCATCACAATGAAAATGGTGATGACAACGAACACGAAAAGCCAGAACACGTTACATTTGCGACCCGCGTTTTTCCTGTATTGGAAATGTTGCATGCTGCTAACAAGATGCAAAGAGAAGTGATGTGGGGGGTTTAACCCGTGACCGCGCATATAGAAAACACGATTGAATTCGAGCTTTGCGCTGACGACGAAACACCTATCTTTGTTCGTGATTGGCCTGTGACAGCAAAGGACAATGCGACCAAGCTGAATTCAGACAAGGTGCAAGGCGTGGTCATCATGCATGGTTTGGGTGAACACTGTGGACGATATGCACATGTGGCGCGTTTTTTTAATGCGCTGGGATTTGTGGTTCGCACTTATGACCACCGCGGACATGGTAAATCTGGCGGCAATGCCGGCGACGTACCAGATGATACAGCGATGTTGCGAGATGCCGCCTTGGTCGTTAATGATTTTCGTCGTCAGTTAGCAGAACCGCCCATTTTGTTAGGCCACAGCATGGGTGGCTTGTTTGCAGCGCGCTTTGCCGTCGCTGCCATTGCGCCGCTGCGGGCACTGATACTATCCTCGCCAGCACTGGCAATTTATATGTCTGACCTCCAACGTGGCTTATTGCGTTTTGCCACGGCAATATTTCCCGGCATCGGCATACCAAATGGTTTAAAAACACGCTATTTGTCGCATGATGCCGAAGTCATCAGCGCTTACAAAAATGACCGCCTGGTCCATTCAAAAATCAGTGCGCGATTATTGAATAGTATGTTATCTGCGATGGATTTCAGTTTTCAGCATGCAAAGAATCTGCAGATTCCGCTATTAATGCTGGTCGCCTTAGACGACCATTTGGTAGATCCAGAAGGCAGCAAACGGTTTTTTAATCTATGCAATCAACAGCAAGACAAGCAAAGTCGTGATTTTGTGACTGCACATTTTTATCCTGATTTTTATCACGAAATATTGAACGAACTGGACGCTACCCAAGTATTTGACGATATTCGGACTTGGCTAGAAATACAGCGATTCACCCCAGTCTTGACTGAGTCGGTAGCCGTCTGACAGCGTCTGGTTAGCGCGACGAGTTGAAGTAATATTCATTGAAACTCACTGAAACGCGCATCAGGTGACTGTTTTTATTGTCAAAAAAAGAAATTTTACAGCACAGTCTCCGTGTGAAATGGCAGTACGAACTGTTTGACTGGTACACTAGCACTCCGCGCATTTACAATTCGTAATATAAATGGTGGCCGAAACGCTTTACCGGCAGTGCATTTATCACATTCACCGCTTGCCGGATCAAATTGGTAATAAAAAACATATATGCAAGAACGCTCAAGAAAAATCCTTGGTAAACCCGCCAACAAAACTGTTGCTCCACATACAACAGCGCCTGCCTCGGCTAGATACGCTTCGGCGCCCACTGCGGAAGCACCGGCAATAGAACTCAAACCAGATTCACTCGCGTTTAGTCTGATTGGCGCGGCACAAGCGGTTGCCTATGTGCTGGAAGGGACTGCCTTACCACAGGCTTTAGCGAAAGTGTTTACCCAGACCAATGCGCTGCCACAAGCGCGCGGCGCGATTCAGGATATTTCTTACCGTACGATGCGTCAGGTCGGCAGGGTTGATGCCTTACTTAAGGCGATGACGAATAAAGCACCGGAGCCAGCACTGTTATATGGTTTGCTGTGTTGTGCACTGACCTTATTGGTCAACAAAGAAGATGAAACAGCACCATACGAAGATTTTGTCGTGGTTGACCAGGCAGTGACTGCCGCCACGTCCAGCCCGCATATGGTGTTCGCCAAAGGTATGGTGAATGCCGTTTTACGCCGCTTCTTGCGCGAAAAAGATGAATTATTAAAGCTGGTTATGAAACAGCCGGCTGCTGTCTGGAATTATCCACAATGGTGGGTAGATCAGACCAAAGCCGCCTACCCGGAAGACTGGCAAGCAATTTTGACCACGGGCAATCACGCTCCTCCATTAACGCTAAGGGTCAACCGCCGCTTGAGTACCGCGGCAGCGTATCTGGAGCGTTTGGCTGCGGAACAGATAGAAGCGACGCAAATTGGGCCGTATGCCGTGCGTTTAGCAAAGCCAATACCAGTGACGAGTATTCCCGGCTTTGAAGAAGGTATGGTATCGGTACAGGATGCGGCCGCACAATTAGCCGGGCCGTTACTGGACGTGCAAGCAGGCATGCGAGTATTGGATGCGTGTGCAGCACCTGGTGGTAAGACCTGCCATCTTTTGGAGTTGGCGGACTTAGATTTGCTGGCACTCGAAATTGACGCAGCACGGATACAAAGAATTAATGAAAATCTGCAACGCCTGAAATTTACCGCAGATATCAAGCAAGGTGATGCGACCCGTTCCGGTTGGTGGGACAACAAACCCTTCGACCGGATTCTGGCTGATGTGCCATGTACCGCCTCCGGCGTGGTACGTCGCCACCCTGACAGCCGTTGGCTGCGTCGCAAAACAGACACCGCTCAATTGGCAGCGTTGTCATCGCGCATTCTTGACAATCTGTGGCGCATGTTAGCTCCGGGTGGAAAAATGTTGATGGTCACCTGCTCAATTTGGCCGCAAGAGTCTGAGAAACAAGCCGCCGCTTTTGTAGAAAAACATGGCGCGATCCGCTTAGATGCCCCCGGACAATTATTGCCAACCATGGCCAATTCGTCCGATGCAAACAACGAACATGACGGTTTGTTCTACGCCTTGTTCCAAAAACCCGAGCAAAGCTAACTAAATTGAGAGCTTCACGTTATCATTAGAACTAATGCAAAACTGTTTCATTAAAGCATGGTGAAGACATCCCATCAAACGACGAATCAGTTTCGCCAAAGTCCATTTTGTGACTCCCGAACATATTTTAGATTGCATGCTCCTTCGACTGATCGCACCGCTACGCCAATTGATGCTGACATTATTGTTAGCATTAATGGCTATGCTCATTGCTCCCACAGTACATGCGACCGAAGCAGAAGTGACCGCTGCCAAACTAGAAACAACGGATGAAGGTTATCGTATATCCGCAAGTTTTTCCTTTGAACTGAGTCGCGGACTGGTCGATGCAATTTCAAAAGAAATTCCGCTGTCTTTTACAACAGAAGTAGAAATGACCAGGCCGCGTTGGTATTGGTTTGATGAAAAAACCATACGTTCGACGCAAACCGTCAGAATTGCCTACAATCCCTGGACCAGAAATTACACTGCAACCATCAATAATGGGCTGCAGCAAAACTTCCCGACGCTAGAAGACGCGCTAGCCTTAGTGCTTCGGCCACGGCGCTGGATTGTGGCGGAAAAAGGTAGTCTGACCCCCGGCGCAGTTTATAACGTGGGCATCAAACTAAAGCTGGATCTCAGCTATCTGCCTAAAACCTTCCTGATTACATCACTCAACGATAGTGACTGGCGCTTCTCCTCTGACTGGAAACGCTTTACTTTCAAGGTCGAAGAAAAGTGACAAAATTTTTGCGGTATGCCTTAATTATTGGCGGTGCTCTGATGAGCATCTTGCTTTTTTTACTCACTACTGCCGCAGACAATTCAACGCGCTTTGAACATTACTATGGCTGGCTGTTAGGCGCCAATGCCCTGGTGGCTTTCGCTTTGCTGATCCTGATCGCCACTTTGTTAGGGCGGCTGTTCAATCGCTTCCGCAATCGTGAATTTGGCTCACGACTCATGACTCGTCTCGTATTATTGTTTGCGCTGGTGGGTATTTTGCCGGGCACAGTTATCTACGTGGTTTCAGTCACGTTTGTATCCAAATCAATTGAATCCTGGTTTGACGTCAAAGTCGAATCGGCTCTCGATTCTGGTAAAAATCTGGGGTTAAGCGCACTCGATTTCCTGCTGGCCGATTTGAAAAGCAAAGCCCGTGATATGACGAGCGAATTAAACTCGCCGTCAAGCTCATCTGCTTTGCAATTGTCACACCTGCGTGAACGTGCGGGCGTTCAGGAAGCGTGCATCGTCAATAGCAGAGGCCGCCTGATCGCCGCTGCGAACCAGAATTTTGATCGCTTAGTGCCAGAGTTACCAACCGCCGATATGATCAGGCAAGCGCGCAGTTCGCGTATCTACGCAGCGACCGATGAACAAATCAGCGATACAGGAACAGATAACGTAGCAACAGACGCCGCCACCAATGGTGCCAAACGTCCGGTATTAGCGCAGGAACCCAAAAAAATCCTGCGCTCACGCGTCGTGATACAACTTGAAGGCGTCGATACTGGCCTGTCTCTGCAGCGTGAAACTTATTTCCTGCAATTGATACAACCAGTACCGGCCAACATTGCCATGCACGCCGAGGCGCTACGTAACGCCTCGAGCGAATATCAAGTCCGCTCTCTGGGTCGTGGCAGCTTAAAGACCATGTACATCTTTACGCTGACGCTGACCTTATTGCTGGCGATCTTTGCTGCGATTACCAGCGCGTTTCTGATCTCCGGACAACTGGCGCGTCCCTTATTGTTGCTGGCGGAAGGCACGAAGGCGGTCACTGAGGGCAATTTCTCACCACGACCTATCGTTGCCAGTTCCGATGAGTTAGGCAGCCTGACGCAGTCATTTAATACCATGACGCGACAACTATTCGATGCGCGTGCGGCAGTAGAAAAAAACCGCAATGAACTGGAAAACGCCAAAGCCTATCTGGAATCCGTATTGGCAAACATGTCGGCAGGTGTGATGGTATTAGATCAAGCCGGACATCTGGTCACTTGCAATGAATCTGTTGAACGTATTTTGCAACGCCCCCTAGAGACTGAAATCGGCAAAGCGCTTGGTGAAATCGCCGGAATGACTGAATTTGCGACCGAAATTGACAAGGCTTTTTCCGAACAACATGCACAATCGGCAGCAGGCGGCAAAGACGAACACGAACAACATTGGCAACAACAAATCGAAGTTCCACGCCCGGATGCCGTCGCGACACAGGCACCAGCCTTCGATGCCATGCCGAATGATGAAAAATCCAGCATCACTTTACTGGCGCGCGGCTCGCACTTACCGGTAGGTTCTGGTAATGGCTATGTGATCGTGTTCGATGACATCAGCAATATTATTTCGGCTCAGCGGTCGATTGCGTGGGGTGAAGTGGCACGGCGTTTAGCGCATGAAATTAAAAATCCGCTGACACCTATCCAATTATCGGCAGAACGTTTGCAAATGAAATTGCAAGATAAGCTCAGTGAGACTGACGTCGCGATATTAAATAAGAGCACCACCACCATCGTCAATCAAGTAGCATCAATGAAGCGCATGGTCGATGATTTCCGTGATTACGCCAAGACGCCGCCTGCCGTTTTGTCCGAACTGAATCTGGGTGGTCTGATTGATGAAGTTTTACATCTTTATCTGGCTGGGGACGACCGCGATATCATACGACTCAATATGGCGCCTGATCTGCCAAAAATTATGGGGGATGCCACACAATTACGGCAGGTAATACATAATTTGCTACAAAATGCCCAAGACGCAGTGGCTGACAACCCGCATACTGGTGCTGCGCCGCGTATCGACGTCATTACCGAGGTGGTACGGTATAACACGAAAGGGAATGATGTACAGTCAGCAGTAAGATTGTCTATCGTTGATAATGGCCCGGGATTTTCCAAGAAAATTCTGTCAAGAGCATTTGAACCATATGCAACATCGAAGCCAAAAGGTACAGGTTTAGGTCTGGCTATGGTCAAAAAAATCATTGATGAACATGGCGGTAGAATTGATATTCAAAATCGTAGTGATACAAACGGTGCAAAAGTAGCGATTTTGCTGTTAAAGTTAGCACCGGAATCAAAAGCAGTTTGAGCGTGCAGGTATTCACCTGACATCTTCGCAGAAAGATGCAGGTATAAAAAGGTAAAATCATAGGGGCGGTAATAGGGTAAATTTATGGCAAATATTCTGGTCGTAGATGATGAAATGGGAATCCGGGAATTACTTTCGGAAATCCTGGGAGATGAAGGGCATGTGGTTCAACTTGCTGAAAATGCTCAGCAAGCACGTCTCGCGCGTCAAGAAGCAAAACCTGATCTGGTGCTATTAGATATCTGGATGCCAGACACAGATGGTGTAACGCTGCTCAAAGAATGGCAACGCGATGGTCTGCTGACCATGCCTGTCATTATGATGTCAGGTCACGCCACGATTGATACTGCAGTCGAAGCAACTCGTATTGGTGCACTGAACTTTTTAGAAAAGCCTATCGCTTTACAAAAACTGTTAAAAGCCGTACAGCAGGGTTTGACCCGGACACCGGAAACAAATCGTCCTGCAGTACCGCCGTTGCGCGTTATCAGCAGCGATCACGGCAACAACGTGAACAATGCACATAACTTGCAATCAGCGAACAGCAATTTTGAAAATCGTTCTTTCAACGTGGCTCAGGTAGCGGCGCCAGCGCCAGTGAATCAATTTGCCAGTTTGTCATTTGACTTACCTCTGCGCGAAGCCAGAGATGCCTTCGAAAGAATATATTTCGAATACCATCTGAATCGCGAAAGCGGCAGCATGACACGGGTGGCGGAAAAAACTGGTCTGGAACGCACACACTTGTATCGCAAATTGAAGCAATTGGGTGTTGAGTCCGTGAAATACGCGAAGCGCGGCGAATAAACGTCCGCTTTATACATCCGTTTTCAACGTCCATGTCTGAACGCCTACCGCTGACCATCGTCAGCGGGGCTGATTACGCGCAAAGAGAAGCAGTGATTGCAGAAGCAAGCGCCGCTTTTCTGGCTGCGCAGCCCGCTAATGCAAAGATTGCTGCAATTCTCGAAGGATTGCCATCGGGCAATTTTCTACTTCCTACTTCGCCACAAGTTTTCGTGCACCGGATTGCACCCGGTTGTTTTTGTTGCATTGGTAATCTCACCATGCGCGTGACCCTAAATCGGGTACTCAGGCAAAAAATACAACATCTGTATCTCAGCGTTGCCAGCACGGAACATCTGGACAACATACGCCAGACCTTAAAACTTCCCCCTTACGATCAGTTGCTACTGGAAGTATCGTTTATTTGCTTGTAGACTAAAGACCGACACTGGTTCTGCCGTTACTACAGGCAAGACGAAAGAAAACATGCCAGTCGTCCATCGCTCTTTAGTGCCGTTTAGTTGCATAACACTTGAAATCCGCTGCCGTTAGCACCATGTCCGGTTCAATCGGGGAAGTTTTTCCTCAAGCCAGAAAGGATGCAAAAATGAATCTCATCTACAACAGCGAAAATTTCAGCGTCGTTGAGTATGGCGCAGACGCTGATCACGAAGCCCTGCGCTTTGGCGGCTACGAAATCACCGATAAGTCCGTTCATCGTGAATGGTTTATTGCCGGTGCGAGAGCAATCGACTTTCGCCATGACGTCACACAACTGATTGCGAGCGAACCCAGCGTCGAAGAAATCGACGAATTTCTCGGTCAATATGACGCGTCGATGGCACAAAACGTCTATTTTCATTAAATCGATAAGCGAGTAGCCCGCATTTCAGCCATTCATTGTTACAGGCAATATTGCTAGTCAAATACGCAGCATCAGTGTTCATATATGGCGCTGACATGGCAAGCTGCTATCGTGGGTTCATTACCCGAAAAGGCTTGCCATAACTATGAATACGAACATGAATTGGCTGGAAAGTTTGCGTCGACTGACACCGGCAGATAAGGCAGTTTTAATCACGGTGACGACAGTGCGGGGTTCAACCCCGCGCGGGGCAGGCACGCGCATGCTAGTCACCGCCAATAATCAATACGACACCATAGGCGGCGGCCATCTGGAATGGAAAGCCATCGCCAGCGCCCGTTTGTGGCTGGCAGAAGCTACTACGGTCAATGAAGAACCGCGACATATAGACCTGTCATTGGGCCCCAGTCTGGGTCAGTGTTGTGGCGGTGCACTGAGTCTCTGTCTGGAACGTGTCGATTGCTGGAGTTATGCAGACTGGCAAAACAAATTACTGACTTTTCAACAAGAACAAGCCAATTTACCGCATTTATATCTGTTTGGTGCGGGCCACGTAGGCGCTGCTCTTGTGAATATTTTGCAACAAGTGCCTTGTCGCATCACCTGGGTTGATGAGCGTGACCATTTGTTCCCGACTGACTTACCTGCCAACATCAGTACCGAAGCCACCGACACCCCGGAAGCCGTCATTGCCAACGCTGATAAAGGTGCGTATTTTCTGGTCATGACGCATCACCATGGGCTCGACCTCATCCTCAGTGAACATATTTTGCGCCAACCAGATGTTGCCTGGTTTGGCCTGATTGGTTCCAAAACCAAACGGGCGCGCTTTGAAAACCGTCTGCAAGAACGTGGGATAAGCCAAGCACATTTAGAATCAATGGTGTGTCCGATAGGTATTCATGGCATCAATGGTAAGGAACCCGGCGTGATTGCCGTTGCGGTCGCTGCGCAATTATTGCAACTCTGGGCGAAGCCCCCTACACTCTCTGCCATCTCAACACCAACAATAAAAAGTGAAGTAAAACTATGAGCACCTCTTTGCACGATTTCATTCAACACTTACCAAAAGCGGAACTCCATTTGCACATCGAAGGATCACTCGAACCTGAGATGATGTTCGAGCTGGCCAAAAAAAACCAGGTCAGCCTGCCCTACGCCAGCGTTGAAGAAGTCCGTGCGGCTTACGATTTTGCTGACTTGCAATCATTTTTGGATTTGTATTATGCGGGTGCAGCGGTGCTGCAAACCGAGCAGGATTTTTTTGACTTGACCCACGCTTATATTCAACGTGCTTTGGCCGATCAGGTACGCCATGTAGAGTTATTTTTTGATCCACAAACGCATACTGCGCGTGGCATTGCGATAGCAACCGTATTTGCCGGTATTGCACGTGCCTTGCGTGAAGCCAAAGCACAACATGGCTTTTCTGGCACCATGATTATGTGCTTCCTGCGTCATCTGAGTGAAGAAGACGCGATTGCCACGCTGGAAGCGGCGCTGCCTTTGCGCGATGCCTATGCAGATGTCTGGATAGGCGTTGGCTTAGACTCGGCCGAAGTCGGCAATCCCCCAGAAAAATTCACGCACGTATTTACGTTGGCGCAAGCCATGGGTCTGCATCTGGTTGCCCATGCCGGCGAAGAAGGTCCACCAGCCTATATTCATGGCGCCTTAGATGTCTTGCAAGTAGAACGTATCGACCACGGTGTACGCGCTGAAGAAGATGCAGCATTGATGCAGCGCTTGCAGCAGACCCGCATGCCGCTGACGGTCTGCCCTTTGTCCAACCTCAAGTTATGCGTGGTTAAAGATTTACGAGAACACAATCTGGCACGTATGTTGCGCGATGGTTTGTGTGTAACGATTAATTCGGATGATCCTGCGTATTTTGGTGGCTACATGAATACCAATTTCATCGCTACCGCCGATGCGCTCGATTTGAGCAAAGCAGAATTAGTGCAACTGGCACGCAACAGCTTTGAAGCTGCTTTTGTTTCTGATGAGCAAAAACAAGTCTGGTTTGATGAACTTGATCTGTATCTGAAAAACGCCTGATACCTTCCATAGCCTCGTCTCCAAGGGGAGTATCAGCAAAAAATGCCCCGTTATCCTGAGAAGATAAAGGGCATTTTTTATTACTCCCTGTAGTATATTTTATTAAAATTTCGTCATCAAACAACCATCCAGTTCAGGTGTAAAGCTGCTATTCTTTTGCAACGTAGCTAAGCGTATTTCATTCCTTGTAATGTCAACCTGTGGCAAAGAAAGGGCACCCGTGGCAAATCCCTTCAATCAATTTTTTCAACGCTTGTTTGGCACTGAGCAAGAAAGTAAAACAAAGAGCCCGCCAGTTGCTGATTCTGTTACGCCTGAAACTGTACCCGCTGTTGAAAATGTACTTCCGGTGGTAGTTGAAAATACTTTGCCACCTTTAGCTGTGAATACCACCGTCGTGCCTGCTGCAGCCGCTACTCAAATAGTGGAAATCAATAACGCCACGCCCTCCACTGAAAAATTACAGATCTGGAAACCTGCGATCCCGATCGATACTTTATTTTTTGACTGGATTATGGGTTACCCCGGCGAAGGCAGTGTCGCTGATACGGAACAAAAAGTGCTACAAGCCTTGTATGGTTTGTTGGCCTCCGATCTGAATGATGCGGTGGTCGTGCCGCGTATGCCCTCGGTCATTCCACAACTGTTGGCCAGCTTACGCAACAAGTCAGTAGCGGTGCATGAATTAACCCGGCTCATCATCAAAGACGTGGTGTTGGTGGGTGAAGTTGTAAATTCCGTTAATAGCGCGCTATACAATCCAGCTGATCGCATCAGTAGTCTGGAAAAAGCGGTGATCATGCTAGGTGAAGACGGCTTACGCTTTGTCATCGCCAAAGTCGCTTTCCGCCCCATCATTAATCTCAGTGCAGGCCCCTACACGCGCCGTGCCGCACCACACCTCTGGTTGCAATCCGAAAAATGCGCATTGGCCTGTCATGCGCTCAGCGATCACAAAGAAAACAATGGCTACGATGCATTTCAAGCGTTTCTGACTGGCTTGATGAAAAACGTTGGCCTCATCATCGCATTCCGTTTGCTGGATCAGGAATGCGAACAACCGAAATTCAGATATTCGGCAGGATTCCAACACGCAATGGCCTCGGTCGCTGCGACATTGTCATACCGGATTGCACAGCGTTGGGATTTCCCACCGACTGTGATACAAGCATTGCAGCAACAAGCCGGTGGCAGAAAAGCGGTTGAATGGACGGCTTTAGGACAACTCTTACATGACGCCGACCTGATTAGCAAAATGCGTGTTCTGGTCAATCAGGCGCAACTTAGTCGCAATGATCAGCAGCTCAAATCCGGCTTGAACCCGACAATGGCAGATTGTTTCGATAACCTCAATACCCTGCAAGCATATGAGCTGCGTAACGTCAGCACCAACGGTTAGATGAGCGTCAAACAAAAACGTATTTTAAGCATTTGCACATCGACAGAAATTGATAGAATGCAACGCGGTTATCTAAATCGATAACTGCTACGCGCCACGCTGAACTGGCGCAGCATCATCCGGCAAGCGTTTTTTTTCAAGCCGGATCAATTCGATCAATACCATCCGTTGATGGATTTTTTTACAGGTTTGTTGTGGCCAGAACTCGTATTCTTATTGCAGCTGCCGTGGCAGTTGCCTATGTTGTTGTCGCAGTGGGTAGTTCTTTACTTAATATCTCAGCCAATAGCGATCATCTCAGCGTTAATCTTAGTTTTAGTCAACTGACAAACTGGCTCATCGCGATCATTGGTTTGTTGATTGCGATTGGTTTGTGTGGGCGTTATGCGTGGGCATGGTGGCTGGGGTTAGCGGCCAGTGCGTTTCAACTTTATCGTCTGGTCAGTCGTGTTTGGGCGCAAAATAGTCTCAATCATTTGCCAGGTATGCATGTGTTTCTGCTGTTTGGCTTATTATTCATTTTTCTGTTGTTATTGATCTCCCCGAAGGCTATGTCTTCGTGTAATCGTTAATGACATCGTCATCACATTTTAACTAGGATTTCTATGCAAATCGCACCGCTTGGACTACTGACCGAAGATACAGAAAACGATTGGCTGGTCAGTGAACCTATCGCCGTCTCTGCGCTCAACAAGGAGTGCGAATTTTTGCTGGAAGGCTATGCACAAGACGCGCGCCCGCAAGAGTTTTCAGATGCCATCAGCCATTTTCTGGCGTTGGATAAAACGGTGCTGCTCGCCGTTGAAAATGAGATTTTTTCTTACTATCGGGATTGCGTCCAATTTGCCAAAAGTGAAGGATTTGATGTCGTCGATATCTCCAGCGCTGATCAAGTCTGGCAGCACATACAATTTGGCGACGAAATATTAGTATGCCGCCGCCAGACCGGCGATCAAGGCGTGTACGTATTGCTGGAATGTGATTGCGACTGGAACGAAGAAGAAGGCTTACAAATCGTTTTCAAAAATGGCAACGTAATCAATAAGCTTGGCCCCTTTGATGATTTTTTAAGCAACGCGGACGTCTATGGACTACCTGAGCTGGAAAAAGTCATTTATCAAAGCCGCGGATAATTTCTATGATCAGACTGGAGTCCATTCCACTTGCAGATCTGAGAAAATTGGCCGTATCTGACTACCCTGCGCATCTGTTACAAAGAGCACTACCTGATGCCCTGCCACCAAGTTTTGTCGCAGAGCGGTCATTGCAACAACTAGGCAGCGGTTTATCGGGAGCCTGGTGTTCGACTTTTTATATCGTGCGACTAGCTGACAACTCAATTGTCGGTAGTTGTGGTTTTAAAAGTGAACCACTGGATCAACAAGTGGAAATCGGGTATGGCGTGGCTCCGTCTGCACGCGCACAAGGTATAGCCAGTGCTGCCGTGGCTGAATTAATTCGCACCGCCACAAAACTTGGTAGTGCTAAGAGACTATTGGCGAGAGTAAATCCAGACAACTTACCATCTATCCACGTCGTGCAAAAGAATGGTTTTTTGTACGAGGAATTGATCATTGATGAAGATGGTGAACCTCTAGTGAATTGGATCAAGCACATTTCTGCCGATACCTGAGCCCAAAAAAGCTACGTACGAAACCAAGCCTTAACAAAAAGTGTTGAAAACCGGGACAGTATGCCAACGATCTCAAGGTTGGGTTTTGATGGGGTACTTTATTTGCGATTGAATTTAACTTCTCTATCAGTACACATCACCACCTGCCGCACCTTCTTCGCCACAAAAGAACATGGTATAACATATGGTGATTTGTTTCACAACAGCACAGATTTGGCTTTTGCATGTCATGACGATTGACCGGATTGGCTGCGATGCGGCTATGTTCTTTTTTTTCTGTGGGCGGACATCCGATCATTTCAAACTTAGGTTCTTAACAGGAGACAATAATGTTTTTGAGTGCAAGAGTAAAAGTAGTGACAGTCTTAATGGTCTTAAGCCTGATCCCTTGTTACACCTTTGCCCAAGATAACCTCTATGCAAAGCTGACCGAGTTGGCACGACAAGGTAACGTCGATGCTCAATACCACGTTGGGATGCTGCTGAACAACGGTATAGGCGTATCGAAAGATTTTAAACAGGCCTATGAATGGTTTGAAAAAAGCTCCCGTAACGGTGATGCTCTGGCCTCATACAAAGTTGGATGCTATCTCGCAGGCCAATTTGGAAATGTCGTTCCATTGGACGCGGCCATGGCCTTTAACTATAAATTGAGGTCTGCGGAAGCGGGCTATTCTCTAGCCCAGCAGGATATTGCCGTTTCATATCTGCGAAAAAGTGAATTCGAGAAAGCAGTTCAGTGGAGCAAAGCAGCGGCGGACCAAGGATACCCAATGGCACTTTACAACCTATCGGTATTCTACAAAGATGGCAAAGGGGTTCCTGCTGACAAAACCCTCAGCTATGGTTACTTTAAATTAGCAAAGCTTGTCGCGGAGGGGAAAATCAATCCTAATGCACAGACCACGCTTGAAGATTTGAAGAAGTCGATGTCTGAAAATGAGATTGAAAGAGCAGAGCAGTTCGTCGCCCAGTGGAAAGCTGAGCTCACGCCCTTGACGTTGAGGGCACAAGAGGGTCTGAAGAGTGCTCAACGACTTGTCGGCGAAATGTAACAGTGTACCGACCTAACTCATCTATTTACACCGACGTTGAATGACCACTTCTCATATCTAATTAAGGCCGTTCAGGGTACGAAACTGCATAAATAAGTTATTGCCTGAAAGGTAAATTTCGGCACAAAGTTGAATTTCGCGACAACGCTACAATTTGTAGGAAGTGCACCGTGCTATTCAATGAATTTTCATCCCACTAAGGCTATTCAACCATTTATTAAACCCGAAAAAATTTAATTATTAACCATGAAAAAATCTATGAGACAAGCGGCGTCACCGTCTCCATCTGAAGTAATACGCATTGAACCGTGCATATACTTAATAAAATGATAATCAACCCAATACTGCGGATACATTCGAAGTTTAGAAGTCGATTCCCAACCATACTTTAATAAGGTGCTTTCCATTTTTTTCATTGGTATGCACATACCTCTAGGTGGCAACACGAGAGGACCGTCTCCCCAAGAAAAACTAAAGCTGATAGCCTTATGATTTTTCAAAACAGCGCCCATAGAAAAAAACCAATCCTTTCCCTGCGAAACCTGCCAGGCTTCAGTTTCAAATTTGGATATTTGTGGGTTTGAATAAGCTTCCCTCTCCAAACTCGTGGAAAAAATCTTATCTATATTGGTGCGAGTGAGTCCATCAGGAAAACTCGCAGCTACATTCAGCAACTTTTCCCACAATTCATCTGCAGTAAATGGGTACGGAGGATCAAATTTATTTATCTTATTTTTGCTAGCATTTGCAGCTTCATTTGCAGGTACAGGTAGATCTTGAGCATTTGAGTGAAGCGAAAATACACAAAGCATTTCTGCTAATAACAAAACAAAAATGTTGCGTGGATTATTTAAAGTCATTCAAGTACCTCCAAATTTTATTTTTTCGAACGAAGCTTATTTATCATCGAATCCTTAAATCCTTAGCATGCTGAACAACATGCTTGGGCATAATTTATCAATTCAAATTAAAAATTTACTGTATCTGCATAAATGGGGATTTTTGAACACATGCCACAATTTCTGTAGGCTATTACGGCATCGTTTAGATCTGATAATTTCTGACCGCATTAACTCGAACGAAGAAGGGAAATAAGTTTGAGCCTCGCCTCCATAGGTGTAAATCGACCAAATTGCAGCGGCTTTTTGTCGCGTATAATTGAAACCAACCTGCCCAGCAAACCTTGCATTGATCACGGTTGGATTAGGCTGGATGCTCTCCATTTACGGTGGACTATCTCAATTGGGTGACCCTTCACCATCTGCATCTAAATCCGATATTAGAGCACATGAACATCTAACACTTTTGCTATTTTTGAGCGGCGTATTTTTATTGGTTCGTCTAAGGCACTATCTCATTTTATAAAACAAGAGAATGGCAATTGAACTTTACGGACTTGGTCGGTCCAGCGATATGGGTAATTTTCGTAAATATTGATTATTCACACCACTGGCTTCTGTAACTGTTCGTCTTCGGAATTTCCGCTCTTGCGACGCGCGACTGGCCGCACAGGTTAAGGCTTGTCAGTCGCTTTAAAACATAAATGTCTGCAAACCCTTGTTCACCGGTCATTATTGATCAATGAAGCAAAGCATTCTTTGGAATGTGACTGAGTAGCTTTTTTTGAAGACCATTCGAGTGCTTATTTCATCCTAATTCGCGCACTATTCATTTAAGTCAAATTGGTAGCAAAGACAAAATTAATTGCGGACTAAAGATAAAGAGGCCCAGATTTCTCTGGACCTCTCAATTTGAATTAAAAAACTATGCTAGCCGGCTCAAAAAATAGTTCGACTCTTTTTTGAGCTTTTTTTCAAGGCTTGATTTAAATCACGTGGTTTTTTAAGTTCAACAAGCTACGATGTTATACAAAAAACCAAGCAATCAGAACTTGTGACGAATACCGACTGCAACGCTGTTAGCGCGGTCAGCCGTGTTGATTTTGTCGCTCATCAAGACTGCATAAACGTCAGTACACTTAGACAGATCGTAGTCATAACCACCTGAGAATGTGTCACGGCTCAAATCTGCACCAACCAGACTGCCAGTACGTTTAGTGTCAGCGTATGCCAACAAAATATTGCCCCCAGCTGCTGGCACTTTCGCACCCAGACTGTAGGTTTTGTCAGTCATCGCTGCACTTGTGCTGCTGTCGTCTTTGGTGTTGGAATATGTCGCAAACAATTTAGCAACGTTCAGATCATAGCTACCACCAACGAAATACGATTTTTGATAGTTGATTGATGCGTAGTTGATCGGTGAGCTAGTCGCGTCAACAATCGCGCCAGGGGTCGGGTTACCGACTTGTACCTGGTGGTAGTAGGCAGTCAATGCCAGTGGACCATTGAAGTACAAGACGTTCATACCGACGTTATTTACACCAGTCTGACCAGCTTTCTCACCTGCCTGATAATGGAAATTAGCACTCAAACCATTGTAGTTTGGCGTGGTGTAAATGATTTCATTGCTCCAGCCAGAGTCGCCAGCGGAAGAATTCACCCAGGTACGTGCAGCGAAATTACCGTTAGGTACCCAGGTATGCAGTACCAATGGGGAAAAGTTAAACGAATCGCCGAACGGATTGAAAATAACGACTGGCAAGAAATTAGGCGACAAGTTGCGACCTAAAGAAACTTTACCAAAG
Organism: Cognatundibacterium jejuense; assembly: GCF_014284255.1. Classification (GTDB taxonomy): domain Bacteria; phylum Pseudomonadota; class Gammaproteobacteria; order Burkholderiales; family Burkholderiaceae_D; genus Undibacterium; species Undibacterium jejuense. The sequence goes on from NZ_JACOFV010000008.1 coordinate 121,687, forward strand.
GAACCAGAAATACCTACGTTGGCATCGCGTGAGAACAGCGTATCACCAGAAAAACGTCCGGATTCGCCAGTATCAGCGCGCAAGAAGCTGGTCAATGCGAAGTCAACTTTCATGCCGTTGCCTAAGTCTTCAACGCCTTTAAAACCCAACCACGAGGTCGTCATGCCGCCGCTGTTGACGGCAAGTGTTTTAGCTTTGTCACCACTGTACTTAATTGACCCAGCCGACATATCGACCAGACCTTCAACGGATACAGTAGATTGCGCCAGTGCGCTACCCGCAGCTAAAGTAGCCGCAACTGCAATGACCAGACTGTTGAATTTACATTTCATGGTTCTTCCTTTATCGAAGTAGTAAAAAAATTCTTTTGCAGCGGTGCGCGTTGCGCAAATCCTGGATCGTCTTTGACACGAAATCGGCGAATAATCATTCTTAAGCAGGCGGCTTATGGTCTTATTAAATCAGCCAGCCGGAAGCCGCCAATACGGACAATTTGCTCGATACATTCCTGCATTTCGGTGACGCGGTCTGAGTTCAGCCGCTGCGTGAAGTGCCGGATAATACTTTGTCTGTCGTGGCCTCGTACAGCGATGATGAAAGGAAAACCGAATTTTTTATTATATTCAGCGTTCAAACGTTGTAATTCCGCGAATTCGTCAGGACTACATTGATTCAGTCCGGCACCACTCTGTTCACGTGTCGATTCGGCAGTTAACTCTCCGCGGACTGCCGCTTTACCCGCCAATTCCGGATGGGCACGGATCAAGGTCAGACGCGCTTCTTCATCCGCACTGCGTACCGCATGTGCCATCGCCGCGTGCAAATCATGCACGCTCAAAAATGGTCTTTGTGCTACAACCGCTTCGGCTACCCATGGCGAATGTTCAAAAATGCCACCCAGTATGCTGACAAATTCTGTATCAGCAACCTGATTTATGGCTTCTAAGCTGTAAGTGTGGCTCATGGTTTTACTCCTGTGTTTGCTACAGTATTTACCGCTGCTGCATACGGGTGCTGCTGCATCCAGTGCTGCGCAATATCAATCCGTCGGCAAATCCACACCTTGTCATGCGATTGCACATAATCCAAAAAGCGTTGCAAGGCGCGGAAGCGTCCCGGCCTGCCAAGCAAGCGGCAATGCATGCCTATCGATAGCATTTTTGGTGCGTTATCGCCTTGTGGATCCCCTTCCGCATACAACACATCAAAACTATCTTTTAAGTAGGTATAAAACTGCTCGCCCGTATTAAATCCTTGTGGTGTGGCAAAGCGCATATCGTTGCTATCTAATGTATAAGGCACGACCAGATGCGGCTTGACTTCACCAACACTGGTGCTGACTTCAGTCCAGAATGGCAAATCATCACCGTAATAATCAGCGTCATACGCAAAACCACCATGCTCAACCACCAACCGGCGCGTATTTGGTGAATCACGTCCGGTGTACCAGCCTAACGGCGCACTACCAGTGAGTTCACGCATGATCTGCACCGCTTGCTGCATATGTTCGCGCTCTATCGCCTCATCTAAATTTTGATAATGAATCCAGCGTAGACCGTGACACGCGATCTCATGACCTAATTCACCAAACGCTTGCGTCAGTTCCGGATGACGTTGCAATGCCATCGCCACGCCAAACACGGTCAGTGGCAAGCCACGTTTTTCAAATTCGCGCAAAATGCGCCAGACCCCGGCGCGTGAACCATATTCATAAATCGATTCCATCGACATGTGCCGCGCTTCATACGCCGCCGCGCCGACGATTTCTGATAAAAACTGTTCTGAGGCTTTATCACCATGCAAGACGCAATTTTCGCCACCCTCTTCATAATTCAATACAAACTGCACGGCAATTCTTGCCTGCTCTGGCCATTGTGCGTGTGGCACGTGGCGGCCATAACCAATCAGATCACGCGGATAAGCTGAGGTGATTGTCATTCGTTGTTTTCTCCGTCAATGTGGAAACTGAACTTGTTTGTCTGTGATCGACTTAACTATTTCTTTGTCCGAGTACTGTTTTTAAATCAAAACTCTTCCCAACATTTTTCGGTGTACGGCATGCACACTGATGCAAATGTTGTGCCATTTCATGCAAAGCGGATTTTTTATCACGCCGTTCTAATGCTTCGAGTACCTTGAAATGCTCATCAAATGAGCAAGGACGAGTACCCGGCACGTCGTTACTCGAAATCATTAAAGTGGTACGTGAGACCAGACGCCGCAGCATATCGACCAGTAAATCATTGCCGCTAAGGCGTGCCAGCTCGATATGAAAATCAGCTGACAGCCTGATCCACTGTGGCCTGTCACCCTGCTGATAGGCGTCACGTTCGCGCTCTACCATCTGGCGCAATCCCTGCAAAGCCTGCCTATCATCATTCGCTAATACTTTTTCTAACGCTAACTGCTCCAGGTTATGGCGCAATTCAAACATGTCTTGTGCTTCTTTTTCGCCCGGACTGGCGATAAATGCACCGCGATTGGGCTCCAGATCGACCAAACCATCGGCTGCAAGCTGACTCAATACCTTGCGCACGCCATGGCGAGCCATGGCATAAATTTCGCTCAAGGATTGCTCGGTCAGTTTGGTACGCGCAGGCAGACGATGATCCATGATGGCATCGTAAATATCGCGGTACATGCGCTGTTCCTTATCAAGGTTATCAGCGTTGTCTGTATTTTCTGCTTCCCCGGGGGTGTTACTGTTCACGTTCTGGCTCTATGGATTAAGTGAAAACGAAGTAAATGATATTTTCCTCATTTAAGCACTTCATCCAATAAATTGTCGACAATTTTTAAATGGAATACCAATTATTTTTAGTTTCGCGTTGCTAAATAAGATAAATTTCACCGTAATAACAAGGCTTTACTGAAGTTTTGTTTGACATAGAGATTTTCAGAGGCTTAAGATTGTCGACAATATTGTTGTTTTATTTTCGGTATTTTATAAAGGATAGGCATGGGACGTCTCACGACACATGTACTCGACACTGCGCACGGCAAACCCGGACAAGGCATACAGGTACGCCTGTACCGCATCAAGGATCAGCAAAGACAGCTGTTATGTGAACGTTTAACCAATGCTGACGGTCGTTGTGACCAGCCTTTGTTAGAAGGCGATGCACTCATTAGCGGCACGTATGAACTCGATTTTGATATCGGTCGTTATTTTGCGGCGATGGGCGTCCAACTGACGGAGCCAGCATTTCTCGGCATCGTAACTTTGCGCTTTGGCGTAGCCGATGCAAGTCAGCACTATCATGTACCCCTGGTGACGACGCCATGGAGTTACTCAACCTATCGCGGTAGTTAGGAATCATCAATGGAAGCGTATTTCTTAGATTGGGCTAACCTGCTATTGCGTTGGCTGCATGTGATTGTCGCCATTGCATGGATAGGCTCTTCATTTTATTTCGTGTGGCTGGATAACCATCTGACACCACCGACCGATGAGCAATTGAAAAAGCAAGGCGTTGGCGGAGAATTGTGGGCTGTGCATGGTGGGGGTTTTTATAATCCACAAAAATATCTCGGCGCACCGCCACGTTTGCCAGAGCATCTGCACTGGTTTTACTGGGAATCGTATAGCACCTGGTTGTCTGGTTTCAGTTTGTTTTTATTGGTGTATATCTTTAATGCACGTACCTATCTGATCGATCCGTCAGTAGCACAACTCACACCAGCCATCGCGATTGCAGCTGCCTTAGGCTTTCTGGCGCTGGGCTGGATCGTATACGACATATTGTGTCGCGTGTTCGGCAAAAATGAAAAGCTCTTATCAGGCTTGATTATTGGCTATGTCGTTGCTGCGGCATGGGGCGCCTGCCATTTGTTTTCAGGACGTGCCGCGTTTCTGATCATCGGTGCGATGATTGCGACCATCATGAGTGCCAATGTGTTCTTCTGGATTATTCCAGGTCAGCGCAAAGTTGTCGCTGCAATGAAAGCCGGTCAGCCTATTGATCCAGTACACGGACAACGTGGCAAACAACGCAGTGTTCACAATACGTATTTTACTTTGCCTGTCCTATTCGCGATGCTGTCCAACCATTACAGCATGACCTACAGCGCCAGCAATAATTGGGCAGTATTAGTGTTGATCATGGTTGCCGGAGTGCTGGTGCGGCAGTTTTTCATCCTGCGCCACAAAGGGAATACCCAACCGATTTATCCGATTTTGGCAATTGCTATTCTGGCCGGTGTAGCAGCGTGGATTGCACCGAAACCAGTAGTAACAAATGCCGCGCAAACGACAGAAAATCAATTTGCAGAAGTACAAAAAATTGTTCAGGTACGTTGCATCCAATGTCACGCTACCCACCCAACCATGATGGATAGTCCGGCGAAAGGTTTGATGTTTGATCAACCAGGTGTGATTGAAGCCAAGTCACAACTGATTTACCAGCAAGTGGTACAGCAAAAAATTATGCCATTGGGAAATCTGACCAATATCACCGAACAAGAGCGTGCAACCATCGCTCATTGGTTTGAAAGCGGCAATGCTGTTGCACCAGCTTCAAAATAAACAATTTGGTTATTGATAAAAAAATAGAAAGTATCTTATGGCTATTATCACTCTCGACCCGAACGCACCTGACTTTACCCGTCGTTATCCGAATCTGGCTGATCCACGTTTAGGTGCAAAAACATTGGCGTGTAGCGATGACTTTTTTGCAGAAATGTCGCGCATGCTCAATCCTGATCCAGCTGTATTTATTCCTGGCAAATACGATACCAATGGCAAATGGATGGACGGCTGGGAATCACGTCGTAAGCGCGCCAATGGCTACGACTGGTGCGTGCTTAAACTGGCGCGTGCTGGCGTATTGAAAGGTGTCGATATTGATACCAGCCATTTCACGGGCAATTACCCGCCTGCGGCTTCCCTGGAAGGTGCTTTAGTACCAGCAGGCGAGCCAAATGCCGACACGGTCTGGCACGAGGTATTGCCATCGGTGAACTTGCAAGGCAATAGCCATCATTACCACGAGATCAAGCACACGCAAGCCTTTACCCACTTGCGTTTGAACATCTACCCAGACGGCGGTGTAGCGCGTTTGCGTGTGTATGCACAACCTGAAAATGATTGGGCAGCGGCGGACAAACATAGTTTATTTGATCTGATCGCAATGGAAAACGGTGGCTATGTGGTCGCCACCAATAACCAACATTTTGGTCTGGCATCAAATCTGCTCATGCCGGGTCGCGGCGTCAACATGGGCGATGGCTGGGAAACCCGCCGTCGTCGCGAACCTGGCAATGACTGGTGCATTATTGCGCTGGCACATCCGGGTATCGTGGAAAAAATCGAAGTCGATACTTGCCATTTCAAAGGTAATTTCCCGGATAGCTGCTCGATACAAGCCGCATCGATGGCTGGCGGCACAGAGACGTCTCTGACTACCCAATCGATGTTCTGGCCTGTTTTGTTGCCACAACAAAAACTGCAAATGGATCACCAGCATTACTACCAGCAAGAAATTCAGGCATTGGGGGCAATCACCCACATCCGCCTGAATATTTTCCCGGATGGCGGCGTATCCCGTTTGCGTTTATTGAGTAGGCTGGCGTAATAGCAAGATCGTAGCAAGATCGACAGGGCTTTCGTTCATTTTGGATAGCGAAAGTCCTGAAAAAGAAAGAAGACCATGCCACAGCTACCGTTACAAACACTTTCGCGACAAGCGTTTGCCCCATTTGGTGAAGTCATCATGCTAGAAGGCGCACGCCATTACCCTATCAATCAGGGCACCACCGAGCGCTTTCATGCCTTAGCCATGGCTGATACACAAACGCAGGATGGCAAAACCATACTCAGCGTGTTTCGCGCACAACCAAGAGCCTTGCCACTGGCAATTGAGGTGATGGAATGCCATCCCCTGGGCAGTCAGGCTTTTGTTCCATTGACCTCAGATAAAGACGATGAATATCTGGTGGTGGTTGCGCCGCCTGGTGAATTCGCTGCCGATCAAATGCAGGCTTTTATCTGCAAAGGCTTACAGGGAGTCAATTATGCGCGTGGGGTCTGGCACCATCCATTGATTGCCTTGCACAAGCAAAGTGACTTTATCGTTATGGATCGCATTGGCGAGGGTTTTAATTGCGACGAAATCGCGCTCGATGGCAGTTGGACGGTTGGTTAATCACTCAGCGCCGTTGAACTTGCGATAGCGTACAACGCAAAACGCAGATAAAAAAATAGCCCGCTCGAGGCGGGCTTAAATCCAAACCTTAGGAGGTGTTGGAGGAGACAGGTGTAACTATATCGCAGCGCAACAAATACACCAACTACTATTTTCGTATATCAAACATTCATAAATCATATATCTAATCGGCTTATTCATTTCTTTGCAGAAATACTCGCGCCATATGCGGAATGCGCATGAGAACTTTACAGCATGAGAGCCAAACAGCAGCGTGTATCGTCCAACATTCAATACGTATCTAACATCGCATTAAATAGGTATTAACTTTCACAAATTTTCGTTAAATCAAGTTTAATCTTTATATTCAGCCATCGACAGTGTCGATTTTTGCCCTTTGCTATCCGTTTATCAAGGACAAACGGCAAAAAAAAACCCGCGACCTTGCGGTTGCGGGTAAATCCAAACCTTAGGAGGTGTTGGAGGAGACAGGTGTAACTATAGTGCACCGCAACATAGATGTCTGCTTTATTATTCGTATACCGCTCATCACTGTCGCGAATAACTACGCAAGTACGCCATTTTTGCCGTTTACAGCCTTAAAAACCTCATCTCATTCAAAAGCATTAAAGAAAATTTTATCTTTTTATCACCTTGTCTCGACACACATAACACGACGGGACTAAGAATCTGGTATCTTTCTCATTCAAGCCACGATCTGCAGCCATATATACAAAACCACTGCAGCAGCATCCGGAGACTACGATGAAACTGATTGATCCTATTGTTGAGTTTCAGCACGAAATTCAACAAATCCGGCGTGACATCCACGCCCACCCAGAACTTTGCTATGAAGAGCACCGCACTTCAGAAATTGTCGCCAATAAGCTGCAAGAATGGGGCATCCCCATAGCGCGTGGTTTGGGTGGTACTGGCATCGTCGGCATTATCACCAACGGCAGCAGCGAGCGTGCCATTGGTTTACGCGCCGATATGGACGCCTTGCCGATGCAAGAGATCAATACGTTTGCCCATACATCGAAACATGCTGGAAAAATGCACGCCTGCGGCCATGATGGTCACACTGCGATGTTGCTTGGCGCAGCACATTATTTATCAAAATACAAACCTTTCGATGGTACGGTGTACGTGATTTTTCAGCCGGCAGAAGAAGGTGGCGGCGGTGCGCGCGCGATGATTGATGACGGTTTATTTGAAAAATACCCGATGGAAGCGGTATTTGGCATGCACAACTGGCCAGGGGCAGCAGTCGGCACCTTTGGTGTTACACCTGGCCCGATGATGGCATCGTCGAATGAATTTTATGTCACCGTTAAAGGCAAAGGTGCGCACGCGGCGCAGCCGCATAAAGGCATAGACCCCATCATTGCCGCCATTCAGATTGCGCAAAGCTGGCAATCCATCGTCAGCCGAAATGCCAGCCCACTAGAATCAGCCGTATTATCGGTCACGCAAATTCATTCCGGCAGCGCCACCAATGTGATTCCGGATGAAGCACAATTAGTCGGTACGGTGCGTACATTCAGCACATCTATGCTCGATATGATAGAACAGCGCATGCGGACAATCGCCCAGCACACTGCTGCTGCATTTGACGCTGAAGTCGATTTTGAATTCAAGCGCAACTATCCACCGCTGGTCAACCACGCCAAAGAAACTGCATTTGCGACCGAAGTCATGCGCGCCGTTGTTGGTGTCGAAAACGTTGACGCACAAGTCGAACCAACCATGGGCGCAGAAGACTTTGCCTTCATGTTGCAAGAAAAACCCGGTTGTTATGTATTCATCGGTAACGGCGATGGCGAACATCGCGATATCGGCCACGGCTTAGGCCCCTGCAACCTGCACAACCCAAGTTATGACTTCAATGATGATTTGCTGCCTATCGGCGCTACTTATTGGGTCAGACTGGCAGAAACTTACTTGAAAAAACCAGCAGTCGCAGCCATCTAAGGCCGCACAACACTATTCAATTTCAACCCTTAAACGATAGACATCAATATGGCCGACGAAAAAGACAACGACAACATCGACACAGCGCGCAGCCCTTTCCTGGAAGAGAAAGCATTCAAATCCCGCACCGTGCTGGTGTTTGGCACCATCAATGACAAGCTTGCTGCGGATGTCAGCAAACGTCTGATTGCGTTGGCGGCTGAATCTAAAGAGCCGATTACGCTGCTGGTGTCCTCACCTGGCGGTCACGTAGAATCTGGCGATGTCATTCACGACATGATCAAATTCATTGATGTACCGGTTAACATGATTGGCTCTGGTTGGGTTGGCAGCGCAGCGGTCAGCGTCTTTTTGGCAGTACCAAAAGAACGCCGCGTTTGCTTGCCAAATACACGCTTTTTAATCCATCAACCAAGCGGTGGTGCCGGTGGCCAGGCAAGCGATATCGCCATTCAAGCGCGTGAAATCGTCAAAGTCCGCGAACGCATCGCCGCTTTGATCGCACGCGAATCAGGCCAGAGTCTGGAACGCGTCACCAACGATATCGACCGCGACTATTGGATGACCGCAGAAGAAGCCAAAGAATACGGCTTAATCTCACGCACTATCGTTAAGCAAAGTGAATTGAGCTAATCATTATTGGCCGCCTCCCCGTTCAAACCGGATCGGAATAGCGGCCAAACGTAGGGCGGATACAAGCCGCCCTGCGAAGCTACGAAGTGCCTAAAACTCTTCCCAATCTTCTGCGCCACCTGCCTGCGGCACAGTCTTTTTCGCTTCCTGAGTTTTGCTGACATTTGCTGGTTTCGGCAATACCTTGGTCGCAGGTTTATTTGTTTTCGCAGCCGGCGTCGCTTTCGCAACGGGCTTAGCAACGGATCTTGCTACATGCTGCTGGCTTTCCATTTCGTGTACACGATCAAGCTTAAACACACTCACCACCTGACTTAAACGCTGTGCTTGCTCTTGCAAAGATGCAGCAGCAGCAGCGGCTTCTTCAACTAAGGCCGCATTTTGTTGCGTCATGCTATCCATTTCTATCACAGCATCGTTAATTTGACCTATACCGGTACTTTGTTCCAGACCCGCCGCCGTAATTTCGCTGATGATGTCACTCACACGCTTAACGCTGTCGACGACCTCGCTCATCGTGCTGCCTGCCTGATCCACCAGACGTGAACCTTCTGACACTTTATCAACCGAATCATTAATTAATTCTTTAATCTCTTTTGCGGCGCTGGCTGAACGTTGCGCAAGATTACGCACTTCCGAAGCAACCACCGCAAACCCGCGTCCCTGCTCGCCTGCACGTGCGGCTTCCACAGCAGCATTTAAAGCCAGAATATTGGTTTGAAACGCAATGCCATCAATGACGGCAATAATATCGACGATTTTTTTCGATGAATCGTTAATGGAACCCATGGTACTCACCACTTGCGAAACCACTTGTCCACCGCGCTGCGCGACCTCTGAAGCTGAATGGGACAACTGATTAGCCTGACGTGCATTATCAGCATTATGTTGTATGGTCGAGGTAATTTCTTCCATCGATGATGCCGTTTCTTCCAATGAGCTTGCTTGATTTTCGGTACGATTCGATAAATCCATATTGCCGTGAGCAATTTCTGACGAAGCATGCGCAATTTCGTCCGTACCGTTCCGCACTTCCGTCACGACTTTCATCAAGCTGTCGTTCATATCTTTGAGTGCCTGTAGTAATAAGCCCGTTTCGTCTTTGCTCGTCACTTTAATATGGCTGGTCAAATCACCAGCTGCCACAGTTTGAGCAACCTTGACGGCATGTTCCAAAGGTCGTGCAACGATACCAGCGATAGAGAACGCCAGAAATAAGCCGATACCCAGACTCGCCGCCAACAAAATAATAATCAACATCCGTGAATGTTCATACACGCTGATGCCGGATTGATACGCCTTGATCCCGCCATCAGAATTAATCTGAACCATCTTATCAACCAATTCCCGCATTTTAGTATTGATTTTCGATGAATCACCACGCATCAAAGCCACAGCATCAGGAGAATTATCTGCTTTTTTTAAAGCGATCATTTTGTCTGTGATCTGTAAATATTCAGCCGCTTTTTGCGCATATTCCGAGTACACCGCCTTTTCATCGGGCTCAGAAATTAAAGCACTATATGCTGCCTCGCTTTCTTTGAGACCTGTCACCGCTTCTTTGATACGCCCTACATACTTATCAATTTCTTCAGGGCTTTCCGCAAACACCATCTGCGCCTCCTGAGAGCGAATCCGCGAGACTCTTTCTTTGATTCCCATTGCGGCTTTCACACTTGGCATCCAGTTGGTACCTAATTCTGTAGCGGAATTGTTGACACTCGACAGCTCATAGATCGAGAAAATCCCGATAAAAGCCGTGAGTATCAACAACAAAATAAAACCAACCAATAACTTGGCGGATATTTTCAGATCATTAAAAAACATCATTTTCAACTCCATCATTCATGTATTGACGCTAGAAAAAGTAATACGACACTGAAAATTTCCAACCAGCTACGTTGCATCGTTCATTGGACACGTACCAAACTCGTCACACTAACCAAGTTGCAACATAGCTTTATTTGTATGCTCTCTATGATCAAGTTTAAACACACCAACGACGCGACTTAAGTGGCTCGCCTGCTCTTGCAACGAAGCAGCTGCAGCTGCGGCCTCTTCGACCAGTGCCGCGTTTTGTTGAGTAATCTGATCTATTTGAATGATGGCAGTATTGACCTGATCAATACCTGAACTCTGTTCAGTCGAAGCGGAAGTGATTTCATTGATGACGTCATTGACTTTTTGCACGCTGCTTACCACTTCATTCATGGTGGCGCCCGCTTCTGCAACGAGCTGCGTGCCTTGTGTGACTTGTGCGACGGAGTTATCAATAAGCACTTTAATTTCTTTGGCAGCGCTTGCTGACCTTTGTGCGAGATTTCTGACTTCCGATGCAACCACCGCAAACCCACGCCCTTGTTCACCCGCACGTGCCGCCTCGACAGCCGCATTCAATGCCAGAATATTGGTTTGAAATGCAATACCGTCAATAACCGAAATAATATCGACGATTTTTTTAGAAGAAACATTGATCGAGTCCATGGTATTCACCACACGCGACACCACGTCGCCGCCACGCAGCGCAATCGCGGTTGCCGACTGTGCCAATTGATTCGCCTGGCGGGCATTATCACTATTGTGTTTCACGGTAGAAGTCAGCTCCTCCATCGAGGATGCGGTTTCTTCTAACGAACCCGCCTGACTTTCTGTACGCGCAGACAAATCCATATTACCGTTGGCGATTTGGGTGGATGCCGTGGCAATCGTATCTGTGCCCTGCCGGACTTCACGCACAACAGACAACAGATTGCCATTCATTTCTTTTAAGGCTTGCAGTAGTTGTCCGGTTTCGTCTTTTGTATCGGCATAAATATCACTACTTAAATCACCCGAAGCGACCGTCTTCGCGATACGCACTGCTGCTTGTAAAGGTCTGGAAACCACACGTGCTATCCAAAATGCGAGTACCAGGCCCAAACTAACGCTGGCAACACAAAGAAAAATAATCCAGATTTTGGATGATTTATAAATTTCAGCACTGGTTTGATACGACGCCATCCCACCATCGACATTGATCTTCACGATCTTGTCAGCAAAGGTCAATATCTGCGCATTTAAAGTTGACGAAGCACCACGTAGGGTTGCCATCGCTGCGTCTTTATCTCCCGCGCGGGCTTGTTCTCTGATTTTTTTTGATTCAGTCAGGTATTGATCCCACAATTTGAGGTAATCGGCGTAATAGACCTTTTCTTCATTGGTCGAAATCAATTTGACGTATTGTTCTTCGTATTTTTTAAGTTCGACTGCGTATTCGTCAAAACGCTTGGCATATTTATCTACGTTGGCGGGGTCACCGGCAGACAAGACTATCTGCATTTCTTGTGTGCGCAAACGTGACATACGCTCTTTAATGCCCATCGCGGCATTCACACTGGGCATCCAGTTCGCACCCAGATCGACGGTAGTTTGATTAACACTAGAAAGTTGATAGACCGAGAAGATGCCAAGAAAGCTGGTCAATATCAGTAAAGAAACGAAGCCCAATAAGAGCTTTGATGCAATTCGTAAATCGTAAAACAATTTCATGACGTGCTCCAGAAAAGATCCAGACATCAAAAAATGCTACAAAGACCGAACATCAGATTTGACTATACTACTTAAATATCAAAGAGAAATGACAAGCATAAGAAATTTATAATTCTTTTTGTGAAAATATTAAATTCAGATTGCACTAAGGCCAATTAAAATAAGGCTATTATTCTGCAAAATCCAACAAAATACACACAACTTCGCGCAATATTCTTAATTTTCATCAAAATTTCAATTTTCAAAAAAAAACGGAGCCCTGTGGCTCCGTTGATAAAAATACGCTCAGCGAGGTGTTTATTTATTCAGCAACGTGATGACATTCCGTGCTTTTTTCTTGCATTCGGCATTCGGTCATCAGCTGACCATTTTTATTCCAGGCCTGAACTTTCCAGTAATTTGGCTGGCGTTCGAGAGTCATAAAACCAACGTCATTGGAATTACTAAAATGCGCCAGCTGCGCCGCTGGATAAGGAGTTACGCCAGCAGCCAACGGCGTTTTCAAAGGGATATCCAATGACGACCCGCCGTTGCCTGACACAAACTGGGTAGGATAATCGTTCGAGAAAGTTAAGGCTTCAAACAAATGCACGTGGCCAGATATTGCGACCTGGATTTTAGGTGAAAACAAACGCGCCGGATTCACTTCTTGCATGATGTCTTGCAAAGCACCATTACCAGGTTTGACGTCGAGTCCACCACTGACTTTCTTCTCTACGCTTAAACCGAGAATCGGATGATGATTGGTGAACAAATTAAAATCTGCTTGTTCTGCCAATTGATTGACTGCTTTCATCTGATCCAGATAGATCTGATGCGAAGGATCTGTTTTAGGGATATTTTTATAAGGCACTTTAGAGGAATCAAACACAATGAATTGTGCTGATTGACCGCCGACGCTACCCAATGGAACTGCATACGGCGCGCTGTAATCGCCAGTCATATCATCCTGATCCAGATTGCAATCACGCCCCGCTTGCAAAGCGCGTGGATCCATGAAGCGCCACCAGCCTTGTCCGGCGCGAACGCAGCTTTCATGGTTACCACGTACCACCACCCATGGTGCGGCATTCAATAAAGCTTGCGCCGGGCTGAAAAAATCTGCCTGCCAGGTATCCCAACCATAACCCCAAGGACTGCCCGCACATTCAGGATGACCTTCCGGACATGAGTTCTCGCGATATTGATAATCGCCAACGTGCAATACGAGATCCGGTTTAAATTTAGCCGCCGTTTCTACCATAGAACGGAACGCCCATTTTTCGCCGTCATTACATGGCTGAAAATAATTATCAGCCGCCTTTAAACGGCAGCCACTATCACCGACCACGACGATTTTCTGCACCACGGCTTTGGGCACTGGTAAATCGTGGCCAGCAATGCTGGCGGTTTTAGTCGTTTTAGACAGAGACGCTTCACAAGTCAGTACTGGAAACTCGGAAGGCTTAGAAGCATCAGGCTTACTTGCCGTTTTGCGCTGCGCGACCGTTGCCGCTGCTGCACGTACCGACATCGTTTGCGCTACGCCATCTTGCATCAACGCCGGACATACGGTATCAGTGGTAATTGCCCGCGCAATCGCTTGCCCATTCTCACCCATCACAACCCAGGAGGCCTGCAAAGAAGGACTATTATTTTTGACGCTGACAGGTACTGCCTGCTTCGTCGCCAAGCTGCTACACGCGGCCAGACTGATAATGCTGCTCATCAGCGCAAGGCGACGCATCCATTGTTGTTTCAATTTACTTCTCCTATTGAGTGAAGTTCTGTTGTGACCAAAAAGTAGTGAGGCTCAATCGCAGGCGCCATAGTATGCGAGGAGCATGGCTGGAAAATTAAACCTGGCTTAAAAACACCATGAAGGTATTGCAGGGCAAGTGCAACCCATCCTGCAAATTTTTCTTATTTCGCCCCAACCGCCTTATACGCCAGGCGCTTAAAATCAAACGAAAACGGATACCAGAAGCTCATCAACCGCTGTGTCATTAACACACCAGCAATATGGTGACGAGGTGAAATCCACCAGTGTGTCCCCGCGATGCCGCCCCACTCAAACTCGCCTTCCGATCCTTGTGGATCGATCGAAGAAGGGCGTAAAGTGACCGCACCGCCGTAGCCAAATCCCTTGCCTGGTACATCGCCTATGCCCGGAAAACTAATACCTGTGCCGGCAGGCAAGTGATTTTGCATCATCAGATGTAAAGTTTCTGGCTTTAACAATGCGTCACCACCGGGAAGCATGCTGCGCAGCAGCGCCAGCATATCGTGCATGCTGGAGACCAGACCACCGCCACCCGACAGGCGTGGCACTGGCGTCACAAATGCGCCCGGGTAGGGTGATTTATCCAGACGGCGCAAACCACGCTTTAAGATATTTTCAGGGTCTGCGCCAGCGTAGTAGGCCGCCAATCTGTCTTGCTTACTTTCTGGCACAAAGAAACTGGTGTCGTCCATGCCCAAAGGATTGAGTATGCGCAGACGAATAAATTGTTCAAAATTTCTGCCACTGACCACTTCAACAACGCGCGACAAGACATCGGTCGCAATGGAATACTGCCACGCAGTACCTGGATGAAAACTTAAAGGCAGAGGTTCCAACACGGTAATCATTTCTTCCAGTGTTTGAAATGCATTTAAGACTTTGCGCTCGTTATACGCTTTGTACATCATGCTGCCATGGTCTAACAAACCATAACTTAAACCGGAAGTGTGATTCAGTAACTGACGGATGGTGATAGATGAACGTGCAGGCTCGGTATCGTCGAGACTGGTCGCATGCGGCTTTAAGACTCGACGGTTTCCGAGTTGCGGTAAGTATTTCTCAACTGCATCATCCAGCGCCAGCTTGCCATCATCCATCAAGATCAAAATGGCGATCGACGTGATCAGTTTCGTATTTGAAAATACCCTGAACAAATGATCATCACGTAAGGCAATGTCGTTTTCTTTATCCGCCCAGCCCAGACAATGTTGGTGCACCAGATCTTGCCCCACTAGCACCGCGGTTGATACGCCGGCCAGTATCTGGCGATCGACGTATTTTTGCATTGATGAATTTACTTCACTGAAATCGTAAGTCATATCGTTTATGATCAATTTTAAAATGCGGCAACGGTTTGAATCATAGTTGCCCAGACTCTGCTTTTTTATTTAAGTCGCTATCTTACTACTCTGCCACCATGACCATCTCTTCGCCACGTGATTTTCTGCTTTCTCTCTACCAGACCGCTGTCGATGCCGTCAGCGCCGACAAATGTTTGCCTGCGTTTTTACCACCGCCACCCAAAGGGCGCACCATTGTGATTGGGGCTGGCAAAGCCGCGGCGGCCATGGCGCGCACGGTGGAGCAACATTGGCAAGGAGAATTGTCCGGACTCGTGGTGACGCGTTATGGTCACGGCGCAGCATGCCAGCATATCGAAGTGATCGAAGCAGCGCATCCTGTCCCAGATGTCGCCGGACAACAAGCAGCGCAGCGTATCTTGCAAATGGTACAAGGTTTAAGTGAGGATGATTTGGTTCTGTGTCTGATTTCTGGCGGTGGTTCGGCGCTGCTGGCATTGCCAGCGGAAGGGATTAG
The DNA here is from genome assembly GCF_014284255.1 of Cognatundibacterium jejuense. Classification (GTDB taxonomy): domain Bacteria; phylum Pseudomonadota; class Gammaproteobacteria; order Burkholderiales; family Burkholderiaceae_D; genus Undibacterium; species Undibacterium jejuense. The sequence continues at coordinate 137,545 of NZ_JACOFV010000008.1, forward strand.
CTTAGAACAAAAGCAAGCCATCAACAAAGCCCTGCTCAAAAGTGGCGCAGCGATTGATGAAATGAATTGCGTACGCAAACATTTATCAGCAATCAAAGGCGGACGCCTTGGACTGGCGTGCGCTCCGGCGCGGGTCGTGACTTTGCTGATCTCCGATGTACCAGGTGATGATGCGAATATCATCGCTAGTGGGCCAACGCTACCGGATGACAGCACATGCGCCGATGCCTTAGCGATTTTGCAAAAATATGCGATCGCCGTTCCAGCGACGATTGTTGAACACTTGCAATCAGGTCGTGGCGAAACACCCGATTCCAGCGACCCGCGTTTTGCCCGCCATAGCCACCACATCATCGCGACCGCTCAACACGCTTTAGACGCCGCAGCGTATGCCGCGGGCGAGGCGGGTATGACGGCTCATATTTTGTCTGACGGCATCGAAGGCGAGGCGCGCGATATCGGCGTCATGCATGCAGCGATTGCCCGGCAAGTTGCCAAAAACGGTCAACCTTTTCAAAAGCCGTGCGTCATACTTTCAGGTGGAGAAACCACGGTCACCGTGCGCGGTAATGGTCGCGGCGGGCGTAATGCAGAATTTTTATTGAGTCTGGTGGTCGCCTTAGATGGTCATCCTGACATCTATGCACTGGCCTGTGATACCGATGGTATTGATGGCTCAGAAGACAATGCCGGCGCGGTTTGCGACCCCGGATCGTTGCAGCGCGCGAGTGAAAATGATTTATATCCAAAAACGATGTTGGAAAACAACGATGCTTATACGTTTTTCTCAACATTAGAAAATTTAATCATTAGTGGCCCCACCCGCACCAACGTGAATGATTTCAGAGCAATTTTGGTTTTGTGAATCTACCCCAAGGGGATTTATAATGCTGCCTGAATACTCAACATGCCTATTTCATGATGATGTCCGCGCTGCAATCTCCCTAACCTGAGTTGTTGTCGCTGTTTTTATGCTGGTCATCTTGCTTCAAGGGATCAGGTTTTTTCTGCTGCCCTCAGGCTTATTTTAAGCGCTCCCTCTCGCATTGAGCGCTGATATACATGTTGGAAAGGTACACGTGACTTCTACTGCTTCACCGATATTGCCCCGATTAGCGCTCGCTGATATTTGCAAAAGCTACCCTGCGGTCGTCGCCAACGACCATATTCATCTGAGCGTTGCCCCTGGTGAAATCCATGCAGTGTTGGGCGAAAATGGTGCTGGCAAATCCACGTTAATGAAAATTATTTTTGGTGCCGTCAAACCTGATTCTGGTCGCATGCTCTGGAATGGTCAAGAGGTCAACATTGCCAACCCGCAAGATGCGCGTAAGTTAGGTATCTCGATGGTGTTTCAGCATTTTTCGCTGTTTGACACGCTCACAGTCACAGAAAATATTGCACTGGGTCTGGATGCTGGTGTTGATATGGAGGCGCTGGCAGAACAAATTCGTCAAACTGGTGCGAATTACGGTCTAGAGCTGGAACCGCATCGCCATGTGCATACCTTGTCCGTCGGTGAACGACAGCGTGTAGAAATTGTCCGCGCCCTCCTCACCCATCCACAATTGTTGATCCTTGACGAACCGACCTCGGTTCTGACTCCCCAGGCAGTACAAAAACTCTTCGTGACCTTGCGCAAAATTGCCGCTGAAGGATGCAGCATTTTGTACATCAGCCATAAGCTCGATGAAATCCGCGAACTCTGCCATTCAGCGACCGTGATGCGTATGGGCAAAGTGACCGGGCATTGTGATCCGGCGAAAGAAACTGCCGCCAGCCTGTCGCGCCTCATGATCGGCGATACGATTCCACAACACACCCCGGATAAAACAAGTCAGACTGGCGCATCAAAATTGCGCATACAACAACTGACACTACCCAAAGCGCATGCGTTTGCAACCGCACTCGATGATATCAATCTGGAATTATTTGCCGGAGAAATCGTTGGTATTGCTGGCGTTTCAGGCAATGGGCAACAAGAATTACTTGCCGCTTTGTCCGGCGAAGACCGTCGTCCGGCAGCCAAAATGATCACGCTAAAAGGCCAGCCAGTCGGCAACCGCGGCCCGAACGCCCGACGTGATCTGGGACAAAGTCTGGTACCAGAAGAGCGCCTCGGTCGCGGTGCCGTGCCAGAACTGAGCCTGACCGACAATATGTTGCTGTCTCAGCAAAAAGCACCGTTTGTCCGGCATGGCATGATTAATTTTAAACACACGATACAGGCCGCGAGCGACATCATCAGCCGTTTCCGCGTGAAAGCCTCTGGCCCGGCAGCGCTGGCGCGCAGCTTGTCGGGCGGCAATTTACAAAAATTTATTGTCGGTCGGGAAATCATGCGTGAACCGGAAGTGTTCATCGTTGCTCAGCCTACCTGGGGCGTGGACGTCGGTGCCGCAGCACAAATTCATGCAGAAATCCGCAAACTGAAACAAGCGGGTTGCGCGGTGTTAGTCATTTCTGAAGAACTCGACGAATTGTTTGAATTATGTGATCGCATGCATGTGATCGCCAAAGGCCGTTTGTCGCCATCCATTGCGACCGAACTGGCCAGCAGAGAACAGATAGGATTGTGGATGAGTGGTTTATGGGACGTGAACGCGACCAGAAATACAGGGGTCGCTTATGCTTAAGCTGGAACTACGCGCTGCGTCGTCGCGCAATATGGCGTATTTGTCGCCCGTCCTGGCCTTGGCGCTGACGATATTTTTTGGTGGTCTGGTATTTCTGGCCTTGGGCAAAAATCCCTTGGTTGGCCTGCAAGTCTTTTTGATTGAACCCGTCCGCAATGCCCCGGCGATTGCCGAGCTGCTCATGAAAACCACGCCGCTGGTGTTATGCGCACTTGGTTTGTCGGTCTGTTATCGCGCCAATGTCTGGAATATCGGTGCGGAGGGTCAACTGATTGCGGGTGGTCTGGCAGCAGGTTCAACGATTTTGTTTTTTGATAATGGTACGCCTGGCTTATCTGGCGGCACGGTATTGGTGCTGGCAACGTTGGCTGGTGTCATCGGTGGCAGTTTGTGGGCATCGATCACTGCGCTGTTGAAGGATAAATTTCACGCCAATGAAATTCTGGTCTCGTTGATGCTGACCTACATCGCGCAATTGTTGTTGATGTATGCAGTCAATGGTCCATTAAAAGATCCGAATGGCATGAATTTTCCACAATCTAAAGTATTTTCCAGCGAATACCTATTGCCACATTTAATGGCTGGCAGCCGCTTGCATATTGGTTTTGTGGTGATGTTGATTGCCAGTGCAGTGATGGCGGTGTTTGTGTATCGCAGCTTTGCCGGTTATCGCTTAACGGTGGGTGGGCTGGCGCCGCTGGCGGCACGTTATGCCGGGTTTTCGAGCCGCAAAGCCTTGTGGACATCCTTGCTGATCTCCGGTGGTTTTGCTGGCATGGCGGGCGCGTTTGAAGTGGCGGGACCTATCGGTCAGGTGCTGCCTTCGATTTCACCTGGCTATGGTTTTGCGGCGATTATTGTCGCGTTTATCGGGCGCCTGAATCCGATCGGCAGTATTTTGGGTGGTCTGGTGTTGTCGCTGTTTTATCTCGGTGGCGAATTAGCGCAATCACGCCTTGGTTTGCCCTCTGCCATTACCGGTCTGTTTCAAGGCATGTTGTTGTTCTTGCTGTTGGCTTGCGACACGCTGATTAATTACCGCCTTCGTTGGAAGAAATAAGCATCATGGAAAATTTTGCAGCTCTTATCGCCGCCTCCATCAATTCTGGAACACCGTTACTGATCGCCGCCCTTGGCTTGCTGATCAATGAACGTGCAGGTGTGCTCAATCTGGGTGCGGAAGGCATGATGTTGGTCGCCGCAATTGTTGGTTTTGCCGTCGCCCATCAAACGAATGTACCAGCGCTTGGCTTTTTAGCAGGTGCCGTTGCAGGCATGTTGATGGCGAGCTTATTCGCGTGGCTGGCATTGGTACTGGCAACCAATCAGGTCGCCACCGGTCTGGCGTTGTCGATCTTTGGCGCGGGTCTTTCGGCGTTTATCGGTCAGTCCTTTGTTGGTCAATCTTTGGCACCAGGCAGCCACGGCATACCGTTCCTGGCGGAGATCCCATTTTTTGGCAAAGCCTTATTTGATCAGCATTGGGCCGTGTATTTCAGCCTGGCTTTGTGTGCTGGCATCATCTGGTTTTTGTATCGCACCCGTGCCGGTCTGGTCTTACGTGCCATTGGTGAATCGCCAGAATCAGCACATGCACTGGGTTATCCGGTTCGTAAAATCCGTTATGTGGCGCTGCTGTTTAGTGGTGCATGCTGCGGGATTGCTGGTGCGTATTTGTCTATCGTTTACACGCCAATGTGGGTAGAAGGTCTGGTTGCGGGACGCGGATGGATCGCTTTGGCGCTGACCACTTTTGCGACCTGGCGTCCGGCACGAGTCTTGCTCGGTGCATTGCTATTCGGTAGCGTGACGATATTGCAGTTTTATTTCCAGTCAATCGGCATTGCGATTCCTTCCCAGATTTTGTCTATGCTGCCGTATGTGGCAACCATCGTGGTACTGGTACTGATTTCACGCAATCCGGATTGGATACGTTTGAATATGCCAGCCTCGCTGGGTAAGCCATTCCGTCCTTGATTTGTAACGTGGGTGTTTTGCAGCAAGTGTTAGAAATTAGATTAAAGTTTAAAAACCATTTTTTGTTCACCGAAGGAAACTGATGATGAAAATTTCCCGTAGAAAAACCTTGGTCGCAGCAATCTCGCTGGCCGCCCTTGGTCTGGCAGCTTGCGGTAAAAAAGAAGAAGCCAAACCAGAAGTCGCTGCTGCTCCGGCTAGTCCTGCTGCAGCACCGGCTGCCGCTGCTGAACCATTAAAAGTTGGCTTTATTTACGTTGGCCCTGTCGGTGACGCAGGCTGGACGTTTGCGCATGATGCTGCGCGCAAACTGGTCGAAGCCAAATTCGGTGACAAAGTCAAAACCACGTTTGTAGAAAACGTCCCTGAAAGCGCCGCTGATGCAGAACGCGTGATCCGCGATCTGGCAAACCAAGGTAACAAAGTCATTTTCGGTACCACCTTTGGCTACATGGAAGCGATGTTGAAAGTCGCTAAAGATTTCCCTGACGTCAAATTTGAACACGCCACTGGCTACAAAACCGCCGACAACTTAGCGCAATACGACGTTCGCACTTACGAAGGTGCTTACCTCGCTGGTGTTGCGGCTGGTAAGCTCAGCAAATCTGGCAAATTGGGTATCGTCGCTTCTGTACCTATTCCAGAAGTGCTGCGCAATATCAACTCGTTTGAACTCGGCGCACGCAGCGTGAATCCAAAAGCCACAACCAAAGTCGTGTGGGTGAACAAATGGTTTGATCCGGGCAAAGAACGTGAAGCGGCCACCACTTTGGTTGGTCAGGGCGTCGATGTGTTGATGCAAAACACTGATTCCGCAGCCGTCGTACAGACTGCTGAAGAAAAAAATGTATTGGCGTTTGGCTGGGACAGCGACATGACCAAATTCGGTCCTAAAGCCCACGTTGCAGCATCGACGATCGACTGGAGCGGCTACTATATCCAGCGCATTGGCGATGTCATGGACGGCAAATGGAAATCAGGTTCCACCTGGTGGGGTCTTAAAGAAAACATGATCGATCTAAAGTACTTCAACGCGACTTTGTCTGACGATGTGAAAAAACTCATCGCCGAAAAACGTCAAGGCGTAATCGACGGCACAGCACCGATCTGGAAAGGCCCGCTGAAAGACAATACTGGTAAAGAAGTGTTGGGTAAAGATGTCGTTGCTGACGACAAATTCCTGCATGAAATTAAATTCTACGTCGAAGGCGTAGAAGGTAAAGTACCAGGTTAATTTCTGGACGCATTGCTGAACGAACTAAGCCGTTTTACCAAGTAAAAACCTCGCGCTTCAGATGATGAAGCAGCGAGGTTTTTTTATTTGATTGCAATCGATAACAATCAGATTGGGCCCTGATTTTCTTGCATCAACCTTATGCGTAAACTTCGCCCGCAGCTTCTGCCACAATTTTACGCAACCACTGCACTTCTGCCGCCGCGTGTACGCGTTCGTGCCAGAGCATGAAGAACTGCATTTTCGGCATAGGGATAGGCATAGGCAAGACTTCGATTGGCCAGTCTTTTGCGCATTGCACCGCAAAGCTGCGGCTGGTCGTGAACACAAGATCGGTCTTCGACAACACATACGGCACCATACCAAAATACGGAATCGTCATTTGAATTTTACGCTTCAAACCTTGTTCGGCGAGTGTGCCATCAATAATACTGCGGTGTCCGATCATGTACGGTGTTGGTGCCAGATGCGACATTTCCAGATAGTATTTCAGCGATAAACCTTTACTGACGACCGGATGTTTGCGGTTCACCATGCACACCACTTCATCTTCAAATAGCTGCGCGATGTGAAGATGCTGTGGCAGGTCTGGCCAATTACCAATCACGCAATCAAGCTCACCAGTTTCCAGTGCCGCTGCATAGTCAAATCCGGCGTTCAACGCATGGATCACCAGACCTGCATTCGGCGCCAGTTCACGCACTTTTTCCATCACCATCGGGATCAACAAGACACTCAGATAGTCTGGAGCGCCAAGATGAAATACCCGTTGTGTAGTCGCAGCCACAAAAGCAGGTGCCGGGCTGGCAATACTTTCCATCACACCCAGACCCTGACGCGCCAGCAGCAATAATTCCTGACCACGCTGGGTTGGCGTCATCCCGTTTTTGCCACGCACCAGAATCGCGTCTCCCGTGATGTCGCGCAAACGCTTGAGCATATTGCTAATCGCTGGTTGCGATTGCCCCAGCTTCATGGCGGTGCGGGTCACGCTGCGTTCCGTCAGCAAGGTATGCAACACGCGCAATAAATTAGTATCGAGTTGATCAACCAGACGTGAACTCATGCTGCACCTCCGGCAGATGCAAACTGCACCACGTCGCCATCAACAAACACCGTCATTTGTCCCGGTGCAAATTGGGTCCAGGTTTCATTATCAGTTAAAGGTTCCGTCACGATCACAGCCACTTTATCATTCGGCGTGGTCACTTGAGAAAAATCCACTGTCATTTGTTCATCCGATAAATTGGCCACAGGAAAAGGATACTGTCTGATGATGTAATGCAATTTAGTAGAACAATGCGCAAACAACGCCTCACCATTTGATAGCATCATATTGAAGGTACCAAAGGCAGCGATCTCTGCGGTAATTTCACGCATAAAGTCTGCCAGTTCCGACATCCCCGGCATCACCTCGCCAAAGCGGCTACGCATTTGTTGCAAGAGATAACAAAATGCCTGCTCGCTATCGGTGGTGCCAACCGGTAAAAAACTACCATTGAGCGCAGGCGCAAAATTTTTCAGGTCACCATTGTGGGCAAACACCCAATAACGCCCCCAACATTCACGCACAAACGGATGACAGTTTTCCAGCATCACCTCGCCTTGCGTCGCTTTGCGGATGTGGGCAATGACGTTTTTAGACTTGATCGGATAACTTTTAATCAAATCCGCCACCGGAGAACTGACCGCAGGCTGATGATCGACAAACAGCCGCACCCCACTGCCTTCAAAAAAAGCGATGCCCCAGCCATCTTTATGCTCGTCAGTCAAACCGCCGCGCGTAGAAAACCCCGTGAAACTAAACACGATATCCGTCGGGGTATTGCAATTCATTCCAAGTAATTGACACATGATGCAAAACGTAAAAATAAGTGCCCATACCTTAACATAGGCAGCTACGATTTTGCTGCTAGTTTTTGATATTTGCCATACAGAAAAATCAGCGAAAACACAGTACAGTCGGGCAGATGCAACCCGCCATTTTCAGCTGCACAAAGATCCGCTCGGGCTGCACCCGACCTACTTGATGGCGTTCTCAAGGACATTCGATCGTCAAATAACAATCGCAAAATGCCTTTGAAACTGCTTTTTCCCCTCCCGCGTCAGACTCAGGGCACGACTATCGAGATCACGTTCCAGCCATTTATGCTTCAGACTCAACGCGAGTAAGGCAGCACCTAAAGCGCCACCCAAATGCGGACGCCGTTCGCTCCAGTCCAGACAAGTACATGCAAAGCGGCGGCGCGACTGGCGCGTCAAATCAACATCAATGCCCAAGTTAGTCAGTGCCTGCTCACCAGCCTGGCTTAATTCATAAACACTGTTATCTTGCTGGTCGCCGACCAGCCAAGTTTGTTGTACGCAAGAATCATGTAATTTCACCGCCAGCTCTCCCGCCATATGATCATAACAAGTACGCGCATGGCGTAAGCGCGGCGGGGTTGAAGGTTTAAAACGTGGCTGCGGTGCACCAGCGATCGCCAGCAAAGATTCAAGCGCCGTGGCAACTTCGCTGCTACCAAGCTGGTAGTAACGATGTTTGCCCTGAGCAATCACTTGTACCAATTGCTGCTCTTTAAGTTTTGCCAGATGCACGCTCGCGGTTGACGTACCTATCTCAGCGATTGCGGCCAACTCTGTGCCAGTGCGCGCATGCCCATCCATCAAGCTGCATAACATACGCGCTCGCGCTGGTTCTGCAATGGCGGCGGCCAGTCGGGCTAAACGGGTGTCGGCAAAATCTGCATCCATAGTTTGATAGGCAACGAAGTGTGATTGATAATTTGTCCGTATTCTGCACCTGAAAAAGAATTATGCCAAAGGAAAAATGATGAATACCATGGACTTACTTAGTGCGGCTTACCATCCAACTGCAAATGAATTTTATAGTCACTTACTAAAACAACCAGGTCTATCCTACGACAAGCAGCATCAACTCTGGATTGCCGCGCGAGCACAAGACATAGAGGAAATTTTAGCCTCACCCGATTGCGCCGTGCGTCCTATCGGTGAGGCAGTGCCATTGGCGCTACAAGGAACTAGCGCTGGCGAGGTTTTTTCTTTGTTAATTCGGATGAATGAAGGTGATGCCCATCATTGTGGGAAAATGGTTATGCAGCAGTGTCTGAGGGTATTTGAACCGATTCAGATACATCAAACCAGCAAACAGCTCGCGAGCAAACTTGCGTCCGAGTTAAATTTTGAAGAGGCAAATGCACTCAATCATTTTGCTCAACGCTTACCTCTGTACACCGTTGCAAGCCTGCTCGGTTTTGAACCAAAGACATTGCCTTTAATCACTGATGCGATCGGTCAATTTGTGCTCTGTCTGTCACCACTGAGCGGCCCGACAGAGATTGAAAGCGCGAGTAAAGCTGCACAAACTTTACTCACTGAATTCCATATGTTGGTACAGACGCAAACTGTAAAACCGAACAGCCTTATTGCGCAAATACAAACGAGGGCAAAAGAGCTCGGATGGAATAATGCTAATGCCATTCTCTGCAATCTGATTGGCTTGTTATCCCAAACCTATGAAGCAAGTAGCGGATTGATCAGCAACGCGCTGACTTGCTTGATTCAATATCCTGATCAGCGCGAGCAATTATCGCAACAGCCCAAATTAATTCCCGCTTTTGTCACTGAGGCATGCCGCTTGCATTCCCCTGTTCAAAATACACGCCGCTTTGTCATCTCGGATACCGTCGTTGCGGGCATCCATCTGCGTGCTGGAGAAAGGATCTTGTTATTACTAGCCGCGGCGAATATTGATCCGGCAATCCATGTACAGCCACTTGAATTTGATATTGCGCGAGCAAAACATCGCCTTTACAGCTTTGGTTCTGGTCGTCATGCCTGCCCGGGAACGGCGATCGCATTGGCGATTTCACATAGCGCGATTGAAGTTTTATTGGCTCAACACATTGCATGGGAGCAGTTGAACTGGCGCTACCGGCGCTCGTTGAATGGCCGCCTGCCGGAATTTTTTACCAAGGAAAATGAATGATTGCCGTCATTTTTGAAGTGCAAATGAAAGAGCTGCATCGTCCCGATTATCTACGTATCGCCGCCAGTCTGGCTGACGAATTGCGTACCATCGATGGCTTTATCTCGATTGAACGTTTTCAAAGTTTGCAGTCCACCGACAAGTTATTATCTTTATCGTTCTGGCGCGATGAAGATGCGGTGAAAGTCTGGCGAAATACAGAACACCACAGAGCTGCACAAAGTGCCGGACGCGATTCAATATTCTCACAATACCGGCTACGTATTGCCAGCGTAGATAGAGACTACGGTATGTATGAAAGAAAGCAAGCGCCTGATGATAGTCAGTTTTTTCATGATCGTGGAGAGAAGTAACATGAGAAAACAAATCATCAGAGTAGAACCACTATCAAGCTATCTCGAAAAATGGAGAGCACCAACCTCCGTCGCAGTTCGTAGCGGAGATATGGTCTACGTTTCAGGTTTACCTCCATTTGATCAAACTACCGGTGAAGTCGTGCTGAATGCATCGATTGAGACACAAACTGAATTAGTCTTGGCGCAACTCAAACTGTGTGTGGAAACAGCAGGGTCATCACTGGACAAGGTCATTAAATGTAACGTGTATTGCACATCAACCGAGAAATTTTCCGCGGTGAACGAGATCTATCAACGCTATTTCCCCAATGATCCACCAGCAAGAATTTTTGTGTGTGTGCCAGCGTGGCCGGGCGCTTTCGATATTGAAATAGATTGCATTGCGGCGATATGAAAAAGCTACGTTTTATAAAACACATAAAGCATCGATATTATGTATCGGGCGGGTGCATCTCTCAAAAAATCAGAATTTGTAACCACCCTCCCCCCCTCTCACGCTTGCTGTAGAGGGGAGTTTTCGCATAAATTTGTAGTAAGAGGGTTTTTGCCCGCTTTATTTCCCAATACAAAACCGCGAGAAAATCACGCCCAGCAAATCGTCCGAAGAAAACTCACCGGTGATGCTGTTGAGTCTGTCTTGGGTCAGACGTAATTCTTCCGCAAACAGATCCAGTGACTGATCGTTTTGTGCGGCGTATTCTGCGGCGGTTTGCAGATGTTCGTGTGCGTGCTTGAGGGCGATCAGGTGGCGCTCGCGGGCGAGGTATAAAGATTCGCCAGTTTGTTCCCAACCTGCGATGCGCAGCAATTCTTTGCGCAGTAAATCGATACCGATATGGTCTTGTGCTGAAAGATAAATATGGGTCGCATCTTCCATCTGGTCAACACTGGCGTGGTGACCAGAGATGTCGATTTTGTTCCAGACGCGTATCACCGGAACACCATCCGGGAAGCGCGCGACAATCGCTTCATCGGCGCGAGTCGGGCCACGGCTGGCATCGAGCAAATGTAAAATCACATCGGCTTTTTCAACTTCCGCCCAGGTGCGTTCGATACCAATACGTTCTACGGTGTCGATCACATTCAAAATGCCACCCGGTTCGACATCATCATGTTCATGGCGTATGCCAGCGGTGTCGATGATATTGAGCGGAATACCTTCGATATGAATTGTTTCGGTGACCTTATCACGTGTGGTTCCGGCAATCGGCGTGACAATCGCCACATCATCGCCTGCCAATGCATTGAGCAAAGAGGATTTGCCAACGTTAGGCTGCCCCGCCAAAACAATATTTAAACCGGCACGCAACAAAGCGCCTTGTGCAGCCTGGTCAAACACTTTTTGCAAAGCGGTTTGTATGGTGCTGAGTTGACCACGCGCATTCGATTTTTCTAAAAAATCAATTTCTTCTTCAGGAAAATCCAACGTCGCTTCGACCAGCATGCGCAGGTGAACGACCTTGTCGACCAGATCATGAATGACTTTTGAAAACGCACCAGACAACGATTGCGATGCGGATTTGGCCGCGGCTTCCGTCGATGCTTCAATCAGATCCGATACTGCCTCTGCTTGAGCGAGGTCGAGTTTGTCATTTAAAAATGCACGCTGGGTAAATTCGCCCGGTTCGGCCAAACGCAAACCCGATGCTTTACCTGCTTCGAGGCAGCGGCTTAACAGCATTTGCATCACAACCGGGCCACCGTGACCTTGCAATTCCAGCACATCTTCACCGGTGTAGGAATGTGGAGCTTTGAAATAAATCGCAATACCTTGATCGATAACGGTGCCATCTTCCTGGGTAAATGGCAGGTAACTCGCATGACGCGGTTTAAATTGGGTCGTACCAAATAAGGCGCTTATGACGGGCGCCAGGTTTTTGCCGGAGATACGCACAACACCGATACCTCCGCGTCCGGGAGCAGTGGCAATGGCGGCGATGGGGATAGGTTCGTAGATCATGTTCAAATTATCTTTGCTTGCACTGCAGAAGTGCAGAAATATAGGCAGCTTTGTGACGGAAATGCGACAAACAATTTTAATGTCTTCAGCGGGTTGCTATAAAAAAAGCCCGCGACGAGCGGGCTTTTTTGGGCTTTGGCGCTTTTTGAGAAGCTTTCAGTTTTCTCAAATAATGCTTAAGCCTTCACTTTATGCTCAGGTGGGATCAATTTGTTATTGATCACCCATTGTTGGCCAATCGACAGAATGTTGTTCACTACCCAATACAGTACCAGACCGGACGGGAAGAAGAAGAACATCACTGAGAACGCCAATGGCATAAACATCATCATTTTGGCTTGCATAGGATCTGCTGGCGCCGGATTCAGTTTAGTGGTGATGTACATAGAAATCGCGTAAATCACTGGCAAAATGAACAGTGGATCTGGTGAAGTCAGATCAGTGATCCAACCCATCCAAGGTGCGCCACGCATTTCAACGCTGGCTTGCAATACCCAGTACAAAGACAAGAACACGGGCATCTGAATCAGAATAGGGAAGCAGCCACCGAGCGGATTGATTTTCTCGGTTTTGTACAATTCCATCATCGCTTGATTCATTTTTTGCGGATCGTTTTTGTAACGTTCACGCACAGCCTGCATCTTAGGTGTCACCACTTTCATTTTTGCCATGCTGCGATAACCAGCAGCGGACAATGGGAACAACGCTAATTTGATCGAAATGGTGAACACAACAATCGTCCAACCCCAGTTGCCAATCAGACCATGGATGAAGCTCATCAGACCAAACAGCGGTTTAGCGATGATTGCCAGAATACCGTAGTCTTTGACCAATTCCAGACCTGGAGCGATTTTTTCCAGAGTCGCTGTCGATTGTGGACCAGTGTACAAAGTGGCATCAGAATCTTTGCTTGCACCCGGAGCAATGCTGCCCAGTTGCAATACCGTGCTGACAGAATAAATATTGTCGCGCACTTTTTCAGTACGGAATTCACGTGTCGACTTGTCTTGCGGTACAAAAGCGGAAACAAAGAAATGTTGAATCACCGCAACCCAGCCGTTGTCCGCAGACTTAGCGTGGTTGTTATTGCTGCTACCTGGCTGTTCGTGTTCTGCTTTACCAATTTTTTCAAAATCCAGTTTCTGGAAATGTTCTGCATCGGTGTACACCGCAGGTGCATAGAATTCAGAAGGACCAGTGAACATGGAACCGCCTTCAGGCTTGGTACCATCGTGTATCAATTGCAAGTACAAAGCAGGCGTAATCGCGGCTGTTGTGTTGTTGGTCACAGTGTGTTTGACGTCAATCGCATAGTCACCTTTTTTGAAGGTGAAGGTTTTTGTCAGTTTGACGCCACCTTGTTCAGATACCAATACTAACTGTACGCTGTCGCTACCATCTAAACTACGCTTACCTGGCTGCGCCACGAAAACGGATTTGTGATTTGGATAAGCTGCATTCGCCAGGCCGGTTTGTGCCAGATAAGTGCGGGTATCGTTCTCGCTAAACAACACAACATTTTTATCGCTAGGTGCTTTTTCACGCAAGCCGATAGCTTCCAAAAACGGATAGTAGAAATGTTCTGGCTTAGGGTGATCTTTATATTGCAGCAATTCCAGACGTTTCACTTCACCACCCAGGGTGTCAATATCCGCCTTGATCACGTCGGTTGTAATAGTAATACGCTCAGTTTTGACCGCGACTGCAACAGCTTCGCCATTCGCAGGAACTGCCGTCGTGCCATTGGCAGCATTAGCAGAGTTGGCTGTTGGTACTGAGGAATTATTTGCCGTTGCTGTCTTAGCATCTTTTGCTTGCTGCGTTGCGGCTGCAGGGAAAAACATAGATGACTTGCCGTTATGGCGCATCCAGTTGTCCCACAGGAGCAACAGCGACATGGAAAAAATAACCCACAGGACGGTACGTTTGATATCCATTTTATCCATTTGGTGTATGTCAGGAAAAGTGTGAGGAATGACCCGTGCTGCCAGAGTGTTCATGGCAGCATTGGTCGGATGTGGGGACAATCTTTTGTTTTTCACTAGCTGGCGGGACATGATCTACGCCGCCGGGATGCCACGGATGGCATTTACACACGCGTTTGCCAGCCAAAAAACTGCCTTTAGCTGCGCCGTGGATTTGTATCGCCTGCGCCGCATACTCAGAACAACTCGGGTAAAAACGACAATTCTGCCCCAGCATAGGACTGATTGCATACTTATAAAAGCGTAGCAACAGGAGCAGTAGTGTTTTCATGTCATCCCACTTTTTTACAGGCAGGGGCGGCAAACAGGCGCAGAATCTCCGCCCGCAGCTCGCGTTTGAGCTGGGCAGTCGTAGCTGGACCGTCTTTGCTGTTGACGGGTCGTGACAGGCGCACAATGCAATCGACGTTTTGTAAGGCTGAACATCTGAAAATTTCACGCGTTACACGCTTGATCGTGTTGCGGGTCACTGCGCGCGGCGCAAAGCGCTTGGCAGCGACCACACCTAAACGAGCATGCGACAACTCATTGGCTCTGGCGTAGAGCACAAAATGGGGCGTCTTTTGCACGGGGCGCAAACGAAAAACGGATGAAAATTCATCCGTTTTAATGATGCGTCGGGCACGTGCAAAATCTGCACCACCGGCATCCGCCTGAACTTGGTCAGCTAAAAGATTGATCATGCGATGTCAGCCAAAGCTGCCGCAGACCAAAAATTTAAAATCAAGCTGCCAGGCGTTTACGGCCTTTAGCACGGCGTGCGTTCAGTACAGCGCGGCCACCGCGGGTTGCCATACGTGCGCGGAAACCGTGAGTGCGCTTGCGGCGAACGACGGAAGGTTGGTAAGTACGTTTCATGTTGGTCTCGCTATTTGAGCAATAAAAAAAATCGGAATTACGGGTAAAGGCTTGCGTTATTTACGTCAGGCTTTTCACCTTTACTGCCCCAAAACCGCTGCTCATGGCTTGCTGCATTACTGTACTACGCATGTGCTGAATCGGAAAAACTCACCACAAACAATGCACCATCCAATAAAAGAGGGTAGGGAACCCGTAATTAGACACCATTTTTACCTTACGTGTCAATCACTTAGCGTAAAAATTAATCAAAAGCGGTTTACCAAGGCTGGTGCAGTGCAAAGAATAAATTTAATCTAAGGCTGTGGATAACTCGCCCAGTCGGGGTTAAAATAGAGGATTAGCGCGGCACCGGTTTATGCCTTCATGGCAACTTTCATAAAACTGAATTAAAAGAGCGAATGAAGATATTTATTATCTGTTTCGCATTTTATTCATAAAATCGAAAGTATCGGGGTTGATGGAAAAGTGTTCCCGCAATGTATGGCAAACCAATCAGTTTTACTGACAGGTATTTGTTACCCACTTGCTGAGGCTGTTTTACATACACCCTGAAAGATTAATTCGGCACCGCGCATTTGCATTTAATAATTTAAAGTCATACATGGAAAATTTCTGGCAAGCCTGTTCGTCCCAACTTGAGCAAGAGCTTCCACCGCAACAATATAGTGCATGGATCAAATCGCTCGTACCGCTCTCCTTCGAAGAAGGCAAGCTGAGTATTGCTGCGCCCAATCGTTTTAAGCTCGATTGGGTGAAAGCCCAATTCGCCAATCGTATTTCTGAGCTGGCAAATCAGTATTGGGATGAAGAGGTTGAAGTCGTTTTTGTGCTCGATCCACGTGGCGGCAAAAAAGCAGCGCCAGCGCCGATGCCTACTCGACCCGGTGTGGACGGCGAAATACCAGGCAGCAACAGTGCACCAGAAATTCAGGCTGAAGTCGTAGCACCAGAAGCATCGCCTCGCCGCGACCTGAGCCGTATCAATGTCGAACTAACGTTCGATAGTTTCGTGACCGGTAAAGCCAACCAATTGGCGCGCGCCGCAGCGATTCAAGTTGCCAACAACCCTGGCGTTTCGTATAACCCGCTGTTTTTATACGGCGGCGTTGGTCTGGGTAAAACGCACTTGATTCACGCGATCGGCAACCAGATTCTGGTCGATAACCCGAATGCCAAAATCCGCTACATCCACGCCGAGCAATATGTGCGTGACGTGGTCACAGCGTACCAGCGCAAAGGCTTTGACGAATTCAAACGCTACTATCATTCGCTCGATCTGTTATTGATCGATGATATTCAATTCTTTGGTGGCAAGAGCCGCACGCAAGAAGAATTCTTCTATGCGTTCGAAGCGTTAATCGCTGCCAAGAAGCAAATCATCATCACCAGTGATACGTATCCCAAAGAAATCACCGGCATGGACGATCGCCTGATTTCGCGTTTTGACTCTGGTTTAACGGTCGCCATCGAACCACCAGAATTAGAAATGCGGGTCGCAATTTTGCTCAAAAAAGCACATTCCGAAGGTGTGCACTTTTCTGATGACGTGGCTTTCTTTGTCGCCAAACATTTGCGCTCCAACGTGCGTGAGCTGGAAGGCGCACTGCGCAAGATTCTTGCTTACTCACGTTTCCATGGCAAAGAGATCACGATTGATGTCGTCAAAGAAGCCTTAAAAGATCTGTTGTCAGTACAAAATCGTCAGATTTCTGTCGAAAATATTCAGAAGACCGTCGCCGACTTTTTCAATATCAAAGTCGCTGATATGTATTCTAAAAAACGTCCGGCCAATATCGCCAGACCGCGCCAGATTGCGATGTACCTGGCCAAAGAATTAACGCAAAAAAGTTTGCCAGAAATTGGCGAATTGTTTGGCGGCCGCGATCACACCACGGTCTTGCATGCAGTGCGCAAGATCACCGCAGATCGCAGCAAAAATCCAGAATGCAATCATGAATTGCACGTGCTGGAACAGACCCTGAAGGGCTGATGCAGGTTAATGCGGGTTAAAACAAAATAGCAGCAGTACTAAAGCATTAAAGTAGTTTTAAATATTATTTATTGTATTCAACCACGATTAGCGAGGACTTCAAATGCAATTGGTAAAAACCCACCGGGACACACTGCTCCGGCCTTTGCAAATTGTGAGTGGTATTGTCGAGCGTCGGCACACATTGCCGATTTTGGCCAATATCCTCATTCGCAAAGACGGTGAACAAGTGTCCTTCTTGTCGACGGACATCGAAGTACAGATCACGACCAAGGCAGAGATCGGTTCAGGTGGCGATGTTGTCGCTACCACGGTTGCTGCACGCAAATTGTTGGATATCTTGCGCGCACTGCCGGATGATCAGGACGTCGTTCTCAAGCTGGACAACAAGCGCATGAGCGTGCAGTCTGGCAAATCGCGTTTCTCTTTGCAAACCTTGGCAGCAGAAGAATTCCCGACTGTTGCACAAGCTGAACACTTCAATGCCAGCGTCAATTTGCCGCAAAAAACATTGAAGCATTTGTTCAACATGGTGCATTTCTCCATGGCGCAACAAGACATCCGTTATTACCTCAATGGCCTCTTGTTGGTGGTCGATGGTAAAAACGTGATTGCCGTTGCGACTGACGGTCATCGTCTGGCGTTTTGCCAGGTCGAAGTGGAACAAGAGTTCCCACGCCATGAAGTCATCATCCCACGCAAAACAATTATCGAATTGCAGCGCTTGCTGGAAGACAAAGAAGACCCGGTACAAATCGACATCGCCAACAATCAGGTCAAACTGACGTTTGCCGATATCGAACTGGTGTCCAAACTGGTTGAAGGTAAATTCCCTGATTTTAATCGCGTGATTCCTAAAGGCTACAAAAATAGCTTTACACTCGGTCGTGAACAATTGCTGCGCTCGTTGCAACGTGCAGCGATCATGACGTCGGACAAGTTTAAAGGTGTGCGTTGTGTGATCACACCAGGCAGCATGCAAATCTTGTCGACCAATGCCGATCAGGAAGAAGCGATGGAAGAAATCGAAATCGATTACGGCGGCGATAGCGTCGACATCGGTTTCAACGTCAGCTATTTGTTGGATGTATTGAACAACCTGAAATGCGATCAAGTCTGCGTGTCTCTCGGTGACTCCAATTCATCTGCATTGATCACCGTTCCAGAAAACACTGACTTCAAATACGTTGTCATGCCAATGAGAATTTAAACCTGAATTGAAGCATGCCACTCCTCTCCCGCAATCAGGAGAGGAACAGGGGTGAGGGTCGTTGATAAAGGTGAACTACAGCCAACTGCACGAGACGCAGCCAGTTGTTCAATCTGATCTTCAATGTCTTTTTAGCAGAGTATCCACTCCGCCACCCCACCCTTCCCCGCCCACAACAAAATGAGCGAGTAAGGGATTGAATACCCATGAACACGCAGTAAACACAAACGAAGGTAGCCATGTCCGATCAAAACCAAGAGAACCAACCAGCTCCAGCCGCCAGTTCCAATCAATACGGCGCATCCTCCATCCAGATTCTGGAAGGCCTGGAAGCCGTGCGCAAACGCCCTGGCATGTACATTGGCGACACGTCGGACGGCACTGGTTTGCATCATCTGGTCTTCGAAGTGTTAGATAACTCCATCGACGAATCTCTGGCAGGTCACTGCACAGAAATCAACGTCGCGATTCATACCGACAATTCCATTTCGATTACCGATAATGGTCGCGGTATTCCAACGGGTATCAAATGGGACGACAAGCACGAACCTAAGCGTAGCGCGGCTGAGATCGTTATGACCGAGTTGCACGCTGGTGGTAAGTTCGATCAAAACTCCTACAAAGTCTCCGGTGGTTTGCACGGCGTTGGTGTTTCTTGCGTGAATGGCTTATCCAAATTACTTAAGCTGACGATTCGTCGCGACGGCAAAGTTCACACCATGGAATTTGTCCGTGGCGTACCGCAAAACCGTGAACTCGAAACCGTTGACGGCGTCGTCACTTCCCCGATCAAAGTCGTCGGCGACACCGACAAACGCGGCACTGAAGTGCATTTCTGGGCTGATGAAGAAATCTTCACCCACGTTGAATTCCATTACGAAATTCTGGCAAAACGTATCCGCGAATTGTCTTTCCTGAACAATGGCGTGCGCATCAAACTCAACGACCACCGCACTGGTAAAGAAGAGTTGTTTGCATTTGAAGGCGGCACCCGCGGTTTTGTGGAATACATCAACAAAGCCAAGAGCGTATTGCACCCAACGATTTTCCAGGCAACTGGCGAACGTGTTTCTGACCAAGGTACCAACATCACTGTTGACGTGTCTATGCAATGGAACGATGCGTACAACGAACAAGTACTGTGCTTCACCAACAATATTCCACAGCGCGACGGTGGTACCCACTTAACTGGCTTACGCGCTGCGATGACCCGCGTCATCAACAAATACATCGAAGAACACGAATACGCTAAAAAAGCCAAAGTTGAAGTCACTGGCGACGATATGCGCGAAGGTTTAACTTGCGTCTTGTCCGTCAAAGTACCTGAACCAAAATTCAGCTCACAAACCAAAGACAAACTCGTTTCTTCCGAAGTACGTGGCCCGGTAGAAGAAATCGTCGCCAAAACGCTGACCGACTTCTTAGCTGAAAAACCAAACGACGCCAAAATCATTTGCGGCAAAATCGTTGAAGCCTCCCGCGCCCGCGAAGCAGCACGCAAAGCCCGTGAACTGACCCGTCGTAAAGGCGTCATGGATGGCCTGGGCTTATCTTCCAAGCTTGCTGATTGCCAGGAAAAAGATCCAGCCCTGTGCGAACTGTACATCGTCGAGGGTGACTCCGCGGGCGGTTCTGCCAAACAAGGTCGTGACCGTAAGTTCCAGGCGATTTTGCCATTACGCGGTAAAGTGCTCAACGTCGAAAAAGCCCGCTTTGAAAAAATGCTCTCCAGCGAACAGATCACTACCTTGATCGCCACGCTGGGTACAAGCATCGGCCCTGACGAATTCAACGCTGACAAACTGCGCTACCATCGCATCATCATCATGACCGATGCTGACGTTGACGGTGCCCACATTCGTACCTTGCTGCTGACCCTGTTCTATCGCCAAATGCCACAACTGGTAGAACGCGGCCACATCTACATCGCCCAACCACCACTGTACAAAGTCAAAGCCGGTCGCGATGAACGCTATCTGAAAGACGACGCCGAAGAAGCAAGCTACATGATGAACGTGTCATTGTCGGGCGCATCGCTGATCCCAAGTACCGGCGCTGACCCTATCACCGGCGACGCATTGGCAGAATTGGTACGCCAATACAATCTGGCCAACGCCATCATGATGCGCTTAACCCGCGTCATTGACCGCGCTGCATTGACTGCCATCATGACCGGCGTCACCTTGAAAATGGATACGCTGGAACACGCAGAACAATCCGCGATCAACATGACCCAAGCGATCAATGATCCGGCCGTCAAAGCCATCGTACGTAGCGACGATTTGTCCGGCGCCTTCAGCTTGCGCATAGAACGCCTGTACCACGGCAACATCAAAGTCACCAGCATCGACGCAGACTTTGTCGAAGCAACCGACTACAAGGTCTTGGAAAGCGCCGCAGCAACGTTTAAAGGCCTGCTAGGCGAAGGCGCCTTCATGCGTCGTGGCGAAGGCGAGAAAGCCAAAGAAATCGCGGTAAAAGACTTCCACCACGCCATGCTGTGGCTGCGCGACGAAGCCGAGCGCGTCGTCGTCAAACAACGCTATAAAGGTCTGGGCGAAATGAACCCAAGCCAACTGTGGGAAACCACCATGGACCCAACCGTCCGTCGCCTCTTGAAAGTCCAGATCGAAGACGCCATCGCCGCCGACCAGATCTTCACGACATTGATGGGCGACGACGTCGAACCACGCCGCGCGTTTATTGAGTCCAATGCGTTGAGGGCGGGGAATATTGACGTTTAATATCAATTAGCCTCACAATGAAAAGGCCTTCCGTTTCCCGGCAGGCCTTTTTTATCGATAGTAATCAGGGAGCAGACATGGCAATTCAACTCGATCTGAGCTCTTTAGAAAATGCTCTGCAGCGACTTGTCGAAGCTTTGCAGGCGTATAAGGCAGACACTGGCAACACCCTCTACCGCGACGCCAGCATTCAGCGCTTTGAATTCTGCTATGAGCTGTCACACAAAATGCTTAAGCGATATCTAGAGCTTGCCGCAGCGAATCCTGTTGAAATCGACGAACTACCTTTTGCGGACTTAATCAGAACTGGCAGCGAACAAGGTTTGCTGCGCAGCGGCTGGGATCGCTGGAAAGATTACCGCAAGGCGCGAAGTATCACTAGCCACACTTACGACGAAAGCAAAGCAATCGAAGTCATGCAAATCGTGCCGGATTTTCTGTCAGAAGGACAAGCTTTACTACAGGAACTGAAAAAACGCGGTACACCCAAAACATGAGCCAACAACCGGACATTGATGTAACGGCAGAGCAATGGGCGATTATCGCATCGATATTGCAACGCCATGTTCCCAACGACACGGTGTGGGCATTTGGCTCACGTGCAAAGCACACAGCCAAACCCTACTCCGATCTTGATCTGGTGATCGAAAGCAAGGCAGGTTTATCTTTAAGCCTCATCGCAGCACTTGAGCATGATTTTTCGGAATCCGATTTACCATTCAAAGTGGATATCGCGGATTGGGCGACGATGAGTGAGGGTTTTCGTCAGCTAATAGACGACGATAAAGTGAAGGTCTGGCAATCTTTTTCACTTAAGCGAGATGAATAGCGAACTATTTTCGGCGCGACATTTACGTTAGTCTTTTCGCCTCTAGTTGTTCAATAAAATCGCTTATCGACTGCAAGTCGTCTTCAATGTTGTTTTCAACAACTTGCTCCAACCGATCAAATTCATGCCAATCGTGATCAAGTTCGTCGTCGTAATCTTCAAAGAATAATTCTGGTAAACCAACAGCATAAGCATCAAAAAATAAGTCGTCTAAAAGATTGGATTTTATTTTTTCTGTTAGGCTTTCCAAGCTGAGATCATGTGGATTTTCAAAATAAGCTTCGCCAAAATTTTTGAAATTCCCTGCATCACGATACATGTATAAAAATCTTACTTTCACGTTAGAACCTAAGAAAATCAATATTTAATTCGATAAAAATATATGTTCGTTATGCCAAGAAATGAATTTGTTTGAAGGTATAAATTTTTCAGGCAAAGAAATTTTCTTGCCGTCTAAATCTAATAGCCATTCAGATGTAAATTTATTCTTCTCTAATTTTCTAGCAGAAGAGGAAACCTTGACTTCGTAGTCGTGCGTAATTGTGATAAGCCCTTGATCAAACGCTTTATCGTGCAGCGCAGAAAGACATAAACCGTTGCGCGGGTTGAGGCGATTATCTTTATCAGATTTCCAAGGTACGATGTGACTAGCGACCAATAAACTTGGATGCGATAAACCAGTAATGCAGCAACGTCCAGAATATGCACTTAATACGGAGCGGCGAAAGAAATTTTGACCTACACGAATTTTTGTCTGCGCTACTTTTGTTTCGGCAGAGTAGTCCAATTCATCTTCGACAATTCCTAATTCTGTAGTGATGGCACTTTCAAGCAATGGCTGACTTGCCTCAACTAAGTTATCAACCATAGTCTGACTTTGCATCGCGAAAGAATTCCAATCATTTTGCATTTCATTCCACATTGCCCGATCTAATTTTGATGATCCCTTAAGCCCAACCCTACCCGTGTCGGTAATGAGTGGATCAAGGCTTGCAATGTTGACTAATTTCATTGCAAGGGCTGATGGAGTACGACCTATCAGCGCAGCGAGGCGAATAATATCGGGATTACGGCTATGAAACCGACCAAAAGGCATTTGACAGTACAAATTAAATGCGACCAACAATTGTTCCCTAGTCCAATGATTTGACGTTTCGCTCATTGATTTGTATTCCTAAAGGTTTTAGTTTGTGCCATGATAACCTGGTTATTTTGATAATTTAACGACTTCAGAAAAGAAATCTATTCAATTTCAAAAGAAAGCCCCACATGCTCATCTTCATCGATACAGAATTCACCGATTTCAAAGATGCCGAACTCATCAGCATAGGTTTGGTGTCTGAGTGTGGGCGGTATGAGTTTTATGCGGAGTTGCCGGTGAATCTGGCGAAGTGTAATGATTTTGTGGTGGCGAATATTGTGCCGCAATTGGGGCAGATGCCGGGGGCGCAATGTTCTGTGGCGGAGCTAAAAACACGGCTCGTTTTATGGCTGGAGCAATTTGCGGAGCAGGCGCCGGTGATTTGTTTTGATTACGATGGTGACTGGCGGCTGTTCTGCCATGCGTTAGATTATCAGGTGCCGTCTTGGTTACGTGGGAAGAATATTTATCCGTATCTGGATAAGGTGGCGTTGCAGATGTACTTTATCGATAATCAGCTAAAAGACCATCACGCCTTGCATGATGCGAAGGCGAATTGCCATGCGTTTGATATTGAAAAAGTGAAAGCTGATACGATGGAATTTAGAAAGTCGCGCTGAATTTAGCTGCCATCTTTTGTTGATCGACTTTGAGGTGGGCAGCGCCCAGATAGCAATGTTATCTGGGCGCTGCTTTTTTTGCTAAACCGCGGTGGTCTGGTACCACGGCATTTTTTTCGTCAGTTAGCGGAGCTTCATCGCCTCGATGGTTTTCACGATCGGTTCCGCGGTGACGGATACTTTGCCCGTGAACGGTTGGTCAACGATAAACACGATCGCTGTCAAGCCGACCAGACCAAAGACTTGAAGCAGGACGCCGATTTTGGTGACAACGCTGTTCAATGCCAGCCCAAACGCTGAAATGAGCAAGACACCAAATAAGATCGACAAATTGACCAACCAAAAGATGCTGTGCAAACCGAGGTGTGCGCGTTCGATACGGTTGGTGCGCAACTCGGCTAGTTCATTGGCATTTTTGAGAATCTGGGCAAAAATGACGGACTCTCTCAAGTTGCCTGGATTGAGTTTTCCCAGCTGGACGTCATACTTATTCAACAAATCGGCGGTGACGGCGGATGATTTTTTGATTTGCAATTGCGACCATTCATCATTCACGATGGACTGAGCATAACGCTGCAAATCAGCGCGGATAGTGCTGCTGTTGTTGTATTGGTAGAGTGTGCGATCGGCTTCTTCGAGTTTGCTCGCTTCGACGGACACGTTTTTGTCAGCACTGTCAAAATTATTGAGCACCATGACCAAAGAAAAGCTCAGCAATACCGCGCTCAAAGCCACCAGACCGGACTGCAAGGAGATCAGAAATTCTTTTTCATGATCGGACATTTTGCAAAGAAATTGGGTTTTTCGCGTGAGGTATTCCAACGAAAACAAGATCACTGCCGCGCAAATCATGCCTATCATCACGATGGCGAGATCAGGGAGTGTATAGAGCCAGCTAATCATTGTGCTTTCCTTTGTACCTTAATCGGTTCTTTTTGAAATTTTGTCCAGTACATCCACGATCAAGGTGGGTTTAATGCCGCTTTCACCTTTGAATGGTTCATCGAAGTAATAGGTCAAAAAGATCAACGAGGAAAAGCAGATCATTTGCAGCGCCATCACGATGTCTGCTGTTTTGCTGCGTTCAAAGAAGGCGGATAAGGTATTTTTGGCAAACATCAGCAGATAAATCAGGGCCCAGAAAATCATGGGGATTTCCAGTTTAGCGGCTTCCAGGCGTTCAGCACGGTAATCAGCCAGTGCATCGGCTAGCTTCACCATTTCGCTATAAATCGAATTTTCGCGCGCATTACTTGGTTTGAGCTGTATGATGCCTTTGGAAACGGGTTTAAACAGTTTGTTTGTGGTTTCGCTTTCATTACCCGATTGCATCGCATCCCATTCATCTTTGATGATGGAATTGGCATAGGTTCTGAGGCTGGCGCGGATGACACTGACGTCTTCGCTGCCACCGTAACGTACCAGCAAACGATCGAGGTTGTTAATGCGTACCGATTCCTGCCGGACAACCTGATCGGCCTGTTTAAAAGTGGTGACAGCCTGAACTAATGAAAAAGCAACGATCAGCGCCAGCGTCGTCGATACCGAGGTATGGATATTGAGTGCCAGATCGGATTTATATCCTGAGAAAAATTTATCCAGAAAAATTCTGGTGATTTTATGTTGGACAAACATTAAAGCCAGTGCAGCTACAGCAAAAATAGCCAGTTGTACCAGGCCTGGCAAGTTGTAAATAAGGTGCATCAATTTCTCCGCAATGGACTAAAAATATTTCTGGTGCGCACCATACCGGACAAATGCATTTTTAGCAAGACAAATTGATAAGTTTTTTAGCGTTTTTTCAATGTGCTTGATCCGTGAATACTTTGTGATCGAGACTGCAATCATCTTGGCACCTGCCCGGTAAGCGCGTCTGATCACCACAGATTTGTTGAACTCATGACGCGAAGGCAAATTGCCATGCGATTGATAGTGAAAAAGTGAGAGCGGATGCGATGGAATTGGGAACGTCGCGTTGAGTTGAACTGTCCGCTTATGTTGATTGACTGTTGAGATGTGTGGCGCCGGGCTATGTTTTTATCGCCGCTTAGGGGTTGGAAAAATCCAACCCCTAAGCCACATGCCATTACTTCTTATTTCAACTTAAACGCGCTAATCAACTGCACCAGATGTTCGACTTGTTCGCGCATGGTTTCGGTGGCGGCGGAGGCTTGTTCTACCAGTGCGGAGTTTTGTTGGGTCATGTCGTCCATTTGCGATACCGCCTGGTTGACTTGTTCGATACCGTCGCTTTGTTCCTGGCTGGCGGTTGAGATCTCCGAGGTGATTTGGGTGATCTGATCAACCGAGTTCATGATGTCGCCCATGGTCTTACCGGTTTGTTCGGCTAACAAGTTGCCAGATTCTACTTTGGCGACGGAGTCTTTAATCAAAGCAGCGATTTCTTTGGCGGCGCTGGCTGAGCGTTGTGCGAGGTTGCGGACTTCGCTGGCAACGACGGCAAAGCCACGCCCTTGTTCACCTGCGCGTGCGGCTTCGACGGCGGCGTTCAGGGCGAGGATATTGGTCTGAAATGCGATGCCATCAATGACGCTGATAATGTCGACGATTTTTTTGGAGCTGTCTTTAATCGACGACATAGTATCGATCACGTCGCTGACCACCTTGCCACCTTGGGACGCCACTGCGGATGCGGCGTGTACTAATTCATTGGCGTGTTTGGCGCCTTCAGAATTTTGCTTCACGGTGCTGGTCAGCTCATCCATGGATGCGGCTGTTTGTTCCAACGAGCTTGCTTGTGATTCGGTACGCGCAGACAAATCGGCATTGCCATCGGACATTTCCTGAGCGGAGTGGGCAATCATATTCGCACTTTGATGCACTTCATTGATCAATACGCGCAGCCCTTTACTGATGCCATTGATCGCGTGCATGAGTTGCCCAATCTCATCGACACGGGTTACGTTAAGCGACGCCGTGAGGTCACCATTTGCCATTTTGCTGGCGGCAAAAATCACTTGTTGCAATGGCGTGCTTAAGCGTATGCGCATGACCTTAAACATCAGTGCACTCAGCATAAATATGAGGACCATGCTGATCATTTGATAGCGCGTATTGGTACGATTTGATTCTGCTGCATATTCATCGGCATACATGCCGCCAGCGACCACCCAGTTCCAGCCTTTGACGGGGTAAAACGCGACGACTTTTTCTCTAACATCGGTCTCGCCTAATTCTGCATTGGTCCAAGGATAGCGCACCACCCCTTGCTTGCGTTCCAACATTTCTTTGATAAATTCGTGCCCGTTTTGATCTTTGGCATCAAGAATGTTTTTACCTTCTTTGGTCGGATGCAGTAAAAGATCGCCGTAGTTTTTTCCCTCGCGCGCATCGAGCGCAAAGAAGTAACCGGATTGACCTAGTTTGATCGAGCGAATTTTGGCCTTCATCTGATCAATGGCGGTCGTAAAGTCTTTACCGACAAATAAGACGGCAATCACTTTGCCATTGCTATCCAACACCGGATCGTACTGCGTCATGTACTGTTTACCAAAGAGCATCGCCAGGCCGGCATAGGATTTACCTTCTGTCAGCGCAGGATACGCCGGACTGGCATGGTTGAGAGGTGTACCGACGGCGCGTTCGCCTTTTTCGTTTTTCAGTGAGGTCGAAATGCGGATGAATTCATCGCCTTGTTTGACAAAGATGGTAGCGACGACGCCGATCTCATTGCTGAGTCGGTCTGTATTCGAGAAATCTCCATTCAAATCTTGCGTACCGGATTTAAGTACCGTTGTGCTTACGCCTGCGACATCAATAGTGCGGTTGGCATCCAGCGCAAAACCATCTTTGAAATTGCCTTTAAATACCTTGATGGCATCACTGGTTTGATTACGCAAATCTGCATCAAACAAATTGAGCATGTCGGCAACAAACTGCGTTCTGTCAGTGACATTCGCAATCGCTTGCGCTTCAGCCTGTTGCTTGAGGTTGTAATTTACGACAGACGTAAAAGAAAGCAAAATGATACTGAAAACAACGGTAATAATGAACGTGAGTTTGGATCCGACTGTCCATTCTGTATATTTTTTAAATCTTATTGACATGACATGGGGCTCGCTCTGGCTGGAAAACGAGTGTGATAGTATCAAAGAAAATATGGACGCAAGTTTCTAAAGAGCACTATTTGTCGTTGAATTTGTTGTGAAAATGAATGTCCAACGGCTGCCAGAATTGAACGATATTTAATTGAATATAATTTAAATCAATAAAACTTCGGAATTGAGTTTTTTTGGTCAAACAAAATAAGTCTACCCACGAAAGTGATGAAGTAATGATCAATAAAATGCACGTAAAAATGCTGCATCCTTGTCGCTTACCAAAACTATGCGCGCTGGTGTTCCTTGGCTTTTTCTGTGCAAGTGCTTCGGCACAAACGATGCCCTCCCCTGCATCATCTGTCGCCGAAGCACCACCGCCCGTGCCGATTCATCTCGACGTGGATAAAGTTAACGACAAAGTAATCAAGCAGGCTGCAAAAGAAATGAGCAAGGACGCTCCCCAGACCAACGTCAAACCCGACGTCTTTACGACGATGCATGATGATTTTGAGAAGAGTCTGGGTAATTACGAAAGCCGCAAAAAAATTTCTGGCTCGGTAGAAGCCGGTGTAGGTGTTGGCAACTTACCTTCAGTGCGTGGTTATCAATCGGAGAACGTGACATGCGGATACGCCGCGGCGGCAATCAACGATGAGATCAGCAAAAATACACAAGTCAGCGTGTATGCACAAACCAGTTCTTGCAAGACAAAATAATTTGTACTGTGGCTCACTCTCAGACCTTTTTTAACGTTTCTGCTATCCTCTGAAAACCATACATGACGACAACTCATCTCGCTGAAATCGCTGCTGAGCAGCAATTGCTTGCCTACAATGCCCGTGCTCTGGAACCGTTTCTGTCCAATTTTACGGAGGACGTTGAGGTATTTGAATTTCCGGCGACGCTGATGTATCAAGGAAAAGCGACAATGCGTGAACGTTATACGCTACGCTTCGCGGACGAGATTTTGCATTGTGTGATTGTGAAACGCATGGTTATGGGTAATACCGTGATCGATCAGGAACGTGTGCGCATGACCTTGCCTGAAGGACCGGGCGTGCTGGAAGCGATTGTGATTTATGAGGCACGTGAAGATAAAATTGCAAAAATCACTTTTATACCCGGCAAGAAAACGCCTGGTGAAGAGCTGTAAGCGGATTCAAGCGTAGGAGACCACGATGGAAATGAAACGTATCAATGCCGGCAAGCTGCGTGCCATAGGCTACGAGCCACGCGAACGCGTGCTACGGGTTGAGTTTGATGATGGCAGCGCGATTGATTATTCAGGCGTCGGCCAAGAGGTGTGGCGTCGGCTATCAAGCTCTGGTTCTGCGTGGAGCTATTACCGCGATAATATTGAAGAAGAATTTATGGGTAAGCGCGGCGTAGCGCGCTCTCAATCGCGTCCTGCCGGGCTTGATGATTTATTCAAGCCGCTGGGCGAAAATTAACAGTAATACAAATTATTAATAATCACTACTCAAGGAGAACAAGATGTCTCAACTTAAACTGACTTATTTCGACTTTCATGGCGGTCGTGGCGAACCGGTGCGACTTGCATTGGCAATTGGCGGCATTGCGTTTGAAGACCATCGTTTTACATTTGCTGAGTTTCCTGATGTGCGTAAAATCGCGCCGTTTGGTCAGGTGCCCTTGCTGGAAATCGATGGTGTGGTGATCACGCAATGCGATGCTATCTTGCGCTACGCAGGCAAACTGGCAGACCTGTACCCAACCGATCCTTTGCAGGCTTTATTGTGCGATGAAGTGATGTACGTTGTCGAAGAATCGACAGTCAGACTGGGCCCTACTTTCCGTATGACAAGCGAGGAACAAAGAGCTGCACGTCTGGCTTTGGTCAATGGTTCTATGCCAGTCTATCTGCAATGGTTAGAAAAACAATTGCTGGCACGCGGCGGCGAATACTTTGCAGACAACCGCTTGACGATCGCGGATTTAAAAGTGTTTGTGGATGTACGCGGCCTGAATTCTGGCCGTTTGGATCACGTACCGACCGACCTGGTAGAAAAAGTCGCTCCGGCACTCAACGCCCACATGAAACGTATCGCTGCATTGCCTGCGGTACAGGCGTATTACGCGAAGTTTGAAGCAAAATAATCGCTGTATTTGTGGGGCGGGTGCGACGCGCTCCAGACCAGACCTACTGGAGTCGTTGCAATATCGCCTTTCTTTTACTTTCTTTTGCTTTCTTTTCTTTGGCGACGCAAAGAAAAGAAAGCGGCTGCCGGACGACTCCCGGCTTGGTTCTACGAAATGTGACCGCTTTAGATATTGAAAATCAATGCAATAAAGATGAGGTTTGAATTACATTGGATAACAGTAATAACAATATCTACATTGCTCTTATTTATTTGCCTTGCAGGTATAGCTCGTCGTCGTTACTTTATCTACATTTCCCTGACCACAGGTTGCAATAGCTTGCTGTGACATCTCAGCGATACGTTTACCACCTTCCATATTGCTCTCACTGACTGAAACACAGGCACTCAGCGCACACACCATGGCCAGGATGCTGCAGATTTGCATTGTTTTGTTCATAGATTCTCCTCAAATTTTGTATGAAAGATTTTTTGCTGAACGATTATGCGTT
The DNA here is from genome assembly GCF_014284255.1 of Cognatundibacterium jejuense. Lineage (GTDB taxonomy): Bacteria > Pseudomonadota > Gammaproteobacteria > Burkholderiales > Burkholderiaceae_D > Undibacterium > Undibacterium jejuense. The sequence continues at coordinate 167,769 of NZ_JACOFV010000008.1, forward strand.
TTACAAGCATTATTAGCAATAATTAGTTGTATTAAATCAACGGAAAAGCAGTGCGTAAGGCGGGTGCAACCTACCTCACAAAACGAAATGGCGCTAGCGTGAATGTCCGCCCCTTATTCCGAAAACTGCGACAAGCGCGCCTTCTGCTTCATCCGCGCTGGCGTGACCCCGTAGGCGGTTTTAAAACTCGCCGTCAGGTGGCTTTGGCTGCTGAAGCCGCAATCTTGAGCAATGCGTTCTATGGACAAGTCGGTACGGGTCAATAACTCGCTGGCACGTTGCAAGCGCAATTGCAAAACGTAGCGATGCGGCGTGACACTCATGGCTTGCAAAAATAAGCGTCGGAAATGAGGGGCGCTGACCCCGGCGTGTTGTGCTAACTCGGCAATTGGCAATTCTGCTGCCAGATTTTTTTGTATCCAGTTTAAAACCGCTTCCAGACGCCCGATTTGTAAAGTATCAGGGCGCATACCTTTGCCTGTCATGCCTTCTATCGTACGACAACTTTGCTCCACCATCAGCGCACTCAATTGCGTTAGATAGACCTCATCAGCCGCTCTGCCCTTGCTAAGTTCATCGACAATCTGCCGCGCCAGCGCATTGACGAGCGCATCGTTGAATGGGTAAAGCGTTGGTGTGCTGCTGATCAGATTTTGTAAGCGAATCGCATTGCGTGAATACGGTTCTAAAAAGTAAAAAATCGCCACATCGATGGCGCCACCAAATAGCCATTCAGTCGGACAATTGGCTTGCATCACCGCCGAAAAACTAGGGATAGAATCAAAGCCAGCTTCAGGTTGGTGGCCTTCATGCGCGCGCCCACCGCCCAGGTGCGAGAGCAAGACCATCGCGGGTAAGGCTGGTATCTGGCGCTGCGTCATCCGGAACAGGTAACGTTCAGCCCGCAAGGCAATACCATCATCTGAGCGAGTGCCAATTTCTGCGCTGACAACCGGCTTTACGCCAAGGATTTTGCTGACTTCTTCCCAGACTTTCATCCCACCTCCGATGTGCCGACGAGTAATCGCTCAATGACCACTAAATGATCGTTTTTTGATAAAAACAGGCTCAGTTTATCGCACTTTCGAACAACAGAAAGGCACAAAATGAACATACTGGCAGACCATATACCAACCATCAAAAGCGTCAGCAAAAAATAACGGAGACCTTTATGACAACCATCACCAATCACCGTTGGGTGAATATGCTGGAACGCAAGTGGCTAAGCCATAAGCGTTACTGGTATCTGATTTCGCTTGTATTACCAACATTACCGCTGGTATCTGCTTATACGGCAGTGCATTTTCAGCAAGGCGCATGGTTCTGGAGTGTGGTGCCAGTGGGCTATATGCTGATTCCGGCGCTGGATCTTGTATTTGGAAAAGATCACGCCAATCCCTCTGATGAACAAGTCGAACTGCTAAAAAGCGATCGCTACTTTGCCCGCGTGTTGTACTGCGCTACCGCTATGCATTGGGCTGCGATGATCGGCGTGGCGTATGTGGTATCACATTGGGAATGGTCATGGCCCGCAATATTGGGAGCAGGATTGAGTGCCGGATTGGTGAATGGTGTTGGCCTCGCCATCGGTCATGAATTGGGGCACAAAGTGACCGATGGCCAACAAACTTTGGCTGGCAAACTGGTCATCGCTTGTTGCGGTTATGGTCACTTTATCGTCGAGCACAATAAAGGTCACCACAAAGACGTTGCTACGCCTGAAGATCCGGCGTCAGCGCGTTTGGGTGAGTCGATTTACCGCTTTGCCTGCCGCGCGCTACCCGGCACTATGGTAAGGGCATTGAAGCTGGAAGCGAGTCGTTTGCAACGGCAGAATAAACATTGGTGGTCACCGCAGAATGAGATTTTGCAGCAATGGGCTTTTACTTTGGTTGCTTATGGTTTGATGCTGTATTTCTGGGGGGTAGTCTTGCTGCCGTATTTATTTCTGGCAGCGATATTTGGCTGGTGGCAGCTGACTTCCGCGAACTACGTAGAACACTATGGCTTGTTACGTCAGAAAGAGGCAAATGGTCGCTACCAACGGTGTGAGCCAAAACACTCATGGAATAGTAATTTCAAATTGTCGAATTTGTTTTTGGTTCATTTACAGCGGCATTCTGACCACCACGCCCATCCGACCAGACCGTATCAGGTGTTGCGCGATTTTGATGATGTGCCGCAATTGCCGCAAGGCTATTTTGCGATGTTCTTTCTGGCGCTGTTTCCGCCGCTGTGGTTTGCGGTGATGAATCAACGTGTGGTGGCGTGGGCAGCTGGCGACATGAATCTGGTCAACCTGGATCCGGCAAAGCGCGACGCCCTATTCCAACGTTATCATCAGCCAACATCAGAGAGCCCAGAATGAGCGCCTATCAATGCCCCGACTGCGGCTATATCTACGATGAGCAACACGGTTGCGAGCACGAAGGCTATCCGGCAGGCACGCGCTGGCAAGCGATTCCGGCGGACTTTCCGTGCCCGCAATGTTTTGTGCGTGAGAAACCGGACTTTATTGCCCTTACCGAGGATAAACAGGAAGGGGCAAATGTATGATTACTTCCACAGAAGCTGCTGTCTTCCGCCAATACTGCTGCGTCACTTGCGGAATGGTCTACGATGAGAAATATGGCTTATCGGAAGATGGCTTCCCTCCCGGTACACGCTGGGAAGATATTCCGGAAGACTGGACCTGCCCCGATTGTTCAGCCTCAAAAGGTGACTTTGTATTAATGGAATAGGAATAGGAATAGGATAAACAAAAGAAGATTGACACCTTAAACGTCATTTATTTTACTTCCATGCGTCCGCGCCTCTGCGTTGCGTGGTTTTAAGGCACGAAAACTTAAAGGTTTTAAAATGTAAGCGACGCACATGCTACAGCAGGATTGCACTAAAATGCAGGACTTTCCTGCCCTGCTGTCATCATGAAACCAACGCATCCACCCCACGCCGTCTCACATTTGCGCGCGAATCGCCTGTTACGTAGCACGCGGCCATTTATGGCGCGTGGCGGGCCGCATGGCGAGCGTTGTGCGGGCTGCCGACTGGTGTTAAGTCATTGTCTATGCCATCTGCGTCCCATCGTTGCTACACGCGCTGGGGTGTGCCTGCTGATGGCGGAACATGAAACCCTGAAACCCAGCAATACTGGTTGGTTGATTGCCGATGTAGTGCCCGATACCATGGCGTTTGGCTGGGCGCGTACCGAAGTGGACCCTGCTTTATTAGCACTGTTAGCAGATCCGCAATGGCAGCCATATGTAGTGTTTCCGGGAGAATTTGTCGCGCCGGAACGTGTCGTCGATCAATTATTGCCAGAAGCGAATGGCGATGAATGCGCCACCGTTCATCAAAAACGACCGTTGTTTATTTTGCTTGATGCAACCTGGTCAGAGGCACGCAAAATTTTTAAAAAGAGTCCTTACCTGCTGCCATTCCCCGTTCTCAGTCTGGCGCCGGAACAATTATCCCGTTATCGCTTACGCCGCTCTAAACGTGATGATCATTTATGCACTTCGGAAGTCGCCGCAGTATGCCTGGGCATGGCGGGTGATACGCTGGCAGCGCAGACGCTAGATGCCTATCTGGATGTGTTCAGTGACCATTATTTACGTGCAAAACAACAAATCAAAGTGAGTTGGGATGATGAATTGCATCAGCGTTTGCAGGCGATAACAGGATTAACACGTGCTAACATGAATAAACCTGACTGCGATAGCCCTCAAAACTAATCAAACTCATTTCTGTATGTTCTTTATGAAACAGCTGAAACGGTGGCGATATGTCCTGGCATTTTTCTACGCCGCGTTGTGTTCAACCACGCAAGCAAGTGACGACAGTTTTCCGGCGAAGTTATCGCGTCAGGAAAGACTGCAATTGGAACAAACGGTGTGTGGTGCTCAATACGGATTGGCGGTAGCAGAAATTGATGCCCGCTCTATGGAGGCCAATGGTCGCGCCAATTTTGCCGATGTAAAGTGCCGCCCGCATGCACAATTGGCAGGTCAACCCACGTATTACGTTGCCGTGTGCGGGCGGGATGGCAACCAATGGAGTTGTGGGGAGGCAGAATTAGAAACGATTGTCCCACTAGCTCAACGCAAATTGCTCGTACGTCCTGGCACAGTTGACCCTTTACGCGGTGTGACTACACTGAAAAAAATCAGTAGCTACGGATACTTTCAGGGACTCAGTATCGACAAAGCTTTGCAATCGACTTGCAATATGGGAATGGGTAACCGACCTGATTTGATAGAAATTTCTTGTCAACGCTGGTCGATCACGGTGTCGTTCTGGTGTCCACAAACCAAGCAAGATCCAACTTGTCCACGCGTAATTTATATGGCGGAGCATTAATATGAAAACCAGAAAACCAGGTCGCCTGTTCTGCATCTTTAAAATGCTGGAATGTGTGTTTCTATCTTGCCTACTGATGCCCCAAATCTCTGGAGCCGAAACCCCATTAATCAACGTTGAGACAGTCAAGGTGGCAAATGCCGACACGGTCATTGCGAAAAATCTGAGCCAAATTCCGATAACAGTCACTCTGACCTTGACTAGTGCCAACAATATCGCCTCCAGCACGAGTTGGCCGATTACACGTTTGATACCAGCAGGTGAAACGCTTGAACTTGTAAAAGTGTCGGCCGCAGATACGCAACAAGTGTATTCCTTTTATTTTAAGTACGAATATCTGATTGGTCAGCCAAATGCACAAGCCAAAACAAGTGCAATTTATGTGCTTCCGTTCAGATCTGACCGGATTTTTCAAGTTTCACAAGCATCGGATGGTCCGATTTTTTCTCATCATGATTTTGCGAGTAAATATGCCATCGACATTCTCATGCCTATTGGTACAACGGTGGTCGCCGCGCGCGACGGCATAGTCATTGAAAACGTTAATCAATTTCCTGACAATGGAAAAGCGGAGCCCGAATACAAAGATAAAGCAAACTACATCAGAATTTTGCATGATGACGGAACGTGGAGTTTGTATTTACATTTACAGCGGTTTTCTTCGCAAGTAGCCGTAGGCCAGAAAGTGACGGCTGGAACAGCAATCGCGTCGTCTGGTAACAGTGGATTCTCTACCGAACCCCATCTTCATTTTGCGTTACAAAAAAATGAAGATGGAAGTATTGTGTCATTTCCGATTCAATTCAAAAATGCCAAGAGCAACACCATTACGCCCACGTATCATACATGGCTATCAACTGGTGTGAACGATGCAAACTTCGTGCCTTCATCTAAGGCTAAACGCAGCGTCAAAAAATGTTCGCAAGATGGTGTTATTGACGATGCCGCTTTGCAGTGTATGAAGGGCTGTTGACAAGAATTACATCCAACTTAAGCACTGATTGCACAACAAAAAAACCGACCAGAAAGTGGTCGGTTTTTTACTTAACGATGATCGAAAAATACCTCGATCAATTTTTTTTATTTAGATGCGGCTGCTTTCTCAACTTGAGGTTTTGGTGCGATTTTTGTCGGCACTTTTGTAGCTTCTTTTGCAGCTTCTTTTGTGTCAACCTTGGTATCCGTCTTCACTTCCATTTTTTATTCCGCTCCTTTTTTTGAACCCATATGATGCTTCATATTGTTCTTTGTACCAGCTTCAAAGCCTTTAGGATTTGACGCTGAGGATGCTGCTGTAACTGCTGCCGGTGCAGTTGGAGCGGTCGAAGTGGTGCTACTAACAGAGGCTGATTTGGCAGCCGTCACTACAGCAGGTGTAGCTAATTTTTCAGAAGCCCCAGTTACAGGTGTTTGCGCAAATGCTGTGCCCATTGCGAAAGTCGTAGTGATGATAGCGGCGATAATCGTTTTCATGATGTGTCCTATTCTTTGATCGTTAATTTCAATACATTTTTAGGTTGATCTTTTACTTGATAAGGATTTATTTTCCGGTCGCAGTAGATGCTGCTGCGGCGACAACTTTAGCAACTGGTTTTGTAGTCGCTTTTGGATCAGCTTTTACTTCAGCTTTTTGCTCGCCTTTTGCTTCTGATCCAGCTTCTTTTTTTGCGTGTTTCTTGTGCTGAACTTTTGCTACTGGCGCTGCTACTTTTGCTTCTGTGCTTGCGCTTGCGGCGGGTGCTGCAGGTGCAGTAACGGCCGCTGGAGTAGCACTTGCTTTTGCTGGTGCTGTCGTTGCTGGTGTTTGGGCAAATGCTGTACCCATTGCGAAAGTAGTAGCGATGATAGCGGCGATGATTGTTTTCATGATAGATCCTTTTCTGTATTCAGTATTTAAATAGTGTGCTTACTTTTTGTAATTGACTTTGACAAATTTATTTCTTTGTTGCTGGTGTTGTCGTTTGATTGACAGCCACTTTTGTATCGGTCTTCGGTTCAACTTTTACATCTACTTTTGCATTCGCCGTTTCTTTTCCTAATGGCTTTTTTCCGATTTAGTGTCGACCTTAGCGACTGTGCCAACTTCATTTTTAGCATGTTTTTTATGAGCTACTTTAGCTACTGATGCAACTGGTTTTACATCGGCTTTTGCAGTGGTAGAAGCTGTCGAAGTTGCAGTAGTTACGGCTGCCGGTGCAACGCTTGCTTTCGCTGGTGCACTCGCTGCTGGTGTCTGGGCGAACGCTGTACCCATTGCGAAACTAGTAGCGATGATAGCGGCGATAATCGTTTTCATGATGAGTCCTGTTCTATAAAAAATATTGCTTATGTTTGAATGCTGCTTAACTGCTGTTTTTTTACTTTGCGTAGTGTGTCTACGTAAGCCAAGAACGCGGTCGAATAACAAGCTGTTGACAGCATTTTGTTGAATTCATTGGAATTGGTAGAGTCGTTCTAAACTAGCTTTTTTTAACAATTTTATGTCAACCGCCAAAGCACATTTTTTTCAGGTCATATTTAAATTTAGAGATGTTTATGGTCAAAGTAGATACCATATTGCGAAAAAAAAACAGCGCAGACCATTTCGATCTGCGCTGTTTTTAATCACCTAACCTCATTGATTGAGGCCGGATAAAAATTTATTTTTCTGATCCTGCTTTTGCATCAGTTTTGACATGAGATGTGGCAGCTGGTGTCGCTTCTGCAGCATCTTTTTTCGCATGCTTTTTATGCGATTTTTTTGCTACTGGCGCTGCTGGTTTTGCATCAGTGGTTGCACTCGCTGTTTGTGCCATTGCTGCGGCCGGTGTTGCAGTTGCTTTCGCTGGAGCAGACGCTGTTGGTGTTTGGGCAAACGCAGTACCCATAGCGAATGTAGTAGCGATAATAGCGGCGATAATCGTTTTCATGATAAGTCCTGTTCTTAAGTTTGCTTCAATGTTCTATGGTTTTACTGCTCTTGCGTAGTCAATCTACGTAAGCTAAGAACGCGGTCAGATGCATATCCGTTGACCTTCATTTTATAAATTATTTAAAGCAGCCTTCTAAGTAGATTTTTCGAAAAATTACGTCAGTCAAAAAATGGTGGATAACCAAAAAAGTATCCCCGTATCTCTTTACGTTTTTTTATGCAATGAATTTTGAGAGAGAGATTTCAGTAAAAAAACAGCGCAGATCATATTGATGTGCGCTGTTTATTTTTAGCCTCGATAATCGAGGCCGCGATTGAAAATGTATTGCAATTATTTAGCTGGTGCTAAACTAGCCTTGGATTGCGGGTCAGATTTAGCATCTGTTTTTACCGCAGTTGTTGTCTCTGCAGCTGGTTTTTTAGCATGTTTTCTATGTGCTTTTTTGGTCACTGGTGCTGCTGGTTTTGTCTCAGTTTGTGCTGTCATTGCAGGTGCTGGTTGAGCGCTGGTAACGACTTCAGGCTTACCTGCTGCGGTTGCGGTTGCAGCTGTTGGCATTGCTGATTTTGCGCTGCTGACAACAGATGCTTTTGTATTGTTCGTTACTGAAGCGGCTTGTGCGCTGGCGGCGCTGGTTAATGTGGTTGCGGCTGTGGTTGCTGGTGTTTGAGCAAACGCAGTACCCATAGCAAATGTAGTGGCGATGATAGCGGCGATAATCGTTTTCATGATAGGTCCTGTTCTTTCGTTTGCGGTTCAATGTTCTTGGTTTTTACTAATCTTGCGTAGTCAGTCTACGTAAGCCAAGAACGCGATGAACAAGATATGTGTTGACATGGATTTGAAGAAAATTATGGAAAATCGTTAATCGTGTCAAATGCTTGATTTTGCCTTAGTATGACAAGGTAAGAAATTCTTTCCATCTGACCGATCAAAAAGTGAAGGAGTCAACAATGACGATTGCAAATTGGTGTGTCCTGGCAGCCTGTTTATTACCGATATGTACGGTCGGGCTGGCCAAAGCCGGATCGGCAAAAAAATCTGCTGGCGTATCTCGCTACGATAATAATAATCCGCGTGAATGGGCTAATCATCTTTCGGGATGGCAGCAACGCGCTCAGGCCGCACAAAATAATGGCTGGGAAGCACTGCCACTATTTATTGCGGCGGTTGTCCTGGCACAGCAAGCGCATGGTGATCAAGGTCGGATTGATACGCTGGCGTTAGTGTTTATTGGTTTGCGGGTTTTATATGTCGCCGCCTATTTGATGAATGCAGGTACAGTTCGGACTTTGATCTGGACCGCTGGCGTTGCAAGCTGTATCACCATCTTCTTGCAGTCAGTAACCTAAACGCCGTTTGAATCGCTTAGAAAGTTGCCACAATGGATGAACAAGCATTGCAAGGTATGTTAATAGGCCTGTTACCGACACCGGCTTACATTTTTGGTGCGATCGTGTTTGGCATTATTGGCTTCGTCGCGTATCGCTTTGGTAAAAAGACGGCGCGTTCAAAAATCAAATGGTTGGGCGTCGTTTTGATGCTTTACCCTTACGTCACCGGTAGTGATACGCGCTTGCTCTATTTGGTGGGCTTAGTTTTGTGTGTGGCTTTGTACTATTATCGGAACGAATAGGTTTTAGTAACCGGGATGTGAGGGGCGCAAAGCAACGACCTGGCTAGTTGGATCCGCCCCGCCGACAAGAATAGGTCGAGTTCAAACAGTAAGTATCTTTTCCATCTCTTCAAATTGAAGATTATCGACCAGCATCTGTTCTTTGCCATTGTCTTTAGGAAATGGTTTAAATCTTCCGGTGCGCAGGTAGCCACGGCGTTGATAGTAGGCAATCAGTTCTTCACGCACACTAATTACGGTCATCCAAATTTTATTGATGCCCCACAACTTGTGCGCGTGCTGTTCTGCGGTTTGCATAAAATGCTTGCCTATACCATTGCCTTGCAAGTTCGGGCGCACTACAAACATGCCCAGATACGCGGCATCATCGTTTTTTTGTAAATGGACGCAGCCTATTATTTCTTGCTCTTGCAGGCACAAGAGAATAACGGAATCCCTGGCGGCAATTATTTCCAGCACTTCTGCGGCAAAAATCCGCGAGCCCTCTAGCAAATCTGCTTCTGTCGTCCATCCCTGACGGCTAGTTTCGCCGCGGTAGGCGCTGTTTACCAGTTGCGCAACGACTTCCGCGTCTTCATTACTTGCGTGGCGAAAACTCAGATGTTGAAAGGTGACAAATTCAGTCTGCAAATCAGGGAATTGTAGTGTCATGGGTACTCAAAATGATGAAACGTTGATCAACTTATTGCAAACCGTATTGCGAATCAAATAGGCATTGTGAGGCGGAATTCATTGCCATTTGAAATTTATGAATTGTTCACATTTGCGACTCAAAAATCATGCAGCTTTTATAAAAAACCCGCGTAACATTATATAACTTTCTCCCCTGGTCGATCCGATACTTCCCATCAACTTTGCAGATGAATGCTCCCAAAGTGACTTCTATTCTCTTCGTATGTATGGGCAATATTTGCCGCTCACCAACAGCCGAAGGTGTGTTTTTAGCCAAAGCGAAAGCGGCCGGTTTATTGGATCAACTCATTGTTGATTCAGCGGGTACACATTTGCACCACGTGGGAGAAGCGCCGGATCCGCGTGCTCAGACGTACGCTTTAAAACGGGGAATTGATCTGAGTATGCAGCGGGCCAGACAAGTCAGAGCAGACGATTTTGTGAAATTTGATCTGATACTCGCGATGGACAGAAATAATCTGGCCTTGCTAGAAGCCGCTTGCCCATTGCCATATCGGCAAAAATTAGGGCTGCTCATGCGTTACGCTCAACATAACAATAACACCGAAGTGCCTGACCCATATTACGATGGTGGCCGCAGCTTTGATCTGGTGCTCGATTACATTGAGGACGCTACCGAGGGTTTATTGCACGATTTACAGGTCGAGTCGCGGTCTTAAGGCTTTTTTAGCACATAGGTGCTCACAATTCCTTCCTTAAATTTAATTATTAAAATACCAATTTTAAGGAATATAGGAGCTACGCAGAATAGTTCCGGCAAGACATGCGACGACAGTAAAAGGAAACGGCTAGGAGTTATAACGCTGCTGGGGCAGTTTTGCGTAAGCCCAAAAGATCTTGTCATTCTTATTCCATACTGACTGGTGCCCCCGGAAATACACTTTTTTGCCGCTCAACCTCAAAAAAGTGCATTTCATCCCTCAATTAACGCAACTTAAGTCATTGGTACTTGTCTGAGATGCCACAGTGCATAATACTGCACCATCCCTGAAGTCCCGATTATTTCAACAGCGTAAGAGACCCGCCATGTTACGTAAAACATTGATAGCCATCGCCATCGCAGCGACGCTTGCAGCTTGTAACAATAATAAAGAGCCAGAAAAGGCCAATACTGCCAGTGCAACCACTGTCGCAGACAAAGCTAGCACTGATAAGAAGGAAAAACCCGCCGTCAAATTACTGATTGCACCTGAAGATACGGTGAAAATCGCTTCCAACGCTATGGTATCTGGTCCGGTTGTTACCGGGTCAATACAGCCGGAACGAAAAGCCGATTTACGCGCTGAGGTACAAGCGATTGTTTTGCAAGTGTTAAAAGAAAATGGCGACGTCGTCAAACGGGGTGATATTTTGGTCAAGCTGGACGAGACATCGATCCGCGACAACCTCAATTCCGCCGAAGACAATGCGCGCAGCGCGGCACTATCCCTGGAGCAGGCGGATCGTTCTCTGCAACGCCTCAAAACCTTGCGCTCATCAGGTATGGCTTCACTACAAGCATTGGATGATGCTGAAGTCAAAGTCGATGCTGCCAGAAGCGAATTGTCGGCTTCGAGAGCCCGTGCTACCAACGCGCGCCAGCAATTGCAACGTACCGTCGTGCGTGCGCCATTTGATGGTGTCGTTAGCGAACGTAAGGTCTCTGCAGGTGACACGGCATCATTGGGTAAAGAGTTAGTCAAAGTCATTGATACCAGCAGTATGCGTTTTGTCGGCAATGTTTCTGCTGATCGCATCGCTCAGGTCAAGGTCGGCCAACCGGTCAGTTTCCGGGTCAATGGCTACGCCAATCAGGAGTTTCACGGCAAAGTAACACGGGTCGACCCGGCAGCGAATGATGTCACGCGCCAGGTTGAGGTCTTAGTAGGATTCGCCGATAGCAATCAACCCAAAGTGTCTGGATTGTTCGCAGAAGGCAATATCGAATCAACCACGATTGATGCGTTGACACTTCCAGAAGGTGCCATTGTCAAAGCAGGGGATAAGTCCTATGCCTGGCGTGTCGCTGGCAACAAATTGAAGAAGGTTGATCTGGTATTAGGAAAACGCGATCAACGTTCTGGCAATGTTGAAATCCGCCAAGGCTTATCTTCCGGCGATTTGGTGATGCGCAGTCCAGGCTCGAACTTTAAAGACGACCAGAACGTAGAAATGGCGGTTGCTAAAGTCGCCGCTTCAGCCGCTGTTCATTCAGAAGGAAACTAATTATGTTTTTATCTGATTTCAGTATTAAACGGCCAATTGCGACGATCGTCATGATCATCGCGCTAATGGCGATGGGGCTGTTGGCACTCAGCAAATTGCGTGTCAATCAAAACCCTGATGTCGCGGTTCCCGGTCTGTCTGTCATCATCACTTATCCCGGTGCATCACCTGATACTGTTGAGCGAGACATCATCAATCGCCTTGAAAAATCCTTAATGAGCGTTCAGGGCGTCAGCGAACTCAATGCTTCTGCCAATGAAGGTGTGGCGACGTTTGACATCATGTTCGATTTTAAAAAGAACATGATCGAGGCGTCAGATGAAGTACGTAATGTCATTTCCAGTGTGCGCTATAAGATGCCAACGGAAATGCGTGAGCCTGTTATTCAACGTTGGGACCCATCGGCAGAGCCCATTCTGAATCTGGCATTGTCTTCCAGCAAAATGACGCATGCTGAAATTTCCCGGCTGGCAGAAGATACATTAGCGGACAAATTGCGCGGCGTCCCGGGTGTTGCTACCGTGATCGTCAATGGTTCTTTGAAACGTGAATTATCTGTTTTAGTCAGAGCAGAGAAATTACGTGAATTCAATGTCTCAATAGGCGAAGTAGTCAATGCTCTACGCAATCAAAACAGCAATGCCCCGGTAGGTAAGCTGCGTGGCGACCTTGAAGAAGAAAGCATACGTCTTGTCGGTCGTATTGAGTCACCAGAAGAATTTCAAAGCATTGTGGTAAAACGTAACGGCGATCAAATTGTCCGGCTTGCACAAGTGGCGACGATAGATGATAGTTTTGCGGATATTAATGGCTTATCGATACGTAGTGGCAAACCCAATGTCGGTATTCAAATCACGAAATCACGCGAAGCCAGTACGGTTTCAGTAGCCAAAGAAGTACACAAATTAGTTGATGAAATTAATAAAGATTTTGAAAAAAATCATCCTGGAACCAAAATTGAAATCACCCGTGACGGTGGTAAAGAAGCGCAAAATAGTCTGAACAATGTCGTCGATTCATTGGTACTGGGTGCCTGTCTGACGATTTTTGTGGTCTACGCGTTCTTGAACTCATGGCGTTCAACCTTGATCACTGCCTTGAGTTTGCCCACCTCAGTGGTAGCAGCCTTTATCGCTGTTTGGTTGTGCGGTTTTACCTTGAATTTCATGACCTTGCTTGGTTTGTCATTAGCGATTGGTGTATTGATTGACGATGCGATTGTGGTACGCGAAAACATTGTGCGACATATGCAAATGGGCTCTGATCGTCGCAAAGCAGCACTCGAAGGTACGGCAGAAATTGGTTTGGCGGTGGCAGCAACAACGTTCTCCATTATTGCGGTATTTATTCCAGTCGCATTTATGCCAGGTATGCCGGGTGAATGGTTCCGTCCGTTTGCGTTAACGGTAACATGTTCCGTGCTGGTCAGTCTGGGTATCTCATTTACACTTGATCCTATGTTGTCAGCGTACTGGGGTGATCCGGTCGATCATCACACTGCACCAAAAAAAGGTATCAGCAAGGTATTGGCACGTTTTAATGACTGGTTTGATAGCCAGGCTGACCGCTATAGCCGCGTTATTGCCTGGGCTTTGCACCACCGCCGTTGGATGGCTGCGATTGCCTTCATTAGCCTGGTCACAGCATTAGGACTGCAAGCGCAATGGGGCGGCACCAGCTTCTTACCGCCGACCGACTCGGGCAACTTAATGATTCAAGTCCGTACGCCTGCTTCCTCCTCGTTGGAATACGCCAAATTGAAAATGGAAAGAGCCGCAGAACTTGCCCGCTCTATCAAGGAAGTCAAAGAAACCAATAGCAACATTAATCCTGCTGGTGGTCGTATTTATGTCGATATTGGCAAACGTACAGAGCGCAAACGTACTGCAAAAGAGATCGCTGTCGAATTGCGAGAAAAAATCAAATCTCTGGTCGGTGCCGAATACGTGGTGCTAGATGATCTCAATAACGGTGCACAAAAGCCGGTACAGATCGAATTCACCGGCCCGGATTCTCGTAAGCTGTTAGAGATTACCGGCGCCTTTATGGAAAAATTGCATGACGTTCCTGGTGCTGTTGATATTGGTTTGTCGCAGCAAGATCCTAAGAAAGAGTTAAAGATAGAACTCAATCGTGGTCTGGCCAATTCTATGGGTATTTCTTCTAGCGATGCTGCACAGGCTTTACGTGTTGCGTTTGCTGGTATTGAGGTTGGTGATTGGGTAGATCCGACGGGCGAAACCCGCGATGTCGCCGTGCGCTTGCATCCAGATGATCGCATCAGCAAAGAAAATATCGAACGCTTACCAATCGCTGTCACAGGCACAAACCAAATGGTGCCGCTAGATCAGATTGCGACCATCAGCATGGGTAAAGGCCCGTCCGGGATTGAGCATAACAAAGGTAAGCGCACGATTACCGTGTCTGCCAATGTACAAGGTCGCTCGAATGGTGAAGTAATTGCGGAAGCTAAAAAACTGGCTGAATCTTTCGACTACCCGCCTGGATATGGCTTGGCAATTGCCGGTTCTGGTCAGGATCAGGAAGAAGTATTTGGTGCGATGGCAATTGCGCTGCTGTCTGGCATCGGTTTAATGTATCTGATTCTCGTCATGCAATTTGGCTCGTTCACGGCACCAATGGGAGTAATGTTATCCCTGCCATTGTCCTTGATCGGTGTGGTGTTGGCTTTGTTAGTGACTGGCAGCACCATCAATTTGATGAGTCTGATTGGTGTGATCATGTTGATGGGGTTGGTCGCAAAGAACGCGATTCTCTTACTTGACGCAGCACGTAAAAATGAAGCCGATGGAATGGAACGAGAAGAAGCCTTGATGCAAGCCGGTCGGGTACGTTTACGCCCGATTCTGATGACGACCTTTGCCCTGATTGCTGGCATGATGCCGGTAGCTCTGGGCTTGGGCGAGGGTGGCGAGTTTTACCGTCCACTGGCGATCGCAATTATCGGTGGCACCATCACTTCGACCTTACTGACTTTGTTGGTGGTACCGACGTTCTACGACAGCATAGAAATTGCACGTGAAAGCATGATGAAAAAAATGCGTGCTCGTATGACCCGTTACAACTCTATCGTTGGTTTTGCGATGACAATGTTGGAAGCACTATGCACACTGTTGTTGCTGCGATTTGTGTATCGCATGCTGGGCAAATTGTTTGGTTTGGTATCAGGTCGTACTCGCCGCTCACATATCAACATGAAAGCAGTGAGCTCAGAGTCGAATTGAACACCTGACTTGTTCCTCCCGCTAGAGAGTTCTCCCATTTTCGCTCTCTGGTATTTGATGCCCGCAAATGAAAATTTGCGGGCTTTTTTGTATTCGCTTCAGGCTCAGAAATACTTAGAATTGAGTGAAAAGACGTTTAAGCAATTAACTTCAATTTAGGTGGCGCCGCACGTTGTGCAGCGGGCCTTGCTATCCTGCTGTTGTCAGCAACGCCGCCAATATGAAACTGTCTCACGACGTTTTCAAGCGAAGACGCTTGATCTTGCATGGATGCAGCTGCCGCAGCGGCCTGTTCCACCAACGCTGAATTTTGCTGTGTGACATTGTCCATCTCGATAATGGCCGTATTAATCTGATTGAGTCCAGTAGACTGCTCCTGATTGGCATTGGCAATTTCGCTGATGATAGTCGTCAGGCGTTTAACACTAGCAACCACTTCTTGCATCGTTTCACCTGCCTGATCAACCAGTTTGGTTCCAGTTCCAACCTTCTCGACTGAGTCATTGATGAGCGTTTTGATTTCTTTAGCTGCGCTGGCTGAACGTTGTGCCAGATTACGTACTTCTGATGCCACTACGGCAAAACCACGCCCTTGTTCACCAGCCCTGGCTGCTTCTACGGCAGCGTTTAAGGCGAGAATATTGGTCTGAAAGGCAATTCCATCAATCACTGAAATAATATCCACAATTTTTTTGGATGACTCATTGATAGAACCCATCGTACTGATCACATCACCTACTACGGCACCGCCTTTTTGTGCTATACCTGAGGCATTATCTGCCATCATTTGTGCTTCTTTGGTATTGTCAGAATTTTGTTTGACGGTGCTCGATAGTTCTTCCATCGCGGCGGCGGTTTCTTCCAAAGAACCTGCCTGTTGTTCGGTACGTGACGATAAATCTAAATTGCCACTGGCAATTTCTGATGATGCGGTGGCGATAGTTTCGGTACCAGTACGCACCTCACTCACGATTTTAATCAAACTAGCGGTCATTTCTTCGAGCGCCATGAGCAACTCCGCTGTTTCATCTTTTCCTACCACTTCAACCTTCGCCGTTAAATCTCCGGCAGCAACGGTTCTGGCAATATGCACAGCATGTGCCAAAGGACGGGTAATGCTGCCCACAAAGTAGTAAGTAATTACAATGCCAAGTATAAAAGCCAGTACCATCCCCAATAGAGACAACAGGCTCGCATTTTTATAGGCAGCGATTTGCTGTTCGCTGGTTTCTGCCATCATGTGCTCAGATTGTTCCAGCACGTAAGCAACAATGTCACCAATTTGCTTCGTTGGTGCCCGGTCCATTCCTTTGACTAAGGCATCAACAATATGCGCGCTTTCTGGATTGGCGACGTCGTAGCTTTTCATCGCAGTCAAATATTTACCATTCAGCTCTTGCAAGGATTGCTTTGCAACATCTACTTGCTTGAGGTCTAAGCCTAATTTGCCAAACAAGGTTTTTAATTTATTTAAGTCGGCCTGAGTTTCATCACCTTTGGTTTTAAAAGCATTTTGGTATTTTTCAAAGGCAGCCGGATCATTTCCGCGCAACAATAGATCTTTCCACTCCTGGACTTGAATCTTAAAATCTACCTGAGATTTTCTGGCAGCATCCACGGATTGCTCCAAAAGCAATGAGCGTTCCATTGCTTCACGGACACGAATGTTGCTATTTCTGAGATTCAGCCAGTCATTAAAGCCAACAACAAGCATGGAAAGCAACAAGAATCCGGCTAATAAACCTAACCGGGTACCTATTTTGATATCGTTAATTTTCATGCCTGTTCTCCCAAAATGTATAGACCACAGCAAGTGGATAATTCATTTTAGGAGCATTGTAGAAAAGCAATTGTGAACGTTTGTGAATGTTTATGAATGTTTATGAAAGTTTGTGTAAGTCTGCAAAACCCTGTCAGTGTTTTCATTAATTCGTAAACAAAACCTCCTTAACCACGAAATGCATTCATAGCAATTTCATAGGAGCGTAAGCGCGCCTGATGCTCAAAAATATTGGAGGCGATCATCAATTCATCAGCGCCTGTCTGAGCAATAAATGCCTGTATTTGTTGTGCCACGGTAGCTGGCGCACCGATCGCGGAACAAGCAAGAATTTGATTCAGCAATGAACGTTCGGCTTCACCAATTTGCTGCATAAAATTTTCCACTGGTGGTGGAATCTTTGCTGGCCGGCCGCTACGCAGGTTGATAAAGGCTTGTTGTGCTGAACTCGCCAGATAATGCGCTTGTGCATCCGTTTCTGCGGCAAAGACATTGAAACCCAGCATAACGTATGGTTTTTTCAAATGGATCGATGGTCGGAACGTCGCTCTATACAAGGCAATGGCTTGCATCATTTCTTGCGGAGCAAAATGGGAGGCAAATGCGTACGGCAAACCCATTGCTGCTGCTAATTGTGCGCCGTATAAGCTTGAACCCAAAATCCACACCGGAACATGCAAACCGGTACCGGGCACGGCACGTATGGACGATTGTGGCTCATCAGAAAAATAATCAATCAGTTCAGCTACATCACGCGGAAATTCATCGGCATCAGAGCTCAGATTGCGGCGTAAAGCACGGGCGGTTCTTTGGTCAGATCCGGGGGCACGTCCTAAACCTAAATCGATACGTCCAGGAAAGAGGGATTCCAGCGTACCAAATTGTTCAGCAATAACTAATGGCGAGTGATTCGGTAACATGATGCCACCAGCACCAACGCGTATGGCTTTGGTGCCACCGGCAACATGAGCAATGAGCACAGACGTAGCCGCGCTGGCAATACCCGGCATACCGTGATGTTCTGCCAGCCAGAAGCGCTGGTAACCCCAGCGTTCTGCATGTTGTGCCAGATCGAGTGAATTTTTGAAAGATTGTGCGGGCAAACTACCCTGCGCGATGGGTGCGAGGTCAAGAATCGAAAGTTGCGTCATGGTACGGTAATCCTTTGCAGATATTCCGACCTGTAAAAAAGTCGGACAAGATAGCGCTTATTATGCGCCATCTGATCCGACTTCGTTTTTGAGGCTATTTTTTACCAGACTTTAACGCGTGCCTTAGGTTCCAGATACAGCGCTTCACCAGGTTTGACATCGAAGGCTTTGTACCATGCATCCAGATTACGCACGGTTTGCACTCGATATTGTTCCGGCGCGTGTTCGTTGGTAATCACGATGGTACGCAAGACTTCATCACGCACCTTGCTGCGGAAAGATTTCGCATAAGCCATGAAGAATTCCTTGTCTGTTGCTTCAGTAGGTTCCTGGCCTTTTTGTTTCATCGCCGCATGATAAGCATCATAGGATGCCATCAAACCGACCAGATCAGCAATGTTCTCGCCCAAAGTTTGCTGTCCTTTTACTGCCAGATCAGGGAAAGGCCGGTATTGATCAAACTGCGCTACCAAGGCCTTGGCTGAAGCATTAAAACGAGCCAGGTCGGCCTTGGTCCACCAATTGCGCAGTTCACCTTTGGCATCAAACATGGCACCGGTATTATCAAAACTGTGGCTGATTTCGTGGCCGATTGTGGCTCCTAATGCGCCATAATTGGTCGCGATGCTGGCATTGAGATCAAAGTTTGGTGATTGCAAATACGCAGCCGGGAAATCAATTGCATTTTGTAAAGGCATATTGACTGCATTCACCAATTGCGGGTTCATGCACCATTCAGTGTCATCGATTGGTTGACCAAACTTTGCCAGAGCACGTTGGTATTCAAACGCACTTGCTCGCTCAGCATTGCCATACGCATCATTTGCTTTGACTTCTAAGCCTGAGTAATCGCGCCATTTTTCGGGATAGCCAACACCGACGTAAGTGTTTTTAATTTTCTGCAGCGCTTCTTTTTTGGTGCTTGCTGCTAACCAGGTATTGTTTTGAATCCGGTCGCTCAGTGCTGCAAGCAAATTCGTCACCATGGAACGGATACTCTCCTTGGCTTCTGGTGAGAAGTTCTCAGCGACATATAACTTACCTACTTCTTCACCCAATGCATTATTGGTTGCATTGATGGCATATTTTTCGCGCGCCTCGGGTACCGACGTTCCTGATAAAGCGCTATAAAACTTAAATTTTTCTTTGAAAAATACCGTAGGTAAGACACTAGCGCGTTGATTGATGGAGTGAAAACGTAAATAGTCTTTCCATGTATCTAATGAGATCGACGAAACCAAACTGGCGGACGCTTTTAATGCAGTTGGATGCCAGATCAGGAATTCCGTTTGTTTGTCCAGACCTGATGCTGCAAAGTAAGCATTCCAATCAAGACCAGGTGCTTTTTTGTTGAAATCTACTTTACGCCAGGTGTTATCGACTTTTTGCATGTCGGAAGTATCTTCACGCGATGCGTGGCCTTTAGCGATTTTTAATTCGAGATCGAATACGCGTTTGGCGGCGATTTCAGCATTTGGTACATTCGCCATTTTCAACACGGTGGCGATATAGTCCTGATAATTTGCCCGCAACTTAACCATATCAGCGCTGTTGGCGAGATAGTATTCACGATCCGGCAAGCCTAGGCCGCCCTGCAACAAATAAGCCTGATACTTTGCATGGTGGTGAAAGCCTTGCGAGACCCACAGTCCAAACAGATTTTCTGTAAATACACTAGTGGCATTGATAGGGTCAACATCAGCGCGTAAATTGCGACCCAGATAGGTTGCCAGCGCAGCTTTATCATTCAGCGCGGCAATCGCGTCGAGACGCGGCTGAATAGGATCTAATCCACGTTGGTCGATTGCGGCAGTATTTAAGTAAGCCTGATAGTAATCAGCGATTTTTCTGGCGGCAGTACCTGGTTCAGCTTGTAAGGTTTTTTGTATGATGCGAGCGACGGCATCATCCGATTCTTCTGCCAGCATATCGAACAAACCGACTCCGGATTTGCTATCTGGAATTTTAGCGTTTTTTTCCCAACCGCCATTGGCGTACTTGTTAAAATCCTGACCAGGCTTGACTGAATTGTCGATGCCATCGCCTTTAACTGCGGCGATTTCTTCAGGTGTCATATCAGCTGCGTGCGCCAGGCTTGTACCCAAGGGCAATGCCAACATCATGCACAGCACTGCAACTGGTTTTAACCGAGGTAATTTTTTGTTTTTCATTTAGTATCCTTAATTTTTGTCTCAATAATTCTTGTTATGTTTGCGATGGTTGCAGTGCTTTCCACATCAAAGTTTTGAATGCAACGCCCGATTCTGATTACAAATTCCTGACTTAGTTCGACGCTGAAATTTAAACTATCGCGCTATTTTTACATTTCCTTAAAAAAATCCCCATCCATCATGATGAACAGGGATCTTTTCCACAGGTAAAAGACGTAATACGCTTTACGCCAGATGTCGCAACTCACGCAAGGCAACAGACACTGGTGCCAAATCAGCTGCTTGAGCACTGATCAAACTGAGCAAGCTGGTCAAGCGATCAATTGGAGCTGCATTGCGTGCATGCCAGGTTGGCAGGTCTTCCTGACGGGTAAGCAAGCCACGAGTGATCTGACTCGCGATTGAGTACACATCATCACGCGCACTACCGCGAGCCTGTGTTTGCCACAAGGTTTCTGTTGGTAAGCGATTGATTTGTGCGCGCCAGCCGCTTAATCCAAGTTGGTCATCCACACCAAAGTAAGCGCGGGCAACTTGTTCCAGATTTGCATTGGTGCTCGCTGCCAGATCGACCAGATCGAGTGCCGGGAAAATATATTCCAGCGCACTCAGGTTTTGTGCCAAGGTTGGTTCAACACCGGCTTTTACCAGCACATCGGCTTCATGCTGCCATGCGGCGTGCGCATTGGCTGGCAACCAATCATCCAACTGCCAACGCAATTCACGTGCTGCTGGTTGATAGCGTTGAATCAAGGTTGGCATATCCGTGCTTTGTGAACGGATGCGCAAAATCCAGCGTGATGCACGTTGAGTAATCGCGATCAGTTTAGATAACAAATCGAGTTGCAAATTAGACGCTACTTTGTAATCAAGCACGTCGATCTGATCCCATAAAACTTCCAGATCAAAAATCTCTCGTGCCAGCGTGAACGCACGAATCACGTCTGCGGCAGTAGCACCCGCTTCAGAAGCGATGAAGTTCACGAAGGTTGCGCCAGCACGATTGACGACTGTGTTGGTGATGTAAGTAGCGATAATTTCACGCTTCAAAGGATGTTGCGCGATGGCATCGGCAAAACGCTCCGACAAGACTTGCGGGAAATAAGCCTTGAGCGCACGACTGAAGAAAGGATCATCCGGCAAGTTGCTGGCAACCAGATCATCAAAGACCGACATTTTTGCGTAAGCCAGTACGACGGCGCCTTCTGGTGCGGTTAAGCCTTGCTTACGTGCTTTGCGATGCAAAATTTCATCTTCGCTTGGCAGGTATTCAATCGCACGATTTAAGCGACCTTGTTTTTCTAATGACTGCATCAGACGTTGCTGACCATCCAGCACATACAACGGACGATGTGCGGCGATGTCCAGTGCTTGTGATTGATAGTAGTTATCGGTCAGCACCAGGTGACCAACTTCATCGGTCATGGAGGCTAATAAATCATTACGTTGTTTAAGTGTCAGATCGCCAGCTTCAACAATCGCACCCAACAAAATTTTGATATTGACTTCGTGATCTGAGCAATCTACACCCGCAGAATTATCGATCGCATCGGTGTAGATACGCCCACCTTTTTGTGCGAATTCGATACGGCCATTTTGGGTACAACCCAGGTTGCCGCCTTCTGCCAGCACTTTACAACGCAGCTCATTGCCATTGACACGGAACGCATCACCAGCCTTGTCGCCCACCTGTGCATGGGTTTCAAATGTCGCTTTGACATAAGTACCGATACCGCCGTTGTACAACAAATCAACAGGTGCTTGCAGAATCACACGTAGTAATTCGACTGGTGTTAATTCTTCGGTTTCTATACCTAACACAGCACGGGCTTCAGCACTGAGTTTGATGGATTTAGCACCGCGTGGATACACACCACCGCCAGCAGAAATCAATTTTTTATCGTAGTCATCCCAGCTGGATCGCGGCAGATTAAACAAGCGTTGGCGTTCAGCAAATGACGCGGCAACATCTGGTGTCGGATCAATAAAAATATGGCGGTGATCAAACGCAGCAACCAGTTTGATATGCTCAGATAACAGCATACCATTACCAAACACGTCACCTGACATATCCCCGATACCAGCGACCGTGAACGCGGTATCCTGAGTATTGACGCCGAGTGAACGGAAATGACGCTTAACGGATTCCCACGCACCGCGGGCTGTGATACCCATTTTTTTATGGTCATAGCCAACCGAACCACCGGATGCAAATGCATCACCAAGCCAGAAGCCATAATCAGCGGAGACGCCGTTAGCGATATCTGAAAACGTTGCCGTACCTTTATCCGCAGCGACCACCAGATAGGGATCATCGACGTCATGACGAATAACTTTGACCGGAGGTACGACCGCACCTTTAACGATGTTATCAGTGATGTCTAACAAGCCAGACAAGAAAATTTTGTAGCAAGCCACGCCTTCAGCTTGATAGGCTTCACGATCGGACATCGGTGGTGCATTTTTCAGTACAAAACCACCTTTAGAACCCACCGGTACGATCACTGTATTTTTAACTTGTTGTGCTTTAACCAGACCCAGAATTTCAGTACGGAAATCTTCACGACGATCAGACCAGCGCAAGCCACCGCGGGCAACCTTGCCACCGCGTAAATGCACACCTTCAACACGCGGAGAGTAGACCCAGATTTCAAACAAAGGCTTAGGTTCTGGCACGCCTGGTACTTCGCGTGGATTGAGTTTAAAACTCATGTAGGGTTTGAAACTACCATCGGCGTTGGTTTGCCACAGGTTAGTACGCAGCGTTGCCATGATAGTGGCATAAAATTGACGCAGGATACGATCTTCATCGAGGCTGGCGACGTTGGCCAAATGCGCTTCAAGAAGTTCTTTGATGTGTTTTTGCGCGGCTTCACGGTCACCGGCATAGTCAGGTTTAAAGCGTGCACCAAACAATTCTGCAATCAATTGCGTAATGTCAGCATTTTTATTCAATGCTGATTCAATATAGGTTTGGCTATAGGCAAAACCGAGTTGTTTGAAGTAACGAGAACAAGCACGCAGGACCGCAATAGAACGTGCGTCGAGCGCTGTATTCAACACCAGACGATTCAGATCATCACTTTCGACTTCACCTTTCCAGATCTGCGAGAACATGGTTTCAAAGCGTGCCTTAATCGCAGACAAATCGGTATCAGCGGGCAGTTGCAATCCAAGATCATGGATCCACAAATTGTCTGTGCCATTGACGATCTGGTAAGGATGCTCATCGAGCACGCGCGCACCCATGTGCTCCAGCACTGGCAAAGAATCTGACAGCGCAACTTTGGTGGTATTGTAGATCTTAAAGCGGAGCATGCCAGCATCAGCATCCAACGGACGGTAAAGTTTGACTACCATCGCTTGCTCAGGATTTAAGCTTGCCAACATTTCTGAATCTTCCGCCCCAACCAGCGCGGAAAAATCTTCACGGTAAGCAGTCGGGAATGCATTTGCAAAACGATTTGCTAACGCCAGTCCTTGACCTTCACCGTGGGTGCGCAGCAATTCGGTCGTGCAATCATCTTCCCAACGTTGTGCGAGCTTGGCGATACGTGCTTCTAAAGCACCCAGATTCACATTCACTGGCGCACGATTTTTTGCACGAACCTGATAATGAATACGTGCCAACGGGCTATCTGTCAGCATCGGCGTGAACTCTATCGATTCGCCATCGAGTGCAAACATCAGTTCATTGCCAACTTTGACACGCAATTCTGTGTTGTAGCGATCGCGTGGCACAAATACCTGGGCAGAAGTAAAACGACCAAACGGATCACGGCGTAAAAATAAACGTGTGCGTTGACGTTCTTGCAAACGCAAAATACCGATCGCATGATCAGCTAGCGTCGGCGTATCAATCTGGAATAATTCATCGCGTGGATAGTCATCCAGAATCGCTTGTAAAGCTTTAGCAGCATGGCTTTGCGGCACAACGCCAGAACTCGCCATCACAGCTGCCACGCGTTGACGCACTTGAGGAATTTCATCCACTGGAGCTGAGTATGCAGACGATGTGTACAGTCCCATAAAACGTGATTCGCCGATCACCTTGCCGTTATCATCGAAACGTTTTATCGCAACATAATCCAGCCAGGCCGGGCGATGCACGGTGGAGCGTGTCATGGCCTTGGTGACCAATACCGTTTCGTCAGATTCCATAATCGCCAATACTTCTGGCGGCAAATAGGCGAGTGAGGTCTGGACTTTGCCGCGCAAAATGCCGAGGCCAGACTCAGGAATCGCAACCAGACTGACTTTGTCGCCATCGCGTTTCAAATCGTAGTCACGGGCACCGAGGAAAGTGAAATGACGTTCTTCCAACCAGCGCAAGAAAGCCACACCTTCATTGCCACTTTGCGACGGCGCATGTTTTTCGCAAGCACTGCACACTGCATGCACGCGATCCAACATCGGCTGCCAGTCAATCACGGCACTTAATACATCTGCTAATACGTGTTTTAATTCTTCGGCAAGGGCTTGCTGTTCTGCCACGCTGACGATGCGATCACATTCAACCATGATCAACGATTCTACAGGATCATTTCTGCCTGCTGCTTTGGCTGCGGCGACAGTACTGACTGAGGCGATACCATCTTTATCGTTACGCGTGACGCTCATCAAAGGATGGACGATCCAGTGCGCCGTGCGACCACTTCGGTTAATCGCCATCGTGACCGAATCCACCAGGAAAGGCATATTGTCATTGACGATTTGTACAACGGTATGTTCGCTGACAAAACCATCCTCGGCCAATGTGGGATTAAACACCCGGATCTTCGGCGTATGATCGGCACGCGGTGCATCGAGCAAACGCCAGTGCGCGTTTGCCTGCGCAAACAAGGTCGCCGGACCGCGTGCGGTAATTTCGTCGGGATCGGTGTTTTCAAAGTAAGCTGCGATGAAAGGACCTTGACGGTCGGCAGCTGGGCCAGGGTGGGCTTGCGCATAAGCGAGCAGCTCAGCGAAGTGCGTTGTGGTCATACGTTCTCCTATGGATGGGAAGACACGAGAAAAAGCTTAGCAAGATCATTGCAGCATAGGCTTACAAGTATCCTCCAATATCCGTTGGCGGACAAATGTCTGTGTTATTTTGTTACGGATTTCATAAGTTTATTGACGTATAACAAAATTTTAATTGACAGGCTTGGGATACATTAAAACAAGCCCCCATGTGGCCGAATTCGCGTTATTGCATTGCAGGCAATACTATACCGCTAGACTTTCCTAGGTTAAGACTAGATTGCTAACGCGTTAGCCTCCGCAACGCCAGAAGTTGCAAGATGTAATAGAAGCATCCTTAAGTAAGAATCCTTCCGCAAAGTTTTATCTTTCGCTACGATTTTTGTTCTTTTCAGCGCCTTGCATTTCAACATCAGCAATGAAGCTCGCCAAAGGACTCATATCGTGAACGGATTATTCACCCACCAACGCGCCTTGAGCGTCAGCGGTGCCGCCTTGTCTGGTATCAGCAAGTCGTTAACACCTTTACGCTTATCCGGCACCGATGGCGTCAACCAGTTATTCGACTACCGATTGACGTTGCAAACATCGGATCGCGTTGGTGTGGGTGTGGGTGCTAGCTCGGGTACTGGCGTTGGCGCTGATCTTGACCTCGATAGCGTCATTGGTAAAGAAATCACCTGTACCATCGAACTTGAAGGCAAGGGCTCTTTTATCCCTGGCCTCCCCGGTGGCAGTGCTGGTCACCTCGGTGCTGGTACCAGAGAAATCTCTGCTTTAGTCACCGCCGCACGCTTCATCGGCGTCGATAGCCGCCATGCACTTTACGAATTCACCTTACGTCCGTGGTTACATCTCGCCACACTGACCAGCGATTGTAAAGTTTTTCAGAATCAAACACCCGTTGAGACGATTTTAGCAGTACTCAACGACTATGCGTTTGTCGTCGACAAGCGTTTGATTGAGAAGTATCCATCACGAGACTATTACGTCCAGTACAACGAGACCGATTTTGCGTTTGTGACGCGCCTTATGCAGGAATGGGGCATCAACTACCACTTCGAGCACAGCAACGGTGTGCATCGGTTAATCCTCTCTGATTTCAATGGCGCATTCCGCACCACCAGTGAAGCCTACGCAACGATTCCGTATTACCCACCTGGTCATAAAATCGACCGCGAGTACATTCACGCTTTTAGCCCTGAACACAGCCTTACCTCGGGCAGTGTCGCCAGTCGTGACTATGACTACACCCGATGCCGCTCCAGCCTCGACGCTAAAAGTAGTGACCCTCGCAAAACCGGACAAAACGACCAAGAACTCTATAGTTGGCACGATGCCCAGAGCGGCAATCGTTATAGCCAACCCAATGCCGGATCTGACCCGCAGGCCAATAAAACGGACGAACAAGGCAAATTCTTAACCCGACTGCGGATAGAAGAACGTCGCCAACATGGACAACGTGCCAAGGCGAGTGCCTATCTGCGCGGTGTAGTGCCTGGCGTCTCCTTCACCCTGACCGACCATCCTCAAGGTTCGGCCAATAGAGAATATGTCGTTATCTATACCCATTTTTTAATAGAAAACGTCAGCGAAGATACGCAACGTAACCCGTCCGCAAAGCTCAACCTTGCTGCGCTCCCCAATCTCATCACTGCGCGATCAGTCGGACAAATAGAACGCGGCTTATGGCAAGTCCAAACCGATTTCACCGTACAACCTAGCAACGAAATCGTACGCCCAGAACACACGCAAATCAAACCCCGTTGCTACGGCCCCGAAGTTGCCATGGTGACCGGCCCTGACCGTGATACCGCCGCCAGCAATATCTATACCGATCAATATGGGCGTATCAAAGTCCAGTTCCCATGGGATCGCTATGGCGAAGTCAACCACAACAGCAGTTGCTGGGTTCGCGTCGCTTTACCATGGGCGGGCAATCAACTGGGGCAACAAGCTATTCCCAGAATAGGACAAGAAGTCATCATCGATTTCATCGGCGGCGACCCTGACAGACCGATTTGCAGCGGCAGCGTCCACAATCAATTTAATATGCCGCCATGGCAGCTACCGAGCCAACAAGCCTTAATGGGCATACGCAGCAGAGAACTCACTGACCAAGGCGGTGGCAACAGCGCTACAGGGCGCAGCAACCACCTCATTCTCGACGATACCCAAGACCAAATTCAGGCACAACTCAAGAGTGACCATGACCACAGCCAACTGAGTCTGGGCTTCATCACCCGTGTTGAAAACAAGCAAGGTCGTCAAGAACCACGCGGTCAAGGGTTTGAACTCAGAACGGATGGCCACGGCGCCATTCGTGCCAAAGACGGTCTGCTCATCACGACCGAAGCCAGAGACAAGGCACAAGGCCACATCACGAGCTTAGAAGAAACCGCCCAGCGTCTGCAACAAGCGCACAGCCAACACAGCACCTTAGCTGAGGCCGCACAACAGGCCGGTGCGCAAGAGCCAAGTGACCAATCGGACGTTGCCAAAGAAATCAAACGACAAAATAGCGATATCAAGGGCACAAACAACAACCACGCAGACAAAGGCCAATTCCCAGAATTAGCCAAGCCGCATATCGTTATCGCAAGTCCGGCAGGCATCGCCACCACCACGCCCGGCAACACCCAGCACCACAGCGGTCAGCATCACGCCATCACCGCTGAAGAACACATCAGCTTATCGAGTGGCAAGAGCCTGCTCGCCAGCGCGCGCGAAGCGATCCGTTTGTTTGCGCACAAGGCGGGAATGAAATTGATTGCTGCCAATGCCGACATTGAAATTCAGGCCTTAAAAAACAGCATCAATTTCATCGCTAAACTCAACATCAATCAGAACGCCGAGTCGATACGGATCAACGCAACAAAGGCCGTCATCATTAATGGCGGCGGCAGTTACACCAAATGGAATGCTGAAGGGATTGAGCAGGGTACGACAGGTGCATACAAAACTCATGCCGCGACGCACAGTGACATGGGACCGAAGAGTATCGGTGTGAATCCACTACCAGACATCACACCCTACAACGAAATGTTCGTACTGCGTGATCAGCAAGGGCGCATCGTGCCCAAATTTCCATGCCGAGTGAAGGCCAATAATGGACGCATCATCAACGTGATGAGCGATTCCCAAGGACGTACCCCCCGCATCGGCAGCGGCAATCAATCGACCCCCATACATATCGCGCCCAACAGTCGTCAACACACTGAATAAATGAAAGGAGGAAAACAATGGAGCAAGGCTTATACAACTATCAAACCGTAACGACACCAGGTGACGATACGCAGCACATCGTCACCATCGATAAGGTCCAAGCCAATGTGTATTTTGATGGGACACTCAATAATTACTACAACGTCGAACAGGCGAATGACGCAATCCGTCAACAATATGGTGGTGGAGAAACCAGCTACGACAATGCCTTATCCAATGTCGCACGCATGTGGAAAGCCATTGGTAAAGAAGGCGATGGTCCAGACATTGGCGTGTATATCGAAGGCATGGGAACGACTAAATTTGAAAAGGATGATGTCACCGGCTTTGCTTTAGGTGAGGGCAAGACTGGTATCCGGGCACGCGCACAATCGGCCTTTACACCGCTGCTAGATAAAGTGAGCAACAGTCGTGGTAGAAAAGGGCCACCCGGCCTACTAGAGCTAAATATCTTTGGCTTTAGTCGTGGCGCAGCAACGGCGCGACATTTTATGCATTTACTGCGCAATGCGGATGAAATTAATAAACATTTTGTTGATGAATGGCGGTTTGTGCAGGTGTTGGTCAACTTTGTCGGGCTATTCGAGACGGTATCTTCCGAAGGCGTGTACTACGGCAATGACGTCAACGATCTTGGCTTGTGCTTTACCCCAGACGCTGCCAAACATGTATTTCATTTGGTGGCGCTGGATGAATATCGCGCTAACTTTAGTGGCACCACCATTACCAGTGCTTGCCAGGTCCATGTCATCATTGGTAATGACTACTTCCCGATGGGGTTCGAGTTTGGCATTCCTGGTGCGCATTCCGATGTGGGTGGTGGCTATGTCTGCGATATCGGTAAGCCCGAACTGGAGCAGCGACATCTGACACCAAGCCAATCGGGTGAGCATGGTGAGAGACCAGGACCGCAAGACTTTGCCTATCAACAGGGCTGGTACCTGCCATCTGATCAACAAACGACTCGATTGCATCCGTATTCTCATCAACGCATGATCACCGGTGACTATTATAAGGTGGCGCTGTCACTGATGGTGGATATGGCAGAAAAACATACAGTGACGATCTACCATGATAAATTAGATGTCACCGCACAAACCCTCGAGATCGCCACAATACAAACTGCATTGCGCGCCCAAGTGCAAGAAAATGCCTTCATCCCCGGCAAACCTACGCGCATGAATTGGGAACTGGATGCCCAATTAGGTACGGAGGCCGCAAAGGCCTTTCGTCACGCCTATCTTCATCTCTCTGCCAGCGACAAATTTGGCATGGAACCACGTTATCAAAACTCAACAATATGGAAGCGCCATCATGAAGCCGGTTAAACCCATCAACCAACAACGCCGTGCATGGCTGACCAACGCCGCGCTTTCCGGCTTAGGGGTAACGATCACGCCCCCCACCTCCGCCTCCGATTTTTTGAAAGGATTATTCATGCCCTCTCATATCACGCCAGAAACTGCCTTCATGAAATGGGATATCTCGTTTTGTAAATACAGCATTGATATTGATCCTCGTGCGAACTCCAGCCTCGAAACCCTATGGGCAGACAATTGGCTTAAAGACGCACAAGGTGATACCGTCGCTCGTTTCTTTTCTGGGTTTGGTGCAACATGGGGCGCTGGTAGTAGCGATATGGGCGGCACCAATCCAAAAGGATCTCGTCTGCCAAAAACCATCCACCTGAGCTATTACGATTATCAGGAAGACCGCTTTTATCGACTGGAAGCGGAATTACCGTTACATCGTATTTACGAATTATTTTTTAAAGAGCCTAAAACGGTCAGTAAGAATTCCCCTCGCTACGGACAAGTCGTACCCCGCTTTTCTGCATTACGTTTTGGAATTGCGCCGCAAGGTTTTATTATGCTATGGGCCAGCAGCTTTACCCATCAGGTGGAATTGCAGACCTACCGCGCTCAGATTATTCGTGACATCGATGTCAAGAGCTATAACGCCAAGCTGCCCGGTGGCACATTTACCCTCCAAGAAGATCGTTGGAAAGAGTTAAAAGCGTGGCGCTTCAAACCCGAAACAATAGAAAAGATCAAGGCAGGCTGGGTCGCTGATCCACAGTGGTATATGCGCCATATCCGTGTCAAGTTTCCCTGGCGTCATCGACTGGCGGGGAATGTGTCACGGCTGATTGAATTAGATAGTTATAAAGGAAGCGGCGAGTTTGAAACTGTTGGTGCATGGGAAATGGCAATGTACCAGCAAATGGCCACCATGCGCGGGATTCCCGAAACTGCCAAGTTTTGGTTTGAGGACAAATCCGGACAACGCCATTATTTATGGCTAGAGTTTCATTTGCGGCAACGTGCTGGCGGCGAGGCGGATTTACGCGACGTACGCGCCGCCTTTGATCAACTCTACCCAGGCCGACAACTCGAAGACAATGATTACTTCCCTGGGGACGAAGATATGTCCACCGTAGAGGTCACGGTCGGTGACGACCCTGACCAAATCACTGCCGCCTTGGTCAAGGGCAATCAGCGCATTCCACTTCCCGTCGGAAAAGTACAGCGCTTTGCACTCCAACCCGGTGCCCACTGGAATGGGCAACCTTCACCCCAACCCGAGATCATCAAACTGTTTCAAACGGGACCAGACGTTTGATTGTGATCACCCGGCTGTCATGAATAATCCCTGTGTTTTATGGCTCACCTCAGAGACTCTTTGTACATTCTCTCTGAGGCCATCATGTCGATGAATATGATGAAAAATTTGCCTTTTATTTGCCTTTCATTTGCCTTGTGGCACACCAATTGTGGGACAAAGCTATCACGCCAAAACTTCCATCGGTGAGCACGTAAGTAAGACAACATCAGACGGCGCGACACCAAGTATTTATACCTCATCACCGCAGCCATTGTATGTCGCTCCAGTGTGGCATGCGCTTAACTCACCTGAGCCGATGACACGGCCAGGATCGAGCAATCCAGGTGACAACAAGGGAGATAGTAATGCCAGTTAATACAACCCAAGGAATGACCAATAACACGCCCAACAGTTGCGTCAAGATAGATTGCGATTGTCAGCACGTATGGTCCTTAGCACAAGAATTTTCCTTTAAACGCTTGTCTGCTAAACCGCCTGTGCTCAACAAAACTAACATGTTGCTGTATCAATATAACGTCCGTGCCCGACGCATCAGTGCCACCTATGCGAGGTTTTATTTAGAGACCGAAGAACATGGAAATCCGGCTAAAAAAGGACGCTACTACTGGGCAGCATTAGCAGCATTCGCCAGTAAGACAGTCGCTTGTTCGATTGAAGACCCACGAGTCAAAACAATCGGCACCGTCTTACAAGGATTAGGTAAAGGAAATATGTGGTTGTTTTATGAGATCGCCCCATGGCATTGGGCGTATAGCCTTTCTTCTAAAAGTTTCGACATGTGCAAGGCCACACGTAGCGGAGATAATTTTGTGCCGCCTATTTTGGACTCCATCAAAGCCATGCCATGGGCGAAGGAGGCGCTACAAAAAATGAATAATTTTAAGTGGAATGAATTGCTGGAATATGGTTTTGATAAGGTCAAGAAAATTGAAAGTATGGAACCGTTGATGCCAGGACGCCCTGCGGCGCAATTGGAACATCTGCTGAGTATTGCCAAGCACGAGCAAGGTAAGATTTTGCAGCCGCTGATCTACGACGATGAGGATTTTAAATGGTGGATACAGCAACAACGTTCAGCATGGGTGAATTGGGCATCACCTGCGCTCAAGCTGGTGTTTGCGTCGTCGTGTGATACCGATGATCCAGAATTGGAATCGGTGGCGCCGAAGGGCATTAAATTGGAAGTATTTGATGAACGAATGAGATGGATTGAACAGGCTGCTCAATTATTTCATAAGTTAATGCAAAGGCAATCGCCGCATATGGAAAGTCAATTGAAGACGATGGCGTCATGGGTTGATCATGCAGATGACCACATAGTGACTCCCACAATGCCGCTCTAATCGCACTTATTTTTATGCAATACATACTTAAAAAAATATTTCTTGGCTTATTGCTGATGGCGGCGATATACGGCTGCACAAAGCAATATGAACACCTTACCAATGAATCAAAGAAGGAGAAGGCAAGCATGGTACAAAAAATATCCATTCGTTTAGGTGAATCTGGCGACGATTTTGTTCAGCGAATCGGAAAAAAAGCGGTTCGGGTAAATAAGCAACCAGCAGGAATGAATTTTTATGATGTCGATTGGACTATCTACAACCCAGGTCCTGGACAGATCACCTTCGAGCACGGCATGCATACTTTCACTATCACTAATGCACTTGGTGCCATGGGATCGACTTTTGAGCCAGATACTCACAAGTGGGGCATATTTAGTTTTGATCTGAGTTTTGGACTTCCCCCGCGCAATCAAATTCCTCACAATGAAGCACGACTACAGGTCATTAGTCTCCTAAAAATGCTGCACGAGAAAGGCTGGCGGCAATTCTATTACCGAGACGCTGCACGAATTATGGGGCGTAGTTCGCTACATAATATCAACATAGATGTACGTTATATACCGACATTTGAGGAGTGGATGGCGTTAGAAGATGGCGCAGGTTGGAATTTAGAAGCCGATGGGGTCTATATGAGAATAGTCATGTATAGAGATGACGATCGCTTAAATCCACTTCAACCCGGTGCGTATTTTATGACCATGGAATTACACAGCGAAGAAGACGAGGTACGTAGTCATTTTTTATATGAGGATAGAGATAACTGGAAAGCATTGTGGCCCGATCGCATGAAAAAAGCCCATGAATGGCGTGCTAAAGATGAAGCCGAAGCACGCGCCAAAGGCTACCAGATCGACACCGACTACCAAGACCCGC
>NZ_JACOFV010000080.1 GCF_014284255.1 Cognatundibacterium jejuense
GCTTGCCCATGCCCAGAAAGACAAGATAGCGAGCGCCTATGATCGAGCGCAATTCTTAGAGGAACGTAAAAAGATGATGCAGCATTGGGCGGACTACCTAGACGGTATAAAAAATTCCAGCAATGTAGTCCACGCAAAATTCAAACAGGCTTAAGTCTGTACTGAGTTACAAAATCGCACTTCATGCAAATAATAAAAAAGACCCTCTTATATAAGCTAAAACATGTGTACCGGTGTACCAAACATCGGAAACCC
>NZ_JACOFV010000081.1 GCF_014284255.1 Cognatundibacterium jejuense
CAACTGATGCACGTACAAAGTTCTGGAAAGCAGCATCTGTTCAGGCTGGTTCTGCAACATTGAAAGAAGGCAGCCCATTCCGTTTCATCGCTGACTCTGGTATCAAAGCAACTGAACACCACGAAGGCGCATTGTTAGAGCAAATCGACCTGAACACTTGGGTTTCTATGTCTATCCAACGTGCTGTTGATAAAGTTCAAAGCCGTTTGCAAGATGGCCTGGCATTTTTGGCGACGGTTGGTTCTACAGCACCGT
>NZ_JACOFV010000082.1 GCF_014284255.1 Cognatundibacterium jejuense
CGGAAGGTGCGGCTGGATCACCTCCTTTCTAGAGTAGCGCTGTAGTTGAGTGTTCACTTTTATTGACTGTTAAATTAGATAACGAGAATAAGTTAAGGCTGAGTAGTAAGTTAGGCTTTAATAAGAAAAGTAGTTATGTTTCAGCTGGAGAGTTAGCTAGCTGAAGTATAAGGGGGTTTAGCTCAGCTGGGAGAGCACCTGCTTTGCAAGCAGGGGGTCGTCGGTTCGATCCCGTCAACCTCCACCAATACTGGG
>NZ_JACOFV010000083.1 GCF_014284255.1 Cognatundibacterium jejuense
GCCCCAGTATTGGTGGAGGTTGACGGGATCGAACCGACGACCCCCTGCTTGCAAAGCAGGTGCTCTCCCAGCTGAGCTAAACCCCCTTATACTTCAGCTAGCTAACTCTCCAGCTGAAACATAACTATTCTTCTTATTAAAGCCTAACTTACTACTCAGCCTTAACTTATTCTCGTTATCTAATTTAACAGTCAATAAAAGTGAACACTCAACTACAGCGCTACTCTAGAAAGGAGGTGATCCAGCCGCACCTTC
>NZ_JACOFV010000084.1 GCF_014284255.1 Cognatundibacterium jejuense
ACCATCAGCCCAGCCAGTGACTCCGGCAGCAGTCGCCAATTCACCACCAACTGCGA
This sequence comes from Cognatundibacterium jejuense, assembly GCF_014284255.1. Taxonomy (GTDB): domain Bacteria; phylum Pseudomonadota; class Gammaproteobacteria; order Burkholderiales; family Burkholderiaceae_D; genus Undibacterium; species Undibacterium jejuense. The sequence goes on from NZ_JACOFV010000084.1 coordinate 57, forward strand.
CCAAAGAAAAGAACTCTGATACTCGTTTGACTTGCCCATGTGCATTAGTGGGGCAAAGCTTATTATTCGTGCCATCAATTGCTGTTCTTAACATTTCAGGCAAAGACTTAACACTGTCCACCAGCCATTCTACAAACGCTAATCCAGCGGTTCCATGGTATTGCTGAACCATGCTGACTAAATGCCGAGATAGTGCAGA
>NZ_JACOFV010000085.1 GCF_014284255.1 Cognatundibacterium jejuense
TTTACTTCTTCTAAATTGTTAAAGAACGAGATACTACTTAAACTACACTGACTTTCGCTTTGAAAGTTCAAACCTAAATCTTCACTTCAACGTCTATTGAGCTATTTCTCTCAATCTTGCTGACTTAAGTTTGTACTATCTATTGGTAGGGCTGGTTGGGCTCGAACCAACGACCCCCGCGTTATCAACACGGTGCTCTAACCAGCTGAGCTACAGCCCCAGTATTGGTGGAGGTTGACGGGATCGAACCGACGA
>NZ_JACOFV010000086.1 GCF_014284255.1 Cognatundibacterium jejuense
GAAGGTGCGGCTGGATCACCTCCTTTCTAGAGTAGCGCTGTAGTTGAGTGTTCACTTTTATTGACTGTTAAATTAGATAACGAGAATAAGTTAAGGCTGAGTAGTAAGTTAGGCTTTAATAAGAAGAGTAGTTATGTTTCAGCTGGAGAGTTAGCTAGCTGAAGTATAAGGGGGTTTAGCTCAGCTGGGAGAGCACCTGCTTTGCAAGCAGGGGGTCGTCGGTTCGATCCCGTCAACCTCCACCAATACTGGG
>NZ_JACOFV010000087.1 GCF_014284255.1 Cognatundibacterium jejuense
GAGAAATTATGAAGTGAATGCCAAAGAGAGTTTGGTACGAATCATAACCAGTAATAAATGAATCAAGATTAGTGCGAAAGAGAGATGAGAATCACTCGGAGCGCACACTCTACGACACTTCTTCTGAATTGGATTTGCTGTGGGCTGCAGAACAACGCACACACAGTAGATCGACAAGTTATGCCTGATGACCATAGCGAGTTGGTACCACCCCTTCCCATCCCGAACAGGACCGTGAAACGA
>NZ_JACOFV010000009.1 GCF_014284255.1 Cognatundibacterium jejuense
TGGACAATGCCTATTCAAAATTGGCGTATGGCGTTAAATCGTTTTATGATTGAGTTTGGTGACCGCATTCAAAAATACGATCACTAATTTGTTCCGTGGCATTTACACAGAATTTCTTACAGGCTCAACTCGACTCCTAAAAGAGAAGTCAAGTGCTTTCCAAAGATACCTGGTTTGTCTGCGACATTACCGTCAATTTAAATCATTGAATCAAATTGCATGGTTGTGAGCAATGCATTCTGAATTTCACTCACACGCTGATTCAATTTTTCAACACCGAAATCCATACCTTTGGGCATCACTACAGTACGCAATGGTCGTTTAGATGTTTGCTCTATGAGTTTCACAATGGCATCCGTTACATCTTCTACACGTGGAGGCTCTGGTGAGTCATACATACTTTGAAATCCTGCTTTCATCGCCTCAGGAATTTTTCCGATGTCACCATAAGCATCAACGATATTTTGATCGTGAGGCGCAGGACTTCTTGTTAGCAAACTCGTTCCGAACGGACCTGGTTCAACAATAACTGAATCGATACCAAGGCCAGACAACTCATAACGGTATGCTTCAGCCAACGCTTCTAAAGCAAACTTACTCGCGTTGTATGCACCAAAGAAAGGAAAAATTACACGCCCGGCAAGTGACGTAACACTCACAATCAAACCCGAACGTTGTGCTCGCATGGTCGGTAACACAGCGCGTATCATACGTGCCGGACCAAAGGTATTGACTTCGAACTGCGCTTGCAATTCAGCACTGGAATACGCTTCCGTCACGCCAATATTCATCACGCCAGCATTATTAAGCAGCACGTCTATGCGTCCATGTGACTTTGCAATGGCAGCGATTGCCGTTTCGACAGAATCATCACTAGTTACATCCAGCTCTACGACTTCGAGTTGATGACCACCTTGTTTTGCGAAGGCTTCCAGTTCAGCCTTGAAAGCGACATTGCGAGTATATGCATCTCTCATGGTCGCGATGACATTATGTCCTTTTGCGGCAAGCGCCTTTGCAGTCAATGCGCCAAAACCGCTGCTACTACCCGTAATGACGATAGTCTTAGCGTGGCTATTATTACCGTTGGTATTTTCTTTATTAAGAGTATTCATGAGTATCTTTCATTTATCAAACGTATTTAAACGCAAATCAGTTTTCAGTTGTGTTCTCTATGTCCAAACATTTTAAATCACGACCGTTATTTCAATATACATGACGATCGTTATGTGAACAAGTATAATTTGAGAATAATTAAAAGTTTAATGAGGGAAACATGTCTCGGAATGAACAAAAATTTCAAACACGTCAACGGATTTTAGAGGGTGCAGGACGTGGTTTTAGAAAAGGTGGCTTTGCTGGTGTGGGAGTAGATGGTCTGGCAAAAGAAGCCGGAGTCACTTCCGGTGCATTCTATGTACACTTCGATTCCAAAGCGCATGCGTTTCGTGAAGTTGTGGTTCACGGAATGACATATTTAAAAAATGGACTGCTCCAATTTCAGCAAGAACACGGAAAGCAGTGGTGGAATTTATTTGTCAATTTCTATCTCAATGAGAGACGCGTTTGCGACTTATCCGAAAGTTGTGTATTGCCATCGTTAACGTCTGAAGTAGTCCGCTCTGACGCATTATCACGCACAGCTTTTGAGATAGAACTCCGTGAGGTAGCGAAATTAATCGTGAATGGGCCAGCATCGCCTGATTTACCAAACGATGTAGAGGCTGCATTGGCTGCACTGGCATGCTTGATTGGTGGCGTTTCTTTGGCGCGCGCGGTGAGTGATCCAGATTTGGCTCAAACCATTGCCACATCAGTCGCACGGTCACTATTACCAAATCACTCTGCCTAATTTAATATCCACTAACAGGAAGACATTGATTTATTGAGATAAATTTTCGTCTTAATTTTTAAATTCTATTTCAAATAAATTTGACGAAAAAACGCATCGAGTAAAAAGCAGCGTACCATGTTTAAAATCCAAGATGTAGTCAACGGACATGCACGCTATACAAAATAGCTGAAAAATTATCTTACTCAAGCGCCAACATACAGGCTTTGCAATAAGTTAAATATCGAACTGCCTGTGTGACGTTTGGTCATTTTTGATGCTTACCACAGATTACAGCGTGATTTTGGTGGTGCACCAAGCAAGGTTCCGGGTTTACAATTGTATTTTGGTAAAACAATATCTATTATCCGGAGCCCTAATGACCTACTCACCTTACGCCTTTTTTGGCGCAGCACTACTGGGTTTATCGCAACTCGCCTACGCCGCCCAGCCAGCAACGATACGTGTTGACTACATGCATAGTGGCAATGCCGCCGCAGAGCAATATGCGCTGGAACGAGTCTTGGTAGAACCATTGCCGTGGCCGGGAAATATGAACCAAGCCATCGATAATTCCAACCTCGGCAACAATAAAGTCGAAGTTACCGATCTGACCACAGGGAAATTGCTATATTCACGTGGTTTTTCGACGGTATTTGGTGAATGGCGCAGCACTGATGAAGCCAGTAAAATCAGCCGCGGCTTTCAAGAGTCTGTGCGTTTTCCTAAGCCAGAACATCCGGTCAAAGTCAGTCTTTTTAAGCGCGACGCAAACAACGCCTTTGTACCTTCCTGGAGCGTTGACGTAGATACGGACGCGCAAGATGTGATTCGCAAACAAGGCCCTGCTCCAGCAAAACCTATTCCAATTCATGTTTCAGGTGCATCGGTAGATAAGGTCGATTTATTGATTTTGGGTGATGGTTATACCGCAGCACAAATGTCGAAATTCAAAGCCGACGCGACCAGATTGAGTAAGCATTTGTTTGAGGTGTCACCTTTCAAAGAGCATGCGAAAGATTTCAACGTCTGGGCCATGGCTGTTCCTACGCAAGAATCCGGAGTATCACGCCCATCAACCGGTATTCACCATGCATCAGCTTTGGGTACCCGCTATGACATTTTTGGCAGTGAACGCTACGTGCTTACCACTGATAATCGTGCCTTACGCGATATAGCTCAATATGCGCCCTACGAATTCATTGAAATTTTAGTCAATAACGAAACCTATGGCGGTGGCGGCATTTTTGGTCAATTCAGTACCGCAGCAGCCAAGAGTGATTGGTCTAATTATTTATTTGTGCATGAATTCGGACATCATTTTGCAGGCCTCGCCGACGAGTACTACACCTCGCCTGTTGCCTATCAACCGAGTGCCACCAAAATCGAACCTTGGGAACCAAATGCGACAGCATTGCTCGATCCAGCCAACCTAAAATGGAAAGATAAAGTCGCAACAGATACGCCAATACCTACAACATGGCCTAAGCAAGCTTACGATGAGCATGCCAAAACGTATCAAAAGATTCGTGCTGAACTGCGCGCGAAAAATCGCCCCGAATCAGAAATGAGTACCTTATTCAAAGAGGATCTCGCCTTTAGTAAAAAGTTGTTTTCAGAGGCTAAATTTGAACACGTCACTGGCGCGTTTGAAGGTGCGAATTACGAATCAAATGGCTACTTCCGTCCAGCAATGCAATGCATCATGTTTGATCGAAGCGATAAGTTTTGTGATGTCTGTAGCGCCGGAGTAGAGAAAGTTATTCAGATGTATTCGACACCGGGAAACAATAGTAAATAAAACCAAGGCTATCGCTCTGTCTGATATCAATCCAGACAGTGACGCCTCAATGAAAAGGGAGAGTTGACACGATTAACTCTCCCTTTTCGTTAAAAAACGCAATTATTGATTCGTTGGTCAAGGCAGAATCAACACCAAATCGTTTAAGTTAATTTCTAAATCCATATAAGAAGACATATCACGACCATAACGACGCCCCGGGATGAATCTTGTTGCATAAAATACTGCCTGCAATTGATCTAATGTTTCAGCGGTCGCTCCGCCATCGTCTAACAACCTGACATCTTTCACCAGGCCTTTAGCATCAACGTAAATACGTAATCGGACTGGCATCAATACATGATGCTGAAACTGTACTGTTTCAAAATTTGGCTCAGAGACAGGCACAGCAGGAATGTCCATTTCACTTGATGGCATATAAGTGGAAGGTCGCTGATCATTGAGTTCCGGATGTTTTTTGATGGGATCGGTAGATTGAACTTCTGCCTCGTTTCGCGCAGCTTTCAACCTGGACGCATCCGGCGGCAACACGATCTCAGACGTTGGCCTGAAAATGGATTGAGGATTTGTAACTGGAGCACGAAAAAAACTAACATACAAAATGTGCTGGCTGGCGTCGATGTTGGCGTGCTTTCGGCGCTCGCCCGTGACATTATCACTACTTAATTGAAACGCAACCAGATGGACGACCAAAGAAGCTGTTAAGCACAGAAATCGAAAAGTATTTGTACGCATGGGCAATGCCACTGATGTGACATTGCCCGTATTGATTTGAAAATATTTACCCTGCATCAACAAATGATTTAATCCGCTGTCGGTAATTCCCGCCAATTGATACGTTTAAAATTTACTGACGTTTCAAGAGGTGGAACGGGACTAGCCACCCCTTGTTGCCCGCCGGTGAGTAAGCGCACGTGTCCATTGATATTAAGAAATGCAACATCCGAGATTGTGCCGCTGGAAATATTAGATACCACGCCACCACTTGAGTTAGTTAACACAGATGTGCCGTTTCCTATATTTATCGCATAAACTAAACCGCTGGATGAAGGGTTGCACGGATCCCCATTCGGTGTGACCGTTGCAAATGCCACCATTCCATTGGTGCTGCTCGGTGTTACCACAACCCGTGCCGCAACTCCAACGCTATTCGTCGGTAAATCGATATACCATCCCATTGGACTACTTGGAGCAGAACCAATTCCCGATGTAAGGTTGGTATCTGCCACCATATTGCTGCGAGCAATTGGATAGCTTACGCCATTGGGTAAAGTCGTCGCAGTATAAAATGCTGTCGCCGTACCATCAACAATTGCATAAAAGGTCTGTATTTGTGTACTCGAAAGATCAGGTGTACTCAACAACTGGCCCGTGCCAAGCAAGACATAGCGTTTAAATGTTCCTGGCTGAACTTCAATCAGTGGGCGAGTCGTTACAGGCTGTGTTACGCCTGAAGAGTCTTTTAATACAGCAATTTTCGTTGGTGTCGCATAGTTACCAGTTGTCGTGGTCACATCAATGCGCCATACGTTCCCCAGCAAATCACCTGCGTAAATAGCGTCGGCCGTGCTATCGCTAAAGCTGGCAACATAAGCAGAGGCGTAGGCTAGTCCAGCCGGATTAGAAGTTGAGCCAACTCCGGTAGCGACAGTTTCCAGTAAGGCTCCAGTGGCAGGATTAACAAAGAAAAAATACCCCTTACCGTCTGAGTTGTTATAACCCGAAGTAAAGACCACAACCCAGCCATACTTGGCAGTTTTTACGACAACTGGCGGACCAAAAGAATATCCCATCTGGCTCACAGTTGTTGTATCTGTGGCTTTAGGAAACTCCCACAATACTTTACTAGCAACCGCAGTCTCGCTCGTCCAGGTGGAGGGGTCTGTAACATCTATCGCATAATAACTAATACCGCCTTTACCCAATCCACCGATTAATACTGACTTCCATGACGGAGTTGTACTGCTGCTGTTGGCGGTATGATTCATGTCGATGTCAAACACCTGCTGTTGGCCATCAACCAAATAATGATGCACAAACGTCGGATTACCCAAGGATGCCAAACCGCTTACTGGTCCAGTGCTACTATTTCCATAAACAGCACTTGGAATATAAGCAAATAATTCAGCGCCTCCCGTACTGGTATTTGAGCCGTCAAACGCATGAACCATGCCGTCATTAGCACCGACATAAACTACAGTTTTACGTGATGCATACGCTGTTTTGAACGCAGTGTATCCAGGATTAAAACTTTCAGAAAAAGCACTGTTTGGTGGGCCAGCTGCCGCCACCTTTGAATCGACAATATCACCCAGTACTGCTGCACGGGTTCGGTACACACCGTTAGTCTGGCCAATTTCCAAAGCCCGGATTCCCCTGAGGTAGGCGAGATAATTTGCTGACGATTGCGATCCGGCGGCAACACCCGGAACGTTAGCAAATGTTGCATAACCTGTAGGATTGTTTGAACTTACATTACTCGTCTGAAATGGAAAACCAGCCCCCGTGCCCGTGCAACAGGTCACAATTTGTCTTGTGGATTGTGTTGCCAGTAAAGATTGCGCGTCCCAGATGGAGGTGAAAGCTGGTGTGCCTGTCGCGTCATAGGTCACGGAGCTGCCAACGACATCCCCTGTCCAGTTACCTGAGTTGTATTGGCTCGCATAGCTAATATTGTTGGAACTTGTTATTTGCCCCGAGGTGAATGAGAAAGTCGTTGAGGAACCGCTGATATTACTAATAATGCTAGCGAAAGCACTATTCAAACCAGCAACCATGACATTCGCCTGCGCACCACTAAAATAATTATCCGGACGCAAATTAGATCCGAATGTATCGCTATTGGTATGCCACATCGCGTTCGTCATTGGTATTGTGGTGGCTGCTGCGGCACCATTTTTTACCGTAAGCGTATTTTTGGAATTAGTTGATGCATAAGGTTGAAAGCCACTTGGCACGGAAAAGCCACCATATTTCGTGGCGTAATAGAATTGATTGTTGTTGGCATAGGCTTGATTCTCTTGCACATCAACCCAGTATGTTGCGACTGTCTGCGTGTAGTATTTCGGCGTTGTACCGTCCGTATTGGCCCACTCGTTTGGTCGCATATCATTCGTATGGATATCGTAGGCGAGCCCGGCCATAAAATACGAAGAATAGTCACCAAATAAGGTTGTCCCAAGACTACTGACCCCTTCTAAAGTCCCGACCATATTGGTTGCAGTCTGAACATTCACAGTGGTATCCGTTGGCCTCAGCGCTGTTTCGAAACTTGCATTTCCTATGGTACTACCAGGCAAATTTGCATCAGCGTGCGTATTGCGATCGCCAATGCCCAAAATAAAATTCTTTTGACACGAGTACAGAATCGGATCATTCCAAGAGGTAATCACAGGAAAACCATCAATCATTGATGCAGTAGGATTGGACGTATAGGTGGGCCAATTACCTAAATTTTTATAGTAACGCACACCTGCATAATACAATTCACTGAGAGGATCGTAAGTTTTATAGGATTTCGCTGCTTCACCAAATTTATTCAAATAATTAATTACGCCGCTATTAGTCACACCAGAATTAGATGCATCGCTTGGATTTGGATTGGTGGCAAATATCCCTGTCGTTGCACTCCACTCAGCATATGGATTTGTCTGCGTATTCGTACCAGCAATAATTTGTCCAAGATTTCCCGTAGTCCCTGGCAAAGCAGGTTGTATTGGTCCGACAAATTTCATGTTCGCACGTAATACACCACCGTCGCGCTGTATTGAATTGTCATTTAAATAACCGAATACACCAAAGCGAATTTTTTGTGAATATTGTTGAATTAATCCTTCAGGTTTATAGCCAGAACCATATGCCGTGCAATTCGACTCAACGCCGATAGTTGTATCGCAAACTTTTACTCGTGCATTTAAAGCGTAAACTTTGCTTGAATTAGCTAAATTAGATGAGTTGTAGGAGTTTTGCCCAGAATAAGCCACTGTACCGGTGGCGGGAAATACGGTTGATGCAGAAACACCACTTGGAGAATCGAGACTAGAAGCACTCACGCCCGATACCCAAATTTGATTACCAGTCCCCCAAACACGGGACGTGACAGTCGACCAATTAAATGGCGTTGCGCCGGCAATATAAGAAGCATTGGTAATACTCTTGTTAACAGTTTCATCTTTACCGCCTTGTCCTGAAGCCCAGGTTCTTTCCAATACAGTGCTAGTCGTTGTATCGATGACCCGATATCCACCGGTTAAAGCCCAACGGAAAGTATCAATCGTCTGCATGGACGCCCAATTCAGCCAGTTACCACTCCACAATGACATAGCTGACGAACTGGTACATGCATGATTCGTCGCCAATCCAGCAGACTGAAAATAACCCTTCATATTCGTATTTACGGCAACATCATCGGCTGCAGAGCTGTTATATACATAGCACTTACCAGGATCAAAATAGCCAAGGTAATTGGTTGCAGGAGTATATGGATTGGTACTTGGCGGGTAAGCCCAACTCAAGGCGGTCGGATATTCAACCGACAAAGACAGTAATAAATTTCCTGGAACGGCGATAGATGTCAAAAGAGGCTGATCGGCGATGATAGTCTGTGCATGCGCAATGGTGGGAGAGCTCAACATACAAGCAGCCGTAATGCATGTAAAAAACCCAGGCAATAGATTAAACGAAGAGAGCTTGTTCATATTCATTTCCTTTAAATTACAGTCTGTCGTCAATAACATCATTACATCGACAACGTCGTCTGCATATAACTCTGCGTATTTCTTGGGCCGCTGACCCGCACACTGACCCGATAAACAATGGGACCGTTTGGTACACCTTTAGAAACATTGGCAGTTCCACCAGTGGAAAGCATCGTTGAGCCGACGATGCAACTGGCTGTGCTTGTCGGTCCCGGCAAATTGCACAAACGGTCAATCACAAATCGAATCGTGACGCCGGTCGTGGCGTCAGTGATGTCAGCACCCGTCATGGTCCACAACGCATCATTCGTTATCATTAATGGCAATCCGTGGGCGTCCGATGGTAGCAGCGTTGCTGAGTAATTAAATGCTGGGGCACTAGTTTGCAAAGCAATTGCGGTACCGAGTTGCGCAGGGTTCTGAATCTCCGCTTTGGCAGCTACAACACCGCGTTCCCCCTGATTAATCAGATCACGTTTAAATGCTAAATTACCTGCCAAAACTAACGAAGTATCAAAGGATCGCACCATCGCTATCGCTGATATCATCAAAATCAAAAGTGCAACCAAAGTCACAAACAAGATCACACCATGCTCGCGGACTGGTTTGAAACCCGTTCGTGACGAACCATACTTACACGAAGAAATGTTGGTGAATATCATGATCTAATTTAACAGCAATGAGTTACGTAATGGAATGGTTAGCTCAATCGTACGATAACGGAAATTCTTCTCAGCCGTGCTGAGTGTACGAGTATAGGTGAAAGGCGCGCCCAGATCAGAAAATAACGTTAGCGGACCTGTCGTAGCGGGCGGTACAGTTGGTTTTTCGCTTAAAGATGTCCGCGTGATCAGCCCCAGACGAATCGCTTTAATACTCTTCAAGGTCGCAACTGATGCAGCAGTACCACTTTCCAATGTTACAAAATCAAACCCGGCAGTTCCCGGATCGATAAAAGTATCAGGTATGCCATCGGCATTGGTATCGACAAAATATAATGCATGCATTTCAAAAACACCGTCAGCTATCGCGTTTGCCGTATTAAATGTCGCCCCTTGTAAAAGATCATATTGAAATAAGACATTGTTATTACCAACACCAATTAACTGAAAATTTGGCATGTTTGCAGTAGCATTACCCAAATTCATTGCGAACGCATTCCCTGAATAATTAGCTAAACTGGTCGTGCCGATAGGGCTGGAAGTATAGACACCGCTTAAAGGAACTGCGGTTACGTTAATTGCCCCCGCATAACCAGCAGTTACTTGCTGAATCATGCAGGGAGAACCATTGGTGACTGCCTGATCCAATATCAACACTAAATCATTGCCATTAAAGGCAATAGAATTAATCAGATTCAATTGACCTGGACCAGCGACAGTTGTAAATGGTGTTGGCACTTCTCCAAACCCAGCAGTTCCAGTCATAGTAATTAACACATCGGACTTTTTTCCGCTGACATTTGGTGTCGTTAGATCCTTGGCAATAATTAACGGTGCAACTCTATAAACACCTGCAAGCGCCGTATTCAATGCCGTAAATGGCGCGCCCATCGCTGGTGTGAACGGCAATATTTGCGTTCCATTTAAAGCCGAAAATATCTGACAACCGAAAACCTGCTGAAAGTTATCAGAAATGCCTGAGCCTGCTGCCCGCACCGTTTTTTCCAATTGGTACATTGCGTAGTTACCGGCCTGATCAATATCATTGACAGACGTCATCGTCCGTTTTTTGCCTTCGCTGGTTGACAATACACCAGAAATTGCAAGCGACATCAGCAACACGATCACAACCGTGACCAATAATTCGACCAGAGAAAGGCCTTGTTCACGCTTACGATAATGCAATTGAATTTTCATGGCATAGCAACTTGAGTAATGTACTGGCTAGTCGTGGGTAATGAAGGTTCTTGCCAGGTAATGGTGATCGTCACCACACCATTCGCATCAGGTACACTGATGACCGCCGTGGCAGCCGGAAGGCCGGAAACAGCTGTGTTAGTTAACCTTGCTGTCCATGCTGTGATAGTAGCAGCAGGCAGAGTCAGTGTTTGTTGATTCCACATCGTTGCGACAAGTTCGTTAGCCATAACCGATGCGCGCATCCGGTCTTCTGAGTTATATGATGACTTAGTCGCCGTTGCCTGCAGGCCAATCAGACCAAGCACAGCGAAAGAAAATATCAACAAAGAAACAAGCACCTCTACCAACAACAGACCAGATTGTTTTTTGGGAATTTGGAGTACGTTTTTCATTTTAACAACCATCTGGATTAGCAACAGATAAGACTCTGCTCGCATCACACAAGCGCACCTGCCCACCCATAGAAACTTGCACCCGATAAGTGCGATTTGCTGCAGGCATCGTTACAGTGTAGGTAGTAGCGGCTGCAGTTGCACAACCAACACCGAATGCCGCAGTCGTCGTTGTTGCAGTATTAACTACCATACGTGCCATCGAGTTAAAACAAATGGCCGCAGGACCAGTTACCACGGCGCCCGGACCTATGTTGCCGAATGAGCCACCTTGGACATACGGTGTATCAACAACCTCTGTCGCAAAGATAGGCAATACCTGGATATACCAATTCTTCCCGCCGGTGGTAGCCGCTACGTTTGCAGCTGGCGCAGCATTGGTCAGAACAAATGCTACTTGCCGATTTCGCTTTACCGCTTCGGCTTGCGCTGCGCGCAAGCCATTTTGTATTGCCTCAGCAACACTGCGCGCTTTACTATTGCTAATCCAACCAGAAAATCCAGCTTGCGCAAGATATAGCAAAATCGCAGATAACGAAATCACCACCAGCATTTCAATTAAGCTAAATCCCCGATTGGAACATACTTTTAGCATGTCGACCCTTTGCTCACTATCCAACACGCATTTGTAGCACCGCCCCAGCGAGATCCCATCGTCGAAGTCTGAAAATTGGCATTCGTAATACTGTAAGTAAAACCAGCAGTCGCTTTGCCGGCGATACCGGTAGCAGTAATAGTATAAGTTGTCGCCGTTTGTACCGGACAACTGAGTGTAAAGTACTTGGTTTGAATCGCGGCCAGATTAGTCGCATTGCAGGGTGCAAGGATCGCCCCACCCACATCAGCATAAGTTCTGTTGTCTTGAAAATATTGCTCCATACTGGCTCGAATCGACGATAAATTACTTGTGGCTTCTGTGATCTGACCACGCAAAACATAATCGGTATAAGCTGGTAAAGCGACCGCAGCTAAAATACCAATAATCGCCACGGTGACCATCACTTCAATCAAGGTAAATCCTCGCTGTAAAAATTGATTAGATTTCAAGCGCATAAACGAATCAACTCGCATTCAAATTCCCCACTCAAAAGTTAACAGTCAATATATCGAGAAAGACCTAGTGTATTTTACGTAACCAGTCCGATACGACGCATTCTGCACAGATTGCGGCAAGCTTTTCAAGCTTGTTTAAACTTCATTAACAAATTCACATAACCAAGATCGTTGGGATGATCCCGGATTTTAATTTTTTTATAATGAGAATTTCAATAAAGTCTCTCACTTCAACACCCTAACTCATCGAGTTTTAAAATACAAACAAACTCGCACTAAGCGTTATCATCAGTTACCCCGCTTATCTGGCAAGACTGTTGAAAGTTTGTGATAGAAACGCTATCTGGAACACACCTTAGTCGGGAAAGTGTCTCTATATACATTTCTCAGACAAGGAAATTAATATGTTTACCAATTGCAACGTTAGTTCATATTAGCAAGACGCGTAAACATGTCAACATCCGTAACAAAAAAAACATCGAGTTACATTGAGCTATCTGACTACTGTTTTATTAAAAGACTTTACGTAAAAAAAATAGATAGAAAAAATATCTAAAAAACCATCCCCATATTAATAGCTTCTCAATAAATTATTTTTTCTTTAATGAAAATTCCTCTCCACATGTCGCTTTCTTAAAACAACAAGGAATAAAAAACTGGCGACAATTTTGCCAAAAAAGCATCCCGGCAATTTTCTGTTTCAGTTAATTTTTAAGGACAAAATTCAATGCTTTCTTGGTATTTTCAAGTGAATTTAGAACCAAGTATTTAATTCAGTTTTCATAAATTTCATCATCAGTTTCTAACGAAAACTTATAACAATTTCTTCCGTTTTTTTTGGCTCTGTACATTGCCTTGTCTGCCAAGGTCATGAGAGTTTCTAATTCTTGAGAGTGGTCCGGAAACATGGCGATACCAATGCTCGCTCCGACAGTTAACACCAAATCACCGATATAAAATACTTCTGATAAATTAGCGACCAATTTGCTGGCGATTAATGCAGCAGTGGATCTATCATTGCACTCAGTTACGAGCACAACAAATTCATCTCCCCCTAGCCGACCAACCAGATCTGATTGCCGGACACCATCCCTGAGACGATCAGCGACCTCTTTGAGCAATTGATCACCGACTGCATGACCGTACCTGTCGTTCACTAGTTTAAAGCCATCCAAATCAACAAAAAACAAAGCTAATTTATTTGCCTGACGTCCTGCTAAAGCCATGCTTTGGCGCATGCTAATCATAAAGGAACGACGATTCGGCAGGCCTGTCAAAGCATCATGATGGGCAAGATAATTCATTTGCACTTCAGTTGCGATAAGCTTATCAACTAATAAGTTGAAACTCTCCAGCATCAAGCCCACTTCATCCTTTCTCTTTACGACGATTCGACTCAACGTTTTATCGCCTTGTGCCATCTCGCGCATAAGCTTAGCTGAGGATCGCAAAGGTCTGAATGCATACTCCAGAAACATGACCAAAATTAAAATCAGAATCGATGCCGAAACTACGCTATTTCGAACAAACGTACCCCAGATCAAACTAACCGGGCTCAGGGCTTCATCGGTTGGTATCTCTGCCAAGAGTATCCACTGCGCGGCTGGGATATCGGTTGCTACGACTAACATTTCTACGCCAGCAGAATCAGTATTAACACCAGACCCGCGCCAACCCAGCATGACCTTGTCATGAAAAGAATCACGGCCAATTTCCGGCGCACGCTGCAAACGTAACGCGGGTCTTGAAGCGGATATAAAGAGCTGATCTCGCGGAGAAAACAAAATAAAATCACCGGTTTTTCCGAGATGAATTTTTTCCAACAAGTCAAGAAAGCTCGGCATACTTAGCTCAGTACTCCCCATCAAAACAGCGACAATATGACCACCGTCGTCTTTGATCGGCACGCTCATATTAACCACTCCCTGATGCGTTGCTCGGCTGATTCCAGGTTTACCTATGTAAAAATCAGCACCATCGCGCGCCGCGATAAACCAGTCTCTTTCATTGAAGTCGAGTTGATGTCTGCCACTAATATGCGGATAATCAACGATAACGCCTTTCCCATCTTTAGGAACCACCACCATCCCTTGTGAAAACAGCGGAGAATATTCTTGTCGTTGTTGCAGCCATGCTTCCAATTTAGCCGGCTGAGTCAACAATGGCAAAGGAAACTCATTCGCTGTTTTTTCCAACAATTGCTGACGTTGAAGAACCTTCTCGTTGATATCCAACGCCACATAAGTTGCTAACGAACTTTGTTGAGCAGAAACCACTTCCAACATATTGTTACGAATCATATGCGCAGCGATGTTGTAGCGGATAACACTCCCAAAAAAAATGAATAGCAAGCCAACGGCGATGAGCCGAAATTTCAAGCCATGAGTAAAACTCAAAAAATGCATTATTTAATCCAACATTTCTGGTGAGCGAAATTTTCTTGCAATGGATGTTGATTAAAAACTGTGGCAAAACGTAATACTAAATTGCATAGCCAAAGCTATTATTTTCTCAAGCTATCTCATCTCGTTTTCTCAAATCGCTTAAAAATTTTGGCACTCAAAAATGTATCTGTCACCGTGACCTGAGAAGATTGCTATCCCCAATTCTCTTTATCACTTTCTTGAGCAATTTCGATAATTTCGATAATTTCGATAATTTCGATAATTTTATTTTAGGATAAAACCACTCACTCCATTATAGTGCCGTGAATAAATATGTATTGCCAAAACAAAAAATTATTGCCTCTGAATACCGTCCCCTGTTCCACTATAGATACAACAAAATTCCGTTTCAACAACACATTTCGAATTTACAAACCAGATCTGTTTATCTGCTGCTTTTTAAAAAACCTGCTAAACATGCGCAAACGCAATAAAACTTGCGCCTTTCATTCCCTTACATTTTTGCAAAATACGTTACTTTCTGACGGTCAACTGCTGGCACGTAACACACGTTCATGGCTCATGTTGATATATCGACGGCCAAGGTCTTATGATCCATGCCTCGATCTTCCTCGTATCTATACGTTTAATTGCATGTCACGATTGTCTAAATTATGAATCGAGAGCTTATCTATTGAATAAAAAATAGTGCGGGTCAGTTTTTGACAGAAGATCAATACCGCGCAACCAGGTTTAATTTAACAACGTTAATTGGTAGTTCTTATGACACCACAATTCGCCTCAAAAACTGATCTATTCTTTTGCCTGTCAACACTTGCTATTTTCATTTTATTTAGCATGCTCGCCTCGCAACATATCAAAATTAATACGCTGATCAAAAGGCTACAACAGTTACCAGACCAGAACGATATTGATGAATTAAAAATGTCAATTCTTGAACACAAATTTCAAACGATTGCTGATTTTGATGAGTTACACAGAACGATACGCAACGAAACAAATTTTAATCAAGAGATGTTACCAACTAACAACTAACGAAGGTAAGTTATTGTCGAAATCGGCTAAGGTAAAAAGCGATCTAAAACATCGATCATTCATAAAAATTTCATAGAGTTGTTTAACCACGTATAGGTAAATGGACGAGCCAAAATTTTGCTTGCGTCAGTCTTCTTCATTTCACTATCACTGGGCTGTTTTGTAAATTGGCATTTCTAAGTATGTAGCTTGTTGCGCAATCTCAATCGATAACAACCATTATTCTCACAAGGGATACTCACATCATGAAAAATCATCAATTCGCACTTAGTGCCATCATGCTTGCCTGCCTCGCTGCTTGCGGTGGTGGCGGCTCATCATCTCCAGCTAATTCAAGCACATCAAGCACATCAACACCACCGACGCCACCAATCGTTACTTCGCCACAGTCGGTCAATGTACCGGTAATGATCAGTGACGCATCTTCTGATGACTGGTCCGCGATTAATGTCATTATTAACGGTATCACTTTTACCGATTCCAATGGAAACGTGACGTCGAATTTATTGAGTGCTCCTTGGTCTGGCAATCTAGAACAATTGGACAATCTGGCTGAGCAATTGAGTTCCGCCAGCCTGACAGCAGGTACTACTTACGTTAGCGCGACGCTGACCATTAGTGCAAACCCTGGTGATGTGGGATTGACCGTTGCCAGTGATCCTGAATCTGGCTTTCCAGAAGCAGCCAGCACAGTCATTCCAAAGACGCGGATTAATATTCAAGGTGCGAGCGGCGCTACTGGTAGCCAGACAGTGACCGTTCCAATTAAGTTTGCAACGCCATTTATTGCACCGCAAGCGACTTCTGCGACCAATCCTACGCCCGTTACTGGTACCACTAGTAACGGGATTAATGTTGATTTTGATCTCAACCATCCCGCATTTATTGTCGGCCATATTCCAGCCAATGGCGGCAACATCATCTGGTCAGTGAATTTTAACGGCCCGGTCAAACACAAACCTGTCGATGATTTGACCCGTCTGGTTTTACGCCACATGTATGGCAGCGTTACATCGGTTTCGACCACCACCAATACAATGGTGATAGAACGAGATACAGGCACTTTATCTACGAGTGGTGGCGGGAATACTTTCAGCCCTGTCGATACGGGTAAGGCATTGACTATCAATGTAGACACGACCAACGGTACCTTGTTCTACGATCTGGACAACAAGACAAACAACGGCACGATCAAAGATTTCAGCAACGCAGCAGTGGTCGCTGCACTACAAAAAACTGGCGAATATGTTCGCGTTGCTGCGCGTTACCAACAAGATGGCACGTTGGTCGCGACACGTATTTTTGCTTCGACAAACTTCAATAAGATTTTTATCAGCCCAGAGGGTCACGTCATACATGCTGATCAGACCACTGGTGCAACGATGGTGTTAGATAACGCAGACGGGAAGCCGATTACTGTAGCAATTGACCCAACGACGCAATTCTTCTTCCGGACCCCGAATACCTCATCGGATGCGGCACCAATTGGTACCGGACCGAGCTTCCTGACCAGCGGTTCGTTGGTGCGAGGATTTAAAGTCAAAATCACGCCAGTAGATGTAACGGCGTCGACAATGCACGCTGCAACCGTTGATATTGAGACAGCACCATACCAAGGCAAAGTGACAAACGCGAACACCACCAACTTTAGCTTGACGTCGACATTCCCGACACCGACGGATAATTACAAAGGCGTGGCTTTGAGCTATATCAGTGCAACGACACCGAACGGCGTTGATCCATTGAACCCCAAAACAACAATTACTGGTTTCAAATACTGGAATTACGCTTATCCAACCATTGTTACCTATACATCCGGTTCGACGAATGCGATTACGAATTTTATCGGAACCACAGGTGCCATTAATTTTGGAAGCACAGGAACAAATCCCCCCATTACCTATAACCCAATAGTGCTGACATACGCTACGTGGGCTGCCAGCACCAGCAATCCTGGTACTGGTGGTTGGACTGTTCCATATGCGATATTCATGCCACAAACTATTCCAAATACGACTGTCGCAACGCCGCTAGTAGCTGCCTCAGGCACAAACAATAGCTATACTTTTGCGATTAATGCAAAAGGCGGATCTAATGCTGTCACGGTCAACGTAAATGCAACAGCCGGTTCCGCAGCCTTAGTGTACCAAGTTGATCGTACTGGAGATGTCGTCACAGTCAGCCCTATCGATATCACCACCACAGCCGGATTGACCGCATTGACGAATGGCGTATCCAAAGCAGGAACAGCAGTACAAGTCAGTGGAGTACCGAAATCGGATGGTACTTACAACGCTTACCTGATCAAGTACTACACCGCAGCAAAATAATTTCAATATCCGCTTTGAAAGCCGTTTAGCGTAAGTTAAACGGCTTTTTTCTTCATAGCCGCCTCCTGCAACACAGTGATGTTGCAATTTTGCATCTATGCCATCCTCTGATCCAGCGTTTCTTTCCACCCTGCCAAAGGCAAGATTGCTCATTCGTGACTTTGTACAATTCATTTACAAAAAAATATAACAAAATTTTATTATTTTGTTTTTTGTGCAATATACTTTCTGATCAGAATGAATCTGACCATGAAAGGATAAGCAATGCAAGCGTCTAAAAAGTGGCCGTTTCACATTTATCTTTCTTATAGCTTAACCGGTTTAATTTTTGCCTTTACGCTTGCAATCGGTGTCGTTCAATTTAATAAAATGGGCGAGATTATCCTGCATGAGGCTAATAGCAATTACGAACATACTGGCAAGCAAGTTGCCAACAGTATTCAAGCAATTTATACGCCCGCTAAAAATCAAACGGAAATTCTGGCGCAATCAATGCCGATACCCGGTGATCAACTTGATGACAGACTGGAGCACATTGCTTACCTGGCGAAAGCCGTTGCCAGTATTCCCTCTGCGACCTCAGCGTTTATTGGATACGTTGATGGCGAGTTTTTTCTTCTGAGAAAATACCAACAAAACTCAGTCTCTTCTTCACTTTTTCATGTACCAGCCGACACTGCCTGGGTGGTTCAAAGTACCAGTTTAAAGCACAAAAAATTGGTCGAACACGTCATTAGTTTTAACAAACTACTAGAAGAAACCAGTCGTAAAAAAATTACGCGCCGAAAGTTTGATCCGCGCGAGACGCTCTGGTACAAGTCCGCCATCAATGCTCCAGACCATGTGAATGTCACCAAGCCCTATTACTTCTTCACCAATCATCAAATCGGCGTTACCTATTCACAAAAAATTGCAGACGCAGACGCAGTAATAGGTATCGACATTGAATTGCCTACCATTTTACAGACGCTGGAAAACAATAAATTAACACCATCTAGCAAAATCGCTCTGATCGATGAAAATGCACAGATTCTGGCCCTGCAATATGGCGACAAAATGCCGTTTCGCCCCCAAATAATCACAGACAAAGATGGCACCCATCACATGTCAAGATTGATGGAACAAGATGTTCCTGTGTTAAATACTGTACTTAAACTGAAATCTGCCAAGGGTGCCCTAAGCGAATCTATCGATATCGACGGAGAAAACTGGGCTACCTACAAACAAAATATCGACATCCCTGGTGGCAGACCATTGACTTTACTAATTGCCAGCCCGCACCAGGAATTACTGGCGGATATTATTGCCATGAAAAAGCAAAGCATGCTTTTTTTTGGTGTGCTATTCCTAATTGCCATCCTGATCACCTTTTTGCTTTCTAAACGAATCTCCAGACCGATGGTGCAACTGGCTCAAGAAGCCCAAAAAATTGCCCATTTTGATTTCCAAAGCCCGATCAACATCAAATCGCACATCAAAGAGATTTCTGATCTGGCGACATCCATGTCGGGAATGAAGGCTACGATACAATCATTTTTAGACATTGCCAGCAATCTTACCGGTGAGACCAACTTCAATAACTTGCTTGCTACCGTCTTAAGGGAGTTATCCGAAATCACGATTGCAGATACGGCGATTTTGTATTTATATGATCCCCAAAAATCTTCACTTGAGTCGGTACAAGTTTATATGGATCATCATGTCGTCAACGTTGAACAACAAATCATCCCGACGACAGCTTCTCATCCCGTTGCTCTGGTGTGCCATCAGACGTCATCAGTGACACGCCTCGGGGTGGAAGCATTGCACGAGTACTTTGGTGGCATCGCCGAGTACCAACACGAATGCACTCTGATTGCCATTCCATTGCGCGACAGAAAAAATCAATTAGTCGGCGCTATTGCACTCTTAATCAATGCTAGCAGCATCGATGTTGGGCGTCAGGCGATGGCAGTCGCCGTTTCCGGCACCGCTGCTATCGCGATAGAAAATCAGCGCCTGATACAAGAACAAAAGGCATTACTTGAGGCCTTTATTCAATTGCTTGCGGGTGCCATTGACGCCAAGAGCCCTTACACAGGAGGCCATTGCCAGCGTGTTCCTATGCTCACCAAGAGCCTGGCGCAAGCTGCCTGCAATGAAAATACAGGTGCATTTGCCGATTTTCGTCTAAGCGACGCAGAATGGGAAGAATTGCACGTTGCCGCCTGGCTGCACGATTGCGGTAAAGTTACGACACCCGAGTACATCGTCGATAAGGCCACCAAACTGGAAACCTTATATGATCGTATTCACGAAGTTCGCATGCGTTTTGAAGTCATCAAGCGCGATGTGCACATCAATTTTTGGAAGGCTGTGGCAGAAGGTGGTAATCCAGACCAGCTGAAGAGACAGCGCGATCAGACGCTATCCGACATCGATGCCGAATTTGCCTTTATCGCAGAATGCAATGAAGGCGGCGAATTTATGAGCGAAGAAAAAATGGCACGCATCCATCAAATTGCAGAAAGACAATGGGAGCGTACTTTATCTGATCGTATCGGCATCTCTTACAACGAAAGAGAAAGAAAAAATCGTATTCCTGAAGCAGCACTACCGGTAATGGAAAAAGTGCTGGACGACAAAGCTGAACATATTTTCATTCGAGAAGAACATGACCAGATAGACGTCGATAATCCGTGGGGATTCAATATCAAGGTACCGGAACATTTGTACAACCGCGGTGAAATTTACAACCTAAAAGTGAAGCGTGGCACGCTGTCCGAAGAGGAGCGCTACAAAATTAACGAGCATATTGTGCAGACAATTATGATGTTAAAGCAGTTGCCGTTTCCACGTCATTTGAGCCGGGTGCCAGAAATTGCAGGTGGTCATCATGAAAAAATGGATGGTACGGGCTATCCTAAAGGCCTGCACGGTCACGAAATGGACGTCAAAGAAAAGATCATGGCGATTGCCGATATTTTTGAAGCCCTGACTGCATCAGATCGCCCCTATAAAAAAGGAAAAACCTTATCTGAAGCGCTGAATATCATGAGTTTCATGAAAAAAGATCAGCATATCGATAGCGATATATTTGCCTTGTTCTTGCGTTCCGGGGTATATCTCGAATATGCCTATATGTTTATGCAGCCGGAGCAAATTGATGAAGTTGATATTCATGCTTATATGTAGAGATATATGTGAAAATAAGCCTGACGACGGCAGACTTTACTCATTCTGAGCCAAGTCTGACAATCACGAGAAAAGAAGCCGTTCAAGATGAACGGCTTCTTTATCTATATGTTATTCCGCCTATCAAATTAACGTGACTTCTTTATGACCAAATACCACCTATCGATAAAATACATCACTTAGTAAAAATTATCTGTCAAAACGCGCTAAATGCTTTTCAAGCAATGCAATTCCACCTAGAGTCACGCATTGGTTTTTTTCTGCCCGCCGCCGAAATTTTTATAAGCACAAACAATAATGACTCCGTTCCTTAAACGCATTGTCGTGTCTCTCATTACCTTCGTGCTGTGCAATCAGACCTGCACAGTATTAGCACAAGAAAATCGCATTGACACCATACGTCCTGATGCGCCAGAACTCGCTCACTATGGTACCTATCAGACAGGTGTAAAGACGCTGCACTTTACCCATGAAAATCAATTGGATATTGTGAAAGCGAAAGCTGGTGAAAAGATTCCCGTCTACAACCGACCGCTGACTGTTGAAATATGGTATCCAGCCAGTTTAAATGCTGATCAAAAAGCAGGAAGTACACCATTACATGCGATGACACGCGATGGGATCACTGAAGCAACTCTTTGGGGACAAGCAGTACGCGATGCACGAGCAAACAGTGCGGACGGGCCATATCCTTTGCTGATCGTTTCACATGGCTATCCGGGCAACCGTTTTTTGTTGAGTCATTTGGTTGAAAATCTGGCGAGCAAAGGCTATGTCGTTGCATCGATTGATCATACGGACAGCACTTATCAGGACCAGTCTAGTTTTGGTAGTACCTTGATGAATCGCTCTTTAGATCAGTTATTCGTCTTAAACCAAATGGAGAAATTAAATAAGGAAACGACCCATGGTTTGAAAGGCATGATTAATGTCAATATCACTGGCGTAATCGGTTACTCGATGGGCGCCTATGGGGTCGTCAATACCGTCGGCGGTGGTGTTAGTGAAGCCGCAGTGAAGTCACCAATCGGTGTACCAGATAGTGCATTGGAGATACGCCAATCAGGAAATGCTAACTATCTCGCCAGCATAGATAAACGCATCAAAGCAGCAGTCGCTTTTGCCCCTTGGGGCTGGAATATGGGTATATGGGACAAACAAGGATTAGCTGGCATTCATACCCCGATATTTTATATTGCAGGTAGTGCGGACGATGTCTCTGGCTACCGGCCAGGTGTCAGAAATATTTACGAGAATACGATCAATGCACCACGCTACTTACTGACATTTGAGAACGCAAATCATAATGCAGGCGCACCGATTCCGGCGCCCAAAGAAACCTGGAAGTATTCAGAAAAATTACATTTTATTCCAGCAGAGCATTACCTCGATGCGGTCTGGGATAACGTACGGATGAATAATATTTCTCAGCACTTTGTGACTGCATTTTTGGATAAATATTTGAAAAATGATGTCCGCAAAGATGCTTATCTTAACGTCATAGAAAACGCTCAAGATGGCAAATGGTCGGTCGCAACAGATGGCAGCTACAATACAGACCACACTTATTGGAAGGGTTTCCCGGCCCGCACGGCAATCGGCCTTCGACTGGAACACCAACACCCCTGACATGTTGCACGTAACTAAGTAGCTGAATACACAAGGCTGCGGCGAGAAAACAGCAGCTGGTGACGTCTCACCTTACCAAATAAAGGTTTAGGCAGCCAGCAACACAAACAACAATCACTCAAGCACATCGATCAGGCCCACGCAACGCTTCCTCATTTCCGTTCTCAATATCTTGCCGCTCAGCAAAAACCACTTATGTGCTGGTATCGCCTGGAGAAAATATTCGCTTTTTTTTGCTGGTGCTTTTGCCCTTTTAATGAAATATACTTCCTGATCAGCCTGAACATGGCAAAAAAAAGGGCATCATAATGCACACTTCTAAGAAGCTACCATTTCAGATTTATTTTTCATTCTGCTTAATTGGCTTACTTGTTGCGTTGGTAATTGGTATCGCGCAATTCAATAAAATGGGTCAAATCATTTTGCAGGAAGCCAATCGCAATTATGAGCGCACCGGTAGACAAGTCGTCAAAAATATTCAGGCCATTTACACCCCAGCCAAAAATCAAATTGGGATTCTGGCAGAAACCATGCCTATCCCTGGCGACACCTTAAATGAACGCTTAGAACATATCGAGTATCTGGCGAAATCGATCGCCACCGTTTCTTCAGCAATTTCAATATTTATAGGTTACGCCGATGGTGAGTTTTTCTTGCTTAGAAAATACGATAAAAATTTAGCTAATGCTTCGTTGTTCAACGTTCCGGATGACACTGCATGGGTCGTTCAAAGTACAAGTCTGAAGCATAAAAAGCTGGTCGAGCATGTAATCAGCTTTAATAAACAGCTAGAAGAAACCAGCCGCAAAAAAATCCCGCGAAAAAATTTCGACCCACGTGAGACGATCTGGTACACAACGGCGATGGCCACACCTGACAAGGTCAACGTTACCAGGCCCTATTATTTTTACACGAATCATCAAATTGGCGTCACTTATTCCCAAAAAATTGATAGTGCAGATGCAGTCGTGGGCATTGATTTTGAATTATCCACGATATTACAAACGATAGAAAACAGCGGCCTCACTCCGTCCAGCAGAATTGCTCTACTTGGCGAAAGCGCCCAGATTCTGGCAATGGTACATGGTAACCAAGTCCCATTTCGGCCGGAAATCATTACCGAAAAAGATGGTACCCACCGCTTGCCAAATTTAATGGAACAGGAGGATGCACCTATTCTCAATAAAGTGTTCAAACTATATTTATCAAAAGTGATATCGAGTCAATCAATCGACATCGATGGAGAAACCTGGGCAACGTTTAAGCAACGCATTGAGACACCTGGTGGAAGACCATTGACACTGCTGATTGCCAGTCCGCATAGAGAGTTACTGGCTGAAATTATTGAGATGAAAAAACAAAGTATGCTGGTATTTGGCATTTTGTTTGCTCTTACATGCATAATTTTCGTGTCTTTTTCAAAACGGGTTACAGCACCGATCGTAAAACTCGCAGAAGAGGCTAACAAGATTGCACATTTTGACTTTAAGAGTACAGTCAAGGTTCGCTCCGGAGTAAAAGAAATTTCTGAGCTTGCCAGCTCGATGCAAGGCATGAAGGCAACCATACAATCATTTTTGGGTATTGCCCGCGACCTTGCTGGTGAAACTAATTTCAACAAATTATTGGCGTCGGTTTTGCGTGAGCTTTCGGAAATTTCTATCGCCGATACTGCAGTTTTATATTTATACGAACCTAAAAAGGCAACACTGGAATCGGTGCAGGTATATATGGATCATGAGGTTGCAAATACCGCGCAACAAGTCATTCCTATCATCCAGCAACATCCGGTAGCACAAGTTTGTCATGGTGAATCATCTGTGATGCGCCTCAGCGTTGATGAACTGAAAGAATACTTTGGCGTTATTGCAGAATACCAACACGATTGCACCTTAATCGCCATTCCTTTACGTGACAGAAACAATCAATTAGTTGGCGCCATTGCCTTGTTGATTAATGCAAGCAGTATCGATATTGGCAGACACTCTATGGCAGTTGCAGTATCAGGCACCGCGGCGATAGCGATCGAAAATCAACGTTTGATACAAGAACAGAAAGCTCTTTTAGAAGCGTTTATTCAATTGTTAGCCGGCGCAATTGACGCCAAGAGCCCCTATACAGGGGGCCACTGCCAACGTGTCCCCATATTAACCAAGAGCCTGGCACGTGCAGCTTGCAATGAAACCTCTGGCACCTTTGCTGATTTCCGTTTGAGCGACAACGAATGGGAAGAATTACATATCGCTGCCTGGCTGCATGATTGCGGCAAAGTGACCACCCCCGAATACATCGTCGATAAAGCCACCAAATTAGAGACGCTATATGACCGCATTCATGAAGTGCGCATGCGTTTTGAAGTAATTAAGCGAGATGTAGAAATTGATTACTGGAAGGCGATCGCGGCAGGTGGCGACCCGGAAAAACTCCGACAACAGCGCGATCAGGCAATCACTGCAATCGACGACGATTTTGCTTTCGTCGCTGAGTGCAACGTGGGCGGTGAGTTCATGAGTGAAGAGAAAATTCAACGTCTTGACCAGATTGCAGAAAGAAGCTGGCAACGTAGCTTATCTGACCGCATCGGCATTTCTTCTCTGGAGCAAGAAAGAAAAAATCGGGCACCAGAACCCCTGTTACCAATCACAGAAAAACTCTTAGAAGATAAACCAGAACATATTTTTATCCGCGAAGAACAGGACAAAATTGCCCCTGACAATCCATGGGGTTTTAATATCAATGTACCAGAACACCTATATAACCGCGGTGAACTTTATAACCTCAGAGTAAAGCGTGGCACTCTATCGGAAGAAGAACGCTACAAAATTAATGAGCACATGGTACAGACGATCAAGATGTTGACACAATTACCGTTTCCCCGCCATTTAAGTCGCGTGCCAGAAATCGCCGGAGGCCATCATGAAAAACTCGATGGCACGGGCTACCCCAAAGGTCTGCATGACAAAGATATGCAAGCACCGGAAAAAATGATGGCAATTGCCGACATTTTTGAAGCCTTGACGGCATCCGATCGTCCCTACAAAAAAGGAAAAACCTTATCTGAAACCCTTAAGATTATGAACTTCATGAAACAAGATCAGCATATTGATGCCGATCTGTTTGCGGTATTCTTGCGTTCTGGCGTTTATCTTGAATACGCACATCAGTATTTGTCTCCTGAGCAAATTGATGAGGTTAATATTCATGCATATCTATAAATTGTAGCGTTTGGAATAGTTCTCCACATGCGACAATAACGGTTTTCTATCCGCAAGATAAAAACACATGTCGAATACTTTGTCAGACAAGAGTCCTTTCGTATTTTTATGCTTTTTCGTGGGCGTAATATTGGTGGTTGACACCAGTATTTTGATGACACGACATAACTTTGGATTTGGTGTAACGTTTCCCTTTTGTGTCGGCATCGCTTTATTGGGCATGGCCTGGCAATGGCAGAAATTACATGATTGGTTAAATCAAAAGAAACGCAGACAGCTACTATGGAAGCTGCTTTGGACGGGAACAGCAATCTGGCTATCTACCGTGGCGGCTTTTTTTTATTTCATTCAGGCTGGGCACGATATCGACATTCAAACAATTCGTCAGCCCGTACGAACGATTTTAGTGTTGGGCGGAGGCACCAGAAACTGCCTTCCAAGACCCACTCTGGCTGAACGTTTGGATTTGGCTTTTGAATGGGCACAACGCTTGCCTGACACCAAACTCGTTGTCAGCGGCGGCCAGGATCCGGGTGAACAATGCACCGAAGCACAAGTCATGGCTAACTATCTGCATCAGCGCGGATTACCAGAGAATCGCCTGTTGCAAGAAGGCATGAGTACGAACACATTTGAAAACCTGACCTTCAGCAAAAAAATCATGTCTGAACACGGCATCAATACTACCGATGGATTACTCATCATCACCAGCGATTTTCATAGCGTACGGTCGCGTCAGATCGCACTCAAGGCAGGATTCAACAATCTTGCCAGTGCGGGTGCTGAGACACCACTCAGCGTGCGCTACAATAGCTGGCTTCGCGAATATTTTTCATTTGTTCGTGGCTGGATAGTCGGAGATTATTAACGGTGCGCTATGTCGCAGCAACCCGGTTTCTGCTTGATTTCTGCGCTGATACTGACGTTCCCGAAAACCTGGAATTTCACTGCGCCCTATTCCCAGATCTCTGAGTTCCAACTCACTCATCTCAGACAACTCAGACAACTCTCCTTGAGATGGCGAATACACTTTGTCCCATATCATTTGCCAGCGATAAGCAAAGCGATTTATAACAGCTTGTAAAAGGGAAGCTTGCATGATGAACTCCTTAAGCAGATAACAACGATTAATGTTGAAGAAGCCTCATCATGCGTCTTGCAGTACAATCAGTAAAATGACATTTTATGATCACATCAATCAGGAAAACTGATGAGAGAACTCAGCCTCGATCAACTCAAGACACTGATTTGCATCATTGATCTCGGGACATTTTCTGCGGCCGCGCAAGCTTTGCACTTGTCTCAACCAACAATTAGCCTGCACATCAATGAACTGGAAAGTCGTTTTCAGACACCGTTACTGGTACGCGGCGGCAAGCGAGTACTTGCAACACCTGCCGGGGCTTGTCTGGCCGACAGCGGCAGGCGTTTATTGCGTGATGCCGATGAGGCGGTGGCAGCAGTCGAGCGTCAGGTTGCGGGTATTACTGGCAGGGTCAGGCTCGGTGCATCAAGCGGCATCCTGGTTCATCAACTACCGCAAGTAATGGAAACGTTGGAAAAGACCTATCAAAAAATCGATATTGAGGTCAACATTTTGGGCTCTTCCGACACCATGAACGGCTTACAGCAAGGCAGCCTGGATATTGGTATCGTCGCCATGCCGCAAACACCAGCGAAAGACATCGTCATTACACACTGGCGTACCGATCCCATGATGGCGTATTTACCACTGCGTTGGAAAGCACCGAAAGTCGTGACGCCAGAATGGTTAGCTCAGCAGCCGCTGATATTTAATGAACCAAGCACCCATATGTATCAACTGACGATGGCCTGGTTTGCGCAAGCAGGATTTTCTCCGCGTGCAAAGATCGAACTCAACTATACCGAAGCGATGAAAAGTCTGGTGGCTGCTGCTTATGGCGCCGCAATACTACCGTTCGAACATCCTGAACTTTCTGAAGTCCGACCGCAAATCCAATTGCGCCCTTTACGTCCTGCTTTACCGCGCCACATTGGAATTGCTCATAGACCAATTGCTACGCTAGACGGCGCGAGTAAAAATTTCCTGAATATCTTAGAAATGTTTAAGCAAAAATAGGCATCCTTAAATATTGTCGATAGAAAGTGCCAGCATGAAACGCGATAAAGCCCATACCACCAGAATCATTGATCACATTAGTTACCGCCTTACCTGCGTCTTTATAATTCCGCTGATTAGCTTGCTTTTCATCGCCGGTAACGCCAGTGCACAAACAACATCAAATCAAACACAGCAGCCATGTTGTGGAGTGATTACTCCGGCGGGAAAACACATGTTGCAAACATTGGACAGCATGAATGTTGAACACTTATGGCTTGCACACGAACACGTGAATTGGGAAACCGGCGTTGCCGATCGTGACGCAGACTATGCGGGACCAGGCAAAGCCACGCATTGCAGTGCGTTTGCCGCCGCCGTAGGGCAGCGAGTCGGCGTCTATTTGCTCAGACCGCCTGAGCATAGTCAGATTTTATTGGCAAACGCACAAACCGCGTGGTTATCAAGCCAGGCGGCAACGAAGGACGGTTGGGTCAGATTAGACGATGCTAAAGCTGCGCAAAGTCGCGCTAACCTTGGTGAACTGGTGGTGATTGTTTATCAAAGTCCTAATCCCAAAAAACCGGGTCATATTGCGATTGTCCGTCCGTCTTTAAAGACACAATCGCAACTTGATAAGGACGGCCCACAAGTCACACAAGCCGGAACGCATAACCGCAACGATTGGGATGCACGCGATGCATTCCATGGGCATGCAGGTGCATGGCCTGACTTTGTGCAATACTTCAGTCACGGAATCCATCAGACCACGCCAACAAATTAGTGCTTGCAAACACTTTAAACTGCGTCATTCAAAACATGGCGCAGTTTTGCTGAATGCTGCGTTTTATTGACCAAAAAATTCGTCATGCACCAGTCTTAATGCAAGCTTGCGATCTTCTCGCTGAACCAGCATATACGCGGCGACTTCACTGGCACCTGCCGCTGCCAGCGTCACCCTCGCCCCACCCGCCAGCGCCGCGGACAAAGCCCGGCTTGCGATCGCACTCCCCACATCGGATGCGTCAAGTACGCCGTCACCTACTACGGCAACAATCGCCACTGCATCGTTCCGACTCACCTCAACCACGCCAGCCAAATGGTGTTCGCTCAAAGCTTCATACGCAGCATCCAAATGATCACGTGCCAGTAAAATATTGATCGCAGTTTGCGCCGTCAAGACGCTCTTAATATTGATGCCATGCTGATCAAGGGTATTCGTTACTTGCGCCAGAATACCTGATTTAAAACCGACACCCGGACCATGCAATTTCAGTATCGCTACATCCTCGGTAGAGCTCACGCTCTTTACCACATCACTGGTTACTTTGCGTTGTCCATCAATGATCGTATAAGGTTTCAAACCACGTTCCGGACGAGTGATATTTAAAATCCGGATAGGAATCTCGCGGTCAAATAGCGGCTCTACGGTGCGTGGATGTAAAATTTTTGCCCCGAAATACGACAATTCCGCCGCTTCCAGATAATTTAATTGAGAAATCGAACGTGGCGCGCTGACCGTACCTGGATCAGCGCTTAAGAAGCCATCCACGTCTTTCCAGACATCCAACGATTCGGCACCGATACAGGCAGCAATCGAGGCCGCTGAATAGTCCGAACCACCACGACCAAACAAAGTAGTTTTGCCATTTTTATCAACGCCGTAAAAACCCGGCACCACGTACACAACATCGTCGGCCAATGCTTGTGATACTGGCGTAGTGCTCGCTTCAAAATCACAAGCAGAATTACCAAAAACGCCATCAGTCACCAGACCGATATCTTCCGGTAAAGCTTCACGCGCAGCGATACCGCGGCTCAATAACACTTCGGTCAGCAACAAGCTCGATAAGCGTTCGCCATAACTCAGAATGGCATCGTTCACAAACGTCGGCACATCGCCAATACAATGAATGCCAGTCAGGTAACGATCTAATTGATCGAGTCTCTCACCTAATGCTTTTTCGGTTCTGTCGCGATGGGCAACATCGCTGATATTCGCTTCCAGAATCTCGCGTTTCAACGCGCGCAAAGTCTGGGTGTAATTTTGACTTTCAGCCAATGCAGCTTTCGTACCAGCACCCTCTTTTGCGGCTTGAACGCAGTCGATTAAGGCGTTAGTAATGCCAAAAAATGCCGACACCACCAATACCAGTGGCCGTTGATACGCTTGTACTACGTTGACGACTCGATCAATATCCTGTGGCTGACGTAAATTTGATCCGCCAAATTTTACAACGATTTTTTTCATGCCCGATTCCAAATAAGTGTTGCAGTGTTCGATTGCATTGCCAATAAGCAGGACGAGTGCAAGCCACGCCCCGCTGACATTTGATGGGTCTTGGTGAATTGTACCCGCCCTACCTGCCTATCCCAGCCACTAGGGTACTGCCACCTGAGGTATGGGTCAATCAAACTGGCGCAAACAAAGCCAAATCTTTCATCATTTTCGGCCTGCCTGGCAATTAGTTAAGCAAGAACAGACAAGACACAGATGTGCATTTATTTCCGATCGGAAATGGCATTTTGATCTATGTCATAGATGAGTCACATCGACTGCTTATAGTTGAAAGATTATTGTAATTTTATCTTTTAGGTGATTCTGTGATGCTTAACACCCAAATCAGCAACCAAGAACTGAGCGAACATATACGTCGTGATTTACTCGACGGCTACGATGAGGAATTTGAACTCGAAATTGAAGATCGTCACTATGAAAATGGCGCAGAGGCCATTGCATTAAGCGATTTTGAAAAAGAACAACGCCGCTTATACTTCCGTGAGTTATTCAGGTTGCAAGCAGAGCTGGTCAAATTGCAAGATTGGGTCGTCGCCACTAAACATAAGGTTGTGATCTTATTTGAAGGACGCGATGCCGCTGGCAAAGGGGGCGTGATAAAACGCATCACCCAACGTTTGAATCCACGCGTATGTCGGGTCGCGGCATTGCCAGCACCAAATGATCGTGAACGCACACAATGGTACTTTCAACGTTATGTATCGCATTTACCAGCTGGTGGTGAAATCGTTTTGTTTGATCGTAGCTGGTATAACCGCGCTGGCGTAGAGAAGGTCATGGGATTTTGTACTGACGATCAATATGAAGAATTTTTTCGGACCACGCCAGAATTTGAACGTATGTTGGTCAGCTCCGGCATCCAGCTGATCAAATATTGGTTCTCCATTTCTGACGAAGAGCAACGCGCCCGTTTCTTAGGACGTATTCACGATCCGCTGAAACAATGGAAATTAAGTCCTATGGATCTCGAGTCTCGTCGCCGCTGGGAAGATTACACCAAGGCGAAAGAGATCATGCTTGAGCGTACGCATATCCCTGAGGCACCATGGTGGGTTGTCGAAGCCGATGATAAAAAGAAAGCACGCCTTAATTGCATCCATCATCTGCTAAATCAGATGCCCTATCAGGAAGTACCCCATCCTACAATTGAATTGCCGCAGCGTGAAAGACATGAGGATTATCTGCGCAATCCAGTTCCGGCAGAAATTATCGTTCCCAAAGTGTATTGATCAATACTCTGCACAATCCCGAATTTATTTAGTTTGCTATACCAAATATCGCTTTAAATTAACTGGAGATTCATCGTATGACCATCACTAATATTGCCGCTACTGGAGTACCAGAACGGCCGGCAAAAAAAACCTTGAGGGATCACAAAACGAGTCCTGTCACGCTGATTATTTTTGCTACTTTATTGATCGCCGGTATTGTATTTACCTGCTACAGTCTGGTTTCCGATATGAGTGGCGTGAGCTTTGGCGATACCACGCTGGTACCTTACATTTTGCTGGGTGTTGCCTTGTTGATCGCTCTCGGCTTTGAATTTGTGAATGGTTTCCACGACACTGCCAATGCCGTGGCGACCGTCATTTATACCAATTCTTTACCACCTAACTTTGCCGTGATGTGGTCTGGATTCTTCAACTTCCTGGGGGTGTTGTTGTCTAGTGGTGCGGTGGCGTTCGGGATTATTTCATTGTTACCAGTCGAATTGATTTTGCAAGTAGGCTCTTCTGCTGGCTTTGCGATGGTCTTCGCTTTGTTGATCGCTGCGATATTGTGGAATCTTGGGACCTGGTGGTTAGGTTTGCCAGCATCTTCATCACATACGCTGATCGGTTCTATCATCGGTGTAGGTGTTGCAAATGCGATGATGCACGGTCGTGATGGGACGACCGGTGTTGATTGGGCGCAGGCGACCAAAGTGGGTTACTCCTTGTTGCTATCACCTTTAGTTGGCTTCTTCTTTGCTGCCATGTTGTTGCTGGTGTTGCGCAAACTGGTGAAAGCAAAAGAACTATATGAAGAACCGGACACCAACACGCCACCACCATGGTGGATCCGTGGTTTGTTAGTGTTGACTTGCACCGGCGTTTCTTTTGCACACGGCTCGAATGACGGTCAAAAAGGTATGGGTTTAATCATGCTCATTCTGGTTGGTACAGCACCGATGGCCTATGCACTGAACCGTGCCATGCCAGTCGATCATATGACGCAATTTATTGCAGTTGCTCAGGTGACTGAACAATCCCTGCACAAATACATTGTGCAAGACGCACCAGTGGAACCACGTAAAATCTTGGCGAACTATGTACGTACCAAAGAATTAACCACTGAAGTATTGCCAGCGCTTGCAAAAACAACGGGCAATATTGCGCAACAAATTAAAGAACACGGCACGCTGGCGAAAGTTCCAACGGCTCTCGTATCCAATGTGCGTAACGACATGTTCCTGGCTTCAGAAGCAATTCGTTTGCTGACCAAAGACACCAGCTTAAATTTTGATACTGATACCAAAGAGAATCTGAATGCGTTTAAACATCAGATTGATGATGCAACCAAGTTCATTCCTTTGTGGGTGAAAATTGCGGTAGCGATCGCACTTGGTCTCGGCACCATGGTTGGCTGGAAACGTATTGTTGTTACCGTCGGTGAAAAAATCGGCAAAACACATTTGTCTTATGCCCAGGGTGCTTCTGCTGAATTGGTCGCGATGTTGACGATTGGTGCTGCAGATATGTATGGTTTACCAGTGTCGACGACACATGTTCTGTCCTCTGGCGTGGCGGGTACGATGGCAGCAAATCGTTCTGGTTTGCAGATGTCCACCATCCGCAATCTGGCGATGGCATGGGTACTGACAATGCCAGCAGCGATGTTATTGTCGGGTTCTTTGTATTGGTTATTTACACATATTTTCTGATTAAATTTTTCGATAAAAAAACTCGCTTTAAAGCGAGTTTTTTTATTTTTAAGGACAGCATATCTACAGAATTATTGCGCCGGACGTGTCTTATGAAATACCAGCGGACTATATGGCACAGAGGATGGTGGCGGTGCTTGCAAGATGTGTTTCTTCATCGCACCCACAATATGCATCTCACATGGCTTGCAATCGAACCTCAAGGTATACTTTTCTTCTCCGGTGACCAAAGTCATTGGTTCCGCTTTCACCTGGCCTTGTACGCCCTTCACGCCTTTGGCTTGTTTAGGGCAAAGATTGAAAGAGAATCGCAGGCAATGCTTGGTGATCATTAAGGATACTTCGCCTGGCTCTTCATGCGCCTCGTAAGCAGCAGCAATCAATTGTACGCTGTGTTTTTTATAAAATTCACGAGCTTTGCTGTTGTAGACATTGGCCAGGTAACTGAGTGTCGCTTCTGGATAAGCGACCGGCGGCTCCACGGCTGGTGTGCGCTCCGGGCGCAACCACGCTTGCGAGCGCGCCAGTTCATGTGCGGCGACGGCATCGCGGCGCAAGGCATTGATGACCGAAGATGGCACAAACCAAGCTTGGCGCAAACGCAAATCAACATTCGCAGACTCAAACATGGTGTTACCCAATTTGGCCAGACTGTCGCGCAAACCTGTTTCTGCTTTATCGGCCTGTTGCGCTGCTTGCAAGGCTATCGCGACAGAAACTTCTGAATGCACACCGTCTTCATCGGTCACCGCCAAACGCAAACCTTGTTCATCATCAGATAAGGTCAGCCAGACTGGAATCCGGCGTTCTGCTGATTTTTTGGTTAATGCGTGTTCCCAGCGTTGATCACGGTTGCGATTGATCAGCATGCCGACTTTCAGACCTAATAGTTCGCTGACTTTCTCGTTAGGTGAAACACGCCACAAATCGCCATTTTCACTCTTGCCCATGTGTTCTACGGTATTGGCCTGAATACCCATGACTTCCCGTTTGAGCATGTAGTTCAAGCCATCGCCATTGGCCATCGGTTCGTTGGTTTCCATTTCAAACCAGGTGGTACCGATGCGTGTCACGTAACCAAGATGCAAACCAACGTATTTAGGCGAATCAAACGCGCCGATATTATCCAGACGCCCATTGGCAAAATAATCGGTATGACCACGATGGAAGTTTTTATCGACATTTGGCGTGAAGGCGATCTGGCTGCGACCGCTGGACGCACGTGTAAATTCTGGTCTGCGCTCTAAAATTTCGTCGAGCAGCATGCGGTAATGGGCCGTGATATTTTTAACGTAACCCATGTCTTTGTAGCGGCCTTCAATCTTCAAGGACTGCACTCCGGCATCAAGCAATGCTTCGAGGTTGCGACTCTGGTCATTGTCCTTCATCGACAATAAATGTTTTTCGTAAGCGACAACGCGCCCTTCACCATCGGTCAGGGTGTATGGCAAGCGACACGCTTGTGAACAATCGCCACGATTTGCACTGCGACCGTTGTCAGCATGCGAGATATAGCATTGACCAGAAAACGCCACGCACAGAGCGCCATGAACAAAATATTCTAAAGGCGTTTTCACTTCGGCTTTAATCGCCTTGATTTGTTCTATCGTCAGCTCGCGTGCCAACACCAATTGTGAAAAACCGACATCCCCTAAAAATTTGGCTTTCTCAACGCCACGAATATCGCACTGTGTGCTGGCGTGCAACTGAATCGGAGGAATATCCAATTCTAATATCCCCATGTCCTGCACAATCAACGCGTCAACACCTGCATCGTACAGCTGACGAATTTGTTTGCGTGCTGGTTCTAATTCAGACTCATGCAAAATCGTGTTCATGGTCACGAAGATACGCGCATGATAGCGATGGGCAAATTGCACGAGCTCTGAAATCTCGCTGATCTCATTGCTGGCATTGTGGCGAGCACCAAATGACGGGCCGCCGATGTACACCGCGTCAGCACCATGCAGGATCGCTTCTTTGCCTATCTCAATATTTTTAGCGGGAGACAGAAGTTCAGTTTGATTGACGAGCAAGCTCATGGCGATGACCAGTGTAACGAGGAAAGGGCGAAATTATAACGAAATCAAAGGCTTATGTCCTGAATGCGTCAACTTTCATTGTGCTTTTTAGTTCAAGACCAGCAAATACCAATGTCAATCTGCAAAGTCTTTGCGGTTAACTTGCGATTATCTGCCGCTGGAGCACGTATTTTTTGACGAATGCCAGATAAAAATGTAATTTCATCTACAATTCGACTTCATAGAACCTTATCCAGAACAAGCCTGATCACTGTTCATACCAATCACTTTTTACGCGCTCACTTATGCTTTCTTTACGCTTTCGCCAATTGATTCTGACCGTCTGCACAAGCAGTTTATGCAGCGCTCTCGTACCTTCTGACGCGATCGCGCAAACTGTTCTACCGGTTAAATTGGCGACCAGCTTACAAAAAGCGGGCGTGCCAGCGAGTGCCATCAGTGTGATGGTACTGCCCGTCAATGCAAGTAATGCCGACGCTGCGGTCCTGGCGCAAAATGCTGACCTGGCGATGCATCCAGCGTCCACCATGAAATTGCTGACGACATTGGTCGCTTTAGAAGAACTGGGACCCAATTTCCGTTGGAAAACGCAAATTCTGTCCGATGCACCTGCCGCAACTGAAGTATTGGTTGGCAATCTGTATTTACGTGGTGGTGGCGATCCCGATTTGACTATGCAAAAATTGCAGGAGATGCTGCGTGACCTGCGTAATCGAGGCATACGTTCTATCAACGGTAATATCGTGTTGGATCGCAGCTACTTTCAGCCAGAGCGCAGCGACATCAATATGGCGCCGTTTGACGAACATCCTGATGCGTATTACAACGTGGTTCCGGATGCGTTGCTCATTCACAGCAATATCAGTTCGATTACCGTCGAGTCCGGCAATGACAATGTTGAGACACGCTTACTAACACCTCTGGACAACACGCTCATCATTAATCAATTACGCTTAAACAAAAAGCCCTGTGCAACATGGGAACAAACCTGGCAAGCCCCCGATGTGTCGGTCTCTGATAACGCAGCGATCAACATCACCTTGAATAGCAGCTTTCCACGTAATTGCAAGATTACACAACACTTAAACATACTGGATCGCAATCAGTACATTACGCATTTAATTCGTGGTTTATGGCAAGAGCTAGGCGGGAGCT
Organism: Cognatundibacterium jejuense; assembly: GCF_014284255.1. Lineage (GTDB taxonomy): Bacteria > Pseudomonadota > Gammaproteobacteria > Burkholderiales > Burkholderiaceae_D > Undibacterium > Undibacterium jejuense. The sequence goes on from NZ_JACOFV010000009.1 coordinate 35,924, forward strand.
GGCAAGGAAAAATTGTTGATGGCAAAACACCTTCCAGCGCCAATCTGTTACTCGAACATCAATCAGAAACCCTGGCTGACACCATACGTATCGTCAACAAACATTCTGATAACGCGATGGCACGCAGCATTTATCTGAGTCTGGGAACAGAAAGCAATCCTCTGCTCAACACCAATAGCGCACAAGCCGCCGATGCCCGCATACGCGCGTGGTTGTTCAGACATGGGATCAATGACGCAGGCATTGTTCTGGAAAATGGATCTGGCCTCTCCCGTACAGAACAAATCAGCGCCAGGCAAATGGCTGCTTTATTGCTGGCTGGAGCACGTAGTAATTGGTACCCAGAATTTGCCAGCAGCCTGCCAGTCGCAGGCATGGATGGCACCATGCGCAAACGTCTGAAAGACAGCCCTGCCGCACAAAATGCGCGTATCAAAACCGGTACGCTCAAAGACAGCGTAGCGATCGCCGGTTACGTACGCGACGTCAATGGCCAAAACTGGGTCGTCGTTGCGATGGTCAATACTGATGCCGCAGGCAAAGCAAGAACAGCACTGGATACGCTAATCAATTGGGTCGCCAGTGGGCGGGATGATGCTGCAAACCTATTCGAGCCGTAACTGATCCAGTAATTTGGGCAATGAAGAAGCGTGCGCAGGTATTATATCCATAAGGTACCACCTAAAGCGTTGATTTCTAGAGTGTTGGCATTTAACATTCACCTTTTACAAACCGAGTAGACACCTGCACAGGTGTCTACTAAACGTTATGGCATATCGTATCGATTGAGTGAATTTTTGAGCCATCAGTCGAAACATTACCCAGAACTTTTCACACCAGGTTACCCTTAGTTTTTGACACAAGCAAACTACTAATTGCCTGCTTCTTTATTGCCAATTCCATCACCCGCGTTACAATCATTCATCATTTTTCATCCGGATTAGCGTGCATTATGTGTCACCACACCACACAACTACCAGCCTAATGAACCGTTGCAGCGGATCGCCTGCGGCGCCCGCTGAACTCACACGTTAGCCCCGTCAGCCCTATGATCGTATCAGAAGATTTACTTGTGAATGTCTTTGCCAAATTTCTTGCCGCTGATCTTTCTATTGATCGCGCAGGGTTCGGTCTGTTTGGAATCATTGATCAGTTGATGAATACGATTCTTCAGCATGCGAACTTTCAGATGATTCACTACCATACAATTGCGTGCTACCACGTCGCGAGTTGACCATTGCTGCAAAACTATGTGCGCGCATTAGCTGCTCATATTTTGCAATTGCCATTGTGATAGAACCGGATTGTCTGGAGTAATCACAGATGATATCGGCCAGGATTGTGGCATCATACAACGCTGAGTTTGCGCCGACGCCGCTCGCGGGGCTCATGGTGTGGATGGCATCACCTAAAAGCGTAACTTGAGTCGCTTCCCATTCTGTCTGAACCGCCGAGTAGCGGATCGGAACCATTTTCATTGAAGAACTGTTTGCGCATTTGAATAAGGCTTGCAGCGGTTTGTCCCAAGTTTGGCTGACATGCTTGATCATTGCAGATAACTCGGTCGACGAATTTACAATTACGCTATTTTTTTTCAATCCGAAGCCACCCGGTTTACCTATGATTGCCCAATACAAATAGTCCTGCCGTGGACTCATTTCAAACATTGAAGATGAGAATGCATTGTCTGAAAATAGGGGGTAACGCATTGCGTCTATGATGACGGCCAGTTCGCTTTCAAATAATACAGTCGTTGCAAATTGTAATTTCTGGGCGATTTGTTCTTTTGCATTTCCATCCAATACGGTCTTCCCATAAATGCAGATATCGCCGCTTTCTATTGGATCTGCATGAGGAAAGCGTATCTCACGCACGCGGGAATGCACGCCGTCTGCTCCTATAACGACATGTCCGCATTCGGAGCTGCCGTCATCAAAGTGACATGTAATCTGACCATTGATTTGTTGTTCGTAGTTCAGTAATCGTTTGCCAAAATGAACTTGTTCTTGAATTCCCTTCAGCAATATTTCGCGCAGATGCAGTCGATCAATCTTGAGGTCTGGTGTGTCCGCAGTTTCACTATCCTGCCATTCATCCACCCACTTTCCATTGATGGTTTCGAGATGGGAATTAATCGTTTGTACCGGCCCCGATTTAATCGCGAAGTGTTCAGTAAGAAGTTTGTAAAGATGATCGGGCATGCAGTTGGCTAACGCTTGTTGCCCTTCTTGATCAATGCGTAAGCGAAAACCTTGGCCGCGGGTGTCATGCGAAGGATCTTGTTCAAAGACCTCAAATAATATTCCATTCTTTTTTAATCCTTGCGCCAAACATAGCCCACCCAGACCAGCACCGATAATGATGATTTTTAATTCCTGGAATTTCATAATTTTTCTTTCGATTAAAAAGTTGTGTCATTCATTATGAGATGACTGGCACAATGTCAGATAAGGATGTTTTGACAAAAAATAGTGAATTTGAGCCATCATGCATAATCAAACAGATTTTAGTGAATTAGAAACTGGTCCGGCACTGATAGCAATTTGGAGTAATGCTCAGGCAGATTCTCAATTTCAGCTAGGAACACTTGAATATCAAAGCCATAGTCATTTACGAGGGCAGATATTTTGTATCGAAAGTGGTTTAGTACAGGTTCGTACGAAGCAGGGGTCGTGGCTAATGCCTCCGCACCGAGCCGGTTGGATCCCCCCGGGGCATGCACACAGCGTTAGTGTTACGGGGGTGATGAGCGGATGGACGGTTTTGGTGACGCCATTAGCTAGCGCAGGTTTTCCTGCCAATCCCTGCGTGATTGGTGTCAACGACTTGATGCTCGCACTCGTTCGACGGGCAGCTTCGTGGAACAATCAGATAATTCTAGATCCCGAACAAGACAGGTTAATTGGCGTTTTGATTGACGAAATTCAACGAGCTCCGCAACAGAATTTGCATTTACCCATGCCAATTGACCGACGGGTATTGCGCGTTGCGACAGAAATTCTTTCCAATCCCAGCGACCAGCGAAGTTTGGAACAATGGGCTGTCTGGGGTAACATGTCTGCGCGTACCTTGAGCCGATTAATGCGCGCAGAAACCTCTTTAAGTTTTTCACAATGGCGTCAACAAGCCCGTCTCTTCTCAGCACTGGAACTTCTTGCAAGTAGAGAGAAAATTGCAGATATTGCCGAGGCACTAGGCTATGCAACTCCTAGCAATTTTATTGCAATGTTCCGGAAAAATTTCGGTGTATCACCGGGGCATTATTTTAGTCAAATATCATAAAAGATAATTAACCTGTCTGTTTTTTTAACCACTCAACTTTACATATAAATGTTGTCAAAGGCTGAAAAAGAACAGCACTCGAATGATTCGTTCGCGTTAGACGACGTAAGTAAGGGCAGGATAAAGCAAACTTCATGGCTGCTCTTTGAATTTTGCAGATCGTAACTCACGAAGAAGTGGTAGTTGTTCCCGCATGCATTTAGCCAGAACTGACATCTTTTTTCATTCGAAGCCGAGTTCTGACAATGAGCTATATTTGGTTGTGGTTTTCTCGCTAGTGCACCACCCAACGATTCGATAACGATCACTAGCAAACACAGTACATGGGATAGCAGTAATTAGACAAAGCAGCCACGGAAAAGTAAAAATCTCTCATAAAAAAAGCTTAGGCAATGAGATATAAAGAAGAAGAAATGTTTCGCTGCCCTATGTGAACACAAGAGCAGCGCGGGTTACTTCGTTAATTTACTGCTTCAAAATAAACGCAGCCAAGGTATGAATTTCTTCATCCGACAAACCGGCATAACCTGGCATAGGCACCGCGCCCCAACGGCCTGATCCACCTTGACGAATATTGGCGCTCACTTTGCTTAATGCTTGCGCATCATCCTTGTAATGCTTAGCGACGTCTTGATAAGCAGGGCCAACAATTTTGTTTTGAATCGCATGGCAGCCCAGACAGGCATTTGCATTGAGTAGGCTCATTGCGTCGGTGGCTTTGGCACTGCCTGCCGGAGCGCTTGCTGCACTGGCAGTTGTAACAGTTCCCGCTGGTTCGGTACCGTAAGTCGTTGCCAGAAATGCGCTAATTTGAGCGATTTCGGCCTCATCAATTGGCGCACCATAGGCACGTTGCATCTTGGTGACTTCGGCGGTCCACTGCTTCAAGGACATGGTTCCTGGCTGTAAATTGATGTAATCGACGGAGTGGCAAATTGCGCATTTTTGACTGGCGATGACGCGTCCAGGATGGTTGGAAGGTTTGAGTTGTGCAGTTTCTGGCGGCAATTGAATTTCAAGTGGTGCTGACTGGGTCAAACCAGAGACCAACATAGTGCATGCAACCGGGATCAGATAGCGTAATTTCATGGCAGGCTCCTAAGCGACTATCACGGTTTTAGATTCAATCACATTGCGCATATAGCCACCCGGATTCCAGCTTTGTTCTGTCGGTTGCGTTTCTCCGGCATGGCTGGTGGCACGGACCAAAATTTGCAATTCGCCTTTCTGTTTTGGAACAAGCGTATGCGTCCATTGCCTGAAAGAATAGTTACCCAGATCTTTGGCCAATGTGGTGCTTTGCCATGTTTTGCCATGATCCAGAGAGAGTTCTACCGTTTTAATGCCCGCTCCGCCATCAAAGGCGATGCCTTGCAACTTGAGTGGTTTGCCGTGAGTTACCTGCACCTTATCAGCGAGGTTGGTAATGAAGGAGCGGATTTTTAATTTGCCGATGGGATGCGTTTTAGCCGGCGCGGTGCCCGGCGCTACGCATTCACAAGGATTGTCCGGCAATCGGTAAGCGGTGCTCATAAAGAAGCCGTCAAAGACGTGATCCAGCACGTCAATCTGGCTCAGATGTTTGACCCAGTAAGTACCAAAATAACCTGGCACGATCAGCTTTAAAGGATAGCCATTCAGAAATGGCAAATCTTCACCATTCATCGCCCAGGCAATGATGGGTTCGCCATTCATGGCGTGACTGATATCGAGTGCTTTGATGAACTGCGGCGTCGTTGGTAAGACTGGTTCATCCAATCCCTTGAAAGTCACTTGCTTAGCACCATCGAGAATACCCGCTTTTTCAAGCACAGCTTTGAGCGGGATGCCGGTCCATTTGGCATTCCCCATAGAACCATTTCCCAATTGCGCACCAAAAACGCGAGGCTCGGAATACCCCCTGCTATTACCAGAGCATTGATTGACAGCTACGACATCAACAGCCGGTGCTAAAGCTTTCAGCTCCGCCAACGACAAGGATAAAGGGGTCTTTACTTTACCAGCGATATTAAGACGATAACTGCCTGGCTCAATCGCCATCGGCATATTTGCCAGATGGTAACGCACAAAAAAGGCATCATTTGGTGTGAGGATGGATTCATCAAACACGCTGAACGGTGTTTCCAGATGCGGCGGTCTGGTGGTGATTAACATCAATGGACGCTTTTGCGGATAGCGAACCAGATCACGCGTACCGTTTTCAAACGCTTGTTGTTCGGTATCGGCGGCCAGAGAAGATATTGGCTGAGTAGCAAACCCAGCGGCAGCGGCACCAGCGGTTCTGAGAAAGTGACGCCGTGCGCCGTTTTTTTGTTGCGGCTTGCTCATATCCACTCCTGTTGGGCTTGTTATGTTATCAACCTCAAAGTTATTCAACGTCAAATGAATAACTTCTGCTAAGGATAATCATTAACCAGACAAATCCCAAGAGGAATTTGATGAGCAGGGTTATGCAGAATAACGCGCTCGCAATAACTGCATCATCGCCACATTCAATTCCCATGCATCGCTGACGACTTGATTGGTGTAGGGCAAGGTTTGCGTGTACGGACTTGGGCCAAATTCCGGTGTCATCGTGATTTGTTCAGCACCTTCAGCACGGCGCAAAGCCACAATCGCATCCCACCATGAAAGATGTTGTTGTAACGCGGCAGCATGTTCCGGCGCACGGAAATCATTGACTTGTGGCCCCTGACTATGGCCGACACGCGCATGAATGTGCCTTACGTGTGGGAATACTTTTTCCAGCGTTTCAGCCTGATCTTCCAATAAAGATTCACATGCACAACACCAATGCGATAAATCCGCGTTAAGGTGCAAAGCCTGGCGTTGCTGCAAATACGGCATCAGCAACATCGGATGCCCACTAAAGCGACTGCGATGGATTTCATGCACGATAGGGATGCCCGTTTCAATGCTGATACTATCGGCTAAATCGAGCAATTCATTGTTTTGTGCAAAGCTGTAAAAATCCTTACCTGTGTGTGTATTCACAAACAGTGGCTGCGCGGTACACGCGTTGAGCAGCAATTCTGCCAACGCTTGTTTATGCGCTTTAAAATTGCTGTGGAACACGGTCTCCCATTGCTGTGCAATCAATTGCAAACCTGCATCGGCAATCGCCTTTACCCACGCATCGCGCTCGGCGACATCCATGGGTAGCGACATTTCTATGCCATCAAATCCAGCGTCGCTGACTTTACGAATAAACGTGTCGCGGCTCAGATGGGCACTGCCCCAGTGCGGAGCAAATATTAAAATTTGTTGGGTCATCTTTACTTTCGTTCTAATGATCTGCTATTCAAAATCCACTGACCGGGAAGCTGGCATCGCGCTGTATCCAGTTCAACGGTGAATAACTGGTCGCACCGTCAGTCACGTGTAAAGTATAGGCGTGGCGTGAAATCGGCGAGCGATTTGGTGCGCTGTAGTGTGGCAACAAACCGTGAAAGCATACCAGCGTTCCGGCTTTGACTTCCAGCGGTACCGCTGTAGCGTCGCTCGGCCAAGGCATATCTGACAGTTTTTCCACCGTCACAATATCTCCATGACGTACAAAGCGTTCGCGCATTGGGGTTTTATGACCACCCGGCTCAGCCCATAAACAGCCGTTTTCTAAGGTCGCGTCTTCCAGTGCAAACCAGAACGTGGTGACACTGACAGGATCAGTTTCAAAATACGTCGCATCCTGATGCCAACGCACTTCGCCACCGATGCCCGGTTGCTTGAAGATATACATGGATTGCCAGATTTCTGGTTTTTGCAGACCTAATTGCTGCGCGACGTTTGCCAATGCCGGGCCGCGTGAAAATGCGCTGAATACCGGATCGAGGTCGTGCATGGCATGACCAATTTTATTGATCGACAACGATTTATCTTGTCCCAGATTGCCGTTGGCATCAAACGCTTCTTCTTCAAAAAAGCAGCTGATGTTATTGGCTGAATTCAAAAAATAATGGTCTATCTTCTTTTCTTGTTCTTTGGTTGTGAAGATTGATGCGGAGGATGCCGGATCAAAATCGTTGACAATCATCGCTGCGCGTTCGCGCAAAGCAGCGATCTCTTCTGTCGATTTAAAATCGGGAATGATCACATAACCATCTTGATGAAATTGTGTGATTTGTTCTTGACTTAACATAGGGCCCCCGTGATTTGGCATATAAATTTGGTGCAATTTTAAGTTAGCGCGTTAGCAGAATGTTTTATCTTGGCACTTTGATTCAGCGCAAGTTTAATGAAAGCCACTGCGACACCACAATATAAATAGTGGTTGACACATTGTCTTCAATTTATTGACAATAGAACGATGGATCAATTAAAAGCAATGGAAATTTTTGTCGAGGTCGCGCGTCAGCGCAGCTTTAGTGCTGCCGGCAAGCAATTGGGCATCAGTCGCGCCCTGGTCAGTAAGATGATTCTCCAGCTTGAAGCAGAACTTGGCACACGTCTGCTGCATCGCTCTACGCGCGAAGTCAGCCTGACGGAATCTGGCATCGCCTATCTGGAACCTTGCAGCGCCAGCGTTGAACAAGCAAAACTGGCACGACAAGCCATTACCCAATCTGGCAGCGAACTGGCGGGCGCATTGCGCATACAAGCACCAACCAGCTTTGGGAGTGAATGGCTCGCCGACGCGCTGGCACGCTTCACGTTACTGCATCCTAAGCTGCAAGCCAGTTTGCACGTCGACGATAACTTGCTCGATCCATTCAAGCACGGCTTTGACCTCAGCATACGAGTCGGTGGCATCCCTGATAGCCGTGGTTTGCAAATGCGACCCTTAGCACCATGTCGGGGTATTTTGTGTGCGAGTCCCGCTTATCTGGCGCAACATGGTACACCGCTCCATCCTTCCGATTTACGCCAACACCGTTGTCTGCACTTCAGCCATCTGACACAAGGTGCCAGTTGGCGTTTTAGCCGCTTGCATGAGAACCAAACTGAAGAATTGATAGTCGATATTGTGCCTAGCTTTAGTTCCAACAATGGCAAAGTCTTACACCAGGCGGCGTTGCGAGGAGCCGGGATCGTGTACGACACCACGTTTCTGGCGTGGCGTGATCTGCTCGATGGCAAGCTGGTTCCGGTTTTACACAACTGGGACTTGCCTTTAAACAATCTGACCGCACTCTATCCATCGACCCGCAAGGTAGCGCCAAAAATCCGCGCCTTGATTGATTTTCTGGTCGAAGAATACCAACCTGTTCCTGAATGGGATCGCGCTTTAGCGGCAGCCAACTTAGCTTAATCCAAACGAGGCTCAGAAGCGATTCATGATAAAAGCAAACGATACAAGCAGGCTTGTGTCGGGTTTCATCAACGCGCTGTAGAGACATGTTGCGTAACGGTAACGTAAACCCAAAAAGCGAGCTCAAATCATCAACTTGTAGTTGAAGGCAACTAACATATACTTCATGGTGCAGCTATATGCTAACGAATTTCATTCGTCAGATCGCTGCGGATGTCTTATAGAGAAGGTGGGTATGCTCGCGTTTCTGAAAAATTGGATCAAGATTATTGTTGTTGCGTTCACCGACAAATATTTCCTTACCTGGTTCATCCCCCTCATCACCATTGCGGTGATCATTGTCTCTGTCTTGTTTGAAATGCTGGGTTTTGATCATACGTTTCAAATTTCTCATCTGTATTCACAAAGTTGCAGAAATTTAAACGATAAGGAAGCACTGGCGATGCTGATCGTGATGTTTGTTGCCTTGCTCAGCGCGGTGCTGACAGTTGGAGAACTCATCATTTTTGCCGATAATCGTCGCCAAGGTTACCCAATCAACTATTTTAGTTTTATCGGTACTAGTTGTACGACGATACTCGCGCTGACCGCCACTTTCGTGATGACGGAAGAATGGTGTCATTAAACAAAATACTGCCTTTTTTACTTATTGCTTTACCAGACGAATCAGAAATAAAAAATATACTACCCGTAGTACCTAAAACAACCCTATATACATCAATGGCAATTGGCATGAAATTAAAAAAATAATGGGGAGTATATATAATCCATCAACTCAGGTACCCAAAATGCTCTTGCCGTCAAAAGAAAGACTGGTTTGCCAAAGTGTTATGCAGTAGCATCTCAGGTCTTTCCTTACTCCAGCGACCTTAGACGCATGTTTTCGCTTTCAGCTTTAGTGAAGCCCTTTACCACATTAACATCCCTGACGAGTTCATTCACTACGTCACCGACCAGTCAACAATGCGCTAGCAACACGCTACGCCATGCCTTACAACTCACCCTGGCAAGCGTTGTGATAACACTCGCTGCGTGTAGCTCAAACGGCGTTAAAAAACCGGATGCCAACACCTTAGCGCCAGTAATCACCACGCCGCCAGTATCGAATATCATTGCCAACGCGCCGCCACCGACTCAGCCACCCAGCAAAGAAACACCGCCGACGCCGCGTGAATTTCGAGCCGTCTGGGTTTCCACGGTGGCAAATATCGATTGGCCCAGCCGTCGCGATTTAAATAGCGACAAACAAAAGGCCGAAGTCATCGCGATTCTCGACCAAGCAGTGCAGATGAAATTAAATGCCATCGTCTTACAAGTACGCCCTGCTGCCGATGCAATTTACCCCTCTGCAATAGAACCGTGGTCTGAGTTTTTAACCGGAGAACAAGGACGCCCGCCGTCTCCGTACTATGATCCATTGCAATTCTGGATAGAACAAGCGCATGCCCGTGGCCTGGAACTGCATGCATGGTTCAATCCATTTCGCGCCAGAACCGCGGTGTCGAAAGGCAATGCTGCTAAAAATCACGTCAGCAAAACCATGCCTGAAGCGGTCAAGCAATACGGTGACTTATCCTGGATGGATCCGGGTGAGCCAGCCGCCATGCAACAAACGCTCGCAGTGATCACCGATGTCGTACATCGCTACGATGTTGATGGCATTCATATTGACGACTATTTTTATCCGTATCCAATCAAAGGCACGAATGGCACTGAATTGGATTTTCCGGATGAAAATTCCTGGCAAAAATATTTAAGTACCGGCGGCACCACGAACCGCGCCGACTGGCGACGATCAAACGTTAATCATTTGGTTTCTGCAATCAATCAGGTCGTGCATGAAGAGAAAAGCTGGGTCAAGTTTGGCATTAGCCCGTTCGGTATTGGTCGCCCAGATAAAATTCCGGCTGGCATCACAGGATTTAGTCAATACGACAAACTGTATGCAGACGTTGAATTCTGGCTGGCGAATGGCTGGCTCGATTATTTATCGCCACAACTATACTGGCCCATCAATCAGACCCCACAAGCGTTCAAAATCCTGCACGCATACTGGCAATCACAAAATGTTCAACAACGCCATATCTGGCCGGGTTTATACACCAGCCGCATCGATAACTCTGATCGTTCCTGGAGCGCAGATGAGATCTTGAATCAGGTTGATGCCTTACGCGAGCAAGGCGGTGATGGACACGTGCATTTCAGCCTGGTCAGCTTAAAACAAAATCGCAAAAATATCGCTCAACGACTTGGTACAGAAAAATATACGTCACAAGCCTTAGTACCGGCGACGCCGTGGCTGGAAAATACCAATATCGCGCCACCACAGCTGACCCTGTTGGATGATAAAAAAACCGTAGAGATTAAACTTGCCGATACTGTAAATACCCGTTGGCTGGCCATCTGGAAGCGCACTGATCAACAATGGCTGTTTTCTGTACAGCCAGCAAACAAGTTAAGCATCGATACCAATGCTGAAGCATCAAACTCACCAGTGCGACAGATCAGTGTGATGGCGATCAACCGCTCAGGTCAGGAAAGCATCAAAGGCAGCATCCAACTCCCTTAAAAGGCCATCACCGTTCGCACAACGTATTATTTATTCACTTAATAAGTTTTCAGGGTCATGGCATTGCATTCAACGCCATGACGCAGACCCTCCGTCAACCCAGGTTCCAAGTCTGCCGCCTAACGACACAGACTTGTTCAGCAAACCGGGCAAAACCTCGTTTGTAACGTGCACATTATCAGAGCAGGGTTTTATGTGCTGTAAATGTGACACAGATGTGGGACACTCGAAAATACCACTTTCATTTTAAGATGTTGTTTTTAACGACAAATTTGTTTCTAAAAAGAAAATAGAGTCGTTTATCTATTCTTCACTTTTCTCACAATTCCCAAACTTTTCAATGAGTTAAAGCCATCCTTACAAAATAGTACGAAGTTGATTTAAATCAATGATTTACACTATTTTTGTAAATTATTTTCCAATTTACAAGACCACTTTCAATTAACAATTAGCATTGAGTTTCCGCTAATGAATTGTTAAATTTAGTTACATCTACAAACATTTGTGCTTGGAAAGCAATTGATTTTTCGAAATTGACGTTCCTATAATCAATTTAAGTAACGCGAGATATCCGTAAGAAACTTCGCGAAACTAAGGGAAACAAAATATACAAACAATAGATTCAAACAATAGATTCAATAAAAAAACTGAAGCAAAATAATTTTCAAGCTCATCGCCCAAGCCCACCGCTGAAGCGACAAATAAAAAATCAGACTTCAGAAAAAATTCAGTACTCAAAGGGAGAATAAAGTGGCTGACCAAAACATCTGCAAGACCCGATGGCGGCTCGCCGTCGATCATCAAAGCGCAACCCGCTTAGAGCCATCCTGCTCGCTCACCTAGCGTACTTCAAACATTACCAACATCTCTTCAAGGTCATTCAAAGCCGACCTTGAAGTTGCTGTGGCACGCCTGTACTTCACTCGCTCTGAGTGCGGTGGGGTCGGGATTTGCCAAAATCCTTTGAAAGACATCCTCTTTCAGAGGGCTTGTTTCACCTGAGCCGGTTAGTGCCAAACCCAATGGCAACGACCACTTTTACTTTATTCATCTGGAGAGAAGTATGAAACACTGCCGTAAATTTACCCTGCTTCCGATTGCAGCAATGTTAATGGCTGCGACAAGCATTTCAGCACAAGCAGAAAACTGGACATCAACTGCTACTAAGGCAACCGTTGTTCCAGCGACCAAAGCAAGTCACATCGCTGTAATGCAAGCGGGTAGCCTGACACATGTCGTCGTGTCTTTGAAACTGCGTAACAAAGCTGAACTGGATACCCTGACCAACAACATCATGGCGGGAAGAAATACTCAAAAACTCAGCAGTAGCGAATTTATGTATCGCCATGCACCGACACAAGACCAAGTGCAAGCGGTCATCAATCACCTCAAGCAAAATGGCTTCACTAACATCAGCGTCTCAGCCAACAACATGCTGGTGAGTGCAGATGGTTCTTCCGCTTCCGTAAAGAATGCATTTAATACGGACTTGCATACCTACAATGTTGGCGGTCGCACGGCACACGCCAACGTCAATGACGTCATGGTGCCACAATCTCTGAGCAACATCGTTTTAGCAGTACATGGTTTGCAAACCGTGCACTTGCATCATACGACGATGGTCAAAGCGGATGCGAAGACCATGGCACATACGATGAGCACTGTCGGCCATAGCCCAACTGAGTTCGCTGGCATCTACAACGCAACCAGCCTGCCAAGCGCCACCAATGCAACTATCGGTATCATTACGCAGGGCGATATGACACAAACTATCGCCGACTTGAACACGTTCACGGCAAATGCTGGCTATCCACGTGTCAATGTCTCCACCGTCACAATCGGCTCTCCAAGCTCAGATACTGCTGGCGTCGGTGAATGGAACATGGATACCCAGGACGCCCTCGCCGCTGCTGGTGGTACGATCAAGCAAATGTTACTGTACACAGCAAACACATTGAGCGACGCTGATTTGACATCCGCCTACAACCGCGTCATCAGCGACAACAAAGCGCAAGCCATCAACGTGTCCTTGGGTGAATGCGAAACCGATGCGCAATCCTCAGGCATCATGGCAAGTAATGATCAGATTTTCCAATCTGCGGTAGCACAAGGACAAACCTTCTCAGTATCATCCGGTGACTCTGGCGCCTATGAATGTGGTGGCCCTGGTACTTCCCAAAGCTACCCATCCGTATCGCCATACGTGATCTCCGTTGGCGGCACACGGGTCAATACTACCAATGGCGCTTATTCTTCTGAATCTGTTTGGTCCTGCACTGACGCATCTAGCTGCCAACAAAGTGCAAGCGGTGGTGCGGGTGGTGGGCCAAGCCTGACAGAAAATGCTCCTAGCTGGCAAATCAACTCTGGCGTACTGCGCGGTTCGACAAAACGTGGCACACCTGACATTTCATTTGATGCTGATCCTAGCAGCGGCGCTTTGGTCTTGGTCAATGGTTCCAACCAACAAATTGGTGGCACCAGTTTGGCAGCACCTTTGTTCACAGGCTTCTGGGCGCGCGTTCAATCCGCTAACAACAATAGTCTGCCATTTCCGGCGAGCGCTATTTACCAAAACGCGGCAGCGAATCCATCTATGTTCCACGACGTAACAACCGGAAGCAATGGTGGTTATAGCGCGAGTTCAGGTTGGGATTATGCAAGTGGCTTTGGTAGTCTGAACGTGGCAAACTTTGCAGCAGTCATTGGTGGCGGAGTCACTCCTCCACCTCCACCACCACCAAACAATGTATTGACAAACGGTGTTCCTGTGACAGGCTTGGCACTGACTAGTGGTAACTCTAAAGTGTATACGTTTGTCGTACCTGCTGGTCGTTCCAGCTTAACGATTAAAACCAGCGGTGGCAAAGGTGATGCTGATATCTACGTTAAATTGGGATCAGCACCGACCACAACATCGTATTTGAAAAAATCCGATGGTCCAACAACCACTGAAACTATCACGATCAGTCGCCCAGCAGCAGGTACTTATTATGTATTGCTGAACGCCTATGCAACATTTAGTGGTGTCAGCCTGGTTGCTGCAGACTAATTTGGTCGTAGTAAAGTTTCAATCCTAAGTCAGTTGGTAATCCATCCTCAGATCACAAGTGCTGAGGATGGATTTTTTTAAAAGGATATGAAGCGAAAGAAGTGACTGGTCAAAGCATGGCAACTTAGCGACTTCCAGATTTAGCGAATGAGCACTATCTCTTACTGTTCTGTCTGGCATCAGGTGCTATATCCAGATAACGCCAATTCGTATAATTGACAGGATGACGCATATAATTTTGCAGCCATGGCTGTATTACGTCTGCCGACAAAGGATGTGTACGCAATACCCATGGATTGTAGGCATGTAAAAGCAAGGCCATTTGTTGGTAAATCTTTCGGCGCTCAGGCGAATCTGCCATAGTCTGCGATTGCTCGTAGAGTTGATTAAACGCTGGCAAATTAAAACGTGCATAGTTTGCCCGGCCAATATTACGACCGTATAAAAGCTGATAAAAATTCTCGCCATCGGGAAAATCAGCTATCCAATCCAGCTCATTCATTTGCACTTTACCTAATCGTGCAGCATGGATAATTTCAGAATGCTTATCGGTTTTGAACTGTATCCGTATCCCGAGGGCATCCATATTTTTACGCCATACTTCTTCGCGCAAACGCCCGGCAGCATTGGCTTCCGAATGCATCAGCAATTGCAAAGGCTTGCCATCGGGCAGCGTACGGTAACCATCTGCACCGCGTTGATAGCCGAATTTATCCAATAATGCATTCGCCAGTTGAATATCATATTGCACGGGGCTGACGAAATTCGCATCATAACCAAGTACACTCGGCGGCAACGGTGTTTGTGCCTGTATCGCAAGGCCTTTTTCAATCAGGCTGATGTCTTCTTTACTGTTGTACGACAGCGCAATGGCACGTCGTAAGGCAATCTTTTCTGGCGTGTAACCGCCTATCACAGGGTCGTCCATGTTCATCCACATGTAGTAGGTCTGCAATGTCGGAAACATGTTGAGTCGTATGCCTTGCTGCTGCAATTCTGGCTTGAGCTTACCATCTTTGAGTACCATTTCCGCCAGTGGTGCAGGTACTTGTTCTAAAACGTCAAACTGACGGTTCAGAAAACCTAAAATTCTTGCCTGATTTTCTTCAACAATAGTGATTTCTACCTTATCGACCAAAGGTTCACTTTTACCTTTTAAACTTGCCGCGACGCTTTGTGAGACGGGATCATTTCCCGCTGCTTCATCAAATACGGTTGTACGATATTGGGGATTTTTACTCAATACGATTTGAAAACTGCGCTGCCACTCACTGAGCATGAATGGCCCGGTTCCTACCGGATGATTGCCAGCTTGATTGCCGTAAGCTTCTATCACTTCTTTGGCGACAGCGCCACTTGCCGTGGTCGCTAAGATGAATAAAAAATTAGTATCCGGTGCATTCAAACGAATGCGTAAGGTGTATTTATCTACCGCCTGGATACCAGCAATTGGCGTACGAATATCAAATTTTTTCCCGGCAAGTAGCTTATCAGCGCGCAGTTTGTCATCACCCAGCAACTTACCTTCAAACATAAACAACCAAGGCGATTTCAGTCCTGGGTCATACAGGCGCTTGATTGAATACACATAATCTTCCGCAACCAATTCACGTGGTTGCCCATGAAATGCCGGATCTGGCGTGAATAGGATGCCATGTTGCAAATGCATGGTATAAGTTTTGCCGCCATCGCTGATGGTCGGGATTGCCGTCAAGGTATTGGCTTTTAATTTGACTGGGCGAGCCAGATACTCGTAAGTCAGCATCGGTTCAAAGATATTTTCATTGATACTGGCTGTCGCAATGTCAGAAGCCACAGCCGGATCCATTACACTCTCTTGCTTTGTCAGAAGTACATGCAAAGTTTTGAGCGGCGATGCCGTAGCGGCCAGCGCGGCACTGACTAAAGTTAGCGCAGCGAAACCCTGCATACATAAAACCCGAAATTTCATTCTATTGTCCCATCCAGACACGCTAAATAACGTGCCAATTTAAACTGTTCTGAAAGCGATAGCTTCCATCATCAAGCAAGTTTTTTATCAGGCTCACAGCAGGCTCACTACACTTTCCGACCAAACTTCGGATCAATTTTGATCAATGCTGTGACGATAAATGTTGGTATTGCTGATAAACAGATCCAGATAAAAAAGTGTGAGTAACCGAGCATATTCTGTAAGGCACCACTGTACATACCGGGCAGCATCATACTTAAAGCCATAAAGCCAGTGCAAATCGCATAATGCGCGGTCTTATGCTCACCATCGGCAAACATAATCATATACAAGATGTACGCCGCAAAACCAAAGCCGTAACCCATTTGCTCTACCGCCACAGCTGAGCCAACGAGCAGAAGATTTTGTGGCTGAACCAGCGCCAGATAGACATACACCAGATGTGGCACATTAATCGCCAGCGCCATCGGCCACAAACAGGATTTCAAACCAAAACGTGAAATAACTGCACCACCCAACAAGCCACCAGCAGTCAGCGCCAACATCCCCACAGTGCCATAAATAATACCTACCGCCTGGGTCGATAAGCCTAACCCACCTTTTACAATTTCATCTAATAAAAACGGCGGTGCCATTTTGATTAACTGCGCTTCGCCAAAGCGATAGAACAACAAAAAAGCGATGCTCAAAACGAGATTCTTCTTTTTAAAGAATTCACTAAAAATAGTCAGGAATTGTTTGAACGTGTGATTCGTAGAATCACGTCCCTGATCCAGAGACGGGTGAGGCAACACCACTTTGTGATAGCCCGCGAGACCGATGAACAAGACTGCTAATAATCCAAACACCACGCACCAGCCAAATTCTACCCGCCCCGTTATATCTTTCAGACTGCCGGCCAGAAACACCAAAGCACCTTGCCCGGTCAACATGGCAATCCTGTAGAACATACTGCGTACGCCCGCAAACGCTGCTTGCTGATGCTGCTCCAGCGCCAGCATATAAAAACCATCGACACTGATGTCATGGGTCGCCGCGCTGAATGCAATCAACCAGAAGATCAACAAGCTCGCCTGAAAAAAACTGCTCATGGGAATCGTCAGTACCACCAAGCCAAACAAACTACCTATCAGCAACTCCATGCCAACGATCCAGTAACGTTTTGTTTTATACAGCTCAACTAATGGTGACCACAGAGGTTTGATCACAAAGGGCAAATACAACCAACTGGTGTATAAAGCGATATCTGCGTTCGAGATTCCCATGTTTTTATACATAATGACCGACAAAGTCATCACGACGACATAAGGAATGCCCTGCCCGAAATACAAAGAGGGGATCCAGCGCCACGCTTTCACTGAGATTGGGAGTGACAATTTTTCGGGATTTGGTACGGCACTATTCATTAGCTATTTTTTCTATCTTTTAAGATTTTATTAATACTTTTTAATTTTGCCCCTTTAATTAACATCAAATTCCTAATGAGTGGAAGATAACAAAGGCCGCAGATTAAAAATTTTTCAGATTAACAATTTTATATCCTTATGATCCTTACAGCATTTCAGAATGCGCCCTATAATAAACGGAAATAAGCTGGAATCAACGTAAAGTTGGCTAGCGTCTACAATCTAGTAAATAATTGTGCTCGGTATTTGCTCAACTCTCGTTCAACACTAGTTCAACACTCTATTAACGGTCAATTTTCCGCATTTATCCTCCGGAATGAACTCTACTCACCATCCACCATCGCCCCCCGTCAGGGAAATAAGCACTCCTCCACATTTGGGTCTGGGCATTGATACTGGCGGAACGCAAACCCGTTGGGCGCTCGCCGGTGTGGATGAAGAAATCATCGCCAGCGGCACCGCTGAAGGCTTAAGCGCGTTGTACTTTAATAGTCTGGAAGGAAAAAACACGTTTCAGCAAGTTTTCTCCGGTCTGGCAGCAACAGCTGGAACCCATGGCATCTTACAAACCGTGCGGGCTGGGATCACGGGCTTTGGTGGTGAGGTCGGCAATTTGCAAAGTATGCTGGCAAAAATCTTTGACTTACCTGAACACCATATTCGTGTCGGCAACGATATAGAAATCGCTTACCTTGATATTTTCCGCCCTGGTACTGGTTACCTGATTTATGCCGGGACGGGTTCTATCGCTGCTTATATTGATGAGCATGCCAAATTCCATCGCGCAGGTGGCAGAGGCTATTTATTGGATGATGGTGGTGGAGGATTCTGGATCGCGCGCGAAGCCTTACGCCACATCTGGCGGTTGGAAGATGAGCAACCAGAACTATGGCGTGAATCAGCCTTAGGACGCAATATTTTTCAACTCATCGGTGGTAATGATTGGAGCCATTCCAGAGAATTTATCTACCAGCGCAGCCGTGGCGACATTGGCAAACTCGCTTTGGCGGTTGCCAGTGCAGCAGAAAGTGATGAAGTTGCCTTAGATATTCTCAGACGTGCGGGTGGAGAACTAGCGCGCCTTGGCATCGCCATGTGCAAACGCTTTGGTAATAAGCCCATAGCCTTGAGTGGCAGAGTACAAGAACTGCACCCTATTATTGCCGAATCACTCAAACAACATTTACCGCCAGAAATCAGTTTCAGACAAAGTACCTGTCACGCCCATTTTTCTGCGGCGCGATTGGCTGCAAGGCAGTTACAATCGCTGTCTTTATGATCCACCATATCGCAAATTAACCAACAACGCTTCCATGAAAAAACTTTTACTACTCGGATTCTTTGCCGCGTTGCTCAGTGGCTGCGCCACTACCGGCGAAAACAGAATAATAGACAAAAGCATTGCTGCTAAAGGACAGGAAGACCGGGTGCAGTTTATCATCCTGCATTACACAGCGATTGATCAGGCGACTTCACTGCGTGTACTAAGTACACAGGATGTCAGCGCCCACTATCTGGTTGGCAATGAGAGCCCGATCAAGGTCTGGCAATTGGTCGATGAAAGCCGCATGGCCTATCATGCAGGTTACAGTGACTGGCGTGATTTCAGTCGCTTAAACGCCAGTTCTATCGGTATTGAAATCGTCAATCTCGGTTACAAAGACACGCCCGAAGGACGAGCTTACTTTCCGTTTCCACAAGCACAAATTGATCGCGTAATTGCATTGGTCAAAGACATCTCTGCCCGTTATCACATCCGTCCACAATACATCCTCGCGCATTCGGATATCGCGCCGCAACGCAAACCTGATCCCGGGCCACTTTTCCCATGGAAGCAACTTGCCGATGCCGGTTTGATCCCGTGGCCTAACGCAGATGAAGTTTTAGCATTGCAACCACTGTATGAGCAGCAATTACCTGAAGTTAAATTGTTTCAACAAAAGCTAGCTAAAATTGGCTATAAAATCCCGCAAACCGGCATTTTGGACGACGCAACGAAGAACGTGATTATTGCTTTTCAAATGAAATATCGTCCGGAAAAATTTGACGGTACACCCGATGCACAAACCGCGGCGATGATCGACGTGCTATTGAATAAGATTAAACCGTAATTTTATGCTTCAAATGGCGGGTGCAAACCCGCCAATTTTGCTCAAACAGTAAGCTCAGCGCGGGTTAGTACTACGAAGTGCGATCAAATGAGGTCTCGAAGCATTCGATTGAAATATCTCGCATCGGACAACAACATCTACCAATTCAAATCTTTCGCCACATCTTTCCAGCACAAGGTTTTAGCCAAATTGACGATTTCAAAACCATCGGTCAGCGGATTCTGATGCTGAAACCAGACGAAAGTCGCGACTGACATCAGGTAATTTGGATTATTGGCTGGCTCATTACTACGCAAGCTCAGCGCACATGCATATGCTGGTAGCGCAGAACATTCATCACCGGATTTGTTTTTTTGTAAGAATAAATGGGGCTTTTGATTAACAGAGCTATCTTCGACATCTTTCAAAAATTGCTGAACCAGGTGTTGATTTATTTTTTGATCTGCAACACCTTCAAGAAAACCTGAGTAAATATTTTTTACTAAGATCCGCTCCACTTCCTTGAAGCTCTTTCCGCATTGAAAAACAATGTCGTTCATCTCTTAAGTCTCCATCTTTTTATTGTGGATTGAGAAAAGAATAGGCCTTTTTTATTCCTCAAATATATTTACTTACAACTTATTGAATATAAAGACTTTTATTTAAAAAAGAAGAACAAATTGTATTTAAAACCACACTTTACACAAATAAAGTTGGATAAATAAATTAAGAGGGCTGACGCACAATTGTTTCAAAAAAATAAGCCAGAGAAAACCTTCTAAATTGAGGGCAGGGTCACCAGGTTGCGGACTGTATTTTGTAAAAAATCTACAGGCGAATGAAGCTACAGCCCGACTTTACCTAGCATAAGCGTGTACAAACTAACCACTACTTCAATGGAAACTTATTACTCTTCAACTGTTTTTGAAACCAGTCTTCGATCATTTTGGTTTCGTATGGAAAATTGCCGGCGTTAATTGGTCTGAACGTCATAAACCCCATGTCAGAAATATTTTCCGTCGCTTGCGCGATAATTTGCCCTTTAGCATCCGTCATCGTGTAATTAAACGACATGCGTGGCCAATAAATATCCTTAATGACACGAATATCATTGCCACCAGGACGCATCATAGGGCGAACATCACCAGCGAGATCGAGATCGGTCACAGTAACATTCCACTGCACATCGTCCGGTAATTTTTTTCCAAGGTCAGCGAATACCTGACCCAACTCTTTAAACACTCCCGCACGAAAACTGTCACGATTTTCATTGCTTGGGCGTATATCAGAATATTTATCAGGATCTTGCCAAGTTACTTTGACTTCGCCAGCGCCAGCAAAACTGCTCAACAAGCTACCACTAGCGAATGCTAACGCAATTAAAATTTTTTTCATTTCAGTTCTCCTTATTTACTCGCTCCTGCAATAAATCGAACATTAAGCGATAACTCATAGACAGGAACTACAAACAAAAACAGCCAGACATGCTGGCTGAATCATCACTAACATTACCAGCTCGACCGATTAGTGAGTAACGCGTGTGGTTCTGCCATTCGACAATAAACGTACACGCTCACCAATGTTGAATGCTTCATCCGCATCCTGAGTGATTGCTTTCATTTCGCCATTGTCGAGGCGCACAGTAATTTCCAGGCCAGGTTTATGGCTCATGTTGTTTTCAACTTTTTGACCGATAATGCCACCAGCCAGGGCGCCGACGATTCCTGCGGCAATAGCACCGTTTCCACCACCAATATTCGAACCAGCGGCAATTCCGCCCAAAGCAGCACCTGCAACAGTACCAACACCCGTCTGGCCTTTATCGATCATTACGTTACGTATAGAGTCGACATACGCCATGCGTACCGTTTGTTCAGACTGCGCTTGGTTTGCGCGATAAACGCTCCCTGAATTCGAAGGTGTCGAACACGCACTCAACAAAGCAACGGCAACAATTGGCGCTACCATCAATAATTTTTGCATCGCTATCTCCTTGTTTCAAGCATTTAAAAATAATGCATCGGCATGTATTTAACACTAACTTATGATCTCATACTAAGCAAAAAGTTCCTCTGTTTTGTAGCGTTTCTTATCATACTGCGACAATGAACATCGGTTTGCCATCTTAAAAAAGGCAATTACAAGGCAATTTTGTATCAATTTATTATGCTCTTTTTGAATGCCAGATAAAATTTCATCAAAATTTCATCAAAATTTCATTGTTTCACGATTTGTTATGCCCAAAACCGACAAAAACGATCAAAAGTACACCGACTACGATGCCAGTTTATCGGGCTTCGCACCTGTCATTGATGAGCGCGCACATACACTCGTTTTAGGGAGCTTCCCTGGTGTCGCCTCACTCAAATCACAACAATATTATGGATTTCGTCACAATCAATTCTGGCGTCTGATGTCGGACGTGATAGAAGAAGATTTGATGGTACTTGAATATAGGCACAAATTAGATGCATTACTATCAGCAGGAATAGGTTTGTGGGACGTTTTTAAAAGCTGCCAACGCCAGGGCAGCCTTGACTCAGCGATAAGGGAAGGTCAATTCAATGATTTCGTTGCCCTAAGAAATCAATATCCGCGATTGCAACGCGTTTGCTTTAACGGAAAAACAGCAGCAAAAATACAAGCCTATTTTGATGATCATGGTTATAGCACACTGGTATTACCCTCTTCGTCACCCGCCAACGCAATGCAGACGTTTGAACAAAAATTACTTGTTTGGCGGAAGATCAGGCAAGAATCAGAGTAAGCTCTACCAAAAATGATGATCCCCCGCTGCTACATTTTGCTTTAAGGAAGGGCAAAAGGTAAAATAAGCACATGCTAATCAAACGTAAATCCATAGAAGCCGAAGCGAACCATCGCACCGGCCCGAAGGCAGCTTCTGCCAAAAAATCTCCGCGCAAACCCAAATTCGCTCCAGTCACTTTATCTGAACTCGACGGCGTGCGTTTTTTGCATTTCGGCACTGAATGGGTTCAAGGTGCAATGCGTCTGCGCAAACCAGATAGTATTGAACTCGAATACGCGCAACAGATGATGATGTGGATGCTGTTCAACACCACACCTGAGCATGTTGTACAACTTGGCTTGGGCACCGGTGCCCTGACCAAATTCTGTTACCGCCAGTTTGAGGAAGCACGCGTCACCACAATAGAGCTCAATCCCTCCGTCATCAGTATCTGTGAAAGCATGTTCAAATTACCGATGAACGACGAACGTCTGCAGGTGCGTGAAATGGATGCGATGGACTTTGTCATGGATGAAAGCAATCACGATACGATCGATGCATTGCAGGTTGACTTGTATGATGCAACTGCCAAGGGCCCGGTACTCGATACCCCGGAATTTTACCAGGCATGTGCCGCCTGCCTGAAAGAAGACGGCATGTTAACGGTCAATCTGTTTGGTGACCATCCTAGTTACGCCAAAAATTTGAAAGCTTTGCGCTTTGCCTTTGCCGAGGTATTGTGTTTGCCTGAAGTGCATGATGGCAATGTCGTCGCAATTGCGTTCAAACATAGACAGAAGCTTGATTTTCCGGCTCTGTATGAACGCGCTGACGAAATTAAAACGCAAACCAAGCTGCCGGCAAAATCATGGGTGAATGGTTTGAAAACAGCTTGTGATCCTGAGTAAATAAGTCGATTCTTTTGCCTGATCAAGTGCCGTTTATTATTTAAAAGTAGCTTACCTCACCACCCAACAACCAGAAGAAAATGAATACAACCTCAAAACGCAGTCTTAGCCTGCAGCAAATTTTTACCTGGTTGATGGAGGATGGCATTATCAAAAAAGAGGATGCCAAAGTTAAATACAATGAAGCGCAAGGCATTTTAAAAAACGGTCCTGCCAGTATGCATACACTGACTGCTGCGGCGCAATGCAAATTACAATCTGCAAAAGCACCGCATCATTTACTGACGCTAGACTGGCTAACAGAATGGGCCGCACGTAAAGTCAATCTGCCGTTTTATCGGATCGACCCTTTAAAAATCGACTTCACGTCCGTATCAGATGTGATGTCCGCAAAATATGCAACGCGCTTTAATATTTTGCCAGTCGAAACCAAAGGTAATACGGTGGTCGTTGCGACAACCGATCCTTTCAATCACGAGTGGCAAGAAGAGATCAGCCGTATTTCACGCAAAGAGATACGCCTGGTTCTCGCCAATCCTCTGGAAATTTCGCAATACATCGTCCAGTTCTTTTCCCTGGCAAAATCAATTAAAGATGCGCGCAAGATCAATACTAACGATCTTGGCCTGCGTCAAAATCTGGAACAATTGGTTGAACTTGGTAAGAGCAATAAGCATCTCGACGCCAATGACCAGCACATCGTCAATATCGTTGATTGGCTATGGCAATTTGCGTTTGATCAGCGCGCTTCTGATATTCATCTGGAGCCAAAACGCGATATGGCTGCAATCCGCTTCCGTATCGATGGTGTGTTACACCAGGTCTATCAGCTACCAGCCAGCATTATGATCGCCATGATTGCGCGTATCAAATTACTGGGACGGATTGACGTAATTGAGAAACGTCGTCCACAAGATGGCCGTATCAAAACCCGCACCGCCGATGGACAAGAGATAGAGTTACGTTTATCGACCTTACCGACCGTGTTTGGCGAAAAGATGGTGATGCGTATTTTTGATCCTGAAGTGGTGGTTAAAACCTTACCAGAACTGGGTTTCCCGCCAAAAGATGCAGAACGTTGGGACACACTGACCAAAAAACCGCACGGCATTATCCTGGTCACAGGGCCAACAGGCTCGGGCAAAACCACCACGCTCTACACCACTCTTAAATCGCTGGCAACCGCTGAAGTCAACGTGTGTACGGTGGAAGACCCGATTGAGATGGTCGAAGCATCATTCAATCAAATGCAAGTGCAGTCTTCGATAGACCTCGGCTTCGCTGATGGCATACGGGCATTGATGCGACAAGATCCTGACATCATTATGGTGGGTGAGATTCGTGATTTAGAAACTGCTGAAATGGCAGTGCAAGCTGCATTGACTGGTCATCTGGTGCTTTCAACATTGCATACCAATGATGCGCCATCGGCAATTATGCGCTTATTAGAACTAGGCGTTCCCTACTATCTTTTGGAAGCAACGATTATTGGAATTCTGGCGCAACGTTTGGTACGCACTTTGTGCAAATTTTGCAAAACACCCGATGGCGAGCTGCCTGATCCCGTCTGGCAAAGTTTGTCAGAGGAATTCGCGCTGCCAAAACCTGCATCCATCTATCGCCCGGTGGGTTGTCCCGAATGCAGACAAACCGGCTTCCTCGGACGTACCGGTTTGTATGAATTGCTAACGGTCACACAAGCATTTAGCAAACTGATCACCAAAGAATCCGACATCCACGCATTGCGCGTACAAAGTATCAAGGACGGCATGAAACCTTTACGCATTGCAGGTGCGGAAAAAATCATCGAAGGTTTAACGACCGCTGATGAAGTGTTAAAAGTCACATCATCACTCATCTAATTGTTATCTTTGAAACGATGATGTTGTAGCACTGAGTCTAGCGCTGCATCCACGCCCTGCGTTACTGTCGGATATTGAAACCGCATACCCAATTCCCGTTTGACGCGCTGGTTTTGCATGCGTCGCGATTCCGACATAAAAGACAGTAACATTGGCGATACTTGTTGTGCCAGTTCATATCTTGGCAAACGTGGAGGGCGCGGCAATTGAAAGGCATCAGCAACCAAGTCAAAGTACGCCGCCATTTTGAGATCACTGTCATCGACCGCGTGATATACCCTTTGCGGCTTAGCGCGAAACAGCGCCAGCATAATCAACTTTGCAAGGTCGTCGGCATGGATGTGATTAGTGTAGACATCATCTGCATCCGCTAACGCTGGTGTGCCTTTTTGCAAACGCTCAATGGGTAAGCGATCCGCAGCATAAATGCCTGGCACACGTAAAATCGACAGGTTGGAATAACTACGCTTTGCCCATGCACGCAATGCTTGTTCCGCAGCGACGCGACGCACTGCACGCGCATTTTGCGGGCGCACGGTTCTGGTTTCGTCAAATGAGGCGCCACCACAGTCGCCATACACACCAGTGGTGCTGATATAAACAAGGCGGCTCTTGTCAGGTAAAATGGCGGTCAGATTTTGCGTGCGGATATCTGACGCACCTTCGGAGCGCGGGGGCGCGAGATGTACACAGTATGGCGCCAATCCGGCTAATTTCGCCAGACTGGCAGCATTATCCAAATTGGCGACAATCGGTATTGCCCCAGCTTCACGCAGTTCAGCGCAACGCGCCGGTTGGCTGGTGAGAGCAAAAATCCGGAAACGTGCACGCAACAAAGGTAACAAGCGCATGCCAACATCGCCACAACCGATGATCAGCAAGCGCGGTTTGCCCATTTTTTTAAACTGTTTTTTCATGCTCAGGATTGTATGACTTTTCAAGTAACTGTGACCCCTAGTGGTCGTCAATTTAGCTGCGAAGCAGACGAAACCGTATTATCCGCTGCTTTGCGCGCGGGCGTTGGTTTGCCTTATGGTTGTAAGAACGGTGCCTGTGGTTCCTGCAAAGGTAAGATCACCAGCGGCAACGTCGTTCACGGCAACCATCAGCAACGCGCACTACCAGACAACGAAGAAGCGCAAGGCATGTCCTTGTTTTGCTGCGCTAAGCCGCAATCTGATCTGACCATAGAAGCACGCGAAATTGCCGCCAGTGGTGAGTTTCCGGTCAAAAAGATGCCAACCCGCGTCGCCAAACTGGAAAAACTGTCTGATGACGTCATGTTAATTGCTTTGCAATTACCAGCCAATGAGCGTCTCCAATATCGCGCCGGTCAGTACATCGAATTTATGTTGCGCGATGGCAAACGTCGCAGCTATAGCATGGCAAATGCCCCACATCTGGATGAACAGATCACTTTGCATGTACGCCATATGCCAGGTGGTTTATTCACCGACCAGGTTTTCTCGACAATGAAAGAACGTGACATTTTGCGCTTTGAAGGCCCACATGGCACTTTCTTCTTGCGGGAAGACAGCGACAAACCTATCGTTCTGCTCGCTTCAGGAACAGGTTTCGCGCCGATCAAAGCCTTGGTAGAACACCTGATTTACACAGAATCGACCCGCTCGGTCAGTTTGTATTGGGGTGGACGTCGTCCAGCTGATTTATACATGGGGGCATTATGTGAAGAATGGGCTGCCAAATTGCCAAACTTTAAATATGTTCCTGTGGTCTCTGCTGCCTTGCCTGAAGATAAATGGAATGGTCGTACCGGATTTGTGCATCAAGCAGTACTCGCTGATTTTGCTGATTTGTCTGCGCATCAAGTCTACGCTTGTGGCGCACCTATCGTGGTGGAATCTGCTCAGCGCGATTTCGTGGCACAACGTCAATTGCCAGCGGAAGAATTTTATGCAGACTCATTTACTTCAGAAGCTGATTTAGCAAATTAATACTTCTGCTTACGTTTGGTTTCACGAGGAAATTTTTTTATGTCCGGATTAAAATTTATTTTGACGCACTGCGCAAAAAGTCCTACTATCCGGTCTATGAAAAATTTTCCTGACATGTCTTCACCAAATATCGTGCGACGTCGCCGCTCGTTCAACGAGCCTGGGCGGATGTGTTAGTGTACCTGCGCGTCAGATGAGACCGCAGCACCAGACCTAAGCCACAGGCCAACTCCTGTGGCTTTTTGCTTTTTTACGTTTTAATTTTTATTTTTTCGTTTGTTTTTTATCCACCTCTGGAATGACCTTAGGAGTCTCGAAATGGAATTCAGTCAGTACAACGTTAATTCTCTGATGTACATCACACCACGCCCGGAAATCGTATTTACCGAAGGTAGCGGTATGTGGCTGACGGATAATAATGGCAAACGTTACCTCGATTATCTGCAAGGTTGGGCTGTTAATTGCCTGGGTCATAGCCCGGCGGTGATTTCCGATGCCTTGATTGCGCAGTCGAAAAAATTGCTCAATCCTTCTCCGGCTTTTTACAATGCACCGATGGTAGAACTGGCAACGTTGTTGACGCAAAACTCTTGTTTTGACCGCGTGTTCTTCACCAATAGCGGTGCTGAAGCCAATGAAGGCGCGATCAAACTCGCTCGTAAATGGGGACAACTGAATAAGAATGGCGCGTTTGAAATCATCACTTTTGATCATGGTTTCCACGGCCGTACTCTGGCAACCATGTCAGCCTCCGGTAAACCAGGCTGGGACAAACTCTTTGCACCACAAGTTTCTGGCTTCCCAAAAGCCGATCTGAACGATATCGCATCGGTCGAAAAATTAATCTCCGACAAAACCGTGGCAGTGATGCTGGAACCAATTCAGGGCGAAGGTGGCGTCATTCCAGCCAACCGTGAATTCATGCATGAGTTACGTGCATTAACCAAAAAACACGGCATCTTGTTGATCGTTGATGAAGTGCAGTCTGGCATGGGTCGCACTGGCGAATTATTTGCTTACCAGTTGTCTGGCATAACACCTGACATCATGACACTGGCCAAAGGCATAGGCGGTGGCGTTCCATTGGGTGCGCTGCTGTCCACGGAAGCAGTTGCTTGTTTTGTACCAGGTGATCAAGGCGGAACCTACAATGGCGCACCATTGATGACGGCAGTTGGCATCGCGGTATTGAAAGAATTGACCAAGCCGGGTTTCCTGAATTCAGTCAAAGAAAAAGCCCAATATCTGAGCGATGAATTGAATAAACTGTCCGAGGAATTTGGTCTGCAAGGTGAACGTGGCGAGGGCTTGTTGCGCGCCTTAAAACTCGGTAGCAATATCGGTGCAGAAATCGTTGAAGTAGCGCGCAATATGGAGCCAGTTGGCTTGCTGCTCAATTCTCCACGTCCAGACTTATTGCGTTTTATGCCAGCCTTGAATGTGACGAAAGAAGAGTTGGATCTGATGTTGAGTATGTTGCGTACCGTATTGAAGCAAGTAAAAAATAAGTAAAAAATAAGTAAAAAATAAGTAAAAAATAAGTAAAAAATAAGTAAAAAATAAGTTGAAATATACAAAGAAATAATCACATTTTCTTTCACTTTCTCGTCTTAAAATAAAACAGCCGCAGTAGTCACCTACTGCGGCTGTTTTATTTTTTATTTCATCAAGATTTCAACACAAAGTGCATCACTGATTGTGCAGGCAAGGTATAACTAAATGTGTTGTTGGTCACAGCCCCGACACCATTACGTGGCGTAACGTTCGGGCTACTTGCATCAACGCCCCAGGTTTGAACATTTTTAAACGCCACGGGGTTTTTAATTTGCACGCTGGCTGATAGTGGCGTATTCAAACGATTAATTGCAATCACGTGCAGTGTATTCGGATCTTTCTTACTCACAGCCGCATACACCGTTCCATTGCCGTTATTTGTCGACACGGCTTTGACGGACACTTCAGGGAAAACTGATTTTTTACCGTCATAGTTACGGTACAGTTTAAAACCGGCAGCGATATATCCTTCAACATCACCAAAATAACTTGCCATATACACGCCTTGCTGGCCAAAAGCACCCAAAGCATCGGCTTGTGCAATCGCTCCAGTGACATCGGTTTTTCCACCAAAATCATATTCTGTCACCGCTAGCTTTGTACCTGGATAAAAGTCAGCGACAGATTGCTTTAATTTTGGAATCAGTTGCAAACCACGACCATCGGTAAAACCATAGCCTGGTTGGGTTATCCAGGTCGGCTCAACGTAATTAGCATCCCATAAACTACGTGCAGCCTGGACTCTATCACTTGGGTTGCTGGAGGCCTGCGGGTAGTAATGGAATGACAGCGTGTCTAACAAACGGTGACCTGCGCTGGCAGACGCTTTACGCATTTTATCCAAATACACATTGGCAAACGTCATGCCGTTATAGCGATAACGATCACCCGTTTTATTGGTCAGATAAGGCTCAACGTTATAGGTATTCCAATCACTCGGTTGGCGTGATTGTGAACCATCCCATACCGCCCACAAACTAAACAATCCTAAATAACCGCTGACGGCTGGTCCGTACGTTTCTGCCGTACTATCCATCCGTTTTACCGTAGCAGCCAGGCTGACATTTTTTTGCATCACATCTGCGACTGTTGTCAGATTCGGATACAGCAAAGGATGGGTACCTTCGCCATATTGAGATGGCCACAAGTGCCACAAGTCTGGTTCATTATCCAGCTCGTATGCCTTGACGCCTTTGGCTGCTGAGGCTTTGCCAAAATTTTTCAATAAAAAATTGATCTCTTCATCAATATAGACCACACCATCACCGATCGCAGGCGTCAGACTCAGTGGACCCGCACTCGCTGGTTTATCGTTGACGATAGTGACCCAACGTGCCAGATCAACATTTGACGCACCGGGCGCACTTTGCCACAGCTGCGAGCCATTGCACATCCCTGGCGGATTCAGGTTCACGATGTCCTTAGGTAGCTTTCCCGCTGCTGGCAATTGCAATAATGAATACGTTCCCAAGGTCAAAGACTGGCTGTGAAACGTTTTGATCGCAGCACCTGGTGCGTAATAGGCCAGACCAGCATTATTGTTGGGTTCGCCCGCTCCAGTGGCGTATGTAACGCCTGCATTGGACGAATTACACCAGTCCATACCCGAATTGCTGACACCATTTTCCCAGTTATAACTGGTCATATTATTGCCACCCATACGGCGTGAAGTCAGATTCAGGGCTTGGAGATTAGCTTGCCCACCCTGATTGTCCCAGCCAGCGCGACCAGTACCATCGGCGTAAGCGTTATAGCCATAAATCAATGGGCTGATGTTGTTGCGCTGCGACTGCGTATCAATGCTAAAAGTCACACTCTGTGCTTGCGATAAAGAAAATTCTGCTGACATACTGCATATTGCAAGAACTTTGGCGATAGTAGAGGGTCTCATTGAATTCTCCCGAATACGATTAACTCGAATGACTGCATACAAAGATTTCCACATGGAAATATTTATTGACGAGTGTCGTTTTAGGCTAATACTTGCCCCATTTCAACAGATCTTACAATTCAGTAACATTTCTTGCTCTTTTATATTAAAAATGAATGCTTCTCCTTATTAAACAAATATCTTACGTATTTTTTTAATATCAAATCGAAGTCAACATACTTGCTATTAACCCTTCAACTCCAAGAACAAATTATTCTATTGAGACGCATTATGAAACTAACCAGACTTGCCCTTTTAATCAGTTTTAGTTTAGGACTTAATAATCTGCCATTTGCAGTCGCAGCAAATGGCCCCGCTTATTACCGATTCCCGAGTGTGAGAGCTGATACCGTGGTATTTACCGCAGAAGGGGATATCTGGAAAGTCGGCACAAATGGTGGTCAGGCGCAGCGGTTAACCTCACATCCGGGAACAGAGCTCTATCCGACGATCTCACAAGATGGCCAAATGCTGGCATTTTCTGCCGCTTATGACGGTGCTACCGAAGCGTATGTCATGCCGATCAACGGCGGCCTGCCAAAACGAATCAGCTTCGAAAACGATGTCGTGAGTGTCCTTGGCTGGACAGCACGAGGAGAAGTGCTGATCAGCACACAAAATAGTACAGGCCCCGGTGCACATAGAATTATCTCAGCCATTGATCCGAAAACCATGGCGCGCCGCGTGTTCCCGGTCGCAGATGCCAATGAGGCAACACTCGACGATAGTGGCAGATATTTGTATTTCACCCGCTTTGGCTTGCAGATGACGAATGACAATGCCAAGCATTATCGCGGTGGCGCTAACGCTCAACTATGGCGTTACGATTTGGAAGGAAAAGCCGAAGCAATCAATCTTTTCCCACAAGATAAGAGTAACAACAAACGTCCTATGTGGTGGCAAGGACGTTTGTATTTTATGAGTGACCGTGATGGTACGTTCAACATCTGGAGCGCCAATCCAGATGGCAGCGCAGCCCAGGCCCTGACTCATCAGCAAGAATGGGAAGTAAGAAATGCAGCACTCGGCGATGGCAAAATCACGTATCAACTCGGTGCCGACCTGCATCTGTTGGACCTGCGTGATCAGTCCGATAAGACGCTAAATATCAACCTCGTTTCTGACTTTGATCAGGAACGTCAACACCTTATTAAGAACCCACTCGAATATTTGACCTATAGTGATTTTTCCGGCAAAGGAGACCGCTTATTGTTGACGGCGCGTGGCCATGTGACGAATGTAGGGCTTGGCAAACAACGTCGCATCGATTTACCGATACCTGCTGATGCACGAGCCCGTTCGGCAGTATTTTCTGCTGATCAAAAATCGGCGTATGCGATTGTCGACACCACGGGTGAAAACGAGATCTGGAAGTTTCCCGCCAATGGCATAGGGAAACCTGAAGTGCTGACGACGGATGGCATTGTTCATCGCTTCAATCTTTTCCCATCGCCAGATGGTAAATGGCTCGCACATACCGATAAACGGGGACGTTTATGGCTACTGGATCTCGCCACAAAAGCAAATCGGCTGATTGATGATGCCGGGAAAATTGGTGTCCCGGAATTTGATAATATCGTCTGGTCTCCAGATAGCCAGACCATTGCAGTGACGCGACCAAACACTGACGTACAGCGCACTCAAATTGGCTTATATTCGCTTGCCGACAAGCAAATGCGTTTTGTGACCAGCGACCATTACGAATCACGTTCACCGGTATTTTCTGGCGATGGACATTGGCTCTATTTCTTATCTGATCGCAGCTTTAAAGTGGGTAACAACGCACCATGGGGTGACCGCAACCTAGGACCGAGTTTTGATAAGCGTACCGGCGTTTATGTCATTGCTTTACAAGCCAAGCTGCGCTTCCCCTACAAAGCAGTCGATGAATTACATGTACCACCTGTTCCAGAAAAAGTTGAAGCCAACAAAGCAGAAGCTACAAGCAAGGAAAAAGCAACGAAGCCTGGCTTGCCTACGATTGAATATCAAGGATTAGCGCAACGCTTGTATCAGGTACCAGTGGCAGCGGGAAACTATCGCAACCTTGCGATTGACGACAAGCGCCTGTATTTCATTGAGCAAGAAGCGAATGAAGAAAAAGGTGAACTTAAAACACTCGCAATCAGCAACACAAGTCCTAAACCTGAAGTATTTGCCAGTGGAGTTCGTGACTTTAATCTGTCCAACGATAAAAAACATGTGTTCTACCGGACAGCAACATCGGCCGGTGCCGGTAGTGGTGACTTTGTGATAGTCGATGCAGGTGCCAAAGCACCTACCGATCTCAGTCAGGCCAAAGTCAGTATCAACGACTGGAGTTTTATCGTTGATCCGCGTCAAGAATGGCGTGAAATATTTGGTGACGCATGGCGTATGCACAGAGATTATTTTTACGACAGCAATATGCGTGGTGTCGATTGGAATACGATACGCAGTAAATATATGCCATTAGTCGACCGTGTTACCGATCGCGGGGAACTCAATGACGTCCTGGCGCAGATGGCAAGTGAAGTCGGTGCACTGCATTCGCAATTCCGTCCCGGTGATATTCGTAAAGCTGCGCCTGAAGGAACTCCCGCCTCTTTGGGTGCGGTATTAACACGTAGCACGGAAGGCGTTATCATCGAGCATATTTATCGTACCGAAGCCGAACTGCCGGGTGAACAAGGGCCGCTGGCACAAGCGGATCTTGACGTGAAAGAAGGCGACCAGATTTTGAGTGTCAATGGTCAGTCAATTACTGCAGCGCGTGATATTTCCGACTTATTGATCAATCAGGTTGATAAACAAGTTTTATTACAAATCAAGCGTGACAAGCAAGCCCCTCATGAAGTGATCGTTACGCCGGTGAGTATGAAAAAACATGCCGACCTGCGTTATAGCGATTGGGAACAAAGCAGAAGTGAACGGGTTAGCCAGGCATCAAAAGGTAAAATCGGTTATCTGCATTTACGCGCTATGGGACCAGATGACATCAATTCATTTGCCCGCGATTTTTATAGCAATATCAATCGCGATGGTCTTATCATCGATGTCCGTCGTAATCGTGGTGGTAATATTGATAGCTGGATTATAGAAAAGCTGTTACGCAAAGCCTGGGCCTTCTGGTCTAATCCATCCTCAGCACCTAGCACCAATATGCAGCAAACCTTCCGTGGCCATCTGGTAGTGCTGGTCGATGAACTGACTTATTCCGATGGCGAAACTTTCGCCGCAGGCATTAAAGCGCTCAAGCTCGCACCTTTGGTTGGCAAACGTACCGCTGGTGCCGGCGTCTGGTTATCGGACAACAATTCATTGACAGATAACGGTATGATACGAGCAGCTGAAAATGCCCAGTTTAGTGTCGATGGCCATTGGTTAGTCGAAGGTGTAGGCGTAACACCAGATATAGAAGTGGACAACTTGCCGCACGCGACATTTAAGGGACAGGACCAACAATTGGAGACAGCAATCAAAATTTTGCAAGAGAAGCTGCAATCTGAACCGGTCAAACCCCTGACTCCACACGTCTTTCCGCCACTCAAATAAGCTTTTTCTATACGCCACTTCCACATCCCCTGGTGAAGTAAGACAGGGGATGTTTTTCTCGCAAGCAATTCCGTTGACCATCTGACGGTCACTCCATTAGAATCTGCGCTAGTATCAGCCCTTGCAGCAACGCTGGTGCTGTCTGCGCGATTTCCTTGGCTTACTCATTACAATCAAAGGCTGCTATGCCCTATTCCGATTCTCCTGAAAAAATGAAGAACGTGACTCCATCAACCTCCAATAGTCTTGCTGGGATTGTTGGTACTGCGGTGGTCCTCGCCTTATTGTATTTTGGACGTGATGTCCTGATTCCAATTACATTGGCGATTTTGCTGAGCTTTCTGGTCGCGCCGATGATACGTGCGATGCGAAAAATCGGTATTGGCCAAACTGCCTCCGTCTGGGTAGCGGTCATGTTACTGTCTCTTGGCATTGCTGCCGCCGGAACGGTGATAGGCTCACAATTGGTCAAACTTGCCAGCAGCATGCCAGAGTATGAAGAAACCATACGGGACAAGCTCGCGACCATGCGCGAACTGGGCAACACGCAGTTTGATAGCCTGACAAGTCACGCGGGTAAGGTGATGAATGAGCTCAACAAATCACCAACTGACAACCGGACACAGCAAGACAAAATGCAAAATGCTGTCAATAACAATCCCGAAGCACCGGTGTTAGTAGAGATACAGGAACCAGCATTACGCCCGTTGCAATTGCTGCAAAAAATTATGGCTTCTGTCTGGCCACCGATAGAAATGGCGGGCATCGTTTTGATGGTGCTGATTTTTGTGTTGATGGAACATGAGTCCTTGCGTGATCGTCTGATCAGACTAATCGGCAGCAATGATTTGCGTGCGACAACGATCGCCGTGAATGACGCCGGCGAGCGTTTATCACGATTCTTTATATCGCAATTTGCGGTTAATTTTGCAGTTGGCTTTCTGGTCTTTGCCGGCTTATGGGCGATCGGTTTACCACATGCGATTTTGTTTGGAACACTGGCTGGGATATTACGCTTTGTGCCTTATGTCGGCGTCTGGTTAGCAGCGTTGTTTGCCACAGTGCTTGCAGCAGCAATTGATCCGGGCTGGAGTCTAGCGATCATGGCGTTTGTGACTTTTTTTTCCATCGAAATGATCGTCGCGCAACTGGTTGAGCCGCAGTTATACGGTCACTCTACTGGTTTATCACCACTTTCAGTCGTAATTGCAGCGATCTTCTGGAGCTGGGTCTGGGGACCAGTAGGCCTCGTCGTATCGACGCCATTGACTTTGTGTCTGGTGGTGGCGGGACGCTATGTACCGGCACTACAAATTCTGGAAATATTATTTGGTGAAGTCAGAGCCCTCACCTTAGCGCAAAATTTTTATCAACGCGCTTTGTCTGGCGATGCGACTGAAATCATCGCTGCAGCAAGGGCATATATGAAACGAAAATCCTTTGCGAGTTATTGCGACACCGTATTGATGCCTGCCTTGCATCTCGCAGGACATGATCTGGAGGAAGGAAAAATTAATCCAGAAGAGAAGCTACGGCTGGGTATGGCAGTGGGCACCGTGATAGAGAGTCTCGATGGTAAAACACATACCTGGAAAAAAGCCGAACATGCGACGTTCTTACAAGACATGTCACTCGGCCGACACCTGCGCGCGCAACGTGAAAAGTTAACTGGTTCGCGGCAAGGTTCGTTTGATGTTCCACCGGGTAGCGTGGTGCTTTGCGTAGGACTGGGCGAAGCCGGAAATGAATTAGCGACCGAGATTTTGGTACGTGTTTTACGGCATCATAATATAGACGCACGTCATATTTCACTCGCAGACTGTGCATCACCACCACCAGGAGCCAAGGCAGAAAGTGTTTCTGTCGTCTGTGTCGTCAGTACTTCACCGGTCAAAGAAGAGAAACAAAGTGCACTATTATTGGCGGACGTAAAACTACGCTTGCAGAATGCCCACCGAGTTTTGGTGCAGTTGCCAAGCCCTTATGAACGCAGTCATTTGAGTCTGAGTCAGCTACAGTTCAATGAAGAAAATGTCGACACCGCCAATTCCTATGAATCAACACTAGCAATCTGTCTCGAACATTTACATCTTGAGACCCCGCTCCATTAAACGCATAATTGAAGGATTGATGGGACGGCAATCTGATTAATTGCTACTCCGGTCTTGCGCCGTCCCAACCACTTCTTTATAGGCATGCCAGGTCGCGTGCCCTATTACTGGCATCAGAATCAGAAAGCCGAGATTCCAGCTCATAAATCCCACCACCACGCTGGCAACGATCAGCAGCGCCCATACGATCGTCGCCGGCACGTTAATGAACAAAGAAACACAGCTAATAATCATGGCTGTAATGGCATCGGTATCGCGATCCAGCATTAAAGGTATAGAAACCCAACTGATGGCGAACACGATGCTCGCAAAAATAAAGCCAATGCAAGCATAAACCAACACGAATTCCAGATGTTCAAGAGAAAATAACTGCTGCAAAAACCCATGCATGGTCGGCATGCCTTTATTGTAGAACAAGGCAAAGATTACCAAAGAGGCGCGAGCCCAGACCATCAGTACGACGGCAAGTACCAGCGCCAGCACACCGATATTGCTCCAACGTCCACGCATAGAAAACACGCTGCCCAACATGCCAGAACGCACATTTTCTATGCGACGGCTGATATCGTATAAACCCAAGGCAAGTAAAGGTCCTACCAATAAAAACCCGCAACTCAAGGCTGACACATATTCCGGTGCATTGTGCAATACCAGATTCAACAGTAGTCCCATAGCAGCGAAGCAAGCACCATAAAAAAAACTAGTTCCACCTGATGCTCGAAAATCGTCCCACCCTAAGCGTAACCAGACAAACGGTCTCAACATCCCCACCCTGCGTATCGGCGGAAACACCGATTGCTCATCGATAATGGTTTTAATATCCGGTGGCGCACTGTCACCATCTCTGCCTTGCGCTGAATCTGCCATCTTGTCTCCATTCTTATTTTATTCATGGAACCTTCTTGACGAAACAAATACTTAAGCTGCAGCTTCATACTAAGACAGCAAAGACCAAAATGGCAATTGATTTGCATCAAAATACATCAGTGACTCAAGTTGCACTGCAAAATAAAAAACCTGGGTACGTGTTGTACGTCCCAGGTCTTCTCGTCATTTTTGCTCACTGCGCTTACGACTTAATCCCATTAGCAGCAAACGTCTGATTTTTTACTCATGTAAAACATGTTCAATACGACGATCTGGTACAAACCACATTAATGCAGCAATCACATACAAAGCCATCGACAGCCAAGGTTCGAGATAGGCGATGACCATGGCGCTAAAATAAATCACCGGAGAAATTTTTCCTTTCCAGTCATTACCTACTGCTTTTTTTAAAACAGAATCCGGTCCCTGACTGGCAATAATCGTTTGTTGCAAAATGAAATAAGCAATCGCGGACATCAACAACACAAATCCATACAAAGCTGTGGGGCTGGCAGTGAAGTGATTCTCTCCCACCCAACCGGTCGCAAACGGTATCAAGGACAACCAGAACAGTAAATGCAGGTTCGCCCACAAAATACCACCAGTCACCTTGCGGCAGGTATGCAGCATGTGATGGTGATTATTCCAATAGATGCCGACATAGATAAAGCTCAGTACATAGCTGAGAAAGACCGGGAATAAAGGCCATAAGACTGAAAGTTCGACGCCATGTGGCACTTTCATTTCCAGTACCATAATGGTGATCAAAATCGCGATCACACCATCGCTAAACGCTTCTAAACGGGTAGTACGCATCGTGCAAAACTTTCTTTCATAAAAATAAATGGATAAGGCGTGCATTTAAAGCTCTAATTTAAAGCTCTAATTTAAAACTCTATGCGCTCGTATCAGCCAAGGTCAATTTGGTCAATTTGCTCAATTGAGACTATGCCAGACTATCAGGATGACCGGCTCAAGCTTAGAATATGCCCTTCTTGTGCGGCGACCTTGCCAGATAGCATCTTCAACACCAATTGATTGCTAGCATCGGCACCATAACTATGGCTCACTTGCAACCACGGATGTTGGGCATCCGTTATTCGCAAAATCAATTTTTGCCAGGCGTCCGCCAACTTACTTTGCAAACCCGCAGATCCCCAATCGGCCAGGCGTTTTTTAATTTGCGCCGGGGCAAAAAACAAGCTGGGTCTGGCACCGGGTAGATGTTGTCCACTGCCCAAATCTTCCCAATGCGTGCCGCCTACCGCACAGCTGTAAACGACATTATCCGATAAATGATGATGAATCTCGCTACGCAATGACGCGCTACCAGCCATATCGACATAGACGCTGGCGACGCTGGCATCCAATTGCCCACATTGCTCATAGTTCAATACCTGATCGTAAATCCCAAGGTTAGTTACAAATTGGCGATTGGCTTCCGATGTTAAACCGATGATCTGATAATCTCTCGCTGCCCTTTGACTCAAGGCGAATGCAAGACCATACGCCGTTTTACTGGAAGCACTCGATATGATGACGTTCTTCGCACCAAAAAACTGATTGTCGTCCAAAAAATCATCGATCATTAATGAGGTAATGAATAAAGGCCGTAACAACATCTGCAACGCTTCTGTATCTTTTTGATACGCAGGATCAGTGGTGGTGCGCAAATATTGGTTGTACAAAGGATGCATTTCTTGTCGGTGCGCTGCACTGTCGCTAAATCCATTCACATTAATGCGACTTGGCGTAACCAATAAATGGCTCGCCATCGGGTAATAACCATAGAAGCGTTCACCTGGCTCTATGCCATCAACGTTAGACAACAATACATCAGCAAAACCCCAGACTGGAATATTGCCCCACCCGGTTTCTGTCGGAAAAAAATTCCAATACTTCATCGCCGTGCCAAACGCAGCATACGTGACGTTATTTGAGGTAAAGGCAAAATGATCAATTTTCAGCAGCACTTGTCCCGTCGCCAGTGTTTGTTGATCAGGAAAATCTAATTTTCTGCTTTTGCAATGCGTGAGTTGATCACGTTGAACGATGAATTCCAACCCTTGATTTGTCATCATAAAATCCTGTGTGAAAGTCGCTACGATTATTCAGGCGTGTCATTACTTCTAAGTCGAAAAATGAAATTTCCATTTTTATGAAACCGCGAGGCTGTCCGCCTTTCACCAGTATCACATAAAACAATTGATCAGCAAGCATCGTTGCGAAGCATTAAGGCTAGTCTCATCTTAGTTTTAAATTCTGAGGTTTTCGGACATCGTACCGTGATCGTAACAAGAGGCATAGTTTATTTCCCAGAAAAAATGAAGTAATAAAGAGACCGTGACCTGATCACGCCCCAAACGATGATTCAAGTTGGGAACGTCAAGCCGTGGGTTAATTATAATAAAAATTACAACTCTCACATTCGGTTAGTTGTACTGCTATTCACGCCAAATTTCAGGCATTTCACACCAGACTACGACCACCAGTCGCATTCCTGTCGCATCTTACAACGATCAAATTTATTCTGCAGATGTCGCCCCCTTAACGCACCCCGAAACGCCACCAACAACAGGAGATCAACATGAACGCAATAAATAAGCTATCCCTCGTCAGTGCAGTCATACTGAGCAGCACTTTGATTTGCGCGGTTAACTCTGCTAACGCTTTTTCCGAATCTGACTTCCAGATGAATTTTAAAAGCTTTACGCAAGCCAAAAGCGATGCTGATGCCGAAAAAGCTGCCACTGGATTTCAGGAAATGCTCAAAGCCGAGCCTGCTAACCCACTCTTAATGGCGTATGCCGGTGCAGCAACAACCAAACTTGCTACCACAACCATATTCCCATGGAAAAAAATGTCTTACTCCGAAGATGGCCTTGCGATGCTCGATAAAGCACTGCAATTATCATCAAATACCAACGCTGCGGCGGTTATGCACGGCACAGTGCCAGTGATATTGGAAGCCAAATTTGTCGCAGCCAACACGTTTCTTGCCGTTCCTGGCTTTATGAATCGTGGTAGCCAAGGACAAAAACTACTCAATGAGATTTTGCAGCATCCGTTATTTTCCAGCACTGCTGTTGATTTCCGTGGTGCAGTGTGGATGCGTGCAGCCAATCTGGCGATCGATCAAAAACATCCTGAATTGGCTAAGACCTATCTGAACGCGATAATTCAAGCCAATGCGCCGCAAGCAGCTAACGCCAACAGCTTATTGAAAGGTATTCCATCATGAGCCAGGCTGCGATCATGGAATTACGTGACGTCCATAAGTCTTACCGCCTTGGCGAACATCTGGTGCAGGCACTTCGTGGTGTTGACCTCAAGGTGCAGCGCGGTGAATTGCTGGCATTAACCGGCCCTTCAGGCAGTGGTAAAAGCACGATCTTAAATTTGTGCGGTTTGATTGATCGTGCAGATGCCGGCGATGTACTCATCAATGGCATCGATACCCACACGCTCAGCGAAAAACAACTGACAATCCAAAGACGCGACACCATAGGTTTTATCTTTCAGAGCTTCAATCTGGTTCCGGTAATGACGGTCGCTGAAAACGTTGACTATCCCTTGTTTTTAAACGGTGTTTCAGCAGCAGAACGCAAACAACGTGTGGCAGCACAGCTCAAAGCCGTAGGTCTGGACGAACACGCGCAGCACTTGCCAGATGCACTATCAGGCGGTCAGCGTCAACGGGTCGCTATTGCCCGTGCGCTGATTAAGCGCCCTACCATCGTGATTGCCGATGAACCCACGGCAAGCCTGGATTCGCACACCGCAGATCAGGTGCTGGATCTGATGCGTGAACGCGGTCATGCCGAAGGAGCTGCATTCATTATTGCCAGCCATGATGAGCGCCTGACCCGCCGTGCCGATCGCATCGTTTCTTTACTGGATGGGAGATTGCAATGAAACTCATCACCGACAATATCACCTGGATGAAATTTGCGTTTCATAACAGCTTACGCAACCGCCGCCGTTCACTTGTTACCGTGACCATTGCAGCTTTGGGTACTGCGGCGATTTTGCTTGCAGGTGGTTTTGCTTACTCTACGTATCAAGGCTTATCACAAGCCGCAGCGCGCACGACTGGTCATTTGATTGTCGGCACACCAGCACATTTCGGTACCGAAGAAGATGTACCACTGCAATTTGGTATTGATAATTCTGCTGTATTACAACAGCAATTACTCAGTGATCCGGCCGTACGCTATGTGCTTCCTCGCGTCGATTTTAGCGGACTCATTAGTAACGGTGACAAATCCACAATCATGCTGGCAATCGGGATAGATCCAGAAGCAGAATTTGCCGTCAAAGGACCTTTTCTGACAGTCAAAGAAGGAGAGATTTTGCAAGCCAATGCCAAAGATACTGAAATCATGTTGGGTGAAGCTTTAGCCAAAAGCTTAAAAGCTAAAACCGGCAGTGACTTGACACTCATGGTCAGTACCGTCGATGGTGCGTTGAATGCGATGGACGTTAAAGTCAAAGGGGTCGTTTCGACTGGAATTCCAGACATCGATAAGCGTCTGGTGTACACCGATATCAAGACCGCACAAAAAATTCTCAATACACAACGAGTCTCCAGCCTCGGCGTATTCTTAAACAGCATGGATGCGACAGATTCAGCACAACAACGGATTGCCCATGCTTTGCCAGCGATGAAAGTAGAAACCTGGTTAGACGAAGCTTTCTTTTATAAATCGGTGCGTGAATTATATAACCGCATTTTCGGTGCACTTGGTTTGATTATCAGTGTCATCGTCGTGTTTGTGGTTGCCAACGCTATGGCGATGGCAATTATCGAACGCACCCGTGAAATCGGCAGCCTGCGTGCCATGGGAACGATGCCAGCAGAGCTGATACGCAGCTTCACGTTTGAAGGCATGTTTCTTGGTGCGACCGGTGCCGTTACTGGCGCGGTGATGGCCATGGTGATTGCTCTATTGCTGCTGATATTTCCAGTTGAAATGCCGCCACCGCCAGGACGCTCTACCGGCTACCCACTGCTGATCACTATCGATGCTGCGATGTATGCCGTGACCTTATTGGCGATGATCGTCTTATCAATGTTGTCGTCAGGAGTGATTGCCCGTAAAACTCTGCAGCAGCCTATCGTTGATGCCTTGGCACACAATTAAAACAAGAGAAAGAAATAGTATGTCTATCAAAAACAAACACCTTATTTCCAGCCTGATTTTAAGCCTCGCTACGATCGGTGGAGTAGCCCACGCTGATGAACTCAAAAATTTATTGAAAACCGCAGATCATTTCCGGTTAGGTGACGAAAGCATGCAAGTCGAAACACTCATCACCACCTTCAGCCACGATGGTGTAAAAGAGAAAGAGCGTGCCTATCTGGTCTATAGCCGTCCCAATCGTCAGTCCTTAGTATTGATGCAAAGTCCGTCTGAAAAAGGTCAGAAGGTACTGATGTCCGGCGATGATTTTTGGATGTTATTGCCCGGCAGCCAGCGCCCTTTGCGGATTACGCCGATGCAGAAATTGCTCGGTGATGCTTCCATCGGTGATATCGCAACCACTGCCTGGGAGCAAGACTATGAAGGAAAAATCGTCGGTGAAGAACAATGCGACAAGCGAGCTTGTCTGCACCTGAGTTTAAATGCCACTCGCAAATCAGTCGCTTACCAACACATAGAATTATGGTTGGGTAAAACCTTGCACGAGCCATTGAAAGCAGATTTGTATGTGCAATCTGAAAAGCTCGCCAAACAAGCAAGTTTTGTGATGGACAAAGCACAAGCACCAACTGCCGTTGATCAGATGATCTTACTTGATCAATTAAGCAGTCATAAAGAAACGCGCGTGCAATATGTCAGCAGAAAGCCAAAAGCAATTCCAGACCAATGGTTAAATCCGATGTTTCTGGCAAAAAATCCTAATCTGGAGTAAGCCATGCATAGTGCCGCAACAGCTAAGTTTTTAAAACGTCCCGGCTTGCGGGGGTTGGCATTCATACTGTCTTTGCTCGCCAATATGGCGCTGAGCAACAGCGCCCTTGCAGACGATTTTCAGTTCAGCGGACAAATACGCAATCTTTGGACGTCCACAGAAAATAATATCCACGACCCAGTATCCAAAGCAAATCAATTTGTGCCAGGTCTGATACCTGAATATAACAACGATGCCAGTGTTGAGGCAGAATTACATGCCAGCACGCGCGGCGTCACTGCAATTGCCACATTGCAAGGACAAGCTGTTGATCAGGGTCGTACCAACGCTACCGGATGGCTTAATGAGCTCTATACCGGCTGGGGTAAAAATGAATGGCAATTTAGTATCGGTAAAAAAATTATCAGTTGGGATGTCGCCTATGGATTTCGTCCC
The DNA here is from genome assembly GCF_014284255.1 of Cognatundibacterium jejuense. Lineage (GTDB taxonomy): Bacteria > Pseudomonadota > Gammaproteobacteria > Burkholderiales > Burkholderiaceae_D > Undibacterium > Undibacterium jejuense. Next base: position 79,343 of record NZ_JACOFV010000009.1, read on the forward strand.
AACGACATGATCCAGCAAGAGAAACGTCAGACATTTATCACCAGTACCCTGATCGGCAGACCCGTCGCCATGGCAGAATATTTTAATGCCGATAGCTCTCTGGCTTTGGTATGGGTCAATCCGGACCACTCTTCAAGTGTTGATGCATCGGTTGAACAAGCCTTTGTAGCAAGGGCTTACCATCATGCCGGAAGTCTGGATATGTACGGTTTTGCCCGATATGGTCAGGAAACTGGTACCAGCCTGGGTAGTGCTGCCGCCTGGGTCGCTACTGAATCGCTGGAATTGCATGCGTCTTACCGTTATAGCCAAAAAATGGCGATGTTGACCTTGGTACCTCCTCCGGCATTGCTCGCCAGAACATCGCCGTGGCAAGCGCCGCTCACCAACAACATACAACAAGCGGCAATAGGAATGACATATACAACGGAGGATCAGCACAGCTTTATCGTCGAAGCCTGGTGGGATGGTGCGGCTCCGTCAAGTGCTCAATGGGTGCAATGGAATCAACGTAATCTGGCTTTAGGACAATTAGCCAGCGCAATGCCATCGCTGCAAACACCCGTCGCCTATAACCTCGCGTGGCAAAGCAACTTGCTCGCTGCCGCCAATAATCTACGAAGAAAAAATTTGTTTGCGCGCTGGAGCAAAAAAAACGGTGCATGGGAAACGGCCATCGATACCCTCTACACACCAGAGGACAAAGGTCATGCGACCAGTGCCAGCATAGACTGGCAGGGTGATCGTTGGCACATTGATGCAGGGATTCGTATCTATGGCGGACCCGCGACTGCTGTGTTTGCACAGATTCCACAAAATAAGATTTTTTATACATCTGCGACATGGGCTTTTTGAGAAGTTGATCAATCAAGTGTCTTTGAAGCGTCCTGGAAGATATTTTGTTTTATTGCAAACTCTGCGATACTGGCAAAGCTACCGCGCTCCAATCTTACGACCTCATACGATCTGTTTTTAGGAAAAACCATGCGAAAGTCTTTGCTTACCCTCAGTGCAGTGCTGCCACAGTTGTGTCTGGGGCAATCGGCTACGCCGTCTAACATCAGTAATGTTTTAGTGTACCCAGGTGGTGCAACCGTCGAGCGTGTCGCCAAAGTAAATGCAGGAATGAAAGAGCTGGTACTGAATTGCTTGTCCGCCCGCTTTGACACCGATTCATTATCCGTTCACGCAGACAATGGTATCCAGGTTGGCGACATCAGTGTCGAGACCCTTGATCGTGGACGGGCACCAGAATGTGCCAATACCGCCTTGGACAAACGGATTCATGATCTGGAAGAACAACGTGCGGCGATTGCTAGCGAAGCGGGTGCACAAGATTTTGTCTTAGGCTATTTGAAAAATGTTGGCACAGAGCGACAAGCCAGTACCAGCCCGATGAATACGACCATAGAACTGTTACGAAAAAATGGTCAGGATACGTTGCAGCGCCAGCATCAGGCGCAACGTCGCATTGAAGAAATTGACAAATTACTGACCCCGTTACGCGCAGAATTAAACACCCAGGTTCAAGCCAATCCACAAATCAGAAAAGTCACCATCCGCGTGGCGGCGCAACAAGAAGCTGAGCTACATGTGTCATATCGGATGACGCAAGCTGGTTGGACCCCCGTTTATCGTGCTTACCTGAACAGCAGCAAGGGGCAAGTCAAACTTGAGCGGCATGCGCAAGTCGCACAGAGCAGCGGTGAAGACTGGAATGATGTGAATTTGAAGCTATCCACAGTGCAACCGAATCAAGCAAACAAAATCTACCCGCCATCACCATGGGTGCTTGATATTGCAGCGCCACCACCAGCTTTTATCCCACCACCTGAAGTTGCCTATAGAAGTCAGCCACAAGCTAAATTTACCACCGCAATTTCTAACGTTCGCCCGGAAGCTTCAAGCCCTGCAGTTAGTTTTGATGTCAGCGTTTTCCAAGGTGAATACGCTGCTGAATTTGGAGTGCCAGGAAAAGTCAGCCTGACAGGAAATGGCAAAAAAATAGGCTATGCCTTAGGTTCCCAATTGATTGATGCGGACCTGCGCGTACGTATCCAGCCGCAACAAGAAGCGCAAGCCTATTTGTTAGCTGAGGCCACGCGACCCGCAGGTTCATGGCCTGCTGGCAATCTGCAATTGTTCAGAGACGGTGATTTCATCGGCCAAAATCAATTACGTTTCGGCAGCGAAGAAAAAGTTGAACTATTCTTTGGTCGAGACAATATGGTGCAGGTCGAAGTTGAACCTGAGCAAAAAGAAGCAAGTACAAAAGGCTTTATCGGCAGCCGCATTGAGAAAAAAATCGCTCACAATTACCACATAACGAACCAACATAAAACTGCAGTAAAACTGGAGGTAGTCGAACCAACACCGAAGCCAGAAAATGAAGATATCAAGGTCAGCAGCCAGTTTAGCCCCGCTCCGATACAACAAAGCTGGCACAAACAACCGGGAATTATTTCCTGGGAAATGAAACTCAACCCTGGTCAGCAAATCAAGCTTGGCGCAGACTACACCATCAGTTACCCTAAAGATGCGAATGTGACTGGTTTGCGTTAATCACCTTAAGCTTTCCCCCGCTTTCCCCCAAAAAAATGGAACATGTTTGAGGCATGTTCCATTTTTTGCTTAACAAGTGCTAGAAAAATTATCCAACTACCGAATGACGATGAAGGTACCTCACGCTAAGTAAAAAAGCACTAGCGATGCCAAAGCGATTTTGACTAGTCCTACTGTTTCATCATTAAATTTCGTACTACATCATTAAAAGTCGTTACCATCTGGGGATCAAATTGCACGTGGATATTGGCGTTAATTTCTGAAATCGCCTGCATCAAGCTTTTTTTATAGCCACGATCTGAGCGTTCAGTAGTAATGGAACAAAACGTGTCAACGATCGCCAACATACGTGCTCCGGGATGAATATCATTTCCTACAGTGCCATTGGGATAACCGGAACCATCAAAAAACTCATGATGATCAAGTACCATCCGTGCAGCATCGTCCCAACCGCCAAAGCGCAGCAAAAGCTGACTGCCTAATTGCACATGCTCTTGTAAAATCTTTTGTTCTTCCTTAGATAAATTTCCTTCTTTGTTGAAAATAACCTGCGGTATCAGACTCATGCCTACATCATGCATCCATGCAGCGGCTTCTAATTGTTTTTTATCCGCCGGGAAGCCCATTGCTTCATTCAAAGAATTCACCAATTCCAACGTTTGTTCACTGCGATTTTTTCTAAAAATACTGAGTTTATCGAGATGAGCCGCCAAAGAGCGCATTAAGGTCAGATCCTCTGGGAGCGTCAATTCAATTTTCAAATTTTTTAGTGTGGCACTCTTATCAAAAACACGGCCGCCAAGACTAGCTATTGCATCTTTAAATACGCCGGCACTCAGTCCATTGGCTGTATTTTTTTGTAGCGTCTCGCAAACATCATAAAGTCTTTTTCGCTTGACTTCATCTGCTTCGCCGTTGGCGATTAATTCAGATAACAACTCTTCGATTTCATCGGTTGCCAGCAGTAAAAACTCACCAAGTTCCGGAATATATTGCTCAGGGTGCGCACGCGCACGAGAGAAAACTTCTTCTATCCGGTGCAATAAAGCATTCAACGGCCCCAAACCGACCATCTGGCAATTCCCCTTCAAGGAATGCATAGAGCGAAACATGCGATGAATATACTCTGGCCCGCCTTGCTTATTGAGTGCTTTGACACAAATTTCGACCTCGGCACAGCATTCACGTGTGCAATCGACGAAGTCATCGATAATGGTGCGTTCCATCGCCAAAAATTCTGGGCAACTAAATTTTTCTGAGAAATTGGGTGTATTCATTCTGACGCTCCCGTTAAATTGCACAGCAGAGTTGCAAAAATCAAGACGGTGAAACTGACAGCAATGGCAAACTATGAACGACGACCACTGGAGGCTGCTAACCTATTATGCAGGGCTCCGTGATTTAAAACCTGAGCTCAACTTTTTTACGATAAGATTTACATCAAATTGCCCTTGCGGCTATACCACTCGTCGCCTGACTGTGATATTTCCTTACTGGACAAATATCCTGCAACAAAATGTTAATAGCCGATTTTTATTAAAAGATTGACTCCAATTTAGCATCACTTAAGGCTCACTGGTAGAAAACAGTCTCATTCTTACCAATTTTTGATGTTACACCAAAGAAACTAACATAATTTAATACCATTTCAATCGGTTTTGACTCAATTTCATTTTCTTGGAAAATATTCAAAAAATGAACAATAATGGTCTTGACTTAGAGTGCACTCCAACTTCTAGACTGCGAACCATGACCACATCAATGACGATACAACAAGCATCCGCCGCTACTGGTTTAAGTGTCCATACGCTTCGCTATTACGAGCGTGTAGGCTTACTTGATCCGGTGACACGGCGCGACAATACGCATCGACTGTTTCGTGAAGACGATATCCGCTGGATAGAGTTTTTGCTCAAGCTTCGGCGTACCGGCTTACCGGTACGCGATATGTTGCGTTACGCAGAACTGCGTCGTCAGGGCAATACGCCCGCTAGTGTGGCTGCACGCAAAGCCTTGCTGGAACAGCATACGCGCAGCGTGGAAGAAACCATCGCGGAATTGCAAGGCAATCTCGACGTACTGCACAAAAAAATCGTGATGTACGAAGAATTGCAAGCTTCCACCGGTACTCATCTGACTTCATCGAAAGAGGAAATTCAACATGCAAGCAGTCAACAACACGCAAACGCACACACCTGAAACAGGAAGCACTCGACGCCTGGGCGCTAACGGCCCAGTCGTTTCTACACTGGGTCTTGGCTGTATGGGAATGAGTGATTTCTACGCCAACCGCGATGATGCTGAATCCATCGCCACCATCCATCGCGCCATCGAATTGGGAATCACCCTATTCGATACAGCGGATATGTATGGCCCATACACCAACGAAGAATTATTGGGCAAAGCCATCAAAGGCAAACGCGATCAGGTCTTTATCGCGACCAAATTTGGCATCGTTCGCGATCTGAGCAATCCTTCTGCACGCGGCATCAATGGCAGCCCGGATTACATCAAGCAATCCGTCGAAGGTAGCCTCAAGCGTCTTGGCGTTGATCATATCGATTTGTACTATCAACACCGTATCGATCCGAATACTCCGATTGAAGAAAGCGTTGGAGCAATGGCAGATTTGGTCAAGGCAGGTAAAATTCGCTATATCGGCTTGTCTGAACCTGCGGCTGCCACTATAGAACGCGCCCATCAAGTCCACCCTATCACGGCCATTCAAAGCGAATACTCGCTATGGACCCGCGATCCGGAACAAGATGTGCTGGCAACCTGCCGCCGTCTGGGTATCGGTTTTGTACCTTATAGTCCACTGGGTCGTGGTTTCTTAACTGGTGCTTTGACCAGCCCTGAGCAATTTGCCGAAGACGACTATCGCCGCTTCAGCCCACGTTTTCAGGGAGAGAATTTCAATAAGAACTTACAACTGGTGTACAAAGTAGAACAACTTGCGAAAGACTACGGTTGCAGTGCATCACAACTGGCTTTGGCATGGGTACTGGCACAGGACCCGCATATCGTCCCTATCCCGGGCACCAAACGCCGTCGCTACCTCGAAGAAAACTGGGGCGCACTCAATCTGAAATTATCCGCCAAAGATTTACAAGCGCTGAACGACATCTTCCCGCCTGACGCTGTGGCAGGTGCACGTTATCCGGAAGCGAGTATGAAAGTGTTGAACGGTTAAGTATCACGGCATTGAAACAAGCAAGCAAAAAAAGGCGGCGTTGTTCGCCTTTTTTTACGCCAGCTCAGACTTCAATCAAGAACGATTTTCAATCCCTGCAGGGAGGGTGTAAGCCGCGTAGTCATTACATCCGGGTGGATTTGGCGGATTGCACTTACCCTAAAAATTTATCCATGAAAGTGCTCAATGTCGTGACAATCATTTCCGCCAAAACGAAACAAGGCGAAAAAAAATCAAAAGCTTTTTGCGTCTTTTATGATTTTGCTCAATTTCCTGACGGCCTCGTCTATTTGCTGAATGGGTACTTGTGCATAGCCTAACACCAGGCCGTTCCTGATCGCTTTGACTTCCCCAATAACATGGGCGCTCAGAGCATGCGCCACAATACCTTGCTCCAGTGCGTTTGCGCTGACTTTCATGTCCGATATCGATTCGTCCAAAGCCAAAACAAGATGCATGCCAGAAGATGTGCCATATACCTTGCCGAAAGCGCGAGTATGACGCTCCAGCGCCGCATTCATGCCATCGCGTCTTTGCCGGTAAAGGCGTCGCATGCGGCGTAAGTGCCTAGCAAACTGCCCGCTGCTTAAAAAATCTGCCAACGCCAATTGATCGGCAGTTCGACCACGTGACACTGATTGAGACACTAAATCATTGATCGCGGCTACAAATCCTTGAGGAACAATCATGAACCCGATCCGCAACGCCGGGAACATTGTTTTACTAAACGTGCCAAGGTAAATCACCGGCGCATTCGGCATGAGCCCCTGCATCGCCGGCAGTGGAGGACCGTCGTGCCGGAACTCACTGTCGTAATCATCCTCAATGAGCAATGCACCCGCTGTTCTCGCTTGTTCTATGAGTGCGATACGACGTTCAAGTGTTAATACGCCACCCAACGGAAATTGATGCGATGGTGTAACGTAAATGAGCTTGGGCGACGATTTATGCCAATCGTCTTCTGATGGTGCGATACCATCCAAATCAACTGCAATCGGGTGTATCCGTAATTCGGCTGCATGAAATGCATTTAAAGCCCCCCGGTAACCCGGACTTTCCATCCAGACTACATCACCCTTGTCAGCAAACGCATGCGCACATAAGTCGAGGCTGCTTTGAGTGCCGTCGGTAATAAATACCTGCGATGGCTCGCAAATAACACCACGCGAAGCGCGCAAATGATCTGCAATTGCTGCCCGCAAAAGTGGCTCTCCAGCGGCATCGCCGTAATTTAATTGTGTTGCTGTTGTTGAACTCCAGGCTCGTTCAAGGAGTCGCCGCCACAGATGGATTGGAAAATCAACTAGCGACGGTATTCCGGGAGTAAATGCTGCAGTCAGTGAAGTTTCAGGCTGTCTTGATGGCAGAACCTGCGCTCGTTGCGATAAACCCGGATGCAAAAGCTGCGACACATGTTCATCTCGTACTTTAGCAAGCTTGATGTCAGCAACGAAAGTGCCACGGCGGTCGGAACGTACATACCCCTCGGTCGCTAACTGCTCATATGCATACAACACTGTATTACGTGCGATTCCCAGGTCTGATGCCAGTTGTCTGGTCGCGAGCATGCGAGTGCCGCTGTTGAGTTTGCCAGTCTTTATCGCTGACCTCAGGCACTCATGCAATAAACGTTGTTGCGACCAACCGCAGTGATTTTTTGAGAAATCCGTAAAAAGTAATGCGTAGTCCATTTGATGACAACCCTATTGTGGCTCTAAAAATTTCAATATATATGGGTCTATTTATGGAGCCATATATGCATTATATTCCGCATCTTTATCTCCCCCACAAAAATTAATAATGACTACTCAAGCTCAAATGCCCTCCACTGATCGCACCAGAGTCCGTCGCGTTGCGGAACTGGCCAATTATGAACGTGACACGGCATACGCCATCATTGACTCGGCCTACCTGTGTCATATTGCATTCGTCGACGAAAAAGGAACGCACTGCATTCCCATGGCCTGCTGGCGCGAAGATAACCATCTTTATATACATGGTTCTAACGGTGGACGATTAGTGAAGTTACTCTCCGGTGGCACGCAGGTCTGTGTCACTATTACCCACCTTGACGGACTGGTTCTCGCGCGCTCCGCATTCAATCATTCCATGAATTACCGGTCTGTCGCGATTTACGGCAGCTTCGAAAGAGTGTCGAATGAAGCAGACAAACGTACAGCCTTAGATGTTTTTATGAACAAATTGGCTTCGGGACGGGGTAACGAGGTTCGCCCGGGGAATGACAAAGAATTTGCGGCCACCAGCGTGTTGCGCATTGCGCTTGATGAAGTGGCTGCAAAAGTTCGCACCGGCGGCCCTGTAGACGATGCGGAAGATGTCAGTATTCCGGTATGGGCGGGAGTTTTACCGCTGACGCAGTTGCAAACAACACCAGTGGCCGACGATGGAATCACTGTTGAAACACCAACCTATGTGCGCAATTGGGATTGTTCAAAATAATCGCTATGTTAACTTTTTCTCTTCTTTTTTAGCACAAGAATGAAACGAATGAAGGCGGCATTGTCCGTCTTTGTTTTGCCACTTGTATCTGAAAATTTCAAACAAAAGAAAACACGCTTGAAAGTAATTTGATCGCAGTTGTTGAAGCTTCTATGCGTATCATGGTTAAATCAATTCTTTTTTTCAATAACCACCCCCGGCTCGTTGCCGATGTTTCGCGGAAATTTTTATTTAGAAATTATTCAGCCTAAACCTATCAAAGCCACTTCAAAATCATATGAATCAACTTCGCATAGCTTTACCACTACTTTCCTGCATCACGTGCATCATCATGAGTACGGCCTCGCTCGCAGCAGAACCACAAGGTGTAAGTTTTTCACATAACGATTGGGAACTTGCCTGTGACAACACGCGTACCTGCAGAGCTGCTGGATATAATGCAGATGGCGACGACATGGCGGTTTCCGTGCTACTCACGCGTCAGGCTGGTCCGAGTCAAGCAGTCATCGCCACGCTAAAAATAGGCGAATACGGCGACAACGAAGCACTACAAAAACTTCCGTCCAAATTCAAAGTATCGATGCGCGTCAACCAGCAAGTGCTGGGAACCCTGAACATTGATAAAAGTAATCTGGAAACCAGATTAAATCAGCAACAGACAGACGCGCTGATCACTGCTTTGCATCAAGATAGTGAGATTGTCTGGAGCACCGGCAAGACAAGCTGGAAATTGTCAGACAAAGGTGCGGCGGCAGTGCTGCTGAAAATGGACGAATTTCAAAAACGAATAGGCACCACTGGCGCGCTCTACAAAAAAGGCACATTAACCGAGGATAAAGTCGCACCAGCAATTGCTACGCCAATTGTACTTGCCGCCCCCGTACTTGCAAATAAGCCTGATGATACGAAACTATTAAAAATCAAAGCCCTGCAGGCAGCGCTTCTGGCAAGCATCAAAGAAGATGACTGTAGTGATATCACTGAAAAACGCTTCAAAGAAGATAGTTTATCGATAAACAGACTAAGTTCACATAGCGTGCTCATTTCTACCACCTGCTGGATGGCAGCATATAACCAAGGTGTTGCCTATTGGGTAGTGGACGATAAAGCGCCCTACTCTGCTGAATTGCTTACAACCGACGCCAGCGATTATGCGGACGGCAAAATCAGCTTCGCGCAAAAAGGACGCGGCCTCGGAGATTGCTGGAGCTCCGGCACCTGGACCTGGGATGGCAAAAAATTTGTGCCAACATCCGCATCTACCTCTGGCATGTGCAAATTGGTCGCTCCTGGCGGTGCCTGGGATTTACCGACCTTGGTTACGGAGGTGCGCAAAGCAGGACATTGATACGCTGATTTAGTGAGTTACACCCGCACTACTATAATTATTGACTCTAAGCATTTTTATTATCATAATCAAAAGATAATGTGATCGTAATGAATGACTTCATTAATTGGGAACATTGGATAAATAAATCTGCCCGGCGCTAACTAACTTAATTTGGAAAACTTATCATGAATTCATTGTCAGATCTATCGCCTGTCCTGATTCCTATTATTGCTTTGATGATCCCTATCGTTTCGGTGATTGCGATCGTTGTCTTAAAAATTGTGCGAATGCAACTGCTGCATGAAACAATACGTCAAATCAGTGCGTCTGGTCAGACTGTGCCATCTGAATTATTGAATGAGATTGTTAATACAAAAGCGTCTTTAAACAATCGTTGAGTTTTTTAAAAACACCTCGGATTAACAGTGTTCAAATAAAAAAACCGCGACCTTTATCGCGGTTTTTTGTTGCTGAACGCTTAGCTTAGCTTAGCTTAGCTTACTTCTTACGCTGCGGCGGCAAATCCGTGCAGACGCCTTTGTAGACTTCCGCTGCCATACCGATGGATTCACCCAAGGTTGGATGCGGGTGGATCGTTTTACCGATGTCCACGGCATCAGCGCCCATCTCGATTGCCAGAGCAATTTCACCGATCATGTCACCGGCGTGGGTACCGACGATACCGCCACCGACGATGCGTTTGGTTTCCGCATCAAAAATCAACTTCGTGAAACCTTCATCACGGCCGTTCGCCACCGCACGTCCGGACGCCATCCATGGGAACAAGCCTTTTTCGACTTTTAAGCCCTTGGCTTTGGCTTCATCTTCGGTCACGCCTACCCATGCCACTTCTGGGTCAGTGTAAGCAACGGATGGGATGACAGATGCATCGAAGTAGGCTTTTTCGCCCGCTGCTGCTTCGGCCGCCACGTGCGCCTCATGCACGGCTTTGTGCGCCAGCATGGGTTGTCCGACCAAATCGCCGATCGCAAAAATATGCGGCACATTCGTACGCATTTGTTTGTCGACATTGATGAATCCACGGTCAGTCACGGCCACACCTGCTTTGTCAGCGGCGATTTTTTTACCGTTCGGGCTGCGGCCGACTGCCACCAACACCAGATCATACAATTGTGGTGCAGGTGCTGTTTCGCCTTCGACAGCAGCTGCAAAAGTGACTTTGATGCCTTCTGGGAGTGCTTCAACGCCAACCGTTTTAGTTTTCAACATGATGTTGTCAAAACGTTTTTCGTTGAACTTCTGCCAGACCTTGACCATATCACGGTCAGCGCCTTGCATCAGGCCATCCATCATTTCGACGACATCAATACGCGCACCGAGTGTGGAATAGACCGTCGCCATTTCCAGACCAATAATGCCGCCACCGATGACCAGCATGCGTTTTGGTACCTGACGTAATTCCAATGCGCCTGTACTGTCAACAATACGTGGATCAGCTGGAACAAACGGCAAGTTCACGACAGAAGAACCCGCTGCGATGATCGCCTGTTTGAATTGCACAACCTTCTTGGTGCCGTCGGCGGCGGTCACTTCGATATGATAAGGGCTGAGGAACTGACCAACACCTTGAACGATATTGACTTTACGTGCTTTTGCCATACCAGCTAAGCCCGTTGTCATTTTTTTGATGACGCTTTCTTTGTAACCGCGCAATTTGTCGATATCAATCGTTGGCTTCGCAAAGCTCACGCCCAGCGCTTCCATGTGCGATGTCTCATCAATGACCGCAGCAACGTGCAACAGTGCTTTCGATGGAATGCAACCAACGTTCAGGCAAACGCCACCGAGTGTCGAATATTTTTCTACCAGTACGGTATTCAATCCCAGATCAGCAGAGCGGAACGCGGCTGAATAGCCGCCAGGACCCGCACCCAAGACCATCATGTCGCATTCCATATCCACCTGACCAGTGTAGCCAGACGCCACTGGGGCTGGCACAACTGGCACAACTGGCGCGCTTGCCGCAGAAGCGGGAGCAGCGGTTGCAGGAGCGGTTGTGGCCGCAGGAGCAGACGATGCTACAACACCCGCTGCTTCTACCAACAACAGCAAAGAACCTTCAGCCACTTTATCACCGACTTTGACTTTCACTTCTTTGACCATACCTGCATGGCTGGATGGAATTTCCATACTAGCTTTGTCAGATTCAACGGTGATCAGTGATTGATCTACTTTGATGGTATCGCCAACTTTGACCATCAATTCAATGACTTCCACTTCTTTGAAATCGCCGATATCTGGTACTTTGACTTCTACGATGCCCACCACTACCGGAGTGGCAACTACCACAGCCGCAGGTGCTACCGCAGCGACTGCCGCTGGAGCTACCGCCGCTACTGGAGCAGGTGCAGGTGCAGCAGCGCCGCCCTCTGCTTCCACGATCAACAACAAGCTGCCTTCAGCGATTTTGTCACCAAGTTTGACACGCAGTTCTTTGATCACGCCGGCGTGGCTGGACGGGATTTCCATACTTGCTTTGTCGGATTCGACGGTCACCAAAGACTGATCAACTTTGATCGTATCGCCGACTTTGACCAACAATTCAATGACTTCAACTTCTTTAAAATCACCGATATCCGGGACTTTGACTTCAACTGTACTCATCGCATGCTCTCCAATCACAGCAGGGTTTTACGCAGATCAGCCAGAACATCAGCCAGATACGCAGTAAATTTCGCAGCCATCGCGCCATCGATCACGCGGTGATCGTAGGACAAGGACAGTGGCAACATCAGACGTGGTACGAATTGTTTGCCGTCCCAGACTGGTTTCATGCTGGATTTGGACAAGCCCAAAATCGCCACTTCAGGTGCATTAATAATTGGTGTAAATGCGGTACCACCAATGCCACCCAAAGAAGAAATTGTAAACGTCGCGCCTTGCATATCGGCTGGCTTGAGCTTGCCGTCACGCGCTTGCGCGGACAATTCCCCCATTTCAACAGCGATTTGCGACAAGGTTTTTTGATCAGCATTTTTGATGACAGGAACCACCAGACCATTTGGTGTATCTGCTGCAAAACCGATGTTGTAATACTGCTTCAAGATCAAGTTTTCACCAGTCGCGTCAAGTGAAGCATTGAAGGCTTTGAATTTCTTCAGAGCAGCAACGCTGGCTTTGATCACAAATGCCAACATGGTTAATTTAACGCCAGATTTGACCAGGGCTTCGTTAGACGATTTACGGAACTCTTCGAGGTCAGTAATATCGGCTTCATCGAATTGCGTCACATGCGGAATCATGACCCAATTGCGATGCAAATTCGGGCCGCTGAGTTTTTTGATGCGTGACAAAGGTAACAATTCGGTCGTACCGAATTTGCTGAAATCCAGCGATGGCCATGGCAACAGATCAAGACCAACACCGCTACCATTTTTAGCCACTGGCGCAGCCACAGCAGCAACTGCTGTGCTACCTGCCATGATGCCTTTGACAAAGCTTTGTACGTCTTCTTGGGTAATACGACCTTTTTGACCGGAACCTGCTACGCGAGTCAGATCGACACCTAATTCACGCGCAAATTTACGGATAGAAGGTGATGCATGTGCTTTACCTGCGCTGGCCGTTGCTACTGGTGCAGAAACGACTGCTGCTGGCGCCGCAACAGCGACTGGCGCTGCCGGTGCTGGTGCGGTTGGTGTAGGCGCTGCGGCAACTGGTGCCGCTGGCGCTGGTGCTGGTGCTGGTGCTGGTGCTGCAGCGCCGCTAGCTTCAACGATGACCAGCAAAGAACCTTCGGCAACTTTATCGCCAATTTTTACTTTAATCTCAGTCACCACACCTGCGTGACTGGACGGAATTTCCATACTGGCTTTGTCAGATTCGACGGTGATCAGTGATTGATCTACTTTGATGGTATCGCCGACTTTGACCATCAGCTCAATGACTTCCACTTCTTTGAAATCACCGATATCCGGTACTTTGACTTCAATTGCGCTCATAAATTAGCTCCGTTTACGTTTCTTTCGTAGGGCGCGCGTGGCGCACCGTTCAAGTATGCAATGATGTCTGGCTGTGCGTCACACAACCAGACATGTGCGTTACACAGTTACTGGATTTGGCTTATCAGCATTGATGCCGTATTTGCTGATCGCCTGTGCCACAACGGAAGCAGATAAAGCACCTTCATCAGCTAGAGTTTTCAATGCTGCAATGACCACGAAGTAACGATTCACTTCAAAGAATTCACGCAATTTTTCGCGGGAATCAGAACGACCAAAGCCATCTGTACCCAACACTTTGTAGCTACGATCTTTAGGAATGAACGCACGTACTTGTTCAGCAAAGGTACGCATGTAATCGGTCGATACCACGATAGGACCTTGGGTATCTTTCAGACATTCTGTGATGTATGGCAAACGTGCTGGCTCAGTTGGGTGCAACATGTTCCAACGTTCAGCATCCTGGCCATCACGTGCCAGCAAAGTGAAGGATGGTGCAGACCAGATGTCAGCCGCAATACCCCAATCGTTTTGCAGCAATTCAGCTGCGGCAATCACTTCACGCAGAATCGTGCCAGAGCCCATCAGTTGTACACGGTGCTTGGTCGTGTGTTCAGACTTCTGCAACAAGTACAGACCTTTGATGATGCCCTCTTCCTGACCTGCTTTGATACCTGGATGGCTGTAGTTCTCGTTCATCAAGGTGATGTAGTAGAACACGTCTTCCTGATCCGTCACCATGCGACGCAAACCATCATGAATGATGACCGCTACTTCATGTGCAAACGTTGGATCGTAAGGTACGCAGTTAGGGATAGTCGACGCCAAAACATGGCTGTGACCATCTTCATGCTGCAAGCCTTCGCCGTTCAATGTTGTACGACCAGCTGTGCCACCGAGCAAGAAACCACGTGCACGCATATCGCCCGCTGCCCACGCCAGATCGCCAATACGTTGCAGACCGAACATGGAGTAGTAAGTGTAGAACGGGATCATGACGCGGTTATTGGTTGAGTACGAAGTCGCCGCAGCGATCCAGGAACTCATACCACCAGCTTCGTTGATACCTTCTTGCAAAATCTGACCAGCTTTATCTTCGCGGTAGTACATCACCTGGTCTTTATCGACCGGCTCATACAACTGACCAACCTGGCTGAAAATACCGATCTGACGGAACAGACCTTCCATACCAAAGGTACGGGATTCATCAACCATGATAGGTACCACGCGTGGGCCAACGCTGCTATCACGCAACAAGGCTGTCAGGATACGTACATACGCTGCCGTGGTAGAGATTTCACGCCCCTCAGCAGTTGGTTCCAACATTGCCTGGAATGCAGACAACGCTGGCACCACCAAAGCTTCATCGGCTTTTTGACGACGTTGCGGCAAGTAACCACCCAATGCTTTACGACGTGCATGCAGGTATTGCATTTCTGGCGTATCGTCGGCTGGTTTGTAGAATGGAATGGATGGCAAATCAGCGTCAGCGATAGGCAACTGGAAGCGGTCGCGCATGGCTTTGATCGCTTCATCATCCAATTTCTTGGTGTTGTGGGCAGTGTTACGTGCTTCACCCGACTTACCGAAGCCAAAGCCTTTGATACTTTTCGCCAGAATGACAGTTGGCTGACCTTTGTTTTCTTGTGCGACTTTAAACGCAGCATAAATCTTGTGTGGGTCATGACCACCACGAGTCAGACGCCAGATGTCGTCATCCGACATTTTGGAAACCATTTCCAGCAATTTTGGATGCTTGCCAAAGAAGTGTGCACGAACATACGCACCATCTTTGGCTTTGTAGTTCTGATATTCACCGTCCACGGTTTCCATCATCACTTTTTGCAAAATACCGTCTTTGTCTTTTGCCAGCAATTCATCCCAGCCTGCGCCCCAGATGACTTTAACGACGTTCCAACCTGCGCCACGGAAATCAGATTCCAATTCCTGAATAATCTTACCGTTGCCGCGTACCGGGCCATCCAGACGTTGCAAGTTACAGTTAACCACAATCACCAGATTATCGAGCTGTTCGCGACCTGCCATTCCAATTGCGCCCATGGATTCTGGTTCGTCCATCTCACCATCACCGCAGAATGCCCAGACTTTACGCTTCTCAGTATCCGCAATGCCACGAGCATGCAAATACTTCAGGAAACGTGCCTGATAAATTGCCATCAATGGGCCCAAGCCCATAGACACCGTTGGGAATTGCCAGAAATCTGGCATTAATTTTGGATGCGGGTAAGAAGACAAACCTTTGCCATCGACTTCACGACGGAAATGCAGCAGTTGCTCTTCGGTCAGACGACCTTCGAGGAACGCACGTGCGTAGATACCTGGAGACGAGTGACCCTGGATGTACAGCAAATCGCCGCCATGCTCTTCTGTCGGCGCGTGCCAGAAATGGTTAAAACCAATGCCCAGCATATTTGCCAGTGACGCAAAGCTGGATAAGTGACCACCCAGATCGCCATCTAAACGATTGGCTTTAACCACCATCGCCATCGCATTCCAACGCATCATGGAACGTAATTTTTCTTCGATTTCCAGATTACCCGGGCAATGCTCGCCCTGGTCAGCAGGAATCGTGTTCACATAAGCGGTATTACTGGAAAACGGGATGTGCGCACCGCGACGACGCGCCAGATCCACCATGCGTTCCATCAGGTAATGAGCACGTTCTGGCCCTTCGTTTTCGATCACTGATTCGAGGGCGTCGAGCCACTCATTGGTTTCCATAACATCAGGATCATTGACGGCTTGCGCCAAAACTTGGTCTATCTGGGGTGACATAAAGAGGTCTCCTGTTGGTGCGCTGTTGAGGTAATTGCGCGTGGCACATCGACAAATATAGGCGTTACTTTTCTTAGTGTAAGCATTCTAACAGGGCTTTTTTAATTTTCCAAATAGCGATATGCAATTTCATAATGTGATATTTTGCTGCTTCGCAATATAAATGAAGTTATAAAATCACAAGCCTTATTAGTACGTGGTATTTGTCACTATTGCAATGCAACATTAGGCATTAAAATGCCATCATTTATTGAATAAATATTCAGGCTTTGATGCAACAAACAATTAAAAAAGGTCGCTCCCAAAAAGCAAATTTCAGATGGCAATAAACTGGAGATGACAAGTTTGCTATTTTTTATGGCTTAAATTACTGCTCTCGAACACGACTGACGGCAATGCAAGCGTAGGAGCCGTTTTGATTTCATGGTGATTGACACTTCGCAGCACATTGCCGCCTTTCGGCGTAACCAGTAATTGAGAAAATAAACGAATCACCTAACGCGCCCAGTAGACATAGGTCTCTTCGTTGCGTAAGCTATAATATTTATCTCGAATGCAACGTTTGAGTTGATCGAGCAATTTTGGTTTTAAAACCGCGTCTGAAGCCTGTACATTGGGAGTGACGTTTTTCATGGTTATTTAGTTCTGTTTTTTATACAGTACATTGTTCAAATAACCGTGTGACAAGCCTTTCCATGGATTTGATTGGTTGAATTAGGTGGCAACCATTTGAATTAGGTGGACGGCATCTGTCCGCCTAATTAAAGTTAGTCTTTTCTCAAACACGCACCTTGTGGCTATCCGTTAGGCACCAAAAAATGATCCAACAGGCGTCATCCCATCTCGCAAAAAAACTGGAAGTGGAGTTTCACAAGAAACTGCTCGCTGCGGCAATTGCGCAGCTGGACAACGCAGGTGACCCCCTTGCCGTCAACAGCTTTTGCTCGACCGTTCGAGAGCTGATTCGTCACGTGCTTTCTTTTCTGGCTAGCGATGAAGAAATCAAGAAGTGCCCATGGTTCCAACCCGACAGCACGTCGAGAACCGGCATAACTCGAAGTCACGCAGTACATTTCATTGTATGTGGTGGCCTAACGGAAGATTACGTAACAACGCAACTTGAAATCGAGTTGCCGGAAATCAAAAAAGAGCTTTCCAGCGCAATCAAAGTATTGAACAAATTCACGCACCTTAATGAGGCCACCTTCAACATACCAATAGCTGAATTTGAACCTCAAGCGATATCCGTTATAAATGCACTGACAGAAGTGCTGGATTTGGGCCAAGATTGCCGTGCTCAACTCACTCAGTCGCTGGCTCACCGTATTGAGAAAGGCGTTGTCTCTGCCGCTATTTCTGAGACGCTGCTTGCGATTAATGAAATTGCAACTCACCACTCGGTTGAATTTATCGACATTGAAGAGATAGAGGTTGTTTCAATTGGCAGCACTGAAATTGAGATCTCCGTGCATGGAAACATTGAAGTGGAGTTGCAGTGGGGCTCAAACAGTGACGTCAAGAATGACACGGGCGCGGTAGCGAATGACTCTTTCCCCTTTCGATGCATGATCACTTCGCACACTACCGAGCCAGAGGAAACCCATATCGAAACCGATCACCTGCAAATTGACACCAGTGATTGGTTTGGCGACCAAGATGATGAGTATTGATCGCATTGCACACGTGACGCTGGCCCAAACCGTAATCCGCCCACCAGAATACAAAGTCTATTGCGTTTGCATTTTCACATCACCGTAAAACAATAGTTTCAATATTCTCGAAATATAGTATAGTAAACCCATGAACGAAAATGACATCATCAAAGCACTGAGTGCATTAGCCCATCCGGTTCGCTTAAAAGTATTTCGCGCCTTAGTGGTTGCTGGAGAACCTGGTATGACGCCGGGCGTCTTGCAAGAAGGTTTAGAAATTCCAGCGACTACCCTCTCGTTTCATCTAAAAGAGCTCGCCAATGCAGGTTTGGTCAATATCGAGCGGTCAAGCCGCAATTTGGTGTATCGGGCAGCCTACGAGCAAATGAATGGCTTACTTGATTACCTGACAGAAAACTGTTGCAGCGGTAATGAATGCGAGATAACTCAAAAAGTTGAATCTTGTGGTTGTTAATTACGTAGTTGTTCATTGATCCTTGAAGGAGTCGTAATGAAACGTTTTCATATCCATACCCATGTTGAAGACTTGCAGAAAAATATCGTCTTCTATTCGGCCATGTTCGGTGCCGAGCCAACTCGTGTCGAAAGTGATTATGCTAAATGGATGCTAGATGATCCGCGCATCAATTTTGCAATATCCACCCGTGGTAGCAAACATGGAATTGATCACCTCGGCATTCAAACCGATACGGAAGAAGAATTGGCTGAACTGAAATCACAAGCGGAATCTGCCGACCTCAGCTTACATGATTCAGGAGAAACGACCTGCTGTTATGCGCGAAGTGACAAACACTGGCTCACAGATCCACAAGGTATTGCATGGGAACACTTTCATACTCTCGACAGCATTCCAGTTTTTAGTGAGCAGGAAAATGCCGCTGCAGTAACATCTGCGTGCTGCCCCGCGCCAAAACCACAAGGCAAGCCTCTCGCCATTCCAGTCAAATCTTCGTGCTGCTGAGGAATATTCTATGACCATCAATGTACTCATTTTATGCACCCACAATTCTGCTCGCAGCGTACTTGCTGAGGGGATGCTCAATCATCTTGCAAAACAATCAGGTAAAGATATCAAGGCTTATAGCGCAGGAAGTACGCCAAGTGGGCGCGTCAATCCGTACGCTCTTGACGCACTGGTACAAGCTGGGGTTGATACCAGCGCGATGTACAGTAAAAGTTGGGATGAATTCACTTTACCAGATGCACCGGTCATGGATATTGTCATTACCGTCTGTGACAGCGCCGCGTCGGAACAATGCCCTTACTGGCCGGGCAGCCCGGTCAAAGTTCATTGGGGCTATCCAGATCCATCCAACGCACCAGAAGCAGAAAAAAAGAAAGCTTTTGATTTGACCCGTCAGGCAATCGGATACCGTATGTTGCAACTGCTTGCACTACCTCTTGAAACCATGTCGCATGCAGAGCGCCAGAGCGCTTTATTACGTCTGCAAAAGAGTTGACTATGCCTCGCTCAATGCCTTACTCATTCATTCAAAAACTTACCGGAGAACTGTTAGGAACAGCATTGCTCCTTGCTGTCGTCATTGGTTCCGGTATGATGGGACAGCGCTTAGCGTCTGGTAACGATGCCATTGCATTGCTGGCAAACACAGCAGCGACCGTGGCGGGGCTCTATGTGTTGATTGAAGTGTTTGGTCCCATTAGTGGCGCACACTTTAATCCCGCGGTATCAACCATCATGACAATAAGAGGAACGCTGGCAAAGAAGCACTTGCTTCCCTATATCGTCGCGCAACTCACAGGTGCTCTGTTTGGTGCCTGGCTCGCGCATGTGATGTTTGATATCAGCGTTCTGCAAGTTTCAAGCAAAATTCGTACAGGTACAGGGCAATGGATTGCAGAGATCGTTGCTACTGCGGGATTGTTACTCGTGATCCTGCGGGCACCGTCTGAAAAAGTCGCCGCCATGGTCGCCGCCTATATTGGTTGTGCTTACTGGTTCACCGCTTCAACGTCATTTGCCAATCCTGCAGCGGCATTTGGGCGTATGTTTAGCGACACCTTTGCTGGTATTTCGCCTGCGAGCGTTCCAGCATTTGTCGCAGCACAATTCGCGGGTGCTGGTCTTGGATTGATTGTTAGCCGATACCTGGACGATTGAACCATATCGCAAACAACAATTCCTGCAATGCAAGCGTGATTTTTCATTTCCTGAGAATGAAGTCTGCAACCGTTGTTTTCATAAATATAGTAATTAATTAACATCTAAACGCTTGTTGACAGTCGCAATAGCATTTCTGGCGGCGACGTCGAACGTGGTCTACATAGGCTATGTTGGTAAAAACTTAGGCGCGATTGTCAACTTGCTTTCATTCGCAAGGGGCGCATCCTTTATAATCGCGGTTCCTTCTGTTTTTTACCCATCGCTATCATGACCGCTCAAATCATCAACGGAACCGAACTCTCCCAACAACTGCGCGCCGACGTGAGTCAACGTGCTGCAGCTTTAACCGCGCAAGGCAAACAACCTGGTTTGGCAGTGATACTGGTTGGCGAAAATCCTGCATCACAGGTGTATGTACGCAACAAAGTAAAAGCTTGCCAGGATTGCGGGTTTTACTCGGTTTTAGAGAAATATGAAGCAGAATTAAGCGAAGAAGCCTTGCTTGCACATATTGACCGCCTGAACAACGACCCTAAAATCAATGGTATTTTGGTACAACTGCCGCTGCCAGCGCATATCAACGCCAACAAAGTCATTGAAGCGATTGCCGCGGAGAAAGATGTTGATGGCTTCCATATCAGCAATGCTGGTTTGCTGATGACCGGTCAACCTTTGTTCCGTCCATGCACCCCATATGGCGTCATGAAAATGTTGGAATCCATTAATTATCCGGTTCGCGGGGCAAATGCGGTGGTCGTTGGTGCGTCAAATATTGTCGGCAAACCACAAGCGATGTTGCTCTTGCAAGCTGGTGCTACCGTCACCATCTGTAATTCCAAGACCCGCGATCTGGGTGCGCACACCCGCAATGCAGACATCCTGGTCGTTGCAACCGGCAAGCGTAATATTGTGACGGCCGACATGATCAAACCTGGCGCGGTTGTCATCGACGTCGGCATGAATCGTGACGATGAAGGCAAACTGTGTGGTGACGTTGACTTTGCGCCAAGCAAGGAAGTCGCGGGATATATTACGCCAGTTCCTGGTGGCGTTGGTCCTATGACCATCACCATGTTACTGGTCAACACGATTGAAGCTGCTGAAAGAATTTAATATGACTATCGCCTCTCCATTGCTCGACTTTAGCGACCTGCCGCGTTTTTCTGAGATTCGCGCAGAGCAAGTGACACCTGCCATTACCAGCCTGTTGGAAGAAAACCGCGCTGTTGTTCAACAACTGTGCGAAGACCAATCTGCTGTCACTTGGGAAAACTTTGTCGAGCCTTTGGAGAATGCGACAGAAAAACTCGGCCGCGCATGGAGTATCATCGGTCATCTCAATGGTGTTGCTGATACACCTGAAATGCGCGCTGCATATAACGAAAATCAACCTGCCATCACCGAATTCTGGACTGAATTGGGGCAAAATCTGGTGCTATTCGAGAAGTACAAAGCCTTGCGTGCACAAGCTGGTTTCGACCATCTTCCGGTAGCCCGTAAGACGATTATTGAACATGCGATCCGTGATTTCCGTTTAGGTGGCGCTGAACTGCCAGCAGACCAGCAACGTCGCTACGCAGAGATTCAGGAAAAACACGCGATGTTGACCACGCGTTTTTCTGAAAATGTACTCGACGCGACAAATGATTACGGTTTGTTCATCGATGATATTGAAAAACTGAAAGGCCTGCCAGAAGATGTGATTCAGGCAGCCAAAGCAGCGGCTGAAAAAGACGATAAAAGTGGATATAAATTTACGCTGCACTTCCCTTCGTATTTCCCGCTGTTGCAGTACGCAGATAACCGCGAAATTCGTGCAACCATTTACCGAGCCAATGCGACCAAGGCGTCTGAGCTTGGTGCAAAGTCAGAGTGGGACAACACCGCAATCATGAAAGAGATTTTGCAATTGCGTCTGGAAGAATCGCAATTGTTGGGTTACCAAAATTTTGCCGAGGTGTCACTCGTCAGCAAAATGGCCGAGTCACCTTCACAAGTTGCCGGTTTTCTGGAAGATCTGTCCAACAAAGCGCGACCGTTTGCAGAAAAAGACTTGCAGGAATTGCGCGACTTCGCCGCCACTGAATTAGGCATAGAAAAACTGGAGGCGTGGGATGTTGCTTATGCATCTGAAAAACTGCGCGAACAACGCTACGCATTTTCTGAACAAGAAGTGAAGCAATACTTTCCTGAGCATCAGGTCGTCAATGGCTTATTCCGCGTTATCCAAACCTTGTTTGCAGTGGAAATCAAATCCGATCAGGCGGGCACCTGGCATCCCGATGTGAAATTCTATCGGATCGAAAAAGACGGTCAGTTAGTTGGCCAATTCTACCTCGATTTGTATGCACGTAACGGCAAGCGAGGTGGTGCGTGGATGGATGATGCACGTGGTCGCCGTCTGACAAAAAATGGCGTTCAAACGCCAGTCGCCTATCTGGTGTGCAACTTCACCGAACCAGCTATCGTAAATGGCGTTGCTAAACCAGCTTACTTCACACACGATGAAGTGATTACGTTGTTCCATGAATTTGGTCATGGCTTACATCACTTACTGACGAAAGTAGATGATTTATCGGTATCCGGCATCTCTGGAGTTGAATGGGATGCGGTGGAATTGCCATCACAATTTATGGAAAATTTCTGCTGGGAATGGGATGTCTTACAGCAAATGACGGCACATGCAGAAACCAGCGCAACATTGCCGCGTTCATTGTTCGATAAGATGATCGCAGCCAAGAATTTTCAGTCAGGTTTACAAACCTTACGTCAGGTTGAATTTGCCCTGTTTGACATGCGCCTGCATGGCGAATTCAACCCACAGGGTGAGCAAACCGTGCAACAAGTACTTGATCACGTAAGATCACAAGTGGCTGTATTTACCGCGCCAGAGTTCAATCGTATGCAGCATTCATTCAGCCATATTTTTGCTGGTGGCTATGCGGCAGGCTATTACAGCTACAAATGGGCAGAAGTATTGTCCGCTGATGCCTATGCAGCTTTTGAGGAACTAGGCAAGAATGAGGGTAGCAATTTATCGCGTACAGCTGGCGCACAATTCCAACGTGAAGTCCTGGAAGTCGGCGGCTCGCGCCCTGCCCTGGAATCGTTCAAAGCATTCCGTGGCAGAGAACCATCAATTGACGCATTGTTAAGACATAACGGTATGACGGTATGAAGGAGAAGAGACTTATGCAAGCCCCATTTAAACTCGCTACGCTGATAGTACCTCTGTGCTTACTAGCAGCTACTGCTCAGGCACAATTATACAAATCAGTTGGACCAGACGGCAAAGTAACTTATTCAGATACGCCGCCACCAGCCAATCAGAAATTAGTTGAAACCAAGACGATCGCAACCTCTCAAGATGTGACTAATTTCCCTTATGAATTGAAATTGGCAGCGTCCAAAAATCCGGTTACGATCTACACGGCGGCCAATTGCTCGCCCTGCAACGATGGCAAAAATTTACTCAAAAGTGCTGGTGTTCCATTCGCCGAAAAGACGGTGAAAACAAGTGCCGATGCTGATAAATTGAAACAAGTCAGTGGCGATGATCAATTACCGTTCTTAACCGTCGGCAGTAAAAAACTTCATGGCTACGATCAAGCGGAATGGAAATCTTCGATCACCGCTGCTGGTTATCCCGACAGCAATCGATTACCGGCTAATTACGTCTACCCGGCGCCAGAAAGTGCCGCGCCTAAGAATAAGCCAGACCCATCCGCAACAGCCCCGAAAAATCTGCCACCACCAGCGCCAGCCCCAATTAAGAGCCCCGAAAATGACAATGGCTTCCGCTTCTGAAAAAACGCGCATCGATTTTCATAGCAATGTCGCCGATAAGCTCAATTACACGTGCCGCCTGATACGCAAGGCACGTGCGGCTAACTGCAAGATAGTTGTATTTCATCCTGACAGGCAAGTATTGCAAAGCATTGATACGGCGTTATGGACATTAGAAGACACAGCATTTCTGCCGCATGTGATGGCAGATGACGTCTTAGCAAGTGTTACGCCTGTTATTCTGAGCAATGGAGAGCTTGAGCAAAGTCCGCACTTTGAATTATTGGTTAATTTAAGCACGTATTCCCCAGAGAATTTTGAGCTGTTTGCACGTATGATAGAAATCATTTCAAGCGACCACGAAGAGACTAAACTAGGGCGAGAACGCTATCGTCAATACCATCAACAAGCTTTTCCTCTGAGCCATAACGTGGCGAAATAAAATGAATACACAACTTGACGCCAGCATCCCGGTTTTGACCGAAGTCATTCCTCTGGAAGAAATTTCATCTGAAGACACCGGAGGATTCTCGGCACCGGCAGCCAGTGGCGCAACTGAAGTATCAGACAGTCTCGACGACCAAGTACGTGAACACGGTGCCATCAGCGAAGAGCAATGGCAATTACTGGAACAAACCTTGAGAGAAAATGTCCTTAAACAAGTATTAGCCAGAGTCGACTTCGTATTGGAACACCGCGTCAGAGATAGTCTCGCGGACGTGTTGCAAACCGCGGTATCCGGACTAGCGGAAGAAATCCGGACAGGTTTAAAAAATTCTCTCGAAGATGTCGTCACCCGCGCAGTGAATCAAGAAATTACCAAGGCAAAAATATTAAAATAAGCAAAAAAATCATATTTATTTTCATTTTTAAACATACCAAGCAGTTTTGTTTTTAAAAATAAAAATAAATTGCCGCGTTATGATTACCTGAATAACCATAAGCTTTCTACAATCTCATCTGAAAAATAAAGGACCGCACTACTTTTGCGGCATTCCTCACAAACAGGAGATTGGTCTATGAAAGTCATCGTTCTCGGCGCTGGCATTATTGGTACTTCCACAGCATGGTTTTTGAATCAACAAGGGCATGAGGTTACCGTGATCGAACGCCAGCCCGGTGCCGCGCAAGAAACCAGTTTCGCTAATGGTGGCCAGATTTCAGTCTCTCACGCCGAACCTTGGGCTAATCCATCTGCGCCTCTGAAAGTTCTAAAATGGCTTGGCAAAGAAGATGCGCCATTATTATTTCGTCCCCGCGCTGATTGGCTGCAATGGCGTTGGGGTTTGCAATTTTTGCGTGAATGTACACAACAGCGAACTAATCATAATATTCGTCAAATTGTCGCCATCGCTGAATACAGCCGCCAAACCTTGCTTGAAGTAAGAGCATCGACCGGAATCGAGTACGATAGCCTGAGTAAAGGCATACTTCATTTTTATACAGATCAGAAGGAATTTGACAGTTCCCTACCCGCTGCCCGCCTGATGCGGGAATTGGGTTGCCCACGGGTATCAATTAGTGCCGACGAAGTCATAAAAAAAGAACCGGCGTTAGCTGGTATGCGGCAACAGATTGTTGGAGGTGACTTTACAGGCACCGATGAATCAGGCGACGTCTATAAATTCACCACCGGCCTCGCTAGAAAAGCTGCAGAATGCGGTGTAATTTTCCAATACAACACCAATGTGACCAGGCTATTGTCAGCGGGTTGTGACTCGGACGCAACGGTGACGGGCGTAGAGATCATTGATGCACAAGGTCGCCATCAGGTCTTGCACGCAGACGCATTTGTTGTTGCCATGGGCAGTTTCTCACAGGCGCTTCTAAAGCCATTGGGCATTCCTCTGATGATTTATCCCGGCAAAGGTTATTCCGCCACCTATCCTGTTACCAATCAAGCTGGCGCACCGACAATTTCACTCACCGATGACGGTTATAAACTCGTCGTTTCTCGTCTCGGAGACCGACTGCGCGTGGCCGGAACCTGCGAAATCAATGGCTACTCACGCGAACTCAATAACGCTCGTTGTGAAGCAATTACCCGTCGCACCAAAGAATTATTTCCGGACGCTTGTGACTATACTGCTCCGGTCTATTGGACCGGTTTGCGCCCACTCACCCCATCCAACGTGCCGTATATAGGAAAAACCAAATACAGCAACCTGTTCTTAAATACCGGTCACGGCACCCTTGGTTGGACAATGGGGGTCGGCTCAGGCAGAGCCATTGCCGACATTATTTCTGGCGTTATGCCCGAAGTCGATTTTGCATTTACTGGCATCGAGCGCCCGACTCGCATTGCACTCTAAGTATCGCCAGCTAAAATCCTTGAGCACCGCAGTTCTGTCGCAGCAGAGATTGAATGAAATTAATCCCTCACCGGAATGGCGCAACCTTCAGGTCACGCCATTTTCACCGTTGACACGATAGTTTAAGGTAATCAGATAGCGCAAAAATGTCGGTGCAAGCTTAAATCGGCGCAAGTAAATACGAAAAAATATGTTTCATTTTTGAGAAAAAATTGTCAAATTCATCGATTTTGACGCGTTATTTCTTCACTTTTACCTGCAATTCCTCGGCTTTTTCATCAAATGAAATACGTGTCGTAAACTTGGTCTTCTTCATCGGAAAACGTGAATGAAAATGCCGGACATTGCCTGATCCAGAAATGACGCGCCGCACAAATTGGTAGTAAGCATCCATGTCTATGACGTGTACAACCAGAAAATAATCATACTCGCCAGAAACAAAATAACACTGCATCACCTCCGCTTCCTTATTCATGCGTGCCTCAAAATCGTGCATAAATTCGTCACTTTGATTGACCAGTGAGACTTCCAGGAAAGCCAGCATGCCAAACGCCAACGCTGACGGGTCAACCACGCTCACATCAGCACTGATCACGCCTACGTCACGTAGGTCTCTGATGCGGCGCAAACAAGTGGGCTGGGAAATGTGCAATTTTTCAGCTAAAGTACGAGTCGGAATTTGATTATCTTTTTGAAGTTGATTCAAAAGCTTGCGGTCAAGCTTGTCTAACGCACGGAATTGAGGCATATAAAAATCGTCTGTTTTGAAAAAAAACCGCACAAAATAGCTTTGCGAAATATTTTTTATGTTGTACCTTTTGTTTATTCAGTAATCTGAATAAGTTGGTAATGCAATAGTGTTGTCCTACTTTATTAAACCTTAGGAGTAATGTTCATGTCGTTCAAAACAAAAATGATTCCACTGGCAGGCGCAATTGCTTTCGCTTTCGCTTTCGCTGGTGCAGCGGCAGCTGACGATGTAGTAATTAAAATTGGTCACGTTGGTCCTATCTCTGGCGCTATCGCGCATTTGGGTAAAGACAATGAAAACGGCGCCAAAATGGCGATCGAAGAGCTGAACGCAAAAGGCCTGATGATTGGCGGTAAAAAAGCTAAATTTGAACTGCTGGCAGAAGATGATGCTGCAGATCCAAAACAAGCGACTACCGTAGCACAAAAACTGGTTGACGCGAAAGTCAACGGCGTTATCGGTCACTTGAACTCTGGTACAACAATTCCAGCGTCTAAAATTTACAACGATGCTGGCCTGGTACAAATTTCCCCATCTGCAACGAACCCAAAATACACACAACAAGGCTTTAAAGGTGCATTCCGCGTAGTGGCGAATGACGGCCAATTGGGTGGCACATTGGGTCGCTATGCGGTGCAGATCAACAAAGCGAAGAAAATCGCTGTGATCGATGATAAAACAGCGTACGGCGAAGGTGTTGCTGCTGAATTTATCAAAGGCGCAAAAGGTAAAGGCGCAGAAGTTGTTGTGCAAGAGCATACAACGGACAAATCCACTGATTTCAGCGCGATCTTAACCACAATCAAAGCTAAAAACCCAGACGTGATTTTCTTCGGCGGTATGGACGCAGTTGCTGGTCCTATGCTGCGTCAAATGAAAGCACTGGGCATTACTGCTAAGTTCATGGGCGGCGACGGTATCTGTACAGCGGATCTGGTTAAGCTGGCTGGCGACGCAATCGGCGAAGGTCAGGTAGTTTGCGCTGAAGCAGGCGGTGTTCTGGATGCACAAAAAGCAGCGAATGAAAAATGGAAAGAAGACTACAAGAAGAAATTCGGTGTTGGTGTTGAAATCTATGCGCCGTATGTCTACGATGCTGTTATGACTATGGCTCAGGCAATGAAAGAAGCTAATTCTGCTGAACCAGCGAAATACTTGCCATTCCTGAAGAAAATCAAATACCACGGTGTGACTGGCGACATCTCTTTTGATGACAAAGGCGATATCAAAGACGGTACGCTGACGTTGTACACATACAAAGCAGGCAAACGTGATCTGTTAGCAGTCACTAAGTAATTCAGTCTCAAAATTTAAAAGCCCGTTGGATATTCCAGCGGGCTTTTTTATTTTCTTGCGATTTTTTGTAATAGACCAGCGATTCAATTCAAATCTGACTGGCAAATACAAAGAAAATTATTTCAAGGAGAGTATCCACTTTACCAAGGTATGCGCTTCTGCTTCAGAAACTTGTGTGTTCGCTGGCATTGCCATCGCACCCCATGTACCGCTACCACCCTTCAATACTTTTTGAACTAATTTTGCTTCAGCAGTTTTGTCGCCAGCATATTTTTTTGCTACGTCCTTGTATGCAGGACCAACAATTTTTGTATCTACAGAATGGCATGCCATGCAATTTTTAGCTTTTGCCAAATCCATATTTGCCATCGCAGAGCCAGATGCCAAAAGGGCGAGTGTTGCACCTACCAATAATGAGTATTTCATTGCTTTCTCCAGGTTAAAAAATGCGAGTTCATTTTAACGCTTTTTCTGTCATTTAAGCACGCTCGTAAGCACATGGGTTGACCCGCTGCAAAATACGCTTTAATCTCCCGACAACAGGAGACAACTATGCTATTAATTATTCCGCTCGTCATATTACTGGTTTTAAAGCTCGCCGATGTCTGGATTTTTGCCGCCATGTCATGGTGGTGGATTATAGGATTAGCCGTATTTGCATTCCTGTGGTTTGAATTTTTTGAACGTATGCTTGGACTCGATAAGCGCAAGGATCACGCACATTTTGAAAAAATGAAGCAAGAACGTCAAAAACGTTCCTTTGATAAAAATACCGGACGTAAGTAGTTCAAATTACTACTTATCCAAAGCGAGTATCATCGTTGAACCGATATAGGGGAGATCCGATATCGGTTTATTTTTTTATCCAGAGTGGATGTCAACTTCTATCACCGATCCCATGAGCAATAGTCTGGAATTAAGGCAGTTGAGGTATTTCATCGCTGTCGCCGAAGAATTGCATTTCGGAAAAGCAGCGACACGCCTGAATATGACCCAACCACCGCTTTCTCAGGCAATTCAGGCGTTTGAAGCGGAACTAGGCGTCGCGTTATTCATACGTACTACGCGTCAAATCAGCTTGACACCCGCAGGAATTGCTCTGTTACCAGAAGCAAAGAAACTACTTTTACAAGTACAAAACCTACGCCAACTCGCGCAACGCGCCGCCGCTGGCACGCAAGGACATCTGAGTCTGGCTTTTGTGTCAATTGCCGATTACAGTATTTTGCCGCCGACGCTCAGAACATTCCGCCACAGCCATGC
Organism: Cognatundibacterium jejuense; assembly: GCF_014284255.1. Lineage (GTDB taxonomy): Bacteria > Pseudomonadota > Gammaproteobacteria > Burkholderiales > Burkholderiaceae_D > Undibacterium > Undibacterium jejuense. The sequence goes on from NZ_JACOFV010000009.1 coordinate 108,852, forward strand.
TGATGTCAGCATAGAATTGCGGGAAGCGACCAGTGACGTCCAGCTCGAAGCCTTAGAAAAAGCTGAAATCGATGCTGGCTTCCTTATCCCTCCCATTCCTGAAAAGTTTCATGCCCTGCTCCATTACCAGAAAATTCTGACTGAACCACTGATACTCGCGGCACCAGAACATCTATTTCCTGCTGGGGCCGTGGTCAAACTCGAACAATGCGTCAATCAGAGTTTGATTCTTTTTCCGCGTAAAATCGCGCCTGCCTTGCATGATGCAATTCTGGGTTTCTTTCATGAATATGGCCTGACACCTGACATCGGTCAGGAAGCCATTCAAATGCAAACCATCGTCGGACTGGTTTCAGCTGGCATGGGCATCGCACTTGTGCCACAATCCGTGTCGAACTTACAGCGCCCGGGCGTGTCTTATCATGCGCTGGCCAATAGCGCGCCTGCCGTAGAGATAGGATTTGCCTGGCGCAAAGATAATCCGTCGGCAGTCTTACATTCTTTTTTACAGCTTTTAAACAAAAAATATGCTGATTCATCCCAATCCTGATCCTGTTGCTTTTTCCCTTGGCCCTTTGAAAGTGCATTGGTATGGCTTGATGTACATGGTCGCTTTTGCTCAATTTGTCGCCCTTGGAAGATTACGCCTGAAATTGCCACACATTGCCGCTCAAGGCTGGACCAAAGAACACATTGATGACATGTTGTTTTACGGGGTGCTGGGGGTGGTACTCGGTGGTCGTCTGGGCGAGGTATTCTTTTTTCGTCCGCAGTTTTTCTTTGAAAATCCATTGGAAATTGTTCAGGTTTGGCATGGCGGCATGTCCTTCCATGGCGGTTTCATCGGGGTATTGATTGCGATGTTTTTGTGGGCACGTAAAGTAAAAATGCCTTTGGTGAACGTCTATGACTTCATTGCTCCCCTGGTGCCGCTAGGTTACGCTGCTGGTCGCATCGGTAATTTTATTAATCACGAATTACCAGGACGCATCGCCTCTGCGGATTTACCATGGGCGATGATCTGGCCGGGCGTCGATTATCCTGTACATCCTTCTCCTATCTACCAAGCATTAGTTGACGGGGTTTTACTGTTTATTATTTTGTGGATTTTTGCACGTAAGCCTCGCCCACCGCTGGCTGTGGGTTCGCTGTTTGTCACTTTGTACGGCTGCGCGCGATTCTTTACAGAATATTTCCGGACTCCCGATTATGAAGTCAGCTTTGCAGGAATGACGATTTCGGCAGGACAAATGTTGTCTCTGCCTATGATTGCGGTGGGCTTATGTCTGTTGGCTTATTCTTACCGGAATCAAAAGAAGTCAACGCCGCAAAAATAAGGGTCGCAGATTCCTTGTCAACAGAGTAATTCATCAGGCTGGTAATTATTTCGTTTCAAGACGAACTATTTATCGGCCTTTTTGTCAAAGAAGGCTTGAGCTTATTGAGATTTTCTTAAGCCAATTACCTGTCGCTATTCCAGCGATTTTATTTCATATAATTACAAACAATTTCTTGGGGATTATTTCATGCAACGTACACTGCTATCTTTGGCTGTTCTTGCTACATTTTCTTTTGGTGGAACACAACTCGCATTGGCCGATACATCAGCGCCAGCTAGCGCAATGACCACCACTAATGCCTCGGCGCTGAATTCAGGCATCGACCTGCAATGGCAAGACACGGGCGTGCGTCCGCAAGATGATTTTTTTAAATTTATGTCCGGTAAATGGCTGGCTACCGCTGAAATTCCTGCCGATCGTGCACGCTTTGGTTCGTTCGACCAATTACGTGATTTATCTGAACAAAGTTCACGCGACATCATCACCGGATTAGCCAAAAATAAGTCACTCAAAGCCGGCAGCAATCAACAAAAAATAGCCGATCTATACAATAGTTTCATGGACGAGAAGCAAGCAAATGCGCTTGATATCAAACCTTTGACGGCTACCTTCAAACAAATAAATGCACTGGCAAAAAAAGAAGATTTTCCGGCACTGATCGCACAATTGTCGCAACTTGGTGTATCACTGCCAGTCAACTCTGGTGTAGGACAGGATGCACGTGACTCCAGTACTTATGCAGTCTACGTCAGCCAGGGTGGTCTGAGCTTACCTGATCGCGACTACTATTTGAAAGACGACCCAAAATTCAAAGCTTTCCGGGATGCCTACGTCAAACACGTAGAAAAAATGTTGTCGATGAGTGGTGAAAAGAATGCGGATAAAGCGGCTGCTGATATTCTCGCACTCGAAACACAAATCGCCACGATCCAATGGACAAAGGTCGAGAACCGTAATCCTATCAATACCTACAACAAAATCGAGCTCGCGAAATTAACAGAACTGATGCCAGGATTTAACTGGACCAGCTACTTTACGGGCACTGGCGTTGGCAGCAAAGTAAATTACGTCATTGTACGTCAACCAAGCTTTTTGACCGCTTTAGCAAAGATCGTTAATGACACGCCCGTAGCGGTCTGGAAATCCTATTACAAATGGAAAGTACTGGATGCTTACGCACCTTTCTTGTCCCAACGTTTTGTCGATGAAGATTTTGGATTTTCCAGCGTAACTTTGCGTGGTATTCCAGAAAACCAACCACGCTGGAAACGCGGTGTAGCACGTGTTGAAGAAAGCCTGTCTGAAGCCTTAGGTGAACTCTACGTCGCCAAGTACTTCCCGCCGGAAAATAAAGCACGTATGCAAAAATTGGTGAATAACCTGATCGAAGCCTACAAGCAAAGCATAGAAACTCTGACCTGGATGAGCCCAGAGACTAAAAAAGAAGCCTTGGTCAAACTTTCCAAATTCACGCCAAAAATCGCTTATCCTGACCAATGGCGCGACTATAGTGCTTTGCAAATCAAAGCCAATGATCTGGTTGGCAATATCATGCGCAGCCGTAGCTTTGAACATCAACGTGAGATCGCCAAACTCGGCAAACCAGTTGATCGCAAAGAATGGGGTATGAGTCCGCAAACGGTGAATGCGTATTACAATTCACGTCAAAATGAGATCGTCTTCCCCGCGGCAATTTTACAACCGCCATTCTTCAATCCAGCGGCAGACGACGCTGTCAATTACGGCGGTATCGGTGCAGTGATCGGTCACGAAATCAGTCATGGTTTTGATGATTCCGGTAGCCAATCGGATGGTGACGGTAATTTGCGTAACTGGTGGACCAAAGAGGACAAGGAAAACTTCAGTAAACTCACCAGCGCATTGGTCGCACAATACGATGCCTATAGCCCACTGCCAGGTTACAACGTTAATGGCAAGCTGACACTTGGTGAAAACATTGCAGATAACTCAGGTTTAGCGATCGCCTACAAAGCGTATCAGATCTCGTTAGGCGGTAAACCCGCACCAGTCATTGATGGCTACACTGGCGATCAGCGTCTGTTCATGGGTTGGGCACAAGTCTGGCGTGGTAAAGCACGTGATGCAGAAGCGATTCGTTTAATCAGCATTGATCCGCATTCTCCGGCAGAAGTACGTGGCAATGCCCCTTTGACTAACGTACCAGGCTTCTACTCCGCTTTTGGTGTCAAAGAAGGCGATAAGATGTATGTAGCACCAGAGAAAAGAACAACCATCTGGTAAAAGTTAAACGAAGCAATTGAAAAACTCAGGATATTGTTGCAGTCCTGAGTTTTTTTCTTTTAGGTGAAAAAGTGTCTCTTTCCTTGCTGCTAATCCTGGTGTGTATCATAGACTTCGCATAACAAAAAAACCAACACCTCTGAGCTTCAGCATGCGCAGCAACGACGCAAGTAGAACTTACATTGTTTTGCAAAAGTTCAAAAATAGGTCTTGACGAACGATAAGGTCTCGATTTACATTAGATTCCATGACATCCCAAAAACACATCACTGCTGCGAAACAAACTGCTGTGCACAGACCTGCTCTGGTGCTCACTGTTTCCGCGTTGATGCTGCTATCCGTACTAGCACTACTATCTCTACAACTAGCTAAATAATTAGCCCTAGTTTTCAGCGTTACCTCATCATAGTTCGACGTAATCGCGATCAGTTTCAATACCCAGTTTGTTTTACCCGGCTCGAGATAAGCCATACAGGATGATCAGCATGTTCATATTCAAGACAACCAGCACCGAATTTACGACAGTGACATCGAAGGTGCCCGCTTATGTCTTGAACAGTCACACCTCGGATAACACAATTAGTTTGTCCGCATCCATTCTGCAACATCAAGTACGTCGACTACCGATCGGTTAACTGGCCGCGCGTAAGCCGGTGGACGCCAGTTAGCCTCTGACCACCTTCCTCTCGTATTTATTTTCAACATCGCCTCCTGCGAGGCGAAGGACTCACTATTTTTTAAAGGTTTATCATGCTTGCTCAACCATCGTCGAAATACCGTGCATTTAATCCATTTGCCACTATTCAATTAAGTGATCGCCAATGGCCATCACGTCAGATTGAGAAAGCGCCGATCTGGATGAGCACAGATTTACGCGATGGGAACCAGGCGTTGATCGAACCCATGAACGCAGAAAAAAAGATGCGCTTTTTTAAGATGTTGGTCAATATCGGCATCAAAGAAATTGAAGTCGCCTTTCCATCTGCATCTGACACCGACTTTGAGTTTGTCCGCCAATTAATTACCGGCAACCACATCCCTGATGATGTCACGATTGAAGTCTTAACACCGGCCCGTGAAGACCTTATCCGCCGCACCATCGATGCGGTACAGGGTGCAAAACGTGCCATCATCCATTTGTATAATCCTGTCTCCCCCGCGTTCCGACGTATCGTCTTTGCTAAATCCTGCGAAGAAGTCAAACAGATTGCCATCGATGGAACACAACTGATTAAAACGCTGACCGATGCGCGACCGGAGACCGAGTGGATTTTCCAATACTCACCAGAGACATTCAGCATGACCGAGCTTGATGTTGCGAAAGACATCTGTGATACCGTCACTGAGATCTGGCAAGCAACACCTGCGCGCAAAATCATCATTAATCTGCCATCCACGGTGGAATGTACAACTCCGAATATCTATGCAGACCAGATCGAGTGGATGCATCGTCATCTTGCACACCGCGACGCCACGATTCTTAGTGTGCATCCTCACAACGACCGCGGGACAGCAGTCGCCGCTGCAGAACTCGCAGTCATGGCGGGCGCTGATCGCATCGAAGGTTGCTTATTCGGGAACGGAGAGCGCACCGGCAATGTTGATCTGGTCACCTTGGCATTAAATCTTTATACCCAAGGCATTTCACCGGGCTTAGATTTCGCTGATATCGACGCAGTGCGTCAATGCGTTGAAGAATGTAATCAGATCCCAGTTCATCCACGCCATCCTTACGTTGGTGATTTAGTACATACCGCATTCTCTGGCTCGCATCAGGATGCGATCAAAAAAGGCTTTGCCCAACAAGCGCCGGATGGTATGTGGGAAGTGCCTTATCTGCCAATTGACCCGCGCGATATCGGTCGCAATTACGATGCGGTCATCCGCGTCAATAGCCAATCCGGCAAAGGTGGTATGACGTATTTACTGGAACAAGAATACGGCATCAGCATGCCGCGCCGTATGCAAATTGAATTCAGTCATGCAGTCCAACAATTCGCGGATCGCAGTGGACTGGAAGTTCAGGCCAGCGATTTGTTTCAGATTTTCAGGCAGGTATTTTTAACTACAGACACAGGTTTCGCTTATCACGCACATCAAGTTCTCGAACAGAGAACATCGCCATCTGTTCCTGCGCATTTATCAATGCGTTTGGAATTGCTGTTCAACGGACAATCACGAGTCGTCCAGGCAACAGGTCATGGTATTCATGCGGCAAGCATTACAGCATTTGTACAACAAGGAATACACATTGATCCCGTTGAAGTAACAGAACACACCTTCATCGATCACCAGCAGCAAAAACAATGCCAGTGCGTCATAGAGGCGCGCATCAATGGTGACAGACAATTCGGTGCAGGCATTGCGGCGGATGCAGAGTCAGCGTACATCCAAGCATTATGTAGCGTAGTCAACAGGCACTTAACAAACAATGAAGAAGCCTTAGTCGCCTAAGACATTTTTCATTAACTGAAAGGAGAAAAAGGAATGATATTTATTGTCAGACACCTTTTTCTCTTTCTTTATTTTCGACCATCAAATCCACATTGATTCTCTATCAATTTATCGTACACTAAGCCCTGAAGTTTTAGATCAAAAAGGACATTCAATGAGCGAATACAAGGCAGAGGTAGTATGGCAACGTGGGAATCAGCTATTCACTGATAATCGATATAGTCGCGGTCACGAATGGAAATTTGATGGGGGATTTAGCGTTCCCGCTTCCTCGGCTCCCAGCTCAGTTCCACTACCGATGTCGGTTGCAGAAAATGTCGATCCAGAAGAGGCGTTAGTCGCTGCTCTGGCAAGTTGTCATATGTTATTTTTTCTGAGCTTTGCCCAAAAACAGGGGTTTATCGTTGATCACTATCAGGACTATGCCACCGGTTTTATGGAAAAAAATGAACGCGGACGTCTCTACATAGCACGTATAGAATTGCGCCCTGCCACGTGCTTTTCGGGTGAGAAGATGCCCACGAAGGAGCAAATCGATGCTCTCCATCATTTGTCTCACGAGCACTGTTATGTCGCCAATTCCTTGCGCGCTGATGTAACGATTATTCCGGAGTAACTCATTATGTACATGCCTGCCCATTTTTCTGAAGAACGCCTAGACGTCTTACATGATCTCATCCATCAACACCCGCTTGCCAGCATGGTCAGCATGGAAGCAGATGGCATGACTGCCAATCATATTCCGTTCATCATTACGCCACCAACGACGGAAGCACCGTTCGGTAAATTACTCGGTCACGTAGCACGCGCTAATCCGGTGTGGCAAAATCGCGAACCAGTTCTGCTGATTTTTCAGGGACCATCGGCTTACATTACCCCTGGCTGGTACGAAGAAAAAAAGCAAACAGGCGCGGTTGTTCCGACATACAACTACGCCGTTGTTCATGCGCATGGAAAAATCAACGCAGTGGAAGACAGCACTCAATTTCTGAACTTACTCACACAACTCACCGAGCATTTTGAATCAACACGCCCAAAGCCATGGGCAGTCGCAGATGCACCACCGGAATACATCGAAAATATGATGGCGCAAATCGTGGGCATTGAAATCCCCATCACACGATTAATCGGAAAATGGAAAACCAGCCAGAATAAATCGACAACCAACCGTAGCCATATTGCGGTGCAATTACGTGAAGAAAATAATATGCACGGTGCCGGTCTGGCGAAAATGATGGAAGCTCAGTTGTTTGATGTTTAAAAAAAGAAGTTTACGGCAAGAAGCTATTCATTCTTGAGCAATGTCTGTAAATGTGAAAATCCCGCTGCTCTTGCGAAGTCCGGTAATCTCCAGACATTGCCATTGGCGCCCCATGATCCATCAGTGACCTCATGCAATACAATCGAAGTTGCGAGTTGCCGCTGCTCTTCTGGTGCGAGCGCGTTGATGAAGGCTTTATGTATGTCAGCAATATAAGAAGCGCGAGTAGCACCGTCAAGCACGCCTGCGGGCAGAAAAATCATCGCAATGCAAGGTATCAGCTGAGCGCTTAAATCGATACCTCCACAAGTCCAGGATCCGGTCGCTACCTCGTCGATCGTAATCCAGCATAAGAAGCGTTTTCTTTGATCGTCCGGAATTTGTTCAGCGTTTGCTGCGGCAGCATTAAGGCTTTTTACTAGTTTCGCTTTAGCGTCATTAGAAAATGCATTGTGAGGCAATTTGATGAGCATATTTGGCATATCGAGGCACCTGATGATGAATGAGACTTCACTTTAATGCAAAATCATGGAACAATGAAGATGTCCGATTTGACATTTATAAGGCAATTTCAGCCATGCATGATTTCACCGTTTTAGTTCTCTCTAATGCCTATGCATCCAGTGTTGCGATGACACTGGACATGCTCACGGTCGCAGCATCGATTGCTTCACCGCTTGGCGTTGCCATTCCTCGATGGCGAGTAGTAAGCACGGAATCCAATGAACTCGAGTTCTCGAATGGGCTTCGTATGTTTGTACAAAAGCTGCCTAAGCGCTATCGTCCTGACAATTCAATTTTAATCGTACCCGGACTAGGATTGGATAACCCTGAATCGGTGCAAGAGCGACTTAAACAAGCGGATAGTCAAAGTGCAATCGAGTTCATCAGAAAACATGCAAATGCAGGAGGCAGCATCGCTGCATCTTGTTCGTCCGTCTTTTTATGTCAAGCGGCAGGATTGCTTTGCGATCGAAAAGCAACGACCTCATGGTGGCTCACTCAGAAGCTGCAAGAATTGGAGCCCCGATGTCGGGTTGAAGCAGAACGCATTGTCATTGCCGACGGAAATATCATCACCGCCGGCGCCGCTTTTGCTCAGATGGATTTGTTGATCCACCTGATACGACTTCGGTTTGGCGCGCCCCTTGCGGACGGTGTCTCACGTGCATTGTTGATTGATAAACGACAATCTCAGGCTTTATTCGCCATGCCAGTCGCTTTTGCCAGTGGTAATGATTTGATCGCAAGATTAACAAAGCGCGTTCGGGACTCCTTACCGCATATCCCCACTGTTGCGGCTCTCGCTGCCGAGTCTTGCATTTCTGAGCGATCATTAAGCCGGCATGTAAAAGCAATGACCGGTTCCAGTACAAAAACGCTAATTCAAAGTGTTCAGATTGGCGTTGCAAGACAATTACTCGAATCCAGCCGACTCAACGTTGAACAAGTCGCTGAGCGCGTCGGATATGCAGATTCAACGGCCCTGAGAAGAACAATGTTTCGCCACCTTGGTGCAATTCCCAGCCAAATTCGTTTGACGCGCTAAAAATTCAACGCTGGTAAGATTTTTCTTCCGCACTTAACGTTGGCCATTTAATTATTCCTCCCTCAATAAACGGACATTTCGACCAGTATGGAGCAGATCTGCCAACATCCGCTCGCCAGCATAGTCAGTATGGAAGAGGATGGTATGACGGCGAATCATATTCCTTTGATCATTACGCCACTAAGCGCAGTTGCACCGCTCGGAACCTTGCGCGGTCATGTCGCTCGTGCGAATCCGGTGTGGGAGAATAAAGATCAGTTGCTATTGATATTTCAGGGCGCCAGTGCCTACATCCGGCCAGGCTGGCATGAGGAGAGAATGAAAACGGGTGCGGTGGTGCCGACCTACGACTATGCGGTGGTGCATGGTCACGGTCATTTACGCATTGTGGATGATCATCGGGAGTTCTACGGCCTGCCGACACAATTGACCGACCATTTTGAATCGAAAAGAAAATTACCCTGGTCGGTCAGCGATGCGCCCCGGAATTTCATTGATCGCCTCATGGCTGAAATTGTGGGAATTGAAATTCCACTGATCAAACTCGTCGGAAAATGGAAAGCGAACCAGGATGATTCGACTAGTAGTCGGAGTCATATCGCACTGCAGTTGCGTGAAGAAAATAGCACACAAGGCGGCGCAATGGCAGACATCATTGAGTCTCGGTTGTTTGAGAAATGAGCAGGCGAGAATAAATGCTCCGTCTTCCTCGCCTGCCATTATCAGTCAATACGTAGAATTGAGTTTTTCGGATCAACGAAACTCGTCAGTAGTAAGTACATAAACATTTGTTTCGGGCACTGACCTGGCAGTTTCCAGCCGCATGCCCAGCTTAGTCGCCACAGCAATCGAGCCCGCGTTGCCGGGCGCGATGTGTGCTGATATTTGCTTCGCACCCACCACGTCAAAACCAAACGCCAGCGCCACTTGCGCCCCCTCTGTCGCGTAGCCTTTCCCCCAACTTTCACGCCCGAGTACCCAACCGATCTCGATATCAACAGCGCCCTCGTGTCGCATCAAGCCGAGCCGCCCTATGATGGCCCCACTATCGCGTAACTGTACTGACCAACCACCAAATCCTCGCAATGCCCAGTGACCAATTTGTCGTGCCATCATCTCAAATACCTGGTCTGCATCCATTGGCCCACCTATATGAGACATCACTTCAGCATCGCCGTATACTGCGAGGTAATTTGCCAGATGGGAGGAATCCGGTGGTACCAACGCAAGCCGGGCCGTTTTGAGTGTTGGAATATGTAATTGCATCTCACTTTCTCTACAAAAATCAAAAGGTGACAAATAGCGTTTCAATTTTTATCTAATGCTGGAATGACTCTAATCAGATTAGCATTCAATGAGCCGCTATCGCCACTATACCGACGTTGATCAAATGGGCTAGACGACGGGTTGCGCGCGCTCTAGCATTGCATGTAATAACACGTTGCATCCAGCGCTTAGATGTTCCGCCTTAGCGTCTTCAATTTCATTATGACTGATACCGTCTTTACACGGCACAAAAATCATCCCTGATGGTGCGAGACGTGCGGCGTAAATTGCGTCGTGTCCTGCGCCTGACACTACATCCATTGTGCTGTAACCAAGCTCAGCGGTAGCCTTTCGTACCGCATCGACGCACTCTGGATGAAACGGGCAAGGTGGAAAATAGGAAACACGTTCTATACTGATTTTTAATCCAGAACTTTGGCTACTGCTATCGACGAAAGCCAGAATCTCATTGTGCATGGTATCGAGCAATTCAGATGATACGTTGCGTAGATCAATACTAAATTTCACTTCACCTGGAATCACATTGCGGCTGTTCGGAAACACCTGCACCATGCCAACTGTGCCGCGTCCATACGGTGGATAGCGATTTCCGATATTCACCACCTCTTGCATAATATGTGTCGCCACTTGCAAGGCGTCTTTGCGCAATCCCATCGGGGTCGGGCCTGCATGCGCCTCCATCCCTGTAACCACGCAGTCGTACCAAGATAATCCAAGAACGCCGGGCACGACACCAATCACTTTATCGGCATCTTCCAATACCGGGCCTTGTTCTATATGCGCCTCAAAATAGGCACCAATAGGATGTTGCCCTGGTTCTTCTGTTCCGAGATAACCGATACGTGCCAGTTCGTCGGCGACGGTCTTGCCGTCGATGTCCTTTGCAGCATACGCGTGTTCAAGTGTGAAAGCACCGCAAAACACACCTGAACCCATCATGACCGGCACAAAGCGAGAGCCCTCTTCATTCGTCCAGAAGGCGACTTCGATAGGTGCTTCGGTTTGTATCTGATGGTCATTCAAAGTGCGCACCACTTCTAATGCTGCCAACACGCCGTAATTGCCATCAAATTTGCCGCCCGTAGGTTGGGTGTCAATATGACTGCCGGACATCACTGGTGGCAATGCGGCATTGCGCCCGGCTCTGTGCATGAAGACATTGCCAATTTTATCCACGGCCACCGTCATACCTGCTTGTTTGCCCCACGAAACTACTAAATCGCGCCCTTGTTTATCCAGATCGCTCAATGCCAGCCGTTTGACGCCGCCTTTTGCCGTCGCACCTATTTGAGCCAGTTCCATTAACGAAGCCCAAAGGCGATCACCATTAATCCGTAAATCACGTAATGCTACAGCCATATTGCACTCCTCATTCGTCTTTGATTAAGCCTGTTTTTCAGATTCGCGCATTTTATTCAACGCGCCAAACATCGCAGAAAATGGTGGCCGTTTGACATAGTTACCCGCAGCCGTTTGCGCCATGAGTTGACCTAGTTTGTACACCAGTTTGCCATTGCTGATGGTATAGGTTGGTATGCCTTTGACAGTGCGCCCTTCAAAGACATTAAAATCACCTTTTGAAAATTGCGTTTTTGCCGATAATGTTTTGCTCGCATGCGCGTCCCATAAAACGATGTCTGCATCAGCACCTACCGCAATCACACCCTTACGTGGGTAGATATTAAAAATCTGGGCACAATTGGTGGACGTGACTTTAACAAATTCGGATGGTGTTAAACGACCTGTATTCACACCAGCATCCCATAACACCATCATGCGTTCTTCGATGCCGCCGCAACCGTTTGGAATTTTAGTGAAGTCGTTTTTTCCGGCAGCTTTTTGCTCGGCGCAAAACGTGCAATGATCGGTTGCTGTCGTATGTAAATTACCGCCTTGTAAGCCTTGCCAGAGTGCTTGTTGGTGGCTGCTGCTGCGGAACGGCGGGCTCATTACGTGACCTGCTGCATGTGCAAAATCAGGATGTTGGTAGACGCTATCATCGATGGTCAGATGACCCGCCAGCACTTCGCCAAAGACGCGTTGTCCGCTGGCACGTGCGCGGGTAATTGCATCGAGGGATTCGCGGCAAGAGACGTGCACAATATACAGCGGTGTATTGAGTACATTGGCAATCGCAATTGCGCGTTGAGCTGCTTCGCCTTCGACGATGGGAGGGCGCGACAGTGGATGTGCATCAGGCCCGGTCTGCCCTTTTTTCAGCAACTCTTGCTGCAACAGATACACCAGCTCGCCGTTTTCTGCATGAACGGTTGGCATGGCCCCAAGTTCCAAGGCACGGCGAAAGCTTTTAACCAAAATCTCGTCGTCCGCCATGATCGCGTTTTTATACGCCATGAAATGCTTGAAACTATTCACGCCATGTTCATTGACCAGCTTGCCCATATCAGCATGCACACTGTCATCCCACCAGGTAACGGCAACGTGGAACGAGTAATCTGATGCAGATTTTTCTGCCCAACCACGCCAGGTATGGAACGCTTCCATCAGACTTTGTTGTGGATTAGGAATCACAAAATCAATAATACTGGTGGTACCACCCGCAAGACCAGCGGCGGTGCCACTAAAAAAATCATCTTGCGTGACGGTACCCATGAACGGCAATTGCATATGCGTGTGGGGGTCGATTCCACCCGGCATCACATACAAGCCATCGGCCTCAATGACCTCGACGTCCAAAGGTGTTGGCAGATGCTCACCAACGGCAATGATTTTCCCGTTATCACACAGTACATCGGCACGGAACTCTCGGTCCGCATTCACTACGACACCACCACGTATCAAGATGCTCATCGCCACTCCCCGATTCTTTACATACTCAACAACTCAGATTGCCGTTACCCATTTTGGGTAACGGCATTTTCGACATAAACCCAATTAAGAATTAGCCTGTGCCACCATCGCAGTATTCGCTTTACTCATCATTAAACCGCAATACACAACGCCCGATAAAGCCAGACCAACAAACCAAGCATAGGTATAGACGGTTTTGAGGAGCTCAGGAATATCTGGAAAAGCTGCCGGAAATGCGGCATTCAAAAATCCGGGAATATTCGGTAACACACCAATAACAAACGCAATCACTGCCGCAAAATTCCAACCATTTGTGTATTGATAGATGCCTTGTTCCAGGTACAAATCATCGACCTTAATTTGCGTCTTACGGATAAAGTAGTAATCGATAATCAAAATCCCGGCGATGGGTCCGAGCAAGGCGGAATAGCCTATCAGCCAGGTAAAAATATAACCTTGCGTGGTTTCGAGTATCTTCCATGGCATCATCACCAAAGCGATACCAGCCGTGATGTAGCCACCAGTTTTATAAGAAATTAATTGCGGGTTCAATGCAGAAAAATCGTAGGCAGGTCCAACCAGATTGGCTGCCAGATTGACCGACACGGTATCAATCAACAAAATAACCAGCGCGATCAACACCGCGCCACCCGTCATGCGACTCGCCAGATCCACCGGATCCCACAAAGCCTTGCCGTACAGAACCACGGTAGCGGAGGTCACAATCACGGCTAACAATGCCAGCAACCCCATAGGTGCAGGCAAACCGATCGTTTGTCCTAATACCTGATCACGTTGCGATTTGGCAAAGCGGGTGAAATCAGGAATATTCAAAGCCAGCGTTGCCCAAAAACCGATCATCGCGGTCAGGGACGGCCAAAATGTGCTCCAGAATTGACCTGCTTTTTTACCACCTTCGATAAACTGCGACGGCTGATCCAGGATAGGGCCAAAGCTACCGGCTTTGTTATACACCCAACCCAGCAACACAAAACAAATCAAAATCTTCAACGGTGCAGTATAGGTTTCCAGCTTGCGTATCGCATCCATGCCATGAAAAATGTACCAAAACTGTATGCCCCAAAAAATCAGAAAACATACCAATTGCGCCGCATTGATGCCAAGACCAGCAATTTTGTCTTGTCCTAAAGGATGGCCGAGTAAAACGCCACCCAGGGTATAAATCATTTGCCCACCAAACCAGGTCTGGATGCCGTACCAGCCGCAAGCGACAATTGCGCGCATCAACGCAGGCAAGCGTGCACCTCGAACACCAAATGAAGTGCGCGCTAATACTGCGTAAGGAATGCCATATTTGGCCCCCGCATGACCGATCAGCAACATAGGAATCAACACAATTGCATTGGCAATGAAGACACATAACACCGCCTGATAACCAGACATGCCGCCTTCGATCAGACTCGCTGCCAGCGTATAAGCCGGAATGCACATGACCATTCCCACCCATAATGCCGCAAAGTGATACCAGCGCCAGGTGCGCTGTGCTTCGGACGTCGGTGCCAGATCCTCATTCCATAGTTGACTGCTTTCGGTATGCATATATTCCCCTCCAGATGGATGTATTGAAAAAACTTGTACCCCGGACTTACGTCTCAATAGACTAGCAAGCTCTATTCCAGCCAAAGGGCAGGCGTTTTTCTCTTTTTTTCAGGACTTTCACAAAATCGTCCTTGCCAGATTATGACAACTTACAAGGCGAATTTTGTATGTATCCGATTTTATTTTTTTAAGCAGAACGGACGCAATACCAGGCATGGTTTTGCGTCAATTCTGGCATGCACAAGATCAAACTCAAGAATCAACAATACGAAGGAAGCTATGATTAAGTTACTGCACGTGGATTGCGTGGGTCTTGCGTCCAGTTCATATACGATTTACCGGTTGCTTGCGGAACCATGGTGATACATTGTTCTACGGGACAGGTAATCTGACATAAATTACAACCGACGCATTCTTCTGCCTTTACCTCGTAACGACGGACACCTTCAGCACCGATCAATTGGGAAATCGATTGATGCGAAGTATCTTCGCAAGCGATGTAGCACCGACCACACCGTATGCATTTATCCTGATCAATTTCAGCAATGACTTGATAATTCATATCCAGATATTTCCAGTCAGTCGTATTGGTGACGGCTTTACCAGAAAAGTCGCTGATACGTTCATAACCTTTTTCATCCATCCAGCGTGACAAACCGTCGCTCATCTCTTTGACGATACGGAAACCATGCAACATTGCAGCAGTGCACACCTGCACAGAACCAGCACCTAACGCCATAAATTCAGCAGCATCGCGCCAATTTCCAATGCCACCAATGCCAGAGATAGGCAAACCTTGGGTTGCCGGATCGCGTGCAATTTCTGCCACCATGTTCAGTGCAATCGGCTTCACCGCACTGCCGCAATAGCCACCATGCGTACTTTGCGTACCGACGATAGGGCGCGCTACCATCTGATCCAGATCGATAGAGGTGATGGAATTAATGGTATTGATCAACGACACCGCATCCGCACCACCTGCCAATGCTGCACGTGCAGGAATGCGCACGTCAGTGATATTCGGCGTCAGCTTCACAATCACCGGTAAAGAGCAATATTTTTTACACCAACGGGTAATCATTTCGACGTATTCTGGCACCTGCCCCACCGCTGCACCCATGCCGCGTTCTGGCATGCCATGTGGACAACCAAAGTTCAATTCAATCCCATCAGCGCCAGTTGCTTCTACCAACGGCAGAACACGCTTCCAGCTTTCTTCTTCACACGGAAACATCAATGAAACAATCATCGCGCGATCTGGCCAATCTTTTTTGACCTGGGTAATTTCTTGCAGGTTTAATTCCAGGCTGCGGTCGGTAATCAGTTCGATGTTATTAAAACCGATGACTTCACGATTTTTTCCATAATGCGCGGAATAACGTGAAGAAACATTGACTGGCGCAGGATCTTCGCCCAGCGTTTTCCAGACAACCCCGCCCCACCCCGCCTCGAACGCACGGACGACGTTGTACGCTTTGTCAGTCGGTGGTGCAGAGGCCAGCCAGAAAGGGTTTGGCGCTTTGATGCCAGCAAAATTAATTGAGAGATCCGCCATGTCACACCTTCGCTTTCAAGTCGTTATTGATTGCCAGCGCTGCCAGCTTGCCATGTTGTACCGCTTGCACAGTCAGATCTTGTCCCGGCGCAATGCAATCGCCTCCGGCGTAGACCTTCGATAAACTGGTGCGATAGTGATCGTCGACCCAGATTTTGTCTTTCTCGCGCTTCACGTCGTGAGCAATCGGATCGTTAAGGCTTGCTGCATCGAGGCTTTGGCCGATGGCTTTGAAAACCGCTTGAGCGGGGATATCCAATGTTTCTCCGGTGCCTTGTAATTTTCCGTTGACCTCATGCGTCTTCTCAAAGCGCATTCCCGACACGTTGCCAGCAAAATCAAACAACACCTGCTGAGGTTGTGCCCAGGTGACGATTCTGACCTGATTGGCTTTGGCGATCTCTTGCTCATGTAAAGTCGCAGACATGTGTTGTGCGCCACGGCGATACACCAGTGTGACTTGCTGCGCACCTAAACGGGCGATTTGCACCGCCATATCGATGGCGGTATTACCAGCTCCGATCACGACGCACTGCGCAGGGACGGGTAATTGACTTAAGTCGTCGGACTGACGTAATTCTGCAATGTAATCCACCGCCGCCAGCAGACCCGGCGCGTCTTCACCAGTCAAACCTAACTCTCGGCTCGTCCCTAATCCCAATGCCAAAAACACCGCATCAAAGTCGCGCCGTAATTGTTCAAGGTGCAAATTGGCACCAAGTTTTTGTTCGTGCTTGACACTGATACCACCTACCTGCAACAGAAAATCAACTTCACGTTGTGCGCTGTCGCCGGTTAATTTGTATTTCGCAATCCCATATTCATTTAGGCCACCAGATTTTTTTTGCGCTTCAAAAATTACGACCTCATGACCTAAGGTCGCCAGCTTGTGAGCGCAAGATAGGCCCGCGGGGCCCGCGCCAACAATGGCGATTTTTTTACCGGTTGCTGCGGCACGCGGAAACGGATGCTGCGTAAATTTCATATGATCTAAAGCATATCGTTGCAACAGACCGATTTTTACCGGTGCACCTTCGTCATCGTGATTGCGCACACAAGCGTGTTCACACAAAATCTCTGTGGGGCAAACACGGGCGCAACTGGCACCCAAGATGTTTTGTTGCAAAATACCTTTGGCTGCACCATTGATATTGCCGACGGCAATATTCTGAATAAAGCTGGGCACATCAATTTCAGAAGGGCATATGCGGCTACAAGGTGCATCATAACAATACAAACAACGTTCGCTTTCTATTGCCGCCTGACGGCTGTTTAATGCAGGATGAAGATCACTAAACTGCGCGGCCAGTTCTTCTGGACGCGTATTTGCTGCGGTGAGATGTTTCAGGGCTTCCAACATGGGTGGCTCCAGTTAAACAATGTTCAGATACAACAAAAAATACAAACCCGTGTTACATGCATCAATGATCCATGCAACGAATAAACAAGCTGAAGGACGATAAAAAACAGATCGATCAAGCGTTTTCCAGATCGCGGATTATTTCATTTGCGGGAAAGAGAATTCCGCCCCTTTTGACATACTGTCTGGCCAACGCTGCATCACGGCTTTGACACGTGTATAAAAACGCACGCCTTCTGGGCCATAAATGTGATGATCGCCAAACAAACTACGTTTCCAGCCACCAAAGCTATGGAAAGCCATAGGCACCGGCAGTGGAACGTTCACACCGACCATACCGACTTGTATCATGCGTACAAATTCACGAGCTGTGCCGCCGTCTGCGGTAAAGACGGCAACACCATTGCCGTATTCATGTTGATTGATCAGTTCTGCGGCGGCTGCCATATTTGGTACCCGCACCACGCATAACACCGGGCCAAAGATCTCTTGCTGGTAGATGCTCATGTCTGTTGTCACGTGGTCGAACAGGCTACCGCCAGTAAAAAATCCTTGTTCGCATCCGGGTACCACGTGGTTGCGTCCATCAACGACCAGTTTTGCTCCTTGCGCAACGCCCTCGCTGATCAGGCTTTCGATACGCTGTTTGGCAGCATGGGTAATAACGGGCCCCATCTCGGCCCCCTCCACCAAACCATTATTGATTTTGAGTGTTTTTACACGCGCCGCCATCGCATCGACCAACGCGTCAGCGGCGGAACCTACGGCCACTGCGACTGAAATCGCCATGCAACGTTCACCAGCAGATCCGTATGCCGCCCCCATCAGTGCATCCACTGCCATACTCAGATCCGCATCGGGCATCACAACCATGTGATTTTTAGCGCCGCCCAAAGCTTGTACGCGTTTGCCATTGGCACAACCACGCGCATAAATGGCTTGCGCAATGGGCGTTGAACCGACAAAGCTGATCGCCTGCACATCGGGATGATCAAGCAAAGCATCAACCACAATTTTGTCGCCCTGCACTACGTTAAACACACCTTTTGGCAAACCAGCCTCTTGCAATAATTTTGCATGCAATAAAGAAGCCGAAGGATCGCGCTCAGACGGTTTAAGGACAAAGGTATTGCCGCATGCCAGCGCAATCGGAAACATCCACATGGGCACCATCACCGGGAAGTTAAACGGCGTAATGCCAGCAACGACACCTAAAGGTTGACGCATACTGCAAGCATCAATACCGCGAGCGATCTGCTCAGAATATTCGCCTTTGAGCAACTGTGGAATGCCGATCGCAAATTCAACCACTTCGATACCGCGCGCAACCTCACCGCGTGCATCAGCAAGGGTCTTACCATGCTCTTTGGTCAGTAAATGCGCAAACTCTTCGGTATGCTGTTGCAGCAATTGCAGATAGCTCATCAGAATGCGGGCGCGGCTGAGTGCGGGAGTGTTCGCCCACGCCGGAAACGCTTGCTTAGCAGCAGCAACGGCGATCTTCACTTCATGCTCAGTCCCCAGCGCCACGGCGCCTTGCACTGTGCCGAGAGCGGGATTGAAAATATCAGCAAAGCGATTGTCGATATTTTCATGTATTTCACCATTGATATAGTGATGAACTTGATATTGGCTCATGTTGTTATATTTCTCTTCAAAATCTTCGATGGTATTCTTTGCGCTTTACTGCAAAGCCTTAGGCAGCCGCTTTTAAAATTTCTGCCAGTTTTCCAAACAATTGATCGATATGCTGTTTCTCTAAAATCAATGGTGGTGACATTGCAATAATGTCGCCGGTGGTGCGAACCAATACGCCTTCGGCAAACGCTTTTTTATAGACCGCCATCGCGCGAGCACCGACCTTACCAGGGATAGATTCAAGTTCAATTGCACCGATCAGACCGACATTGCGCAGATCAATCACATGCGGCAAGCCTTTCAATGAATGCAGCGCATCTTCCCAATACGCCGTCATGCTTTGTGCGTGTTCCAGTATTTTTTCTTCTTTAAATACCTTGAGTGACGCTAAACCAGCGGCACATGCCAAAGGATGGCCAGAATAGGTATAGCCGTGAAACAGTTCTATACCTGCTGCACTATCCATCAAGGCATCGTAAATTTTCTGATGACTAAAGACAGCCCCCATAGGCACCACACCATTGGTCAGCCCTTTAGCAGTGGTCATCAGATCGGGACGTACATCAAAAAAGTCAGAAGCAAACGGTGTCGCCATGCGACCAAATCCGGTAATCACTTCATCAAAGATCAGCAAGATACCGTGCTTATCGCAGAGCTCGCGCAAACGCTTGAGATAACCTTTCGGCGGTAAGATCACACCAGCGGAACCGGACAAAGGCTCAACAATCACCGCAGCGATGGTTGATGCATCATGTAAGGTAACGAGGCGTTCCAATTCATCCGCGAGATGCGTACCGTATTCTGGCAAGCCGCGACTAAACGCATTTTTTTCCAGATTATGGGTATGTGGAAGATAATCAACACCACCAAGCAAATTAGCAAATTGTTTGCGGTTGGCTGGCAATCCACCGATAGACATACCGCCAAATCCCACGCCGTGATAGCCTCGTTCACGACTAATAAAGCGGGTACGCTGGGCCTCACCACGAGCCCGGTGATAAGCTAATACCATTTTCAAAGCGGTATCCACCGCTTCCGAACCGGAGTTGGTATAAAACACCTGTCCGAACTTGTTACCGCTGTAGTCAATAAGTTGTTCAGCCAGCTCAAACGCCGCCGGATGCCCCATTTGAAATGCTGGTGCGTAATCGAGGGTCGCCACGGCGTCTTGCACCGCTTTGACGATAGTCGGATGGGAATGTCCGAGCGGCACACACCACAGCCCGGCCGTGGCATCAAGTATTTCGCGCCCGTTTTGATCACGATAAAACATCCCAGAGGCAGAAGCCACAATACGAGGTGCTTCCTTGTAATCACGATTGGCCGTAAAAGGCATCCAATACGAATTGAGCTGTTGCTTGCTTAGCATGTGTTTCTCCTGAAAACAATTTACCAAGTGGTAAAAATATGTTGAAATCCTAGATAAGCATATGCACTGACGACATATACAGCCAGCAAAATTTCATCCAACCGTACAGTTTTTTTGAGCAATACAGTTTTGCGATAGCGGGATAGGCATCGATGTCGACGACAAAAAACCTGCATCTAACCAAAAACGGAGACCAGCATGGAAGTTGCAAATGAAAATATCGCCCATGACCACGATTCTGAATGGCCACAGCTAGCATTAGTGAGGCGTTGCCAGTCCAGTCTGGTAGAACAAATCGTTCAGGAAGTCACACGTCTGGTGCAGAAAAATCAATTACCGCTCGGTAGCAAAATGCCGTCAGTCAGGCAATTTGCCAAGTGCAACGCGGTGAGTACCTTTACCGTAGTCGAGTCGTATGAACGCTTAATCACGCTGGGCTTATTGATCTCGCGCCGTGGTTCGGGTTACTTTGTGAGTAAGCCTGCGGCGCACCCTATGCCGGTTGCCACAGCCAATACATCAAGCTTAACGACCGTTCTGGATGCACTGAGTCCGGATCTCTATTCCGGTGTATCGACAGCTTTACCGGTTGGTTCTGGGTGGTTACCGCCGGAATGGTATGGCGACGATATTTTGTTAGATGCCCTCAAACAATCAATGCGTATTCCGACCCAGCGTTTGCGTGGCTACGGTAATCCGCTGGGTTTCCCCAGCCTGCGCCAACATTTAGCGACGCAATTATCGCAAGAATTATTCAGTGTCGACGCCGAACAAATCCTGCTCACGCACGGTGCAACGCACGGTTTTGACCTGATTTTGCGCACCCTCTGCAAACCGGGTGACACGGTGTTTGTAGAAAACCCTGGCTACAGCAATTTACTGTCGCTAATCCGTCATCATGGCTGTATTCCTATCGGGATACGCAGAGATGAAAATGGTTTGGATGTCGAAGGACTGCTGGAAAAAGCCATCCTGCACCAACCTAAAATTATGTTCGTCAATACCGTGCTGCAAAACCCTCTCGGTACCAGCTTGAGCCAAAGTCATGCGCATCGCTTATTAGCCTTGGCTGAACAATTTGATTTCTGGCTTGTCGAAGACGATATTTACCGTGAACTCTGCCCCCGTCCAGAACCATCTCTGGCGGCAATGGATGGCTTACGGCGTGTTATACGAGTCGGTAGTTTTTCAAAAACTCTGTCGCCCACGCTAAGGGTTGGTTCGGTCTGTGCGTCTCCATCTCTGATCGGTGAATTATTACGCGTGAAAATGCTGGCAGGTCTCACAACCTCAGAAATTAACGAACGCGCAGTGCTCCATGCGATCAGTTCGCGGCTGTATAGACGCATGCTTGAGAAACTCAAACGGCAGCTAGACACGTCGCGCAACAACACGTTGGACGTATTGCTGGACGTCGGTATGACGCCGTTAGCCGAACCACGCGGCGGCATGTTCATCAGCGCCGGCTGGAAAAATTCAAATCTTGATGCCAGTCATATCACCAAACAGGCATTGCAAGCGGGCATCATTCTCGCGCCAAATGAATTTTTCTCGGCAGATGCGCATACTTACCCTTGGTTCCGCTTCAATATCGCGTACGGCAATAGCGAACAACTACGCAAATTCCTCGCAGGCGTACATCATGGATAAGCGCGTAGAGCCATCGCTAAGCCAACGCGACCAGATTGAGGCACGCATACTGCAATGTGCCACTGAGGTCTTTTCCGAGTCAGGATTTGCCGGTACTTCGATTGCCACGATCGCAGAGCGCGCAGGTATTTCCAAGCAAAATTTGTTGTACTACTACGCAAATAAGCAGGTGCTTTACCAGACCGTTTTAGATCAGGTGTTGGACCAGTGGTTAGAACGCATGGATATTCTGGCTGACGCCGATCAGGAACCTGAATTTTTACTACGTAGCTACATCCGCGAGAAGCTCCGTTTTTCTCAGGAGCAACCACATGCCTCAAGGGTGTATGCGATGGAGGTCATCAGCGGAGCACAAACGTATTCCGAAAGCATGAGGGAAAAAATCATTCCTTTTCTGAAAAAAGATATAGCGGTTTTCGAAGGCTGGATTGCCAAAGGAAAAATCGCTGCCGTCAATCCTACTCATCTTTTATTTTTGATCTGGGCAATGACGCAGTCGTATGCGGATTTTAGTACGCAAATGTGCCTGGTACTCGGTCATAGTCCGCTAAAACCGGAAGATTTTAATAATGCGGAGCAACTTATCAGCGAATTAGTTTTGCAACGCTTGCAATGTTTAGGCAAATTCGTCGACTAAGCTCTAAGATTAGGACTTACGCAAAACCACCCCAGCGGCGCTATAGCTCCTAGCCGTACCCTTGTACTGTCGTCGCCATACCTTGCCGGGACAATTTTGCGTAAGTCCTTAAGATCATGAAAGCACTTAAAGTTGTAATTTTTTAAATTCAACGAATGAAGCCACGCCAACTGATTTATTATAGATAGGTCCTTGCGGACGTTCATTCATTTGCTTTGATCAACCATGTCAGCAGCTATCAACCTATGCCAAATTTTCTTAAAGATCTTTTAAGTACCTTCAAACTCAGACGCATCGGTGTGCGCCTGGTTTTAAGCTATGGCATATTGCTCACTTTATTTATTGTTGTATTAATATTGCCTTTAGGGCAAATAAACAAAATGATGCGACTAGAGGATAAATTTGCGCACGAGGATATGCGTAAGTTACTGGTCGTACAGGAACTTGGATTGCTGACCGAAAGCGTCAGTAATGCCCTACCGCTACTGCTCACAGCCGCCAGAGATAAGCGCGAACAACAATACGGCTTGGTTGATGAAAAAAATAAAAAAATTACCAGCTTGATCGCAACATTAGAACGCACACTTGACGACCCTAGCCAACAAAATAATTTAAAGCTACTCAAACAACGTCGAGATGCGTATCAAAAAATGTATCTTGACCTCGTCAACCTGCTCGAAGACGAGGGGCAGGAAGCAGCGACCAAAAATTTTTACACTGAGGTAGAACCGTCACTCAACGCCCTGTTAGCGATCTCATCCAGACTATTGCAAAATGAACAAGATTTAATTATCGAACACCAAAACCAGTCCCAACAAGATCTAAAAAAGACCGGGATCATCGCCATTTTATTATCTATTCTTGCGGTTATAGTTGCTGCATTGCTTGCCTGGATCACGACCCGCAGTGTTGTGCGTCCTTTAGAACAATTGCAAACCCGAGCATTAAAGATTGCCGCCGGTGATTATCAAACGCAAATTCCAGTCAGCAACACAGAAGAAATCGCTAAAGTCGGATTAGCATTGAATACCATGTCAAACGCAATTGCTTCTCGCGAAAAAGACATTGAACACCTGGCTTTTTTTGATGGGCTTACTGGTCTGCCGAATCGAACTTATCTTTTAAAAACCATGGGGCAAGCCAATTTAAACGAGTACACGATTATTTTGATGGATTTGGCACGCTTAAAATCGGTCAACGAAACATTGGGGTTTGATACAGGGGATTCAGTCATTCTGCATGTAGCACAACGAATTCAACACGTGATCGCTACCTCTCACATAGACTCGGTGCCCTTATTGGTCAAGTTAGCGGGTGGATCATTTGCGGTGATGATTCCTAGCAGAAATCAAACTACCATCGAAGACATTTATTTGCGTATTGATCAAGCCAACAATGAGCCCGTCAAATGTGAAAATTACGCCGTCGATGTCGATCTGGTTTATGGCTTTGCATTGCAAGCAGAAGTACCCTTGCCTTTGATCCATTTGTTAAGAAATGCCGAAGTTGCCCTTTACGCCGCGAAGCGTAGTTCAAAGAAACTTGCATGGTATAGCGACGCTCAGGAAGCGTCACGATTAAGCCATTTGAGCTTACTGTCTGACCTACGGACTGCGGTCAAGTCCAATGAATTGCAGATGTGGTTACAGCCGAAAATAAAATTCTCAACAGCACAGGTTTATGGCTTTGAAGCCCTGGTTCGCTGGCAACATCCAGCACGCGGTTTTATCTCTCCTGCAGAATTTGTCCCCTTCGCTGAAAGCACAGGTTATATAGGCATCATTTCTGATTGGATGTTAGAAAGCGCAGTCATCAAACTAGCCGAATGGAAAAACATCCATCCAGATTTAAGCATTGCCGTCAATGTCAGTACGCATGACTTAAGAGACAAAAATTTACCTGACAGAGTCGCGAGTCTATTAACGCAATATAACGTTGATCCACACCATTTGAGGATAGAAATAACCGAGAGTGGGATTATGGAAGATCCGGACAGTGCCATAGAACTGCTCCACAGATTGCGGCAGACTGGAATTAGTTTGTCGATTGATGACTTTGGCACTGGTTATTCTTCACTTGCCTACCTGCAAAAGTTACCCGTCAACGAATTAAAAATTGATCGTAGCTTTGTCACCAATATTGATCAGTTAAGTGATACACAACGCCTGGTTAAAACAATTATTGAGCTAGGTCACGGACTCAAGCTCAGCGTCATTGCTGAAGGCATAGAAACGGAACAAGAGCGGGCAATATTACAACAGCTGGGTTGCGATTGTATGCAAGGCTATCTGGTAAGTAAGCCACTTTACGGAAAGCAACTACAAGATTGGCTGGACAAGAGTTTGCAGATAGATATAATTTAAAGAAGACAACATTTTCAGTGCGTCGTACAAAGAAGTGCAAATCTTTTGAAACTGGCACCAATCAACGCTTGCGGAGATCCTTTTCAGATTAAAGGCTGATCCAAAATTCGTAGAAAAGAAAGTGCAATTATGTATTCACTTCGATTCCGCTTGATTTCACTTTTTATCTTTGTCGTCACTGTCACACTGGCTATTTTTGGTATTTATGAATACGCCCATCTTTCTGATGAGCTTGAAAAAAACTTTACTGCCCATCAAAAAGAAGTCATTTCTCGTCTCGAGACATCGCTGCCATCAACGTTGTGGAATATGGATGAATCCACGGCAGAAAAAATCACCAAAGCAGAAATCCAGAATGTCGACATCAGTGCGGTAGAGATACGTTCTACCGAAATGCCAGACGCGAGTTTTGTCCATGTCACTAAATCAGGAAATAGCAAACAAAACGGCCCGATAAGCAAAGAATTTAACCAGTATCAGATAAGTGCCAAATTATTTGCAGAGATCACCAAACGAGATGCGTCTAAAGGCAACCACAAACCTCAAGCTCTGGGTGAAGTAATTGTCACGTTTTCTCATGACTATATCGATAAGAAGTTACGTGAAAATCTGACCCTGACATTGGTACAGATATTTATCCTCGACATCATTTTGATTATTGCATTAACACTGAGCCTTAAAGTTGTCTTTGACCCAATCAGATTATTACAAAGCGCCCTGTTTGAACTAAGTTCTCACGATGCAGAAGCAGTGACTGAATTACCTGAGTCTAAAAGCCAGGAATTCGGAAAAGTGATACGAGGTTTCAATCTCGTATTGCGTAATTTAAAAAATATTATTGTTTTACAACGTCAGGCTGAAGAAGCAGCTCACGCAGCCGCCAAAGAAACAGAAGAAGCTTATATCAGTCTCAAAGCTGCGCAAAAATCTCTTCTGCAAGCAGAAAAACTGGCCAGTCTGGGTAGTCTGGTCGCAGGCATTGCACACGAAATCAATACCCCAGTTGGTGTCATCGTGACCAGCGCATCAGTGCTGTCCGAAGCCAGCCAGGAAATCAATAAAAATATGGCCGGTGGCAACATTCGCAAATCAGACATGACAGCTTTTCTCACAACTGCGACCGAGAGCACACGCTTAATCATGAGTAACGCGGCACGCGCAGCCCATTTGATACAAAGCTTCAAACAAGTTGCGGTTGACCAAACCAGCGAACAGCGCCGCGAATTCGAATTAATTGAATTTTTAAACGACGTCACTACCAGTCTTAATCCTACATTAAGAAAAGCACACGCAAGTATTGATATAACAGGTCATAGCGACATTCATATGGATAGCTATCCCGGACTACTCGCACAGGTGATCACAAATTTGACGATGAATGCCGTTACGCATGCGTTTTCAGAAGGAGCGAACGGAAAAATTCACATTGATGTGAGTTTGTCAGAGCCATCCGTCTACATTGATTTTCGGGATGAAGGTCACGGCATTCCCGAGGAATTCCTCGACAAAATTTTTGAACCCTTTTTCACGACGAAACGCGGACAAGGTGGAACGGGTTTAGGTCTCAACATTGTTTTCAATATTATTACCAAGCAACTTTGCGGTACGATCACTGTACAAAACCATCCCGACAAGGGGGCATGGTTCAGAATCTGTATCCCTCGCGTGACAGAACAATTGCAAAAATGAAACGCCCTCGAAAAAATTGACAGTATCACCTGAAAATATCGGTTTTAAGGTTTAATATACTTGTAATCTCTTTACAGCAATGTTAAGGCGTATCATGACAACGATCAATGACGACGAAGATTGGCTCAAAGAAGATGATGCTCCAGTGAGCTTGAGATCAAACAATTTTTGGCGACTTTTAATTGTTGATGATGAGCCTGACATTCATGCCGTCACCCGCCTTGCACTCAATAAAATGAGCTACAAAGGTCGTGAAATAGAAATACTTTCGGCCTATTCCGGTAACGAAGCATTTGAGATACTGTCAAAAGAATCCGATATCGGCATGATCTTGCTCGATGTCGTCATGGAAACCGAAGATGCAGGATTGATTTTAGCAAAACGGATACGTGAAGAATTGCATAACGATATCGTGCGTATCATTTTACGTACCGGTCAGCCAGGGCAAGCACCAGAACAAAGCGTCATTGTCAATTATGACATCAATGACTACAAACTTAAGACTGAGCTCACCTCTCAGAAAATGTTCACTACGGTCATCTCATCCTTACGCGCATACGAAGGTTTGAAAACGATAGAAGCGAATCGCCGTGGTTTGGATAAAATTCTTGAAGCCGCAAGCAACCTGTATCAATTAGACTCACTCAAGGAGCTGGCATCCGGCGTGTTGACACAAATCGGCGCTATCCTCGATTTTGGCACTGATGGTGTTTTATGTGTCATGGAGTCTTCTTCCGCAAAAAAAGACCTTAATCCACTGGTCATTGCCACAACCGGAAAATCGACTGAGATGTTAGGTGAAACAAGCTTGCCATCCAATCATCCCTGGACGCCAATGATACGCAAGGCGTTCGAAGAGAAAAAAAGTTTATTTACAAATGAAGTTGATGTTCTGCTGATACAAGCATCGCATGGCCATCAATTCGCAGTTGCGTTTACGCCATTGTGGCCATTGAGTGAGCTCGAATGCAGCTTACTCAGTGTGTTTTGCGACCGCATTGCTGCAGCATTCGATAATTTGCATGTATTTAATCTGCTCAAATCAACACAAGAAGCCACAGTCATTGCGCTTGCTGATCTTGCTGAATCCCGTGACGCAACGACAGGTGGACATGTACGACGCGTATGCAGACTAACAGATGCAATCGCTGCCGAATTAAAAGCGGCAGATAAATTACCACCAGAGGCTGATTCCGATTTTATGGCCTTTGTCGGCATCGCCAGCATATTACATGACGTTGGAAAAGTAGGCATACCAGACGCCATCCTTTTAAAACCAGGAAAGCATACCCCAGAAGAACGCATAGTGATGGAAGGGCATGCTTTAATCGGAGAAACCGTTTTGGCCAGAGCAGCCAAAATGGTCGAAGGTGCGAATAGCCTCAGCATTGGCGCCCAAATTGCAGGCGGCCATCATGAGCACTATGATGGCAATGGTTATCCTCGCCGATTGAAAGGCAAAGAGATCCCGCTCGCAGCACGGATCGTTGCGGTCGTCGATGTATTTGATGCCTTACTACACGCCCGCCCTTACAAACAGCCTTGGCCCTTACCAGATGTCATTGCTTATCTCAAAGAGCGCAGCGGTACGCAATTTGATCCCGACATTGTCTGGGCAATTATTAATTTTGTTGAGACAAACAATCCGGACTGGATTATTGCTGAAGGCCATTAAATCCGAGAAATAAATTTAAAAGAACATGATCACCCCGCTTGTCGTGCTGTTGCCATGTAATTTTCGTCATGAGAACCATCAAAACACTGATCTGTTTTTTTATCGTCCTGGTTTCGTCGGGAGTTAATTGCGCTGAGCTGTTAGTTTTACTGAATGAAAAAAAACATAACTCTGACAGCGCAGCATCAGAACAAAGTTTTCAAATGGAGCTGGGCGAATTATTGGCGGAACGTACCCATCGCGTGGCAAAATTTGTAATGCGTCCGCGAAAACGTCTTGCCAACGCATTAGAGATGAATGAAGCTGATATTTTATGTGGCTATTTACCCGAATGGTTACCTGGAAATTTAGACTGGAGCGTGGGCTTTGTCGATGTTGGCGATTTGCTCGTAACAACATTACGTGTTCCTGCACCGGCAAATATTGAGGATATTGCGGGTCTTACAATTGGCACAGCAATGGGCTTTACTTACCCGGAAGTTGAGAAAATTCTTGGCAACAAATTTGTACGTGATGACGGTCCTGGTGCAGAAGCAAATTTGCGGAAGTTAGCCGCAGGCCGATTTAATTACGCCATCATTAGCATGGCGACCCTGAATTATCACTTACGTGTGAACGATTTACATCTCAGCATTCACCCGCCACTCACTATCTCCAAATTTAAAAGCCAGTGCGCACTAGCAAAAAATGGCACTCTGCGAGTGAGTGAAGTCAACAAAGTAATCTCAGATATTCAACATGATGGCAGCCTTGATAAACTTCTTAAAAAATATAATTATCACTAGAACCGTGTAATATTATTCAATGTTTTATTCGATTTTTTATTCGATGTTTTATTCAATATAACTTTGAATCTGATGCTGCACGAAATGCAAAGAGTAAAGTTTGATTTTTAAAATAATAGTACTATGCAGGTTCTTATTGACGCATAGCAAGTGATCCCTATTTGAAACAAAAATAAAAGTAGCGAATGAAACCCATTTTTTAATAATGAGAGATATTCGGCATTAACTTACTTTTTTGTATGTCTAGTCCCTATGCAGCTTGTCATTTTTTTAAATAAAGTTACTTTCTATGCAATTGCCACGGCTTCCTGATGACGAAGAATATCGCGTAACTACCCTTCAGGAATGTGGACTCCTCGATACCCCACAAGAACAACGTTTTGACCGGTTGACACTGCTAGCCAAGCAAATATTCAACACACAGATCGTCTTAATTTCTTTAGTTGATGCCGATCGTCAGTGGTTTAAGTCCAGGCAAGGCTTAGAGGTATCTGAGACTAGCAGGGACATTTCTTTCTGCGGTCATGCAATTTTATCGGAAGAAATTCTTCACATTCCGGACGCACGCAATGATCTGCGTTTTTTTGACAATCCTCTGGTCGTCGGTGCCCCGCATATACGCTTTTATGCAGGAGCTCCTTTACATGCAAAAAATGGGCAACGTATAGGAACACTGTGCATCATCGACCCTGAACCAAGAACACTGAGCCAGGACGAGCATATATTACTGCGCAATCTTGCCGATTGCGTGGAACATGAGATCGGCAATTTGCAATCGCAAAGACAGCATAATGCCCTGCTGACGCTCACCAGAATTACCTCGCTGACCTTTCAGGATCCGCAAATCTTGCTACGCGAAACATTGGCACTTGGGTGCCAGTATTTAAAACTGGCTACTGGTGTCATTTCGCAATTTCAGGGTAATGAAATCATTATTCAGGTCTATCATTCGAGTATTGGCAACGTCAAAGAGGGGCAGCGCTTTCTGAAAGAATTCACTTACTCAGACCTAGTCCACAAAGATCATGACGTGATTCATACGACTAACGCAAGTCAAAGTGAATTCAGCCGACATCAGAGTTATCAGCAATTCAAACAAGAAACCTATATTGGCATTCCATTATTTTTAGAAGGAAGACGCTATGGCACCTTAGGTTTTTCAGACCCAAAAGCCAGAGCGCACGCATTCACTGAAGTTGAAATCGAATTTGTGAACGTGTTGGGAGATTGGGTGAATGGCACAATTAAACGTCAAGAACTCAATCGCTCATTGCAGCGTCAACAAAGTCTTAACGACGCAGTTGCAAAAGCACAATCACAATTTATCAAAGGTAAAGATCGCGGCAAAGGTTTCGATACACTGTTAATTAACAGCTTGAGGCTTACCCGAAGTGAATATGGATTTATCTGCGAAGTTTTGAAAAATCGCCACGGCGTTGCCTATTTAAAAGCCTATTCAATCTGCGATCTATCATGGGACGATACGACGGTAGAACTAAACAAAAGAGCTGTGCAGCAAGGACTTGAATTCCACGATCTGGATTTATTATTTGATCCCAGGTTGGATAAGAAAGCACCTGTTATTTCAAATAACCTGGCTTTTGAAAGACAAGTTGGTGACTTACCTGCTGATCATCCGCCGTTACGACATTTTCTAGCAGTACCCATACAGCATGATGGAGAAGTCGTTGCCGTCATGGGTATCGCAAATTGTCCGGATGGTTACGATAAACTGTCAGTAGATTTTCTTCAGCCAGTCACCATCACCATAGGACAATTGGTGAATGCAGCCAGAATCCAGCGCCAACATTCACAAAGTGAACAAAGGCTGGCTAACATTATTGAAGGAACAAATATCGGTACCTGGGAGTGTCATATTCCTTCTGGCGTCACGATATTTAATGAACGCTGGGCTGAAATGTTAGGTTATAGCCTTGCTGAATTAAGTCCTACGACGGTCCAAACCTGGCTGGATTTATGCCATCCGGACGATGCAAAAATTTCTGCCGAAATGATAGACAAGCATTTCAATGGCGAATTACCGTACTTTGATCTGACCAGTCGCATGCGTCATAAAGATGGTTCCTGGGTGTGGATCAGAGATCGTGGTTGCGTTGTTAGCTGGGATGAAGATGGAAGACCTTTAGTCATGTCAGGCAGCCATCAGGATGTCACCCAGGAGCGTATTGCTGAAGAAAAATTAGCCCATGCCTATGAACTGCTGGAACAATCAAACGCCGCCGCCCGCATTGGTACCTGGGAATATGATCTGTTTACCAGACAGGTGAACTGGAGTAGTGTCACCAAACAAATTCATGAAGTAGAAGCCGACTATCAATGCAATACCGAACAGGCACTGAATTTTTATAAAGGAAAAGATAGCCGGGACCATATACGTCATTTGCTGACTGAGGCCGGCACATCTGGCTCCCGTTTCGATGCCGAATTTAAAATCGTAACCGCCAAAAAAAATGAACGCTGGGTCAGAATCATCGGACTGCCTCAGTTCAAAGAAAATTCAATCCGTGGCATTTATGGCACGCTTCAAGATATCAGTGATAGCAAGGCCAATGCTCAGGCGTTGCGGGATCAGGTAGCTCACACGCAGGCGATTCTTGACAATGTACTTGATGGAATTATCACCGTGAATCATCTTGGTTTCATTGACGCCTTTAACTATGCGGCTGGCAATATTTTTGGCTACAACAAAGACGAATTAATTGGCAAGCATTTTAGTATTTTATTACCGGCTAATGATGACCAAAACAAATCTACCTTTCCTTTTAGAATCGATAATGTTTCTAAGCTGATTGGTGTGTCACAAGAAATCGATGCCCGTAGGAAAAACGGCAGCGTTTTCCCGCTTGACCTATCAGTTTCTGCAGTTAAGCGACAAGGCCGCGCTTTGTACATTGGACTGATGCGCGACATCACCGAGCGCAAACGCCTTGAACTGATTAAAAATGAATTTATTTCTACCGTCAGTCACGAATTACGTACTCCATTAACATCGATATCTGGTGCATTGGGGCTGATACTCGGTGGTGCCACTGGAACATTGCCAGAGAGTCTGACCCCTTTACTCAATATCGCTAGCAAAAATAGCCAGCGCTTAACCTTCCTGATTAATGATCTATTGGATATGGAAAAATTAAGCGCAGGTAAGATGCATTTTGATATGCAAGACTATGCGCTGGCACCATTGTTGACGCAGGCAATTGATACCAATGCTACTTTTGGTACACAAAGAGAAATTCATTTAAACCTGCATCAACCTATTCCTGACATTATTATTTCTGTTGATAGCCAGCGTTTTATGCAAGTCATGTCAAATTTACTTTCGAATGCGATTAAATATTCTCCAGTCAATGAAACAGTCGATATCCGGGTAAGTCTGAATGATGTACGTGTTCGTATCAGCGTCAACGATCACGGCAAAGGCATCCCTAAAGAATTCCGCGACCGAATTTTCCAGAAATTCGCCCAGGCAGACTCCTCTGATACCAGAGAAAAAGGTGGCACTGGCCTGGGATTAGCGATTTCCAGAGAATTGGTGGAAAACATGGGAGGAAGAATTGGATTTGACTCCGTCCTGGGACAGGGAGCGAATTTCTATTTTGAACTACCAATCGTCGCTAAAGAATAGAAATTTCCGTGAAACGCACGACAAAGTTATAATCCCGACTTGCGCAGTCTGATTGCGTCTTCACTTAATTTCTCAAAAAGTAGCTTCATGATAGTTCTCGGCGTTGAATCCTCCTGCGATGAAACAGGACTGGCCCTCTATGACACAGAACGTGGATTATTGGCGCATGCCCTACATTCACAAATTGCCATGCATCAAGAATATGGCGGTGTAGTGCCTGAACTGGCTTCGCGCGACCATATCCGGCGCACTCTTCCTCTCTTACATCAGGTCATTTCAGAAGCCCAGATTCAAAAGCAAGACATTGACGCGATTGCCTATACCCAAGGGCCGGGCTTGGCGGGTGCATTGTTGGTTGGTGCTTCATTTGCATGTGGCTTAGGAATGGCACTGGATAAGCCTATCTTAGGAGTTCATCATCTGGAGGGGCATCTGCTCTCCCCTTTATTGGCGAGTCAGCCACCGGAATTTCCCTTCATTGCCTTGCTGGTTTCCGGCGGACACACGCAATTAATGCGCGTTGATGGAGTAGGACAATACCAACTGCTAGGTGAAACTCTGGATGACGCAGCAGGTGAAGCCTTTGATAAGTCCGCCAAATTACTCGGACTTTCATACCCTGGAGGGCCAGCGATTTCTAAGTTGGCTGAATCTGGTGACCCTGCGATTCATCAATTTCCACGCCCGATGTTGCATTCCAAAGATTTTAACTTCAGCTTTTCTGGATTAAAAACAGCCGTCCTTACTGCTGTCAAAAAATACCCACCTGACATGAGCGAGTCTGACAAGGCCAATGTCGCACGCGGTTTTGTTGACGCCATCGTAGATGTTCTTGTTGCCAAGTGTGTTACGGCAATGAAGCAAAGCGGACTCAAGCGTCTGGTGATTGCAGGCGGGGTTGGCGCAAATCGCCAATTGCGCTTAGCGTTAAACGCGGCGGCTGCAAAAAAACGTTTTCAAGTGTTTTATCCTGAACTCGAATTTTGTACCGATAACGGTGCGATGATTGCCTTCGCAGGTGCAATGCGGCTGAAAAAAAATCCCACATTAGCAACGCGGGATTTTGCTTTCAATGTCAGACCACGCTGGCCACTGCACGAGTTGACTGCGGCGTAAGCTAGTTTTTTTTATAAAAACCACAGCCGACAATCACTGTTTCATATTTTTCTATATACATTGATTTCGGCTCTATTTGCTTCGTCACCGGGTTCACAAATTTGTAATCTTGCCAGCCACTGCCCTTCTTATTCGCAATTTCAATGCGCTCTCTGATGAAGTACTTTCCATCAGCATCCTTCAAATCAATCATATTTTTACCGATCATTTTCGGGTTGATCTGCGCCAGATTTTTAGCATTTAAATCATAAACAACAACGTATAAATCGCGATCCTGATAACCACCATCTTTTTTATTGATGTCTGCGATAGTATTTTCGATACCTTGCTTTTTCATTGATTCGATTGCTTTTGCGACTAATGCCTTGGCCTCTTCAGCAGTACCTTGTTCAGCAGCGAGTGCTGACAAATTTATGCAAGCAAATAGAATTACTACAATATATTTCAGTGTCGCAGTCATGAACCAGCCTCCTCAAAAAAATCAAAGAATGCCCATTTACCAGTTCATCATAGTAAAAATCACAAATTAATAAAGTAGTAATTCCACAAAACCAATATCATCTCGATTTATTTCTTTTTACTGCCTAGCCGACTCTCTTTGCCTGCCATCAAATTGGCAATATTTTGACGATGGCGATAGACCAGCAAGCCACTCATCACAAACACCGCGAGTAACTTAACGTCCGGGCCAAACAGCAAGCCGTAATACAAAGGTGCAAAGATGGCGGCAATCAGCGCTGCCAACGATGAGTAACGAAATGCAAAAGCAATAACACCCCATGTCACCAAAGTCGCCAACCCCAACCAAGGATTAATCCCGATCAGAACACCTGCCGCAGTCGCCACACCTTTACCGCCAACAAATTTAAAAAAGACTGGCCATAAATGTCCGACAAAAACGGCGATCGATACCGCTGCGATGCTGCCATCATCCAGATTAAACTGGTTTTGATATTTCATCGCCAACCATACTGCAAACCAGCCCTTCACCGCGTCGCCTAGCAAGGTCAGTACGGCTGCTGCTTTGTTTCCGCTACGCAAAACATTGGTAGCGCCAGGATTTTTAGATCCATAGGTTCGTGGATCAGATAAACCAAATAATTTGCTGACAACGACTGCAAAAGATACTGAACCAATCAAATAAGCCAGTATTGCCGCCAGAATAGTATTCATTTTTTCCCTAAATAAACGTTGGTAAGATAAAGCTCTTGCCTGGCAAAAGTTTTCAAATTAATTATTTACATACAAAAAGCGTTGGCATTTTTTACTTACTTTTTCGTTTCAAACAATTCAAGTAGGTAAAAAATGTTTGAACTCAGCAGAATGTCGCAATGCTAAGTTACAAGGAGTTACTCATCGATTGCGCAATCGACAGGGCTTGCTTTTAAGCAAATTTCCAACACAGATGGAGCGATTCCGACCAAATACCCTCGTCGGCCGCCATTAATATATATCTTGGGCAACGCAAGGATCCCACGCTCAACATAAACTGGCATCACTTTTCTTGTCCCAAACGGGGACGTTCCGCCAATCAGATAACCGGAATGCTTTTGGGCTATTTCCGGTTTGCATGGCTCTATCGATTTGCACGAAATTTGCCGCGCCAGATTTTTGGTCGATACCTTGCGATCGCCATGCATCAGCACGATGAGTGGCTTAGCTGCTTCATCTTGCATTACCAGCGTCTTTACCACGGCATGCTCGTCGACCCCTAACTCCCGCGCAGATACCGCCGTGCCACCATGTTCTTCGTATGAATACGGATGCTCAGAAAACTCCACCTTATTTTTGCGTAAAAACTGCGTTGCGGGCGTTTCTGATACGTGTTCTTTTTTTGCCAAAATTAGTTCCTGCCAATACAAAAAAACGAAATCGAATTATATCTGCGTAAATTTAATAGCAGCATTTTTTGTCAAGTAAAAGTCAAAAATTTGATACTCATTCAGATTACCAAATCTACTTTTGGAAAATTATTTTCATCAATTGTCACTCAAATGCAACATGACGCCTCATTTCATATATTCATATATTTCATTAAATGTCTCGTTTATGCATAATGTAACGATCTTTGATTAATATTTTAAGTATGCCAATAAAAAAAGCCAGAGAAATAACACGCACAATGGCATAAAAACGAAACAAAGATAAAACGCTATAGTCGCTCTTAAAGAGCGGCTTTTAGCGACTACAAATAATTTCACAATACTTGGAGAAGTCGTGATGGTGTTCAAAGAAAAAGTTGGCGTTACGTCCGTCAAGCTCGCGTTAGCGATGTTTGCAGGTACATTTTGTGCGGTTAGTTACGCGCAAGAAACAAATGAAAATGTTCAAAAAGTAGAGATTACTGGTTCGAATATTAAACGAATTTCAATCGAAAACATTTCTCCTGTAACAACCTTTACAAGAGAGCAAATTGCTCGCTCAGGCGCAACTTCCGTTCTTGATATTATTCGTCATTTGACAGCTGCCGGAGGCAATAGTGGCGAATTCGCAAGTTCGAGTTCGTTCCGCAATGGTGCGACAAGCGTCAGCTTGCGCGGCTTGCCAACACTGGTATTATTGAATGGCAATCGCTTACCTAACTCTGGCTCAGACAGCTATAGCGGCGTAACTTCAGTTGACCTGAATAGCATTCCACTGGCTGCTATTGAACGTATTGACGTCTTAAAAGACGGTGCCTCGGCGATCTATGGTACTGACGCAGTTGGTGGTGTTATCAACTTCATCATGAAAAAAGACTACCAAGGCTTTGATGTAGATACGAGCTACGGCAAAACAACATACAACGATGGAGATATTGCAAAGTTCTCTGTGTCAGGTGGTTTTGGTGATCGTGCGAAAAGTAACTTTAACGTAACTTATGGCGCGTCCTTCGAACAAGCAAAAGCAATCCATGGAGTTGACCGTCCTTGGGCGAACAAAACAGATTTCACATCTATGCCTGGTGGTCTTTTCCAGGGCGGCGTTTATGGCGCAAAAGGAACTGATCCCGGAACATTATCAACGGGCGGGTCCCAACGTATGCCGGATCCAGAATGTTCCGCCAGCCACGTAAAACCATACCCAGATGCACCAGAATGGTTTGCGGCGCCAAACCGTAATGCTTGTATGTACGCTCAAGCTGAATCTCAGGATTTAGCACATCCATACACGCGCTATAGCGGAGCAGCGACAGCAAATTACGATATTTCGGCAACAACAAGTTTGTTTGCAAACCTGTTTTACAACCACTATGACGCGAGAATTATTGGTTCTCCAGCATGGATACAAAATGCTGACAGATCAAGCGTCTTGACAGTTGCAGCAAACAACCCTTTTAACACCTATGGCAAAACAGTCAAAATTCGCCGACTGTTCCCTGCAGCAGAAGGTGGTACAGGTACAAACGTCGATACCACCTGGTTAGTCGGTGGTATGAAGACACAAATCGGCGACTGGGATTTGACAGCAACTATTGGACATAGCTCGGAAGATGGTAATACCCGTGTTTACGGTTCGTTCATGCACGATAAGCTGCAGCAGTATGTAACGCAAGGATTGTTTAATCCGTTTGGCGGAAATCACAACTCGGCACAGGTCATCAACGACTTGACAGCAGACCAGTACACGAACACGAAAACAAAAACTGATTTTGCAAAATTAGTTGGTTCGACCGAGTTTGGACAATTGCCAGGCGGTAAAATTGGTGCTGCAGTCGGCGCTGAGTATAAACGTGAATCGCTTGCTTACGATCCATCTCAAGCATGGAGAGATGGTGCTATCGGGATCTATTCGACACTCAAGGGTATCAACGGATCTGAATCTTTAGGCGCTGTATTTGGCGAATTAAATTTACCGATATTGACGAATTTAGAAGCACAAGCAGCTGTTCGTTACGATAGATATCAACTGGCAGGTAATACAACCAATCCTAAGGTTGGATTACGTTGGACGCCAACACAAACATTGATGATTCGTACTAGCTATAGTACAGGTTTCCGTGCACCAACTTTATCTCAACGCTTTAATGAAGGTCGTGGCGGCTTCGCTAACGTCAGAGATCCTAAGCGTTGTGTACTCGGCGACGTGTATTTTGACGCATCATGTAATGGTTCTGCACTCTCTTTGATTACTGGTACAAAAACTCTGAAACCAGAAACTTCAAATCAATTTAATTTGGGCTTCGTTTTTGAACCGGTCAAAGATCTCAGCTTTGGTATGACTTTCTGGAGCATCAAATGGAAAGACAAAATTGACAATCTCGACAATGACACAGTTCTGGCAGGTGAAGATGGTGCCTTTAAATCAAGTGTTTCTCGATACGATGTAACACCAGAAGATCAAGCTGCCTATAACAGTTTAACTGCAGCTCAGCGCACAGCTCTTGGGCCGTTGGTTGGTCGTCTGAAGCAGTTGTCAGTTGGCTTTATCAATCGCAGCGAAGTTTCCACATCTGGTATTGACGTCGACGCTTCCTACAAACTGAAAACCGCCAACTATGGTAACTTCACTTTGTCGGGTGATGCAACTTACACAATTAAATACGATCAATCTTTATTGCCGTCTGATCCACTAATCAATTGTGCAAACAATATGGGTTGTGAAGCGGGTCAATACGGAAATCCAGTGTTGTTGGCAAAGCTTGGCTTGAATTGGGAGAAAGACGTTTGGAGCGCTAGCACAGGTGTGAATTTCACTTCACATTACCATGTTGACAGAACACCTTCTGCAACAATAAATCGCTACTACGACTTATACAATAAAGGTTACATGATCCCAAGTATGACGACAGTTGATGCATCCGTCTCTTATGCTGGATTCAAAAATCTTGTTTTACGATTTGGTGCTAATAACCTGTTCAATCGTGACCCTGCATTTGACCCATCATCAAATGTAGGTTACGACAATAGCTATGGCGATCCACGCGGTCGTTATGTATATGCAGCAGCGTCCTACCACTTCAACTAAAAACGATATTTTTTTGATTTAAGCAGGTAAAGGAAAGCCCCGCAATTAAGTTAATTGCGGGGCTTTATTATTTCAATAAAATTTTCTATATCGACACTGCTGGTAGTATTTTTATATATGCGCCCGATGAAGTTTTCTTGAAGTTAAGCATGTAAGCACAGATGATTGTGTCCATACATCGACGCCTCCCGTTTGCAAGTGAAATCTTCAAACTCTGAGTAACGGTGTCAATTGCAGCCATACATTCGGGCTTTGGTGCGGTCGAATAATTTCCGCTGCTGACGCATGATGAAATTCACGGTTGGTATCTCAATGACTTGGACGTGCTGTTTGCACATGGACGCAAGCGAGTTACGGCCATCCCAATTTGACTTGTTTTGTCATCATTTAGATTGCCCAAGTCATCGGTAATACTCCCTTTCTATCAAATATTTTCTGGTCCGTACCGACATTGGTATGCACAGATGATTTTATCCAGCGCATAACAATGTCGGTACGGAATATCTCGCCGCTTTATAACATGACCCAAATGCGTCTAGCGTTCTTTGCTGCCAGAGCGCAAACCGCCATGACGATCTACCTTGGAAATGAGCTCCTCTATTTTGCTAAGATGCATCAACAACTCGTCTACTATCCCACATAACAGGTTATGGTGCGGCTGACGTCCGAGTTCCGGTAGTACACGGTGAACGTTTCCTCAAAGCCGCTCCGGATACGGCAAAAATAGAGTGTATTACTTATGCCTAAGAAGGGTATGGATGGCGAACATTAAAAAATAACGTCGACTTCTGGACACGCGTAGAAAAATTTCTGCAAGAAAATACAGCTTTGAAATAATATCAATACATTAAGATACATGCATGCTTCATTATTGTGCAAATAGAATATAAATGTCTGAGTAAAGTAATTTATTCAGGCATTTTTCTTTTGAAAGAGTTTATTTCATCAATTTATGGAAAATTATTTTCATTTCATGTCATAAAAATGCAACATTTTGAACATATTGAGTAACAAATTATTTCACTTTTGTTGATTTCTTTTGCATAATGCCCCTCTTGCTCTGAAAATGCACACGCCCAGATTACCTTATCTGGAGCTACGCAAAAGTAGCTCTCTTCCCCCCTGCTTTTCTATATTTTCAACAATAAATCTCCGGATTTTTGGGCGCTATGCGCGAGCAAGCTGCGAACCTTTGTTTGCATCTGATTCATCATGTTTAGGAGAACTTGGTCATGGTATTAAAAGAAAAAGCCGTTGTGAGATCGGTACGTTTTGCTTTGAGCGCTTTAACTGGCACATTACTTGTTGCTGGCATTGCTCATGCATAAGAAACTAGCGATGCTGTACAAAAAATTGAAATTACAGGTTCCGCTATCAAGCGCATCTACAAAGAAGGCGCTTTACCTGTACAACAGTTAAATAAAGAAGTTATTGCCCGTTCCGGTGCAACGACGGTTGCTGATTTGATTCAAAAATTACCAGCGATGCAAGGTTTTACACCTACAACAACCGCTGTAGGTACAAACTCAGGTGGCCGCGCTTCTGCCTCTATTCACAACATCGGTGAAAGTTACACCTTAGTATTATTAAACGGTCGTCGCGTAGCACCTCAAGGCTCAGGCTCCGCAGTCAACCTCAATGCGATCCCGATGAGCGCGGTTGAAAGAGTAGAAGTATTGACTGATGGCGCATCAGCACTCTACGGTTCAGATGCAATCGCCGGCGTGGTTAACTTTATTCTGAAAAAAAATGAACAAGGTGGCACCGTAGAAGCGGGATACGACTATCCAACAGAAGGTGGCGCAAAATCGTACAACGCCAGCCTGACTTACGGCTTCAGTAATTTGGAAGAAGACCGCTACAACGTATTGATCAGCTATCGTCACGATGATCAACAGCAATTGAAAGCGACAGACCGCGATTTCGCTAAGACAGCTTATCTGCCTTTCGTTGCAAATGGTCACAATTACTTGTTTGACAAAACCAGTGCTTACAGCTCACCTGCAAATCTGGCAGTGACGTTCAAAGACAAGACAATTTCTGGTGTTAATTTCAATCCTTACCTGTTGCAAAACGGTAATTGCCCGGCAAATCACGTCATCGATCCGACAAATCCTAAGGCTTGCAAATTTGACTATGCTGCGACACTGGAAATTGTTCCTGTATCAAAGCGTGACAGCTTATTTACCACTGCCCGTTTCAAGGTAAATCAAGACTGGACACTGTTCTCAGATGTCGCTCTTTCTCGCTACGATCTGACAGCGCGTATCGCTCCAAATCCTGTTCCTGTCACAATTGCACCAGGTTCCGCCTACTACAACAGCTATGTGCTGCCATACTTAACGCAAGCACAAATCGGCTCAGTGAAATCAGTGACTGCAAACTACCGCATGTCAGACTGGGGCACTCGCAACGACAACACCATTACCAACTCCAAGCATTTTGTAGTTGGAGCAGAAGGTGAATTTAAAGGTTGGTCGATCAACAGTGCTGCAACGTATTCACAAAACTCCATCGACGAAAATTATACCGGCGGCTATGTATTGGACGGTGCTTTCCGCGACATGATTAAGAAGGCAAGCTTCAACCCATTTTTGCCGGTCGGTCAGCAAACAGATGCGACTAAGCAATTGATTCAAAACTCTTTATTCAATGGTCCATTGCGCACCGCATCTACGACACTTAAAGGTGTAGATACGCGCGCATCTAAAGAAGTATTCGAGCTTCCAGGTGGCAATGCAAGTGTTGCAGTTGGTGCTGACTACCGTGAATATGCCTATTCACAATCGTCATCATCTATCGTCGCTAGTGGTGCGGTTTACAATCTCGCAGCGCCACCAAGCTATGACATGAAGCGCTCAACATACGGTGTCTTTGGTGAAGTTCTAGCGCCAGTCATTGATAAAGTTGAGCTGAGTGCAGCAACTCGTTTTGATCAATATTCATCGATTGATGACGGCATTAACAACGTTAAAGTCGGTCAAGGTAATAACGCCGTTACTTACAAGTTATCTCTCAGATATCAGCCTAGCAACAGCTGGTTAGTGCGCGCTTCTTACGGCACTGGCTTTAAAGCACCGGCAATGCTGGACATTGCCCAGCCATTGGTACGCGCTGGTGTAACTGATAACCAGGCATGCCCATTCCCAGGTTCTGCGTATTGCAAACCAGGTAACGCGCAGTACGATAACTTGTCTGGCGGCAATGCAAATCTGAAACCAGAAAAATCCAAGCAATTCACCATTGGTGCACGTTTTGAGCCAAGCTCTTCGTTCTCTATCGGCGCTGATCTGTGGGATGTTCAACTGCGAGATCAAGTATCTGCTGTGAGCCAATCCATTGCATTTGCTGATCCTGCCAAATACGCGCAACTGTTCACACAATCCACAGAAATCGCAACGGGAAATACTTATTGGGCGTTTAAAAACTTATCGATCAATATCGGTAAATCGCACAACCGTGGTATCGATTGGGATATGACTGGTCGTAAGAATCTGGGATTCGGTACATTGACTGGTACGATTAACGGTACGTACATGTTGGTCTCTGATTTCACTTTGCCTGGTACTGACAATTCCTGGGATACCGATTTGGGTAAATTTGGTGTCTACAACAATGTTGGTTTCCGCAATCTCGTTTCAGCTACAGCCACATTGGAAACCGGTAAATTCTCCAACTCTCTGAGTTTGACATACCGTTCCGGCTATCAGGATCAACCTGCAAACGTGACGAATTTGGATACAAAGTCTGCTGAATCGATCACCTTGCACGTGCCATCTTACACCACGTTTGACTGGCAAGGTCGCTACAACTACAGCAAAACTGTAGAACTGCGTGCTGGTATCAAAAATCTGTTTAACAAAACACCACCAATGTCTCTGCAAACTGCAGGCGCTTATGCTGGTCAACAAACAGGTTACGATGCACGTTATGCAGATTCGGTGCTGCGCACGATTTACGTAACAGGCAAATACAAGTTCTGATTGTTATCGTAAAACTATTCTGAAATATAAAAAACGGCCGTCAATGATGGCCGTTTTTTCTTTCTTTTTCGCAGTTTCCAATATGGATGTTAACCACGCGGATGATGCTCAGCATGGAGCTGTTTAAGCCGCTCTCTGGCTACATGCGTATAGATTTGTGTTGTAGAAATATCGGCATGACCTAACAGCAATTGCACCACTCTTAAATCAGCGCCATGATTGAGCAAATGCGTCGCGAACG
The DNA here is from genome assembly GCF_014284255.1 of Cognatundibacterium jejuense. GTDB lineage: Bacteria > Pseudomonadota > Gammaproteobacteria > Burkholderiales > Burkholderiaceae_D > Undibacterium > Undibacterium jejuense. The sequence goes on from NZ_JACOFV010000009.1 coordinate 152,030, forward strand.
CATGGCGCAAGGTGTGGGGGGACAGATGGATGTGAATGCCAGCGTGCGCCGCATATTTTTTGATGAGTATCCAGAACATTTGTCGCGTCATGGCGCCACCACGCGCAGTGACAAATAATGCATCGTCAACCTGACCTTGCAAGATGGCAGATCTCGCTTCTTTCAGGTATTTTTCAAGCCACTGACGCGCAAGCTCACCAAAAGGCACTAAGCGCGTTTTATCGCCTTTACCGGTGATACGTAACACGCCATCATTGAGACTGACTTCAGTCGTTTTTAAATTCACCAATTCTGAGACACGCAATCCGCAAGCATATAATAGTTCCAGCATGGTGCGATCGCGTAATCCCAATGGGCTATCGTCGGGTGCATTCAACAATGCTTCCACCTGAGCTTCGCTCATGGTTTTAGGCAACCGTAAGCCTTGTTTAGCTGATTTGAGCTTACTACATGGATTAACGGCAACCAGATTTTGGCGTACGGCGAGTAAATAAAAACGTTTTAAGACACTCAGACGTCGATTGGCAGACGTCGCTTTTGACGTCGTATGTTTAGATGCAATGTAAGCGCTGATATCGGCGTGATCAACCTGATACAAATCCTTCGCCAGTTCGACATGCAACCATTCTGCGAATAAGCGCATGTCGCGGCGGTAAGCCTCTACAGTATTTTTGGCTAATCCGTCTTCTAACCATAAAACATCGCAAAATTGGTCTATCTGCCCCGCCACCTCATCAGGCAATACCACGGGCAATGCATTTGGACTATTTTTCATGGATCACAGGTAACCAGTCACACCTTCATGCGCAAGTAGCCAGCGTTTCACGCCAAGGTGAAATCCAGTTTCATCATCATGATGAGCAAATCCCCCCAGACCACCTGCCGCAGTGACCCGATGACACGGGATGACCAGAGGATACCAGTTAGCGCCACAAGCCTGGCCTACTGCGCGTGGTGCGGAGCAAATATGCTTAGCAATTTGACCGTAAGTAACAACTTCACCACGCGGCACCGCTGAGATCGCTTGCCAGACGCGACTCTGAAACGCAGTCCCCACCGGCTTTAAAGGTAGCTGAAATCGAAAATCGGCATTATCGAAATAACGATCAATTTGCTCTGCAACCATTGCAGAAACTGGATCCGATGGCGTTTTTTCTTTAAAACGTGGCGGCAAATAGACAAGTTCTGCGAGCTTTTGGTCCTCTACCCGGATTCCTATCGCGCCAAAAGGGGCGTCAATAATCGCGGAAAAAATGGCGGCTTCTTGTTCGGACATCATCTGCCTATGATTCTAAAAGGCTTTAGCATAGCGGATATGCACGTTTCCTGGGAAAAAAGCGTATTTCTCTGCAGGACGAAGATTGAATTTAAATTGCTTTTGAGAATGCTTAAAATGAATCTGGTAGTGCAAAAAAGAAAAAGGCGCATCATCAGATGCGCCATTAAAACATATCTCGCGTTTTCGGCTGTTTAGTTTTTGTGTAAACACATTAACTCAGCTTGTAATAAAAACGCGCGTCTCCTCAGTGTACGGCATGAATACCGTTTTTTTGCACTACCGCCTTTTAATCCTGTCTACTGCAAATTTCAAATCTGGACAGAATATAGCATGCAAAAATACCAGTGACAAAAAAAACGCAGCAAAAAATCATAGATGTTGCATATATGTAAAAGATATTTACAAAATCTGAAAATATGGTAAACGATTTTTTATTTTAAATACGCACTTATCAGGATACCGTAAGTTAGACTTCGTCGAGAAAAAATAGTGTTTTTATTGTAATTTTAAAAATTACTCTGGCTCTAATCATAGCCAAATTTCGCTGCCTCTTTGTTAATGTTAGCAACCAAATCTTTGCCTATCCGTTGCTCAACTTCTTTCTGAACTGGTAATAAAGCTTTGCGCCAGGCGGCTTTCTCCTGATCGTTCAACACATAAACTTTGGTTTTACCCGTTTTTTTGACAGCTGCTAACGCCTTATCATTTTCTTGCTGCGCAATGGTATTTGCATACATAGTCGCTTCTGCCATCGCCTGATTGAGTTCGTCGCGAATATCCCCGGGTAAGCCATCCCAAAATTTCTTATTTACAATGACGGCATATCCAAGATAACCATGATTCGTGATGGTCATGTGCTTTTGGACTTCATACATCTTTTGGGTGTACAAATTGGACGGCGGATTTTCTGTTCCATCGACAAAGCTGCTACGTAAGGCCTGATACACCTCTGAAAACGCTAGCACTTGTGGCGTTGCACCAAGTACCCGCATTTGCGTATCCAGAACTTTGGATGATTGAATCCGTAGCCTTAAGCCCTTGATATCAGAAGGTAAATGAATCGGCTTATTCGCTGAGAAATCTTTGAAACCATTATCCCAGAAGGAAAGACCGGTGATTCCTTTGGGTTCGAGTTTTTTGAGCAAATCCTTTCCGATTGGTCCCTGTGTCACGCTATACAAGACATCCTTAGACGGAAAAATATAGGGTATGTCAAACACTTCAAATTCTTTGATTCCAAGCGGACCAAATTTTGCCAATGACGGCGCCAGCATTTGAACTGCACCAAGCTGTAGGGCTTCTAATTCTTCTTTATCTTTGTACAACGTGCTATTCGGATAGAGCTCAACCTTGACCCGGCCATGCGTGGCTTTTTCTGCCAACTCTTTGAAACGTTGTGCCGCCTGCCCTTTGGGGGCATCGCTGGCGACAACATGGCTAAATTTGATGACGATGGGAGATTGCGCAAACGCAGAAACCTGCAGCAACATCGCAGCGATGGAAAAAAACAGACTTTTTCTTATTTTCACAACCGTCTCCAATGTCATTGCCAAGAACATTGGCTTGTTGATTATTCAGAAATAAAACTTATTCATCAAGTTGTGGAAAACCACAAGCACAAATATTTATTCGACCAATCAAGTGCCGATACTCGCTTTGATATAAGAGTCTCGCTCGATTTCCTGAATTTCGACGCACAGCTGCACATGTAGATTCGAGTGCAATTTGCAGAGCTGCTTAAGTACTAACAATATACTTTCCGAAAGTACCCGCTTCGTTTCATTTGATCTGCCACTTAAGATCGCAAGTTTTACGTGTACAAAGCCTCGAACTTGATGTGATATGCCGACACGAAATGAAGCAATTTTGATGGCACGACTTTTAATGTCAATCTCTTCAAATTCACTTGAATTTGCAAGCTTTCTATTTAACGTTAGCAATACCTTGTCAGCATTAAAATGGAGTAAGTTATCTGTGTATTCGAGTGTGAGGTGAGGCATATTTTTCCTAAAATAAATTGCTCCCTTTTCGTCGTCCCTGAATATCTTCATTACTAAGAACGGAAGCTAAGTACATGAGCTAACCAGAGAATTTAAGAGTGCGTCATGGCAACCGCAGCGGGAAAATCGATATTTCCACCAGACAACAAGACGCCAACACGCTTCCCGTGCATATCACTACGCTGACGCATGGCAGCTGCAGCCGCCAGACATCCAGTAGGCTCGACCCAAATTTTCATCTGCTCGACAAAAAATCGCATTTGCTGGCGTAGTTCATCATCGCTAACGGTTTCTATGTCATCCACGTGGCGCTGGATTAACTCGAAATTCAACTTACCAAGCTGCAACGTTCTTGCGCCATCTGCAATCGTGTGTGATCCATCAAGCCTGGTAAGAATTCCCGTACGCAGCGAGATTTGTGCATCATTTGAGCCCACCGGCTCGACACCAATAACACGGCATGACGGAGATAAATGATGAGCAGCCAATGAGATTCCACCAATCAGTCCACCACCACCAATAGGAACAAACAAAACATCTAGTGAACCCACTTCTGCAAATAACTCCACAGCCACCGTAGCTTGTCCGGCAATCACATCAGCAGAATCAAATGGTGGAATCAGCGTCATTCCCTGTTGGTCGACATAGTACTGAGCCAATAGTTCTCTATCTTCTTTTTTTCTGTCATACAGGTGAACATTTGCGCCCCATGCCCGCGTCGCTTCAATTTTGAATGTCGGCGCATCGCTGGGCATGACCACCGTAACCCTAAACCCCAGAATTTTTGCAGCAGCAGCCAGCGCCTGGCCGTGATTGCCCGAAGAGAATGTCACCACGCCATGCGCTTCGGGAGTTCTCCGTTTTAAATTGCGCAACGCATGCAAAGCCCCTCTGAACTTAAATGAGCCAGTGCGCTGAAGATTCTCGCATTTGAAGTAAAGCTGCGCCTGCGTCAATTCATCTGCGGCCGAATTGGTCAATACAGGCGTATTATGGGCATGCCCTTTGATGCTCTGAACCGCATCAAGTATGTGTTCAAAGTTGACATCGGTTTGATTATTCATATATTTTGTTCGACTTTAGCTACGACCATCATTTTGGTTTAATTTCATGGAGTCCAGTATTTCTTCTACTATTGATTTCACTCACTCTGACAACGGTAAAGAGCTACTCATGCGAGAGCTGGCCAAAGTTGCCGAAGCGGTTGCCAAAACACTTGAGCCATTTTGTGAGGTTGTTCTGCACGACTTATCTGCGACACCTCCCAAGATTGTCTCCATTCATGGTGCGATCTCCGAAAGAAAGGTCAATGATTCGACGACAGAAATGGGGTACGCACGGATTAACAATCCCGATTTTCCAGATGTCGTGCTGAATTACCCCAATACTTTGCCAAATGGTCGCCCCACTAAAAGCACATCAATCGGCATTCGAGACAACAACGGGCAATGCATCGCATCATTGTGCTTGAATGTTGAGATCGCGGAACTCAGCAGCCTGCATCTCATGCTAGGCAAACTATGTCAAACCGATACAGAGGCCGCTCCGGTCAAAGAAAGTCTGGTAGCACGTAAGCACTCGCTAGACGAACTGGATGCGGCCGCGCATGCGTTTGCAAAACAGTATAGTAGGCTTCCTCACGATCTTGATATTTCGACAAGAAAAAATCTTATTCTCGACATGGCTAAAATAGGATATTTAGGTCTTCATGGCTCTGTCCCCAGGTTGGCCAAGCTGCTCAACGTTTCAAGAGCGACTATTTATGCCGCGTTAAAATCATCTCAAACATAATACTTAATGAACATTGCAGCAGTACTCAGCCCCATCAGAGAAACAAAAACCAGACGTAAACGTTTTGCGCTGACTTTCAAAACGAGGCTGGCTCCAAATTTCCCTCCCGCGAATGACCCAATCCCCATTACGATCGCTAGCTGATAGTTGATGTTGCCTATCATTACAAACAAGGCAAGTGCGGCACAGTTGGCGGCCAGGTTGAGCGGCTTGGTCCACATGGTGGCCTGGTGAATACTTAACTTCATCCACTTCATCAGAGCAATGGACCAAAGTGTTCCGGTTCCTGGTCCAAAAAAGCCATTATAAAAACCAATTCCGGCTCCCAAACTGGGCAAAACTCCCCGCTTTGGCACGCTACTTTCGTCAGCTTTTAATCCAGATCGCATCCCAAAAATGTAATAGATTAAGATACCAAGCAGTAGCCAGGGAATAAACTTTTCAAGTGCATGTAATGGAAAACTACGAAGTGCTAACACCCCTAGCAGGGCCCCAGTACAGGTCAACAAAAGCGGCAACAGCAAGGGCTTTAAACTCAATCCACCACGTCGAAGAAAATGCCATGTAGCCGAAAGCTCCCCGATAGCTGATTGCAGTTTGTCGGTTCCTAACGCCTGAAAAGGCGAAGCACCAGCGAGTAACAACGCTGGAACGGTGATCAAGCCACCACCGCCAGCAATCGCATCGGCGGTACCTGCGACAAACGCCATTGTAGTAAGGAGCGGATAAACAATGAAACTCTGAGGTATCAGCATGAGGTTCTTTCTTAAGTAAACCTACACTTGCAATAATGAGTTAAATGACTGGGTTGCCAGATAACAACGCTCATTTATCATACCAAAATATAACTAATTGTCAAACTATGACAATTAGTTATAAAGAGTAAATTTCCTCTAGCTTCAGAAATCAAATTTGAAGGAAGAAAAATTACCGTGCTACTCTGCCGTAAGGCGCTAGTGCGCCAACGACTTGTCCATTAAACTGTCAGGCATGAAAATTTTCGAAAAACCCCGAGCCTGGTCAAAAGAGAAATGGCGCTGGATCATCCCTATCCTGCTGATTTCGTTGTTTCTCGCCACATTGATCTGGTTACCGCTGCAAGCACAGCGTATGGAGGCTAATGAGCGGCAGGAGCAATTGATCGCCGATACCTTGTGGGTCGAACATGCGATTCAGTTTCAAATCGACCGTAATGACGAAATGTTGCGTCAGATCGGTTCCGATATTATGAGCATGGGCTTAAAACCCGCCGAAGTCGCCGAGCGTTTTGACCGTCTGCGTAATAGCAACCATGAGATCTCAAGCCTGGCATGGTTTAACCATGAACATGTTTTGGTTACCTCCAGTGCTGAAGAGGGTCCTTCAGGGAAACATGTACCGGATATACCCTATCAAGAATCAGGTGCACTTGAATTTGATATCAGGACTCGCTGTTTCACACCTACTCTGGACGATCAGTTACCTAAATCGGAAAAAAACTCGTATGTTATCAATTGCCAGATACCACTAATCAAAGGTACGAAACATCTAGGGCGCATCATCATCACCTATCGTGCGAGTGGCATTTTAGAAGAATTGGTTCCTTGGTGGTTTGCTCAGGACAATCAGATTTCTCTGGTCGATATTGACGACAAGGTTTATGCCACCCGCGCTTCGGCTGGTTTGGGCAAGAACGTTTATACACATAACCGGACACTGGACCTACCTGATTTACCTCTGGTATTACATACGAATAGTAATAAGAGTGAACCCAAACTACTCGCAAATTTACTCGTCTCAGTGGTGATCGTTTTGTCTCTGGGACTCATCTGGAGTCTGGCGGCACTGTGGCGGGATATTAATCGTCGGCTGGCAACCGAAGGCGCACTGCGCCAGCAGGTAATCTTCCGCACCGCGATGGAAAACTCCCTGGTTACCGGTTTGCGCGCCCGCGATATGCAGGGTCGACTAACCTATGTGAATCCGGCCTTTTGCAATATGGTGGGATTCCCGGCAGATCAAATCATCGGCAGATTGCCGCCTATGCCATATTGGGCTCCAGAGGCGTTCGCTGAATACAAACAAAGGTTTTCAGATTTATTAGCGGGTACTGTTCCAGCCAATGGATTCGAAACCATTTATCAACATGCCAATGGCACCAAAATTTCTGTATTAATTTATGAATCTGCTTTGATCGACGAGACAGGTAAACAAACTGGCTGGATGAGTTCTATACTTGATATTTCAGAGCTCAAGCGAGCGCAAGAATTAAGCCGACAGCAAGAAGAAAAATTACACGCCAGTGCCCGTCTGGCGACGATGGGCGAGATAGCCTCGATGCTGGCTCATGAACTGAATCAACCATTGGCGGCAATTTCGAGTTACACCACCGGTGCCATGAATATTGTCGAAGCGGATAATGCCGAGAAAAATTTACTGCTAGGTGCCCTCAGCAAGGTCAACGCTCAGGCGCAACGTGCAGGACAAATCATTCGCAGCGTCCATGAATTCGTCAAAAAACGCGAAGCCACGCGAGAACAAGTCGATATTTGTGAACTCATTCAAAACACATTGCCATTAATAGAATTACAAGGACAAGCCTCGCATATCCACATTCAATGGCTGCCTACCAAAAATCTGCCTCCAGTATTAGCAGACCACGTGCTGATTGAGCAGGTACTGTTAAATCTGACACGTAATGCTATTGAAGCGATGCAAGATACCCCGACGGGGCACCGCAATTTGCGGATACAAGCCAGTATGGATGTTGATAATGACCACGTCGTGGTTGAAGTAAGCGATCGTGGAACAGGTATACCAGCAGCGATTGCAGAGCAATTATTTTCACCCTTCTTTTCAACCAAAGCATCCGGTATGGGAATGGGACTTAATATTTGCCGAACTGCAATAGAATTTCATGGCGGTAAACTGACTCACAGCGATAACCCGGCTGGTGGTACTATCTTCCGCTTTGTTCTTCCTGCATTTTATGGAAATTAAAATGAAGTTACTGCAGAGCAAACAGTGAATTTATACGGCCAGGAGACACTATGCTACACATTATTGACGATGAAGATGTCATTCGCGATTCATTATCGTGGTTGGCACGTTCACGCCAAATTGCCGCGATGACCTATAGCAGCGGTGAACAATTTCTGACCGCGCTCGATCAGCCGCTACGCTTTGATTCTGCGGGTGACTGTATTTTGCTTGACGTTCGTATGCCGCAGTTAAGCGGAATCAGCTTATTTGATTTGCTCTCCGAAAAAAAATTGACCAAGCGGCTGCCTGTGATTTTTCTAACCGGGCATGGTGATGTCCCGATGGCGGTAGATAGCTTAAAACGTGGGGCGTTTGATTTTTTTGAAAAACCGTTCAACGACAATAAACTCATGGATCGCGTTCAGGAAGCGCTCGCCTTATCACGCGAAGCTGGACTTGCCGCTGCGGTTCACGACCGACTAGAGAGCCTGTCGGCACGTGAAAAAGAAGTCTTAGATTTGATACTGCAAGGAAAGATGAATAAGGTCATTGCTGATCATCTGGGCATCAGCATGCGCACAGTAGAAGTCCACAGGGCGCATATTTTCGACAAAATGCAAGTCAAAACAGCGGTTGAGTTGGCTGGTATTCTGAAATAATCACTTCCACTGATCATAAAAATAGAAATGCGGCAGAGCCAAAGCTTGCCGCATTCTTAAAAACTATGAAACCAGGCTTATGGAATGATCGTCGTGAACAAATAAACCGCGAAAATCACCAGATGTATCGTCCCTTGCATAATAGTAGTCCGACCAGTTCCCAAAGAGATGGTCGTAATCATTAATGACAACAACAGCAAAACCGTTGATTTTGCATCGATACCCAGACTCAACTGCCAGCCAGTAACTAAAGATATCACTGCCACCGCAGGAATCGTTAAACCAATGCTTGCCAATGCTGAGCCCAAAGCCAGATTAATACTCGTTTGCAGACGATTGGCACGCGCGGCGCTCACTGCAGCAATGCCTTCTGGCAATAAAACGATCATCGCGATAATGATCCCGACTAAAGCCTTAGGTGCACCAACTGCGGCTACCGCGAATTCCAGATTGGGTGCCAATGCCTTGGCTAACAAAACCACCGCCACCAGACAAACGATCAGCAAGCCCGCGCTACTCCATGCAACTTTATTCGATGGTTTAGGAGCATGGACTTCTTCATCACTAGCAGCCACTTCCGGTAAAAAGTAATCTCGGTGCCGTACAGTTTGCACCAGCACAAAGGTACCGTACAAAACCAGTGACACCACCGCGATGAAAGCCAACTGACTTGCGCTGTAATAAGGTCCGATGACTGTATCTGTGAAATTCGGCAACACCAAAGTCAGAACCGCCAGTGCTGCCAAAGTCGCCAGCGAAGTGCTCGCGCCTTGCAATCCAAAACTTTGCTCGCCATGGCGTATTCCACCAAACAACAGGCACAAGCCGATGATGCCGGTCAGGATGACCATGATCGCCGCAAACACCGTATCGCGCGCCAATCCGGCAGTCGTCTCGCCGCCGGAGAGCATTAGTGAAACAATTAAAGCGACCTCAATCAAGGTCACTGCTAGCGCCAGCAATAAGGTGCCGAATGGTTCACCAATTTTGTGAGCGACCACTTCAGCATGATAAACAGCAGTAAGCACGCCACCAAATAATGCGACAGTTAATACGATCGCATATAAGCTCCCAAGGTGGAGCAATGCGCCACCAAGCGAGATCCAGGCAAAGACAGGAATAAAAATCGACCAGCGGGGTAAAACAGGTTTAATAATCATGTTCACTTTCTTTTAAAGGACTTACCCAAAACTACCCCAACAGAATTAGGGCAATGAGTCTTACGAATAACAATGCAGGGACAATTTTGCGTAAATCCACTATTCAATATTTTAAACACAGCAGGTTTCATTCTAGACAAGCAATTTTAGCTGGGTTCATGCACATCAGACTATTCCAATTGCGTATTGTTCAATAAATCATGGTCGTCCGTTGCCAATCGCGCATATAGATGCAAATTTATATAAGTATCCTGCTTCAATTCTGCCCCACGAAGTACGCCTTCTCTTTGAAAACCTACTCGTTGAAGTAATTGCTGACTCACAATATTTCCATCCTGTACTCGGGCTTGCAAACGATGTATTTTCAGATCTGAGAAGCAAAACAGTATTAAGGTTTGCAAACACTCACGCATGAAGCCCTGGTGCCAATATTGAGGCAATAACCAAAACCCCAGTTCCGCTGAATGATGTTGCTGTTCCCAATCATGAATGCCGCATGCGCCGATCAATTTTGATGGAGCATCTGACAGGCAAATTCCCCACCACATGCCAATACCATGATCAACGATGAATTCAAACCAATCCATCAAGGATTTGGCCTCGCCTGAAGTTTGATAACTGCTACCATAAAACTGAACCACGTTGGGATCTGACATTCCCTTAAAAATGAAGGCTTGATCAGTTGCTGAGATGCGGCGCAAATGAAGGCGTGGCGTGCTAAGTTCCGGAAACAGCTTAAGTTTATGCATAAAGAGATCAAAAAATTAAATCAAATAATTGCATCATTTAAATCCAGTCTGGCGTTGCAGAAAATTTGCGCCAAGTTTCGCGCCAATGTGGCGGAAGGGACTTTATAATCATGTGCTAAGTTTTTATTGGAGTTTTACATGAGTGTTGCGATAAACGCATTTTTAAAGGCCTTGATTGTCGTGCCCGTCACGGTTTTACCTATTTTAAATCCTATCGCGATTGCTCCTATCTTTTTATCGATGACCGGACCAATTGATCCAGCACTTTCGAATCGACTCGCTAAACGGATTGCGGTGAATTGTTTCTTTTTACTTTTGGGCGCGGTTTTTATCGGCTCTTATGTACTCGATTTTTTTGGTATTTCGATTCCGATTGTTCGCGTTGCCGGTGGTATCGTGGTCGGCATGGCTGGCTGGAAGTTACTCAATGACCAAAGCCAGGATAAATTACTCAATTCTGTTGCAGCCACCCATGGTGGACACTGGAGCAGAGATGAACTGCGTCGCCGCAGTTTTTATCCATTTAGTTTTCCGCTCACAGTCGGACCAGGAACAATTGCCGCTTCAGTGACACTTGGTACGCAAATGCCGCACCAGCCAGTCGATTTTCTGGTAATTAGTATTGCCTCAGCGATCGGTGTGCTATTGACCAGCATTGTCGTGTACTTGTGCTATCGCTTTGCTCGTAATTTGGAAAAGCTTCTGGGTGAAGTGGGGGCAACGGTTTTAATGCGCTTATCAGCATTTATCTTGCTGTGTATCGGTATTGCAATCGGCTGGGCAGGCATATCTGATTTATTCTCTGAGTTAATAGCGCAATAAAATCTGATAATTTCATTATCCGTCGCTATGGCAAGCACACGCTTCGCCATGCGCGGCGGAAACCAATTCAGTCAAAATCCCACATTCTTTGCCATGATGCCTGTTGTCACACTGGGCGCGTAATTGGCTCAATTGTTTCTCTAAAGCCTTCATACTTTTTAATCGTGCTTTGACACGGGCAATTTGTTGGTCGATCAAAGAATTAATATCACCACAATCCTCTGCCGGACGTTCAATGAACGACACTAGACGCCGGATATCAGCAAGAGGAATATCCAGTGCACGGCAATGACGAATAAAAGATAAGCGCTCCAGATGCTCGACAGTGTAGCTGCGGTACCCGTTATCCTCGCGCGCTGGCGCGGGCAAGAGCTCTTGCTTTTCGTAATATCGTATGGTCTCTAAATCAACGCCAGTGGCATTGGCTAATTCGCTGATGCGCATGCTTTACTCCAATCACAGTACTTAAAAAAGTGCCGCCTCTTAGGGTGGATGCAACCCGCGCAGTAATTGAGTTTGCACGGTTTTGGAGGATTGCACCCGCTCTTACACTATTGCAAATAACAACGAACACTCCTCTCCCCCGAAAGCGGTAGAAGGGTTCATCAGGCCAGCACAAGTACAAGAATATTATTTTTACATCATTTAAGGAATTTTTAAATTTCTACTTGACCCTGTAGTCACTCCAGAGTCTACACTAGTTTTAAATTCTCAGATTTGGAACTACCATGACACAGAAAACTGCTTGCTGCGGCCACGATCACGCCCTTCCTACCCATCCACTGGAGCAGCAAGATCACCATGACCATGCAGAACATGCAGGACATGATCACGCACACCCCCTTGAACACAAACATGCCCACAAACGTGGTCACGCTTGCAGTCACGATCATGACCACAGTACCGCTGTAGCTTCTGAAAAAGCGGTAGTTCCTGCTGATGCAAAGCGTCTGCGCATGCATATCGCGGATATGGATTGTCCAACAGAAGAAGCATTAATCCGCCGCTCGCTGACTGGTATGCCACATGTTCTGGGATTGGATTTTGATTTATTAAACCGTATTCTTACGGTGCATCATTACCAGCAAGATGTGGCTGAAATTCATACCAAATTAAAAGACCTTGGAATGTCTGGTACAGAATTAGCGGCAGGAGAAAGCGCCAGCGCACCTGCTGCGCCAGCCAGGAGTCGTTACTGGAAATTGGCAATTGGTGGGAGCGCAGCAGCGGCAGCAGAAATCACAGCCTGGTTCACAGGTAGCGACACCTCTATTACTGTCGCCTTGCTGGCACTCAGTGCAATCCTTGCGTGTGGCATTCCCACGCTCAAAAAGGGTTGGATTGCCCTGCGTCACTTTACATTAAACATTCATTTGCTGATGACCGCTGCGGTAATTGGCGCAATAGCGATCGGCCAATGGCCGGAAGCGGCCATGGTGATCTGCCTGTTTGCTATTGCAGAAATGATAGAAGCAGCCAGCCTGCTGCGCGCACGTGATGCCATCAGCGGTTTGCTGGCTCAAGCACCGGAAACTGCCTTAGTGCAACAAATTGACGCTAGCTGGAAGCCTGTCGCAACCACAGAGATAGCAGTCGGCAATTTAGTGCAATGCCGCCCTGGCGATCGTATTGCTTTAGATGGCACCATAGAAAACGGACAATCGAATGTTGATCAAGCGGCCATTACCGGTGAAAGTATTCCGGTAGAAAAGCGCATCGGTGATATTGTCTATGCAGGTACCTTAAACCAGACGGGCGCAATCCAGATTCGCGTTTCTGCGGCGGCCAATTCAACGATGTTGGCACGCATTGCGCAATCGGTGCAAGAAGCACAAAGCCAGCGTGCGCCCATGCAAGGTTTTGTCGATAAATTTGCGGCGATCTATACACCAGCGGTATTTACTTTTGCTTTATTGATGGCAATCGTTCCACCTTTAGCACTGAATCAGGGCTGGCATGAAAGCCTTTACCGTGCGTTGGTATTGCTGGTCATTGCCTGCCCATGCGCCCTGGTGATTTCAACCCCGGTGACAATTGTCAGCGGCTTAGCACTTGCGGCACGGCGCGGCATTGTGGTCAAAGGTGGTTTATTCCTGGAGCACGGTCGCAAGTTAAAAACCTTGGCATTTGATAAAACAGGCACACTCACCGAAGGCAAACCACGTCTAACCCGTGCGATGAGCCTCAGCAACGCAACTGATGCAGAAATCCTGAAACTAGCAGCTAGCCTTGATGCGCATTCCAGTCACCCGCTCGCGCATGCTTTAGTAGAAGCATGTACGGAAAAACTGGAACAAGCAGATAACGTCAGTTTGCTGGAAATTGGCCGGGGCCGTGGTATTACCGGGCGCATTCACAATGTGCAATACCAGCTCGGCAATCGCGCACTGCTCGATGAGTTAAACATTGCATTCAGCGATGAAAAACGACAGCAACTGGATCAGCAAGTGCAAGAACTGGAAAAAACTGGCAACACCGTCATTTTTTTATGCGCCAATCATATGGTCCTCGGCTTACTGGCGATTGCAGATCAAGTCAGAGCAAGCAGTAAACAAGCGATTGCCGAGTTACATGCGCTGGGTGTGGCAACCCTGATGCTCACTGGCGATAACGACCATACAGCACAAGCAATCGCTGCACAGACTGGCATCACCGATGTGCGTAGCCAATTGCTGCCGCAAGACAAGCTAGAGGCCATTAAGCAATTAGCAGATCAAGGTGTGACTGGTATGACTGGCGACGGCATTAATGACGCCCCAGCACTGGCAAGGGCTCATATAGGTTTTGCGATGGCGGCAGGCAGCGACACCGCATTGGAAACGGCTGACGTTGCTTTAATGCAAAACGATTTACGTAAATTGCCGGAATTTATTCGTATTTCAAACAAAACCAGTGCGGTTTTATGGCAAAACATTATCTTCGCACTGGCTGTAAAATTTGTATTTTTTGCGCTGGCACTGAGCGGCCATGCGAGTTTGTGGATGGCAGTTTTCGCCGACACCGGCACCAGCTTGCTGGTGGTGCTCAATGGTGTACGGCTACTGACTTATTCAGATTCGCTGGATTCAGCGCGCTGAGGGGATTCGTTAATCATTAACGCGTGTTCGACCTGGCTAGACTCATCACCCATGCGGCTTTGCCAGGCGCGCAAAAAGTAACCAATCTCCTGAGAAGTTGGCGTGGTATGCCAGATCACCATCAAAGTTCCTTTGTGATCATGCAATTTCGCCAGCTTTTCTATGCACGTGGTGTTGTGATCCAAGTCAGCTAATCCAGCGGCATATCCATACACGCGGCTCAGACGCTCAAGGCGATCTGGTTCCGTTTCGCTATTCGTTGCAGAAATCTTCGGGTAATCCAAAAACATAATGCTATCTCCGTCGTGTTGGTGTGCGCTTTATTCTATCCGAAGCAACTGCTAACGGCTACGTTTTTCCCATTTGCATTCTTGGCGCGCCAACACTTTATTTTGTTGATCGACCGTTTCCAGATAAATATCAAAACCCCACAGGCGAGCGACATGTTTGAGCATTTCACCCGTTTGTGCGTTAAGTGGACGGCGTAAATATTGCATGTGACGCAAAGTTAGTGCTCGGTCGCCTTGCATATCCACAGACCAAACCTGAATATTTGGCTCACGATTACCTAGGTTATACTGGCCAGCTAACTGCTGCCGGATATAGCGATAACCATTTTCATCATGAATCGCCGAAATTTCCAACTTATCTTTGCTATCGTCATCCAGAATCGCAAAAAAGTGAAAATCACGAATCAGCTTCGGTGACAAATACTGCGCAATAAAGCTCTCATCCTTAAAGTTACGCATTGCAAACTGCAAGGTCTGTTTCCAGTCACTACCGGCAAAATCAGGAAACCATTCGCGATCTTCAGCAGTAGGATTTTCACAAATTCGCCGGATATCACGCATCATGGCAAAACCCAGCGCATACGGATTGATGCCATTAAAATAGCGGCTTCCGACAGGTGGCTGGTACACCACATTGGTATGGCTTTGCAAAAACTCCATCATAAAACCATCACCCACCACACCTTCATCGTACAACTGATGCAAGATCGTGTAGTGCCAGAACGTTGCCCAGCCCTCGTTCATGACCTGAGTTTGTCTTTGCGGATAAAAGTACTGAGAGATTTTACGGATAATGCGCACAATTTCTCTTTGCCATGGTTCCAGTAATGGCGAATATTTTTCAATGAAATACAGTAGGTTTTCTTGCGGTTCGGACGGAAAACGTCGCTCTTGAAAACTTTCCTGCACTTCGGCCCGACGTGGCAGAGTGCGCCATAAATCATTGACCTGCGACTGAATATAATTTTCTCGTTCTGTCTGGCGTTCACGCTCTTCCAGTAAAGAGATGCGAGCTGGCCGTTTATATCGGTCGACCCCATAATTTTGTAACGCATGGCAGGAATCAATAATCAATTCGACCGCTTCTGCGCCATACCTTTGTTCGCATTGTGCAATGTAGTTTTTTGCAAACACCATGTAATCGATAATGGCATCGGCGTCTGTCCATGTACGGAACAGATAATTGCCCTTAAAAAAAGAATTGTGACCATACGCCGCGTGAGCGATCACCAGCGCCTGCATCGTCAGGCTATTCTCTTCCATCAAATAAGAAATACAGGGATTGGAATTAATCACGATCTCGTAGGCAAGACCCATTTGCCCACGCTTATAGCTTTTTTCTGTCGATAAAAAATGTTTACCGAATGACCAATGGTTATACGACACCGGCATGCCCACTGATGCATAGGCATCCATCATTTGCTCAGCCGTGATTACTTCAAGCTGATTTGGATAGGTATCGAGACCAAAATTTTCTGCCACCCGCTTGATCTCTTCATGTGCTTTTTCAATTAACTCAAACGTCCATTCAGATTGTTCGGGCAAGGCATTCGGGTGTTTTACTTTGATTGAGCCATGTTCTGTGTCCATGATGAACCTCAATTTGGCTGTTTTTTAAAGAGCTCTCGGAATACAGGATAAATATCAGCCGGAGACTCTATTTTCTGCATCGCAAAATGTGCATGTCGTGTAGCCACCTGCTCATATTCCAGCCACAAGTTTTGTGGTTCCCCTTCAGTGATCTCGACATAGGCATAATATTGCACCAGCGGCATGACCGTATTGATCAACAACTCACGACAAGTCTGCGAATCGTTATCCCAGTTATCACCGTCAGAGGCTTGTGCAACATACACATTCCAATCACTGGCAGCGTAGCGCTCCTGAATGATTTTCGTCAGCATATTCAGTGCGGATGAAACGATAGTCCCACCCGACTCACGCGAATGGAAAAACGCATCCTCATCCACCTCTTGTGCTGTGGTGTGATGACGAATAAAAACAACTTCAATTTTTTCGTAAGCACGGGTCAAAAACAAATACAGCAGAATGAAAAACCGTTTTGCCGTATCTTTTTTTTGCTCATCCATAGAACCGGAGACGTCCAACAAACAAAACATCACACACTGGCTCGCAGGCTTCGGTACCTTAATCCGATTGCTATAGCGTAAATCAAACGGATCAAGAAATGGAATCGCCAGCAAGCGTGTACGCAGGTGATGAATCTCTTGTTTCAGTTTCATCACACGTTCATCGGTCATAGGCACGTGTTCGTCCAAGAGTTTGGACATTTCTGCTTCGGCTTCTTTTAAGCGGCGTGAAGATTTTCCACCAACCGCAATCCGACGCCCCATCGCTCCGCGCAACGAACGCAACACATGCATGCTTGATGCCGTGCCTGAAGTTTTATATCCGGCACGTTGGCTTTTGAAATCGGTAGTAGAGGTCAACTGCGTCTTGACCATATTCGGCAATTCCAGATCTTCGAAGAAATAATTCATAAATTCTTCGCGACTCAACTGAAATACAAAATCGTCTTCAGCAGGGTCTTCGCTATTGCCGCCCTGACCTTTACCACTGCCACCACCGCCACCTTTGGGACGAGCGATCTGATCGCCTTTTTGATACTCTTCATTGCCTGGCTGCACACCTTCCCACACACCTCCATGCGAATGACCAAAATTAGGTTCGTTAACATCCTTCACTGGAATCGAAATGCTTTCTCCGCTTTCTATATCAGTGATCGAACGTCCCTTCACTGCGCGAGCAACAGCTTCTTTAATCTGCCCTTTATAGCGACGTAAAAAACGTTCGCGATTCGGAGCAGATTTATTTTTACCTTGTACACGTCGGTCAATCAGATGAACCAAAATGCTCTCCCGTTTGCCCTTAACATGCGTCAAAAAATGATCTCATCGAACCTAAGAGCCATCGGCGGATGCAGAGATCAGCTGCAGGCAGCTTCTGCATCCTTTTTCATACCTTATCGATAGCTATGTCCTTATTTTGTTGACCGATTTAAGATGATTTTCTGACGCGCAAATACCATTCACACAGCAACCGCACTTGTTTTGCGGTATAGCCTTTGCTCACCATGCGATCAACAAATTCCTGATGTTTATTCGCATCGTCAGCGCTGGCTTTGGCATTAAATGAGATGACCGGCAGTAATTCCTCCGTATTCGAGAACATTTTTTTCTCGATCACAGTACGCAACTTTTCGTAGCTGGTCCAGGTTGGATTTTTACCTGCATTTTGCGCCCTGGCACGCAGCACAAAATTGACGATCTCATTACGGAAATCTTTAGGATTTGATATACCCGCCGGTTTCTCAATTTTTTCCAGTTCATTATTGAGCGCATCGCGGTCAAAACTTTCACCGGTGTCTGGATCACGGAATTCCTGATCTTGTATCCAGAAATCAGCAAAGGTCACATAGCGATCAAAAATATTTTGTCCGTATTCCGAATAACTTTCCAGATACGCAGTCTGAATTTCTTTACCGATAAATTCAGCATAACGCTGCGCCAGATATTCTTTGATATACGAGACGTATTTTTGTTCAATCTCGGGCGCAAACTGTTCACGTTCAATTTGCTGCTCAAGCACGTACAACAAGTGAACCGGATTGGCTGCCACTTCGGTATTATCGAAGTTAAATACCTTGGACAAAATCTTGAACGCAAAGCGAGTAGAGAGCCCATTCATGCCCTCATCGACACCTGCATAGTCAGCATACTCCTGATGCGACTTGGCTTTAGGGTCGGTGTCTTTCAGATTATCACCATCATAGACCAGCATTTTGCTGAAAATACTGGAATTCTCAGGCTCTTTCAGACGTGACAACACCGCAAACTGTGCCATCATTTTGAGGGTACCTGGCGCACAAGGTGCGGCGCTCAATGACGATGTACGCACCAGTTTTTCGTAGATTTTTATTTCATCACTGATACGCAGGCAGTAAGGTACTTTGACGATGTAAATACGATCTAAGAACGCTTCGTTATTTTTATTGTTTTTAAAGGTTTTCCACTCTGATTCATTCGAGTGAGCCAGAATCACACCTTCAAATGGGATCGCACCGAAGCCTTCTGTGCCTTTAAAATTGCCTTCCTGCGTCGCCGTCAGCAAAGGATGCAGGACTTTGATCGGCGCTTTAAACATCTCGACAAATTCCATCAAGCCTTGATTGGCAAGGCACAGGCCACCGGAATAACTATACGCATCAGGATCATCCTGCGCATATTCCTCCAGCTTACGGATATCGACCTTACCCACCAACGATGAAATGTCTTGATTGTTTTCATCACCAGGCTCAGTTTTTGACACGGCAATTTGTTTGAGCACCGATGGATAACGACGTACCACGCGGAACTGATTTATATCGCCGTTAAATTCATGCAAACGCTTGACTGCCCAAGGGCTGGGAATACCCTTCAGATACCGGCGCGGTATACCGAAATCTTCCTCCAGCAAAGCGCCATCTTCCTCTTCGCTAAACAAACCCAGTGGTGACTCGTTGACGGGTGATCCCTTGATGCAATAAAACGGGATTTTTTCCATCAATACTTTGAGCTTCTCAGCTATCGATGATTTACCACCACCGACTGGACCTAGCAGGTAAATAATTTGCTTGCGCTCTTCCAATCCCTGCGCAGCGTGACGGAAATACGACACGACTTGTTCTATGACTTCTTCCATGCCATAAAACTCGCGAAACGCCGGGTAAATTTTGATGATTTTGTTGGAGAAAATACGTGACAGCCGAGGATCATGCCGGGTATCGACCAATTCCGGATCGCCGATAGCGGCTAACAAGCGTTCAGAAGCACTGGCGTAGGCAAGCTTGTCTTTCTTACAGAGCTCAAGATACTCCTGCATCGAGTATTCTTCTTCACGAGTCCGTTCGTACCGTGCTGCGTAGTTGTCAAAGATATTCATCCCGACCTCCCTGGTTAAGCAATCACATGCAAATACCGAATAGCACTGGCGAAACATATGGACTTATTTGGGTATGCCTGCCAGCACACTACGAGCTTAGTGTAGATGAATTTAGAAAATTATGTTGGTTAAAATGATTCATTTCACAAAATCACAAAAAATCGCGATAATAGAATGATGTGCTGTGTAATATTCTGTGTAATTTTCCGCGCGATTTGCCACCTGAATATCTCAAAATAACAACCACAACAAAAGATTTCACATGCGTGACCTATTTTACTTTGTGATACTTAAATTCATAAAAAACATCGCTTAAACATCACGTAATCAAGAAACCTTCATCAATTGATCCCCACCAGGTAACTGCTACGTAACAGCGTATTCATACTATTTACATCCAGCGGCCGATAATAGTAATAGCCTTGGAATAATTCACACCCAACTTCTTTCAGAAACGCAACCTGCGCCTCGTTTTCCACACCCTCAGCAACTGTTGTACAGGCAAGTATTTTTGCCAGCGAAACGATCGCTTTAATGATCATTTCGCTCTTACGGTTATAGCCAATTTGTGACACAAAAGAGCGGTCAATTTTGACTGTATGTGCAGGAAAATGGCTGAGCTTTGATAAAGACGAATAACCGGTACCAAAATCATCGATAGCAATACGATAGCCTCGATTTTTCAATGCATGCAAGTGCTTGATCGACAGCGTTTCATTTGCGCTTAAGCCAGTTTCCGTGATTTCGAATTCTAAAAATTGGGGTTCAATGCGATAGCGTTGACAGGATTCGGCGATTAAATCTAAAAAATCATCCTGGTTAATGTCGCTCGCTGACAAATTCAAAGCGACCACTGGACTATCACCAAACTCGTCCAGCCATGCTCTGACCTGAGCACAGGCGTGATCGATCACAAAGTGACTGATTTGCTGTATCAAACCTGAACGCTCTGAGATTGGTATAAATTCTACTGGTAGCACCTTACCAAGAGTTTGCGATTTCCACCGCAATAAGGCCTCAACGCCAGCAATTTTGCCGTCACTGGCGACCTTGGGTTGATAAAGCAAATAAAACTCGCCATTCGCCAATCCATTCACGACACCGACCTCAATTTCTACGTTTCTGATGATCTGTAACGCGTCATCTTCATCAAACAAGGTAATGCTTTGATCATTGGATCTGCGCGCCGTATCCAAAGCGACTTCACTACGTCGGATAATTTCATCAGGATCGGTGTCCTCAGGGCGAAAAATTGCTATGCCAGCTGAAAATTGCACCAGCAATTTGTCATCATTGAGTTTTAATTCTTTAGGTAAAGCTTTTCTAACATGATCGACAAATTGAATGACGTCTTGCGGCGTACGTAAATGATCAACTACAAATGTGAAAACAATACTGCGTAATCGTGCACAGAAACAATTTTTCGGCAAAACCTGGGTCAACTCATCGGCAAAACGCCGCAATAAAATATCTCCGGTTTGCGCACCAAATTGCTGATTTGCATGACGGATACTATTGAGTCTGAAAGAGACCACTGCAGTTACATTAACCTGACTGGTATCAGGATTGGCGAGCAATGCTTCAAGGTATTGGCATAGCATGACGCGATTTGGTAAGTCGGTCAGAGGATCATGTTTACTCAGATATTCTTCACGTTCCTGACTTAATTGCAATGCATTATGCATGTTATGTAAGTTGGAAACATCTCGTAATGCAACGATATAGTGGTCTGAGGATGTCTGCGAAATATTATCCAGCGCCACCATTTTTCCATCCTGAGTGCGGTAGGCGGAGAGCCGTAAATTAGCCGGATCGTCATGCTCCGGAGACCGGATACGCACGCTATCATCCAAAGAAAACCAGCTAAACAAGGATAACTCGTCATTATTCTGGGGATCTCGCCCCAATAATTCATTGGCCTGATGATTTGCCTGCAAAATCTGGCCGTAAGCATCAGTCAACACCAGCGCGGTTCCGGCGTTTTCAAATATTTCCTGATACTGTGCATAGCTGACATTCAGCGCATTACTCGCGTCCCTGAATCGCGTTAAAGAGGTATCAAAAGCGTACAAAATCCTGAAAACAGCGAGTGGAATACAGAAATTCAAGAACAAAAATAGCAAGGAATGCACGTATTTGATTGCATGTGGCAAGTCTAGCTTCAGATCAATTAAATACGGGAAACTCATACCCGACAATAAAAAAAGAAACGGAATGCTGTTGATGGACATCAAGATTAATGCCAGCCTGGTGGAAAAGAAAACTCGCGCAATAACCGGTGTGATGTACACAAAGACCAAGCCCAACTTCGCAATCTCCGGATCACGCGTTGCCAAAGCAATTGCGATACCGGTCCCATACACATTCGCTATCAATAAGCCCGCTGCCAAACGCAATGAGCGCGTCGAGCAAAACAGCGTAATGGTTTTTAAGGTGTAAAAGAATGCGACCAGCCACAGCACCCGAAAACTACCGTGATCAACAGCGTTTAATGAGCTATGCACTGCAATCAAGCCCTCAAGAATAAAACTCGAGGCCAAAATAATGCGCAAAGTACTGATTTTCCAGGCAGCATGTTCGGCGGGCGTGAGAGCACTCTCATTCAGGAAAAGCCAGCGAAACATAGATTCGGTTTATAGAAAGTAAGTTGACGACAGTAAAAGAAAATTAATCTGCGTAGACCTGATCAATTATCATATTCAATATTTATTAGATATCGATTGTTACATTTTTTTCCATATAAAGCAGCATATACTACATCTCTGTTACATACCGAACACAGATTTACTCTTGACTATAGACGACTGGTCTACTACAATCATAAGCTATGAACCTTGTCTCTCAACGCCCAACCCACCAAGATACCCGTGAGCGCATACTTGCGACCGGGGAAGAATTGATTTCGGGTCGAGGATTTACTGCGCTTGGTTTAAGCGAAATATTGTCTGCTGCGGCCGTACCTAAAGGCTCGTTTTACCACTACTTTCAATCCAAAGAGGGTTTTGGCGTTGCCATGCTGGAACGTTATTTTTCAGATTACCAGCAACGATTAACGCTATTGTTCAACGATGAAAGCATGAACGCCTTGCAGCGTATTATGACCTATTTCAATAACTGGCAAGCGATGGCAGAAACCAGCGAGTGTCACAAGTTGTGTCTGGCGGTGAAGTTAGCGGCAGAAGTAGCGGATTTGTCTGAACCTATGCGAGCTGCATTGTCAGTTGGCATGAGTGGTATTACAGAACAAATCGCACAAGCGATACGTAACGCACAAATTGAAGGCAGCATATCAAATAAGCTCAATGCACTTGAGATTGCAGAATCTCTGTACGGCATGTGGGTAGGCGCATCACTGATCACGAAAGTGAACCGTCAGTTACGTCCATTGCAATTGGCTTTTAAACAAACAGAATTATTGCTTCACCCATCACATTAGTTGGGTAGTTTTAAATATCAGTACTACAGGACATGGGCTTCGCCCATTTTTTTGAAATCAAAACTAGACGACCGGTCTAATTTAAAGGATAAAATATGTACAATAAATTGCTTTCACCAATTCAAGCAGGTAGTGTGCACTTGAATAATCGCGTTGTCATGGCTCCATTGACGCGTTCCCGCGCCGGTCAGCCGGGCGACGTGCCAAGAGCCCTGAATGTTGAATATTATGCACAGCGTTCGAGTGCGGGTCTGATCGTCACTGAAGCGAGTCAGATTTCACGTCAGGGTCAAGGTTATGCGTGGACACCGGGCATCTACACTGATGCCCAGCAAGCAGGTTGGAAAACCGTCGTTGATGCCGTACACGCCAAAGGTGGAAAAATCGCTTTGCAGCTGTGGCATGTTGGACGTATTTCACATAACTTGCTGCAAGAAAACGATGTGGCGCCGGTATCGGCTTCTGCCATTACCGCTGCAAATAGCCAATGCTTTGTCATCCAAAAAGATGGCACGCCAGCGAATATACAAACAGCCGAGCCGCGTGCTTTAACATCGGAAGAAATTCCTGGCATCGTTGAACAATATCGTCAGGCAACAGTGCGAGCCAAAAATGCTGGCTTCGACTTGGTAGAAGTTCACGCTGCCAACGGATATCTGCTGCAACAATTCATGTCAACCAATAGCAACTTCCGCAGCGATTCCTATGGTGGCACATTGGAAAACCGTGCGCGTCTGACATTGGAGGCGGTGGATGCAGCAATTGCCGTAATCGGCGCTGATCGTGTCGGCGTCAGGCTGTCACCGAATTTTATTGCCCATGGCATTAATGATACTGAAGCAGAACCAATGGCGCTGTATCTGGCAAAAGAATTCACTCAGCGTGGGATTGCTTATCTTCATATTGCTGAACCAGATTGGGCTGGCGGGGCTGAACTGACCGCCAGTTTCCGCAAGGAATTGCGCGCCGCTTTCCCGGGCACGCTGATTTGCTGCGGTGGTTACACTGCAGCAGAAGCCGATGCCTTAATCACCAGTGGTCTGGCTGATGCGGTTGCATTTGGTCGTCCGTATATCGCCAATCCTGATCTGGTTGAACGTTTCGCAGCAGGCGCAGAGTTGAATACACCTGACCGCGCAACTTTCTATGGTGGCGAGGAGAAAGGCTATACCGACTATCCAAGCATGGAACAAGTCGCCGCATAATTTGCAGTACGCTTGATATAGCAATAAGAAAGCATCTTGCCGAAGTGAAGGCTAAGATGCTTTTTTAATTTGCTTAGTAGCTTAAAAGAACAAACTATGCCAGCTTAAAAATTTAACTTAAGTATTTAATTTTAAGAATCTGTTTTAAAAATTTTCGCTTTCAAAAAAGTATCCGGATAGTATCCGCAGTGAACGGTCATCCTGGCTCAATGAGAGCTTTTTCTACTTGTGGGACGGCGAGTTCAGGGCGTGAATAATAGGACACTGCAACTCAGTTGAACAGGCACTACATTGCTCAATTAATTGCGATAAGGTGGCTTCCATTTTCAATAAGTCGCTGAGCTTCGCTCGCACCTGCGCCAACCTTTCACTGGCGATATGTCGAATTGCACCACGATCCTGACTATCTTCCAGTTGCAATAAATGGGCAATTTCATCCAGCGAAAATCCCAATTCTTGTGCCCGCTTGATAAATTTAATGCGATCAACCATGCCCGATGAATAGGTACGAAAGCCGCTACTGACTTCGGGCGTCGGCAACAACGCACGCTTTTGGTAATAACGTATTGTTTCCACCCCGACATCCGCTGCTTTGGCGAGCTGTCCTATCGTGTATTGATGTTGCTCAATATGTTGTCCGGTATTCTGCATAAATTCCTTGACTCCGTTCTTAGGTACGGAGTCTATGATATGTCTAAAATCATCTGTCGTGCTAAGAAGGAGTATCACTGTGAATAAAGAAAACACTGAGCATCAACACCATGCAAATTGCTGCGGCAACAACAATTCCGCCACTGGAATGCCGATAGAAGAAAAAAAATATCAGGATCCGGTTTGTGGAATGCAAGTAAGCAAAAGTGCTGAGAAAACCGCGCGTTTTCAAGGCATCGCATATTATTTCTGCAGTGCATCCTGCGTCCAGAAATTTAATGTCGCACCTGAAAATTATGTCAAAGCCAAGCGCGTGATTGGCTTGGGAAAAATACCAGCTACAACCACATCACCTATAGCTGCTGACCGCATGCAACAGGACCCGAAAGGTGCTCATAAAGATCCAGTTTGCGGCATGAGCGTGAATGAACATAGCCAGCATCAGACCACACATAATGGAACGCGCTATTACTTTTGTTGTGCGTCTTGCTTAAAAAAATTCGACAGCGATCCGGCAGCCTGGCTCAATCCGTCACAACGTCCCGCACCTAAAGCGGTTACGAAAGACACGATTTTTATGTGCCCGATGGATCCGGAAATAGAGCAAGTCGGCCCTGGAATTTGTCCTATTTGCGGCATGGCTTTGGAGCCCAAAGAGGCAACAGCAGAAGAGGATAATAGCGAGCTGGATGATATGCGTCGTCGCTTCAAACTGAGCTTGTTATTTAGCATTCCCTTACTGATGATCAGCATGGGTGATATGTTGCCAGGCATTTCCATCCATAACTTCTTAGGAATGCCATTGTTTAATTGGCTGCAATGTGCGCTGGCAACACCGGTCGTGTTGTGGTTGGGTCTGCCGTTTTTTGAACGTGCGCTTGCTTCATTTAAAAGTGGCCATCTGAATATGTTCAGTCTGATCGGTGTTGGTACCGGCAGTGCGTATGTTTTCAGTGTTTTTGCATTGTTGCTACCCGATGGTTTGCCACCAGCTTTTAAAATGCATGGCATGGCACCATTATATTTTGAGGCATCTGCGGTCATTATCAGCTTAGTTTTGCTAGGGCAAGTATTGGAATTGCGCGCGCGCTCACAAACCAATCTGGCTTTGAAAGCTTTACTCGGTTTAACGCCGACAACAGCAATCCGGATTAATAAAGATGGTACAGAAAAAGAAATTGCCGTAGCGGATATCGTTTTGGGAGATATATTGCGCATTAAGCCTGGTGCGCATATCCCGGTCGATGGTCACGTCCATGAAGGGCATTCGTATGTCGACGAAGCTATGCTCACTGGTGAACCTGTTGCGGTCGAAAAAAATAAATATGATGCGCTACATGCCGGAAGTATTAATCAACAGGGCAGCCTGAGTATGCTCGCCGAGAAAATTGGCAAAGATACCCTGCTGGCACACATCATTGCGATGGTGAATCAGGCTAGTCGTTCGCGTGCTCCTATACAAAAACTAGCTGATCGGGTCGCCGCATGGTTTGTACCTGCCGTGATCGCAGTCGCCCTTATTGCATTCGGCATATGGGCATGGATTGGTCCAACGCCTGCGCTGGCCAATGGTTTGATGGCAGCGGTATCGGTATTGATCATTGCCTGTCCTTGCGCACTTGGTTTGGCAACGCCGATGTCAATCACGGCTGGAATGGGGCGCGGCGCGACTGAAGGAGTGCTGATTAAAGATGCAGAAGCGCTGGAATTATTAGAAAAAATTGACACTCTGGTACTCGATAAAACCGGTACCCTGACGGAAGGTAAGCCTTCAGTACAACAGTGCGTCGTGACCAAGGGTGAAGATGAACTCAAGCTCATGTCCGTTGCGCTGGCAATAGAACAACGCAGCGAGCATCCACTGGCAGCATCTATCGTTAATTACATTCAGAATCACTACGATCTGAAACAACAAGCTTCCGTGTTAATCAGTGATTTCAAAGCCATCAGCGGCAAAGGTGTGCAAGCCACCGTAACTGGCGAAACTATACTGCTCGGTAATCCGGCACTCATCGTTGAAGCAGGAATAGACTTTTCCAGCCTCCAAAGCCAGATTACCGCGCTACAAGCCAATGGTCAAACTGTGATGTTAATGGCGAATAAGCAACGTGTACTGGCATTGTTTGCCGTCTCAGACAAAATCAAGGAAAGTAGCTTAGCGGCAGTACAGCAATTGCAGCAACAAGGCATACGCTTGATTTTACTCACAGGTGACAACATGCCAGCCGCGCAAGTAATAGCGCAGCAACTGCATATCGGCGAAGTACACGCTGACGTATTACCTGCGGATAAATTTCAGTTTATACAAAAATTGCAGGAACAAGGGCGTCTGGTAGCGATGGCGGGCGATGGCATCAACGATGCCCCTGCTCTGGCACAAGCTAATGTGGGGATTGCGATGGGGACAGGTACAGATATTGCGATGCATAGTGCGCATGTGGTATTGGTCAAAGGTGATTTGCGCGGCATCGCCAAAGCGCGTGCATTAAGCGTTGCGACCATGAAAAATATCCGGCAAAACTTATTTTTTGCATTTGCCTATAATTTTATCGGAGTGCCGATCGCCGCCGGAATACTTTATCCTTGGTTCGGAATTTTGCTTAGTCCTATGATTGCCAGTGCTGCCATGAGTCTGAGTTCCGTGTCGGTGATCAGCAATGCACTACGCTTACGGGCGGCGAAAATTTAGGTAGCAAAACGTGCATTAACGAAACGATTTTGCGGCAGCGCACAAATCACGCGGAAGCTGTAAAATATGCGACCGCCTGCAATGACTATTTGTTTGTCACTGGCTTGTTTTGCTACTATTAATAAGAATATTATGCGCATTCACCTCACTTTACTACTTACTTCCGCCGCTTTGACACTTGTGCCTTTGAGTCAGGCTGCCGATAGCAATGCAGTGAATAGTTCTGCGGCAAAAAACAGTGCGAAAAAATCGGCGCAAAAAAGTCAGACCTATACCGTCTACGCCGCAGGAGATATTGCTGATTGCAAAAAAAAGCCGGCACCACAAAGTATGGCGGCGCGTACCGCCGACATCATCGTCAATGCTTTAGATGCAGACAAAAACGCCTTTGCCATTACGCTGGGTGACAATACCTATCCGGTCGGCAAACCAGAAGAGTTCAGCAATTGCTATGATCCTACGTGGGGCCGTTTTAAAGAACGTACCTTGCCATCGCCCGGAAATCATGACTATGCGATGCCAAAAGCCTTAGGTTATTACAATTATTTTGGCGATATCGCCGGACCAGAGCGCCGCGGCTACTACGCAAAAAATCTTGGAAATTGGCATATTCTTTCGCTCAACAGCAACGTCAATGCACAGGAGATGCAAAAGCAACTAGCGTGGTTGCAAACTGAATTAAGCAATAGTAAGCAAGCTTGTACGCTCGCTTTCTGGCACCATCCAGCCTACAGTTCTGGCGGGCATGGCAATAACGAAAATATGAAAGCTGCCTGGAAAATATTGGCGCAAGCGAAAGCAGATATTGTTCTGAGTGGCCACGATCACGACTATGAACGTTTTGCACCAATGAATGAAAACGGTGATAAAGACGAAAAAAATGGTATCCGCAATTTTGTCGTCGGCACCGGTGGGGCAAAATTGACGCCAATGTTCTTACCTAAGAGCACCACTGAAATTCGTGATAATTCAAGCAATGGCGTACTCAAACTCACTTTGCACGATAAGTCATATGAATGGGAATTTATCCCCGTTGCCGGTGAGAGTTTTAACGATAAGGGACAAGGCAGCTGTCATTGATTTAGTTTGCATAAAAAGTCATGTTTCGAAAGTAAAAAAATCCCTCCGACTTTCATCGTTCCTGACGATTCGGTGAAAGTCAAAAATAACATCACAAAACACCAAACAATGTAAGACAGATGTGAAACTTCTTTTGTATTCACACTGCTATCTCACGCACGTCAAATCTCCCCGCTCAAGCCAGCAAACATTTGCTAATGTAAGGCTACGTTGCAATTTACTTTTACTTAACGTTACTTGTGATCACCTCGGAAACTAGTCTATATTTAACCAATACGCCCTGCTATTTATTAAGTTGTCGCCGCCGCGCTTCTCAGCAATCTAAATCAATAGTATCCAAAACAAAATTGCGGTATTTCATCACGAGGCTTGTTAAGAATGAACACGATACAAAAACTCATTCCATCGCTGATGTTAACTCTGCTACTTGGTTCAGTACAGGCGGCGGATGTCAGCACTCCACAAGAAGCTGCTCACGTGCTCAACCGACTTGGTTATGGACCACGTCCAGGGGATATAGAAAGAGTCAGCCAATCAGGTGTAGATCGCTATATCGAACAGCAACTCAATCCCCAATCTCTGATAATTCCGGATACGCTGCAACAAAAGCTCACAACTTTGCACGTAGCAGATCTGAGCGCCGGTGATGCACTTAATCGCTACCATAAAATTTTAAAAAACACACAGGATGAGAGCGAAGATGCGAAAAAAAATCGTCGCGAAATGATAGGCCTTATTTTTCAAGAAACTGCCGAAAAGCGTGTTTGGCGAGCCATTGAAAGCCCGCGTCAGCTGGAAGAAGTTATGGTCGAATTTTGGTTCAACCACTTTAACGTTTTTAACGGCAAAGGCTTAGATCGCGCACTGATTGCGAGCTACGAAAGGGACGCGATCCGACCTTTTGTCTTTGGTAATTTTCGCGATTTACTTGGCGCCACTGCAAAGCATCCGGCAATGTTGTTTTATCTGGATAACTGGCTTTCGACTTCAGCTGATTTTCGACCAAGAACACGACGCGGCAAACCCGAACAGCAAGCAAAAGCGAATGGTTTAAATGAAAATTATGCACGCGAACTCATGGAGTTACACACACTGGGAGTAGACGGCGGTTATAGTCAGCATGATGTTACTGAACTGGCGCGTATTTTAACCGGTTGGACATTTGACCCAAGGATTGCTGGTGACGGTCATGCCAATTTTATATTCGATCCTGAGCGTCACGACAATGGTATCAAACAATGGCTAGGCAAAACAGTCAGTCCTAACGGCAAATCAGAAGGTGAATTCGCACTCGACATTCTGGCATTGCATCCGGCGACCGCACACCATATAAGCTACCAACTAGCGCAATTTTTTGTACAAGACCAACCGCCTGAAGCTTTAGTCAAAAAACTAAGTCAACGTTTTCTGGAAACTCGTGGTGATATTCGTCTCGTTCTGAAAACCTTATTTAGTAGTCCGGAATTTCGTGATCCAAAAAACTTTGGCGTCAAATATAAAACACCTTATCAGTTCGTAATTTCGGCAATACGAGCGAGTGATTTAGAGGTGAAAAACGTCAGGCCATTATTAGGAAGTATGTCACAGCTAGGCATGCCTTTATATGGCAGTCAAACTCCTGATGGCTATAAAAATACCGAGCAAGCGTGGCTCAATCCCGATGCGTTAAGCCGTCGCATTAATTTTTCTACCGCACTGGCGACAGGACATCTTCCTTTGAATCAGAGTGTTGATGCAGGTGACAAAATGGGCGCCAGACAAATTGTTAAACAAGCGGATAACAATGACCGTCATGTGGTGATGGATACTTTGAATGTCAATCAATTACTAGGTACTCTTGGGCCACTCATTTCTGAAAATACCCGCACTTTAATTAATGGCAGCCCTGAAAGCTTGCGTGCCTCATTAATATTGGGCAGCCCGGATTTTATGCAACATTAAACGTGATCGGGTTTTGTATTTTTAAGATGTTTTTCTGTTTGAGAGTTTGCCATGAAAAGAAGAAATTTTTTACATTCCCTTAGTCTTGGTTCTGGACTCCTATTGCCATTTGGAAGAAATATCTGGGCAGCGACGACTGCTGGTAATAATGAAAGCCAAAAGAAGCTGGTCGTCATTATGCTACGAGGTGCAATCGATGGTCTTAATGTTGTTGCTCCGTTTGGGGATCCAAACTATGCAAGTCTCAGACCAACGATCGCGCTAGGACGCCCCGGACAAGAAAATGGCGCACTCAATCTTGATGGATATTTTGGCCTGCATCCAGCACTTGCCGATCTCCAAGGCTTATGGCAAGAAAAAAAACTCGCGTTTATCCATGCCTGCGGATCACCGGATACAACTCGCTCACACTTTGATGCGCAGGACTACATGGAATCTGCCACACCGGGGAAAAAAGGCACTAGCGATGGTTGGATGAATCGCGTGCTAGCAGGATTACCAGGTACATCGACACCGACTCGCGGAGTCAGTATTGGCGCCGTGATGCCCCGTATTCTATCGGGTAATGCGGTCGCCACCAACATCGCAAGCGGGGCGGCAGGCACTAAAGCTAACGTCCTCGATAAGCCTCAAGTAGGGAACGCATTTGAGAAACTTTATCAAGGCAATCCCAAATACGCGAAAGCCTATGAAGATGCACGCGAAGCACATCAAGAAATGATGGGGGCGTCGATGGAGAATGAACAACAAGCGGCTAATGGGGGCGCACCATTACCAGCAGGCTTTCCCGATGACACAAATCGCGTTGCAAGTTTGATGCGCAATGATCCTAAAATTCAGATGGTATTTATGGCACTTGGTGGCTGGGACACGCACGCGAATCAAGGCTCGGCCAAAGGTCAGCTTGCAAATCGTCTGGCACCACTGGGACAAGGATTGGCGAATCTGGTCAAACGTCTCGATACCCTATTTGACGATACAACAATCGTCGTCATGTCAGAATTTGGTCGCACCGCAAAACAGAACGGCAATGGTGGCACCGACCACGGTCACGGCAACGTGATGTGGGTGCTTGGTGGCAAAGTCGCTGGCGGTAAAGTTTATGGCGATTGGCGCGGACTTGGTACAAATCAATTATACGAAGGTAGAGACGTTGCAGTAACGACGGACTTTCGTACCGTTCTCGCGCAAGTTTGTGAAAAGCATTTACATTTATCTGATCAGCGTTTGCAAATCGCTTTCCCTGATATGCCAAAAACGCAAAACAACATCAATTTGTTTATTACCTGAGAATTGCTTAAGCACATTTCACAACATTGCGCCCTTGTTCTTTCGCTTGATAACATGCCTTGTCGACGCGCTGAAAAGTATCTGTAGGGCTTTTATCTTTAGTCCAGTCGGCAATACCAGCACCGATACTGGCAGTAAGATAAATTTTTTGCGTCGCAATTTCGCACGGCATTTCAGCTAATACATGGCGTAAATTTTCTGCCATAGAATAGGCTAGTTCGTTCGTCACACCCGGCAAAATGGCGACAAATTCTTCTCCGCCAATGCGAGCAACCACATCGCTATCGCGCCGTATTTGTTGACGCAAAATTTGTGCAAAATGTTTGAGGCAGGCATCACCAGCCAGATGTCCATATTGGTCATTCACTTTTTTAAAAAAGTCGAGATCAATAATTAACAAACCTAACACATCATTTTTGCGTGCCGCGATCCGCCAGATATGATTCCATGTTGCCTCATAACTTCGGCGATTCGGCAAACCGGTGAGGGCATCAGTCAAAGACAATTGCGCAAGTTCAGCGCGACTTTGTATCAACATCACTTCAGTTTCGATCTGCTTTCGATATTCTTTGGCATTACCATGCAGATTCATCATCAGATAAACAAAATAGATACAGATCGCTATACCGATTGCACGCAAATCTACCGCATAAAACAAATATATAAAAGTTGGTGGTAATACAAACTCAATGATGCATAACCTCGCCTGCTGTGGATGCATGGCAAAAGAGTGGCTAGCGGCTGTGCTAAATGCAATCGTCGTAATCATCGTCACGATCACCGCATTACTGGTATGTAGCTCAATGCAAGCAGTTGACGTGGCAATACCACTCCAAATCAAAGCGCCCAGATGAATCAAGTACCATTGTTGCCGATTCCAACGCACGTATTCCTCGTGATCAGCCCCGGGAGTGGGAGGAACATGATGATAGCGCTGCCACCACAGCAATAAAAAAGCCAGCCCTGGAATCAACATTAACCAAACACGACCTTGAAAATAATCAGCCAGGCCAATAGTTAATCCGCTCGCGATCATATAAAACAACGGACCAATCAACGATCTTGTGTACAAATCACTCGTTACCCTGCGATTTTTGTACGCATCAATTTCTTGCGCAAGTCCGTACTGAGCATACTCTGTGGAAACAAGACTTGGGTCACTGATATATTGCATGAGAATAATTTCAAACGATCTGCGTGGACAAAAATGAGGTCTTTGCAGAGATTTCAAGGTGGCTTAGCAAGCCTAAAATAGGGTATTTTGATAGTACCAGTTCATCATACACATCTAAAAACAAGAAGATCAAGCGCGTTTAACAAGAAGCCACATTGGTCAGCACTATCCAAGAATATTTAACAAAAAATTTGCAGAAATGAAGTAAAAGACAATATAAAATTAAACAATATCGGCGGGAACCATAACGGCGGCGCTATCAATAGGAAAGTGGATTTAGAGTTATTTCAATTCTGCGACTCGCTCTTAGGAACCAATCTGTCGACACGCGATCGGCCAATATTTGATGCACAGCGAAGATAATTTTACAAATGTGAAACGGTACTAAGAATAGTCAAACTACAATATGCAACTCAAATAAAAACTGCGCTGCGACAATCAAAACCATATGAAAATTATTATCCTTTTTCCTACCGAAACTGAAGCCAGTTTATTCCACCGCGAGGACGTCACCAGCATGATTTCTGGCGTGGGTCTGACTGCTACCGCCTATGCAACGATGAAGGCAATACAACAGCAACCAGACATTTTAATCCTCGCTGGCATTGCCGGTGTCTTTCCTCATTCGACATTTAGTATTGGCGATGTGGTGCTGGTCAACAGTGAGGTAGAAGCTGATTTGGGTTTTTTTACACCCGCTGGTTTTGTACACATGGCAGATCTGCCAATTGATATGGTGTTTGAACGACGTCATACGCTGACTTGTGATCATTTGCCGGAGCGCCCACTCTTTCCTTTAGCGACAAGCGTTTCTGTCAATGCTGCCATGGCAGCATTTATTGACACAAGTGCCGCCGATATTGAAAATATGGAAGGAGCTGCTTTTTTTCACGTATGCCAACAAGAGCAACAACGCTTTCTTGAAATCAGAGCGATCTCAAATTATGTCAATATCGATAATGATGAGTGGGATATGCAGGGTTCCGTGAAAGCACTGACAAAAGCTTTGCATGAATTAATTGATCATTTGCAGCAGTCGATATAAATTGCAAAACAAAACCGTGATGGCATTTTCAGCATATACAACAAGCTTAAAAAACCACCTTATTTAGCCACCTTATTTAGCCACCTTATTCAGCCACCTTAATCAGGCACATTTAACAGCCACCTTTTTCTCTCCAGGAGCCCACCATGCGCATTTTTTCCGCCTTAGAATGTAGCCAACGCCTGATCATTGCCACGGCAACAGCGTGGCTTACTTGGTGCATTCTGGTAGGTATAGACGCACCATACAATCCAAATGGATTCCTGTTGATGATGTTTTGCTGTTCGGTCGTGATGTTGTTTCTGGCCTGTATTTGGGCGGTTGGGCCGATCACACCCAAAGACATGTGGCTGCCATGGAAGATTGTGGCGCAAAGTGTGATCGCGTTCTTTCCATTTTTCATGATCGTGATTTTAGGTCATTACATCGTTGTCGAAGTGAAAATTTGGTTGGCTTGAGTTTCTCTTAACATTGACAACTTTCACAGACGAAGTCTGCACCAGGATTTCGTTGTAGATCCAGGGTAGACATAAAAAAACCACTTATGTGCCGTTGCAAATAAGTGGTTTTTATTTTTATTAACGGATCTCAGTGATCTCAATGATCTCAGTGATCTAACAACATATTAATTTGAGCCAGATCATCCTCTTTCAAAATACCAGATGCCGCTTTCAAACGCAGTCCACTCATGATGGTGTCATAACGCGCTTTTGCCAGCGTCTGACGCGTTGTGTACAACTGCTGTTGCGCATTCAAAACGTCAATGTTAATTCGCACACCAACCTGGTAACCGAGCTTATTAGAATCTAACGCGGATTGGCTTGAAATTTCCGCTGCTTCATACGCCTTCACCTGTGCTAAACCGCTGGTAACACCAACGTAGGCCTGACGTGCACCAAGAGCGGCGGCGCGACGTGCCGCTTCCAAATCGTTACGAGCCTTATCTTCCAATGCAATTGCTTCAGTGACTCTGCTATTGACCGCAAAACCGGAGAAAATTGGTACGCTCCATTGCACACCGATAGAGTTTCCAGTCGAAACGCCGTTCCCATTTAAACCGCCCTGACCGCCTACAGAATTTCTCGCACGACCAGCGACCAAATCAACAGTTGGGTAGTGTCCGGCGCGATTAATTTCTATTGTGCGCTTTGCGATTTCAACTGCAACCTGAGAGGCGACGACATTGAAATTTTGTTGTTCTGCGGAAGAAACCCAATCTTCAATCCGTTCTGGTTTTGGTCCGTCTAATTTTATGCCAACCTTGAGCATAGACAAATCACCAGCTTCTTTACCTATAATTTGTTGCAAGGCCGAGCGCTTGATTTGTAAATCACTTTGACCGGCAAACTCTTGCGCGATGACCAGATCGTAACGCGCTTGTGCTTCATGCGTATCAGTAATTGTCGCAGTACCCACTTCAAAATTACGTTTTGCGGAGGCGAGTTGTTCCGAAATCGCGACTTGCTGCGCATGCAAAGTAATCAAATTATCCTGAGCTGTCAGGACATCGAAATAAGCCTGTGCAACACGAACGATTAAATCTTGCTGCGCCTGGGAAAATTGTGCATCGCTGGCAACGACTGATAATTTACCTTGTTCGTATTGCTGCCAATTGGCCCAACGAAACAATGGTTGTACCAAATTTAGTTGAACGTTATTTGCATAATTGGTACCAGACCCGCCAACCAAAGGATTATCTGAAGCGTAGTTGCTATTCGTCCGAGTGTCGCTACCAGACAGAGCAACAGTCGGCAGTAGACCAGCACGTCCTTGAGTCGGCTTCTCCAGCCCTGCCACTTGCGACGCCCGCGCACTTGCAAATTGCGCATCATTGGCAAGCGCATCTTTGTAGATTTGCAGTAAGTCTGCTGCATTTGCCTGTGCAGAAAATAAAGCACCTGCAAGCAGGGCCGCAATAACGGGATTACGCATTCAACACTCCGGATAAATAAAATAGATTAATAGGTCGGCATGTCGGTATCGACTTGCAGTGCCCACGCATGCACACCACCGGTCAGGTTAATCATTTGAGTAAAGCCCTGACGTTCCAAAAAATTGGCCACCTGCATACTGCGTCCGCCATGGTGGCAAATACAAACAATCACCGCATCTTCGTCGAGCTCGTTGAAGCGTGCAGGCACGGTTTGCATGGGCATCAATTGCACGCCGTCGATGTGACAAGTTTCATACTCCCAAGGTTCCCTTACATCGAGTAAGACCGGTGGATTTTTACTTTTGTCAGCAAGCCATGTGGCAAGTTCAGTGGCGGTGATGTTTTGCATACGATTTCTATTTTAAGTAAGGAGATTAAAATTTAAATGTCGATGCAGGCTCAACACCAGCCAGTGGTGGTAAAACTGTGTCAAACACACTGCGCTCGGTAAATCCTGAGGCAGTACGTGTTACTAATTGTGCGTGCATCATCGGCAATTGACCAACAACTGCCAACAAACGACCGCCAACATTTAACTGCTTCAGCAGGCTTTCAGGAATCAATTCCAACACACCTGCAACGACGATCACATCATAGTTGCCAGTATGCTGACCAGAAATACCATCAGCTTGCAATAGCGCGACATTGCGCACACCATCGGCATGCAGATTTTTTTCTGCTAATTCTTTTAATACTGGTGATGTTTCCAGTACCGTCACATGACGCGTCATGTGCGCTAGCAATGCTGCCAGGTAGCCAGACGCAGCGCCGATCAACAACGCAGATTCAGATTTTTTGAGACTCAGTTCTTGCACGATACGCGCTTCGACTTTTGGGTTCATCGCCTTTGAGCCATCAGGCAGTGGCAACTCAGTGTCAAAAAAAGCCAGAGTCTTTTGATCTTCCGGGAAATAATTTTCACGCTTTACAACGATCAACATATCCAAAACGTCCTTGTCCAACACGTTCCATGGACGAATTTGTTGTTCTATCATGTTGAAGCGGGCTTTTTCGATAGTCATTTCTTCACTCGATTGCAAAATTAAGGGAACCCGCATTTTATCAAAGCACATGCCTTGATTGATAATTACCGCGTTTTTTTCATGTAAACCAAGCATCTAATTACGCTCTAGGGTGTCAATTTACAGAATATTATCTAATTAACATCAGTATTTAATGCCAAGCTACGATTTCTTCAGCTTTTTTATCATCAGCCCATGCAAGGCCATTTCGATATAGTGCTCAAGATAGGTTCCCAATTTTTCTTCTTCCACCATACAAACGCCAGAAGAATGTTTCCACATCATCATCATCAACATCGGTGCAATCAGTAATCTGGCATCGATTTCTAAATCTACTTCACGAATTTCACCGCGTTGCATGCCTCGTTCCAGCATAGTTGCCACCAACTTTTCACCGCGATTGACAACTTCTTCTTGATAAAAGCGAGCAAGTTCAGGGAAATTCCCAGCTTCTGCCATCATCAACTTCGGCAAACCGGACAATTTTGTTGTCCCTATGTTTTGCCACCAGTTAGTCATCACCGTGCGGAACAACTCTTCACTATCACCGCTAAATTCACCGATCATTCCTTCTGCCTCGCCAATCAGCGGCACAATACTTTCGCGAACAACGGCCTTGAACAAATCCTCTTTGCTCGAAAAATATAGATACAGTGTCCCTTTAGACACGCCCGCAGCCTTAGCCACATCATCCAGACGTGTTGCCGCAAACCCGCGCTCAACGAACAAATCCAGAGCGGCAGCGAGCAGTTCCTGTGGGCGTGCTTCTTTGCGACGCTCCCATTTGGGTTTAAATGGACATGACATAATTTAAATAGTCTGATTTACTTTTACTGACTTATTTACTCCGTTTATCCTTTAGAAAACGCAAAACGAAGTAACTTACTTTTGAGTCAGTAATGTAATCCTCTACGAAAACACCGTCAAGCACCCAGTGCTGTTACGTACTAATAGAATTTTGAATGAAATAATAGAGTCTTGAATAGCAACCCTCTATTAGATAATAAAACCTTGAATATATTTTTCCAAATTATTCATTAAATCATTCGATTCTCAATCTGTTTCAAATCCAAAATTTTGTCATGTGTGCACATACTGCGTGGCGGGGGAACTTATTACTATCACAATGCGATGAAATGCCAAATTAGAGGTATCAAATGCAAAAAGATGGAATAAACAAATAGCAACTTTGTTTGAAAGCTCCTCTTCATTTTGATTCAGACGAATAAAAATTTTCTACAAAAGAAAATTTTTGGTTGACAAGATAAAAATCTCGTCTAAATTAATTCTTAATACAGAAATTAATAATACACTTTTAGGTTATATGAGCCCATTCTCAAATGCTTTTCGCGAACTCCGAATTTTCTGTGGTTTACGCCAGGCGGAATTTGCAGAAAAACTTGGATTTGAACAGAGTTACATCTCCGCAATCGAAATTGGTACAAAAGGACCGCCTGGGATAGATTTCGTAAACACGCTGATCATGAGATTAAATCTCGAAGAAAATTGGCAAAAACGTTTGTTTGGCTCATTGGAAATTTCTCAACGAAAAATGGTACTCCCCAGTGAAGCACCTGAAGATGTCTATAAGATGTTTAACGAATTAAGGCGTCAACTTGATAAATTACACCCATCTCAAGTTGAATTGATACAAATGGCTTTGCGACTTCCTGAGTCCATGACAATTCCAATAAATCCAGAATCACTTCCACCGAGAAGAAAAATAGCTCGAAATAAAATTTAATTCAAATATTAACCACGAATTTTAGTAGTATTTAATTCTATTTTTAGTAATTTTAAATAAAGTACTTTGATCGCTTAGCTAATAAAGTTTTAACGTCGGGAGGATATATGATTACCCCTCAGGAACAGATCAACACCGACTCAACTGGCTGGTCCCTTGGTGTTTATTCCCTTCCGACTGAGCCAATACCTAAACAACGACGAGTAAAAGTATCTACGTATACAAAATTGTATGAACATATACGTCAAGGATATGGGACAGGGCATGGCAAAAATTACAAACCGTGGTTGACGTTGACACGAAAAAATCCATCACCAACATCAAATCAAGTAGTGTCATATATGCCGCCCCTTGAAAGAACGGCTCACTACTTTTCACGAGGCGAATACCATACAGCTCTATTTTTACTCTGGTTAGGTGTCTTAGATCTTCGCGAACAATTTCCAATTTGGCCAATAGCACACCCACATCCCTTAGATGGTGCATCAGCTAGGATAAGCACAAAATTAAAATGGTCTCGAGGTCTTCTAAGTATTGCAAGAGAAGCCGACATTAAACATGGACATGAAGTTGGCTCTAAACGACCATACGTGGCAAGCATAGACCTTGTTGCAACTACTCCTTTTGGTGACAACTTTGCATTATCGTTTTTTTCGTCAAAACCAATTCATGAACCGACCGCTAAGGTTAAGTGGAGAACACTAGAGCGGCTGGAGTTAGAACGTCGTTATGCTAGAGAAGTATGTGCAAACTATTTTGTTTCAAGCTCAGCACTGATTCCACTGAGAGTTGCAAGTCAATTGGAATGGTGGATAGACTGTTCAACATTGCATTTCTGCCCAGAGTTATTAAAACTCGCGTCGAAATTTTCCGATTTTGTTAACTCGAGCCTAACTCTTTCGATCAGTGAAGCTGTTATTAGCGCAAGTACAGAATTCTCCATACCTATCGATCATGGATGGTCGTTATTTCGACATTGTGCATGGAAACAGCTAATCGATATTGATCCATCGATGCAAATTCTCACTTCGTTTCCTGTTAGAGGTGGCGGTCGAGCATTGCGCACAAAAATTCAACAGCAGCTTTTCAGGGAGAGCTGGTTATGATTGACATGAAAAACTGCATAATCGAGCCAGGAGAAATTCTCATAGGGACAGATGCTGATTCTCAAATACAAGGCCCTTATAGAGTATTGTCAATAAAGGAAAGGGTGAATCAAGTTGTCATGATTCCGATTCCTATAGGTCCAAGAAAAATGAATCCGAAGCGACAAGCTAGCTACTATGCTTTGGGATTTAAATCATTCGACCTAAAAAATATTTTATTTCTGCTTGAAACTAAGAAGTTAAAAAAAACCACTATAGAATTACCCGGACATTGGTGTTTGAGCGACGCTGATTTACGCAAACTATCACCTCCGACCAACTCCCCGTATCTCTCCCCAGAGGACCGTATAAAATCTCCACTCGAATTAAAACGAAATTTTAAATTCGAACTCATCAAACCGCTTCTTCCAAATGAATCGCTTTCTGGCGTGCTTCATCCACCAAATTTCATCCACCTAGATAGCCTTGTCAGAGCTCGCGCACGCGAGGTAAATGTAAGCCCAGGGCAAGTATTCGATGCACTGCATCGATACTACGCGTTTGGATGCATCCGCAATTCACTTCTTCCAAATACTACGGTCAAGTCTGGAGCACCAGGAGTAAGACGACTAGCCAAAAATGGCATTAAACTAGGTCGAAAAAATGCTGCAGCAAAAGCCGGAAACCAAGACCTTAAAGGAATCATACTTACGGCAAATGATATTCAAAACATTGAAGATGGTTACCTAATGTTTGTCAAACCAGGCACGTCAATCAAGCAGGCTTTTTTGTCTTTTAGTAGCACTTTCTACTGTAATAGCCATACACTTAAACATGGTTATTTAACTCCTAACTTATTGGAAGCACATTTACGCCCAACAGAAATAGAGTTCAAACACCATGGGCCTTTAGGAAAAAATTCTTCCGCAGCAGCGCGGCGCTTAATGGGTGAAGGTGAATGGGCGAAAAACTACAGGCCTTTGATAGGCACTGCTCGCGACGGCATTTCAGCAATAGGACAAGTTGGATCACTTGACGCATCACCTGTTGACGTCAATTTGGTTTCATGCCTAGATCCCTTACAACCTATTGGCGTCGGGCGTGGGCTTTTCGTACGCGATGCCTGGCTCGGTATATATTTTGGTTGGCAAATTGGATTAGACAATCTTAGAACGGATGACGCAAAACTTGCGATTTTACGTGCTGCTACGGACAAAACAGAGATTCTGTCACGTTACAATCTAGATCTACCGGCGGAAGATTTTCCCTCACTTTTTTTCACTAAATATTTATCAGACAATGGTGAGCTTCGAAGCTGCAATGGAATAGAGTCAATCGTTGACCAACTGACCTCACGTATTGAATTTATCGAAAGTGGTCGCGCTGACCGAAACAGTTCATCAGAGAGCGGTCACCACTCCCGGCATAGAAGTTTTGACCATCATCTTCCAGGCACTACAAAAGGACGACAATCAAAACGTGGTGAGCCTCTGGCTATAACCAAGGCATTGCTATCCCGGTATGAATATATACGACTACTCTTGCTTTGGATACACTGGTCTAATACAAAACAAGAGCTTCCCCTCCATATGATTCCATCAGAAATGCGACGTGAATATGCCATAAATAAAAAACCACTACCAATGACAAGAATCGGGATCTATCGGTGGGCGAAAATAAATGGCTATGTCGCTGGAAAACCAGTCGACCCGAATTATTTACGAGCTCACTTGCTTCCAAGATTCACTGCCAGCGTACAACGAAACGGGCTCATTCTACATCGCCCCAACACTGGAAATGTCGTTGAACTTCTTCACGGTGCTCGATTTAACAATGAATATTTGGCCACTTCGGGAATAATACGCGACGCGATTTCACGTGGAAAGAAACATATCGAGGTGAGTGCCGATCCTGATGATCTTTCTCACATCTTTTTTGCAGACTCCTCCGGCATTCATATTATCCCAAATATCAAAGATGATGCCCTACTCATATTGGAAGGTAGCATTCCTGATTTATGTGCAATAAATAATGCCGACAAAATCAACCACGTAGAACATGCGTCATCAAAAGATCAAGATAACGTCGACCAACAGGCGTACAGAAAAGAAGCTGAAGTGGATGCCAAAAATCGAAAAATAGCTGCAGAAAAGATTCAAGGTAAACAAAAAATGCAGCGTACTAAAGTCACAAATGTAAAAACAGCCCGGGCAGCAGAAAAGCGTTCAGCGTTAGATGAAGAAATTTTAAGACTATCAGGCGATGGTAAATTTATTAAAAAAGAAAGCCCTCAAGAAACGTCATTATTTCAACTGGAATCTACGGCTTCAGAAACCCTACCTAAAAAAAGAAATCTGGCTGATTTAATGAAAAGTCGGCTTACTAGTTTTAATAATGAAAGGAAATTTTAATGGAACATTCTGCCAATAGCACAATTCAACATTTATCTGAAAATCCTTTTTTAAATAAACTCGATAAGCATTTATCTACCAACGACTTAGAAGAGAAACTATGCTGTTGGCCAATAGCGAACATTGATACAAGGAATATCGATCTACAAACTAGACACGACTTGCTTGATTGCTTGCAGGAACAAATGTTTCAACCAACACTAACATCCTTGGACACTGCAACTCGTCTCTATCGAATGATACGCAGAGGCTATATTGGCAGAGATCCTACTTTGCTCTCATCAAGGTCACGCACGATGGCCATCGCACGCTACGCAGGAAAAGGGATAAATGATTTACCTTGGCTCCCTTCTTCAGCAAAAGGGATGCGAATTAGTGGAATTACGGGTTTAGGAAAATCTTACGAAATTCTAAGGGCATTAAAGAAACTCCCTCAAAAAATAGAGCACGGGCTCTCTGTTGCTGCTGATTGGAACCATGTTACGCAGGCGACTTGGCTTTATGTAGCTATGAGTCATGACGGATCTCTGGGTGGCCTTCTACTACAAATTCTCACTTCACTAGATCTCGCAATTGGAACAAATTATGCTAAAGATCGTAGCCTAATCAGTTTAAGCAACGAAAAACTGGCAGTTCACATAGGCATTATCTTGATAAACCACGGTGTCGGTGTGTTAGTCATCGATGAATTGCAGGGACGTAATTTTTCTGGTGGTGCGCGTGGTGGTCTCGCCGCAACCTTTTTTTTGAGACTACTCAATT
Source organism: Cognatundibacterium jejuense (assembly GCF_014284255.1). GTDB lineage: Bacteria > Pseudomonadota > Gammaproteobacteria > Burkholderiales > Burkholderiaceae_D > Undibacterium > Undibacterium jejuense. The sequence goes on from NZ_JACOFV010000009.1 coordinate 195,227, forward strand.
TCGGAATACCTCTCGTACTCATGGGAAATCCATTTGGGATGGATGTGCTAGACACGTTTTCACAGGATATGCGCAGAATTGGGTCTGCTGGAAATATTGAAATGCATCCACTCGAAGCCACAGACTACGATTTCACTGATTGCTTAGCCCCTGCGCTGTGGCGATACAATGTAATGCCAGAACCATCCCCAATCTCGGATCCAGATGGGACTTTACTTTTCAAATACTGTGGTGGAATACGGGACTATGGCGCAAGAATTCGCGTTTCCTCACAGCGCCTTGCTCTCGATATGGGAGACCAATTTGTTACAGCAGAACATATGGAGGAAGCTTTCTGGGGTGCTGATTTTAGTGCAAGAGACCGTGACCTAATCGCTGGTTTTCGCGACAAAAACCCAATTTTACTGCAACAGTTTGAAGATATTCCTTGGGAGCGATATGCAGCACGTTGGGGCCTGTATCAGCAAAGAGCACAATCAATGCGTCAAAACACTCCTAATGCGGATAAAGATAACGTTCAAAATGGTACGCCGAATTCAGAAGTTAAACCAAGAAAATCAGTTGCACAACAAACCATTGAAAATATACGGCGCAATCGAACTAACAAAAAAAATAAGGAGATATCCCAAGAAGCTTTGATAGAAACTCTGGATCAAAACGATATGCGTTCGATTGGTTTACAAGAGTACCTTATCAGTGGCATCGAAGAATTAAGAATCAACGAAGATAATGATTCTGTCGATAATAGTCTCGTAGGAGCATAAAATGATCATTTCTACATCCAATCAGCCTTCAAAAGAATTACTTCCATTTTTTCCGGCCAGCTTACCCGATGAAACCATTGGTTCAAGAATCAGCCGCTATCACATATTGCGGGGGCAACCTACAGCCCACACGACATATAGACAGCTGTTCGACCAATCTCCTTTTAGTCTGACGACTCTCGTACAACCACACCTCGATAAGCTGGCAGCAAGGCTGCCAGGATCGCCAAAATTTAATCTTAAAACTATACAGAAAGAAAATGAGCTTCCCCCGAAATTTAGTTCCCCAAAGGTGACGTAAAATAAACGTAACTTTGGAAAGACAAATGATGAACAGGATACCAAAAAAAGCTTACACCACCGAGTTTAAAGAACTGGCCGTTAAACG